>CAYYOV010000011.1:0-24370 GCA_964473365.1 uncultured Ignavibacteriaceae bacterium
TGGATAGTTCCCATTCATTTCGTCGATGCCGGGAGGGGGGTACCGGATCAGACCTTTGCACCGAGTTTGGGGCCCGATGTGAATGCAATCTATCCCCTGCGGGACAAATTCTCGTCGAATTCTAGAAGCGTCTCGCGCAGAGACGTGGAGAACGCAAACTCAGCAGAGCTGTAATTTTGATGGACGATGAACCATTGCGAACTCAGCTGCCTCTGCGGCTCTGCGTGCCACCTAGCTTCCCGTACCGCCTCTTTTCTTCCATTCCGCCGGTAACTCGTTGTAGAAGTGCGCGGCCGTGCGGATGCCCCCGAAGAAATTGTCGAGGTTGATGAACTCATTGGGAGCGTGCGCATTCTCGTCGGGTAGGCCGAAGCCGAGGAGCACGGTGTCGATCCCAAGGATCTTCTTGAACTGGACGACGATGGGGATCGAACCGCCTTCGCGCTGATACAGGGGCTTCTTGCCGAACCCCTTCTGTAACGCCGTCACGGCGGCCTTGACGCCCGGGCTGTCGATCGGCGTGATCGCCGGCTCGCCACCGTGCAGCGCCCGCACCTTGACCTTGACGGTCTTCGGGGCGATGGCCTTGAAATGCTTCTCGAACATCTTGGCCGCCTTCGCGCTTGTCTGGTCGGCAACGAGTCGCATCGAGATCTTCGCGAATGCTTTCGACGGCAGGACCGTCTTGGCCCCTTCCCCCGTGTATCCACCCCAGATCCCGTTGCATTCCAGCGTCGGTCGGGCCCAGAGTCGCTCGAGCGAGGTGAATCCCTTCTCCCCGTACAACTGGCCGACGCCCAGCTGCTTGGCATACTTGGCGTCGCTCCATGGGAGCTTCTTGAACGACGCGCGTTCGGCCTTTGTCAGCGGTCGAACATCATCGTAGAATCCTCTCACCGTGATCTTGCCGTTCTTGTCGTGCAACGACGCGATCATTTCGGCCAGAGCCTGGATCGGGTTGTGCACCGACCCGCCGAACGAACCGGAGTGCAGATCCGTGTTCGGTCCCTCGACCTCCACCTCCATGTACGCAAGACCCCGCAATCCGTAACAAACGGACGGGACGCCTTTGGCGAACATGGATGAATCGGAGATGAGGACCAGATCAGCCTTCAGGAGCGCTTTGTGTTCACGGACGAATGCATCGAGGTTGGCCGACCCGACCTCCTCCTCCCCTTCGATGAGCATCTTGATGTTGACGGGAAGCGGAACGCCGTTCTTGGTGTACGCCTCGATGGCCTTGAAGTGGATGTAGACCTGCCCCTTGTCGTCAGCCGAACCGCGCGCGTACAGATTGCCGTCGCGGATGGTCGCCTCGAACGGCGGGGAGCTCCAGAGATTCACCGGATCGACCGGCTGGACATCATAGTGGCCATAGAGCAGCACCGTGGGCGCGCCGGGAGCGCCCAGCCATTCCGAGTAGACGATCGGGTGTCCGGGCGTTTGAAAGATCTGGACATTCTGCATCCCGATCGAGCGCATCTGTCCCGAGACCCACTCGGCACACCGGTGCATGTCGGGTTGATGGTTGCTCTGCGACGAAACGCTCGGGATGGCGATGAATTCCTTCACCTCGGCCAAATAGCGGTCGTTGTTGGCGTTGACGTACGACAGGACCTTTTCCATGGGATTCGGGATCGGTATCAATGAGAGGGACACACCCCGCCTCTGGGGTGTAACAATATAGAGAGGGGTGAGGGGAAAGGCAAGTTGCCGATTCTGCTTCACGATCCGTATTTTGTTCAAGGCCATCGAAAGGAATCCCCATGCTTCGTTTTTCCCTCTCGCTCGTTCTCGCGCTCCTCCTCTCCGGCCCCACCGCGAACTCCCAACCGAAACGTCCGATGTCGTTCATGGACGTTCTCTCGATGCGATCAGTCGGCTCGGGTTCGATCAGCCCTGACGGCCAGTATTTCTTGCACACGCTGAGCACATTGCATTGGGAGAAGGGCAAGCGATTCACCGACGTCTGGTTCGTGAACGTCGAGCGAGGTGTTGGCTCTGCGCGCGCGATGACGTCGACACCCGACAGAAGCGAGACCGATCCACAATGGCTCATGGACAGCCGCCGATTCCTCTTCCTCTCTGACCGTGAATCGGGCGAAGGTAAGGCCGTTGTTCAGTTGTTTGTTATGCCGATCGACGGCGGTGAAGCCCGGCGGATCACCGACGTCAAAGAAGGCGTAGTGTCGCCCCGCGTCTCCCGGAACGGTCGATGGGTCGGATACCTGAGCGGAAAAGACGGGGAGCGTTCGCTCTGGATGCTTCCAGCTGATTCTCTCGCCGACGCAAAGCCCCGACAGCGTGTCAAACGGTCGGCCGGCGTTTCGTGGTGGACGTTCACTCCCGACGGCCGATCGGTCCTGTTTACGGCCCCCGACAGCGCGGACACGGCAAACCGAAGACGCAAAGAGAAGAAGTTCGACGTCCGGGTCCGGAACGAGTCGTCGGCTCCCGAACATCTGTGGGTCCTGGACCTCGAAAGCTCGAAGGAACGCCGATTGACCTCAGGCGACGCGTACAGCGTCTCCGGAGTGACGGTGTCAGACGACGGCGCATGGGTCGCCTTCCGCGGGATCGTCAACGACCGGTATGCCCGAACGGTGATGGAATCGTCGAACTATGGCGACCTCTATCTCGTCAACGTTGCTTCCGGTGAGGTCGAGCGGCTCACGAAGAACCTTGAAACGCCGGAAAGCACCGTCCTCTTCTCCCCCGACGGACGATCGTTCGTCTTCTCAGCTCCGGAAGATTTTACGTACTTCCGCGACACCCGGCTCTACCAGCGGAGGACGGCTGATCGCCGAGGCCTGATGCGCGAATTGCCTGCGAACCGAGACCTCCCGATGTCCGCTGAGTGGTGGTCCGAGGACGGGTCGACGCTCTATTTCAATGAAGGGTTACGGTCCACGACCCAGCTCTTCTCTGTGAACGCGTCCACCGGCGACGTCCGGCAGGTGACGAACGAACGTGGAATGGTCGATGTGAGCTATGACCGATGGTCGCATCGAACGGTCATTCTGTTCAGTTCTCCCACCGAACCTCCAGACTATTACACCGTCGATCGGTTCGACCGAATCGGGCGACGATCGTCTTGGAAGCGTTTGACCGATGCAAATCCGGATGCGCGATCCCTGACGCTCGGCATCACCGACACGATCACGTGGCGTTCGAAGGACGGGACCATCGTTGAAGGGATCCTCGTTCTTCCGCCAGATCGGCGACCGAACGAACGTCTCCCGCTCGTGGTGCAGATCCACGGTGGCCCTGCGTCAGCCAGTCTGCTGAATTTCAACGCTTCCTACGGGACGTACAGCCATGTGTTCGCCGCGGCCGGGTACGCCGTCCTCCTCCCAAACTACCGCGGGTCATCCAACTATGGCGAGACGTTCCGGACCAGCATCCGCGGAGAGTACTTCCGGCTCGGGTACGAGGACATCATGACGGGTGTCGACCACCTGATCGCCCGCGGCATCGTCGACCCTGAGCGCCTGGCGAGCATGGGCTGGAGCGCCGGAGGTCACTGGTCGAACTGGATCCTGGTCCAGACCGACCGCTTCAAGGCGATCTCATCGGGTGCCGGTGCGGTGAACTGGACGTCGATGTACGCGCAGAGCGACATGCAGCGTGTCCGCCAGGAGTATTTCGGGACGCGGCCCTACGAGGACTTCGAACACGTGTGGGACATCTCTCCGCTGAAGTACATCAGGAACGCGCGCACGCCGACGATGATCCATGTCGTGGACGGCGACCCGAGGGTCCCGCGACCGCAAAGTGAGGAACTGCACATGGCCCTCCGTCAGCTCGGCGTGCCGACGGAGCTCTTCGTCTATCCTGGAGGTACCCATGGAATCACCGAACCGAGGAACCAACTGGCAAAGATGGTAATGGAATTCCGATGGATCGACCGGTGGGTCAACGGCCGGGAGGGGTGGATGGACTGGAATGTGGTCCTCCAAACGCTGGGGGCTGATAAGGATACCGAAGGCGGGTCGAAGTGACGGCAAACACTCGCTCCGCAGCCTCCTACCCACAATAGAGGAAAACTTGTATATTCACCCAGTCATTCCACTCTTCGGACACCCGCATGAAAACGACTGCGCATCTTCTTCTCGTCGCCCTATGTTGCATGCTCGGACCAGCCGTGGCCCTGGCGCAGGAACCTGCCCCGGACCCCGACGCCAATCTTTCTCCTGAACAATTCACGGAGATCCTCAAAAAAGAATGGTCGTTCCTGAAAGAGAAGACCGACGCCTTCTTTGCGGAGACGCTGACGAAGGGAGAGTTTGAGACGACACCTGAGTTTGAAAAACGGGTCGCGACACGCCGACAGGTCTTCATGGCCGATCTGGCAAAGCAGATCAAGGACGAGAAGCTTGACACACGTGTGTTCGGTCTTCTGCTCAAGGCCAAACTCGTGAGTTACAACGCCGACAAGCAGGTGTACGCGGTCGCCTGCAGCGTCGCCGTTGAGGCACCGTATGATATTCCAAGCCTCGTCTCCTACATTCCGACCAATCCGTACATCGGCATCAAGGACACGGTCCTGGGCGGCTATCGCACGAACCGGATGGTCATGAAATTCAAGCCGACGTGGTCATGGCCCGTCGACCGGGCGACGGCGATGGAGACCAAGACCGACGAATCGGCGGTCTACTTCCGCATTCGTTTCACGATCGACATCAATCAACCGGCGATCAAACAGCAAGCGCTCCTCAGGATCATTCCCAAGGACATCGAGCTCGTCAATACGAACCAACGCAAGGTTCTGTGGCGAGCCGCGATCTCCTGATCACGCGAACGATCGAGATACATGCGAAGGGCGGCCTGAGGGCCGCCCTTCATCGTTCATCCCGCATCATCACTTCGCATGTCGCTACTCCGGCATGTTCAGGTGCAGATCGCCTGCGACGTCATCCTCCGTTAGCCCCACGATTTCCCTGAATTCCTCGGGCCGCATGGTCAGCACCGGACAGGCCGACATTCGCACAACTCTCTCCGCCACGCTTCCCACCAATACGTGTTGCATTCCGGTACGTCCGTGCGTACACATCACGATCAAGTCCGCCGCCAGATCGTGCGCGGCGGTGACGATCTGTGCCGCGGCGGGGCCGTGACGAACGACCACGCCGATGGCGCGCCCCTCGGCTCCGACCTGATGCAGGAGGACGTCGATCGCCGCTCGGGCCTGGCGTTCGCGCTCCGCATCCGTCAGGTGAGCGTGTTCCGCATGACGGTCGACCACGTGCAGGACCGTAACCCGGGCCCGGAAGAGGTCGGCAATCTCCACGGCATATCGAAGTACGGACAACGAGAATGGCGAAAGGTCGGTGGGGACCAACAGGTGACGGGGGGCGATCATAGTGCATCTCCAACGCGCTCGACCCGGTCCCGGTGGGACCGGCGCTCGGGCGGCTTCGACCGTGGGCTGATGACGCCGCCGGTATTCCAAATATCCGGCGGCGCCCCAGGTCGTTCAAGAGGATGGTCCGAGAAAGCTTCCTGCCTCGCGGCTCGGCCCGCGGCCGGTCACGCGGAGACCGGCTCCGCGCGGCGATGCGTCGCCGCTTCGACATTCGCGTGTTGTCCTTCGAGCCGCCGACGGACGAGCGCCAGAGCGACACCCAGGAAGCAGATCAGTGTGCCGAGCCAGACGAAACTGATGAAGGGCTTCACGCTTGCTTCGACCACGAGTGTTTCGGGCGTCATTCCCATCGGGGCCCCCGGCGAAGTCGCTTCGAGGATGATAGACGACCCTTCGCCGGACATGCCAATGTTCATCCCAATAAGCCGAACCTCCGTCTGCTGGTCGAACGCCACACCCGTGGCCGACCGAACTTCACCCGCGGCGAAGACCGATACCGGTGTCAAGGTACGGACCTGTCGTCCTTTCGACACCTTCAGCACTGCGCCGATCGACATGCCACCATCTGCCTGCTGCGCCATGCCGCCGGAATGCGATTGCGTGTCAAACCGCTCGAACGTCACCGTATATCCGGCTACGTCCACGCTTCCACCCTTCGGGACCTGGACCATCCGCCCTTGTCCGGCCCGTTTACCCGGCTCGAGCGACACGGGCTCCACGTAGAAGTCCCTGGTCAGAAAGCTCACATAGTCCGGGTTGCGCATGATCGAGTTGTTGTACTCGCTCTGGAACATCACCGGCGACGTGGTGAAGGCCGTTTCGCCGTGTCGGGCATTCACCGTGAACACGTACTTGCCATCGGCTGTTGGCGTGGAACCGGCATAGGTCAACTGGTATCCCATGAGGTCCACCGTCTCGCCCTGCGGAAGCGATACAGTCTTCTGTTCACTGTAGAAGCCCGAACCGATCACGCCCAGGAACACGACGGCGAGTCCGAAGTGCGCCAACGGTCCCCCGATGGCCAAGACCTCCACGCGATACATCACGGCGGCGGTCCGTATGCTCATGAAAAGCGCGAAGAGCGATGACAGAGAAAACACTAGCGGAAGGACCTCGCGGACGCCCATGAAGAAGATGCCGATCGTGACGGCCACGGCACCTGCGACGGAGGGGAGCATCCGCTTGAGGGCGACAGAGAACGGCACTTCTTCCCACTGGAGTGCCAAGCTCAGGCCCAGGAGCACCGCCAGGAGGATCCCGATCGGCACGCCCGTCTTGTTATAGAAACTCGGCTCGACGGTACCGTTAGACACGATCGGCCAGTTCGTACCGACGAAGACGATGAACGCCAGCAGAGCGATGACCACTGTCGCCCAGCCGAGCATGGAGTCCTTCCGCAGTATGCCAGTGATGGCGGCTGTCGGTTTCAAATGGCTCCACCGGCGGACCAGGAGTCCGAACCCGATGACGACAAGACTCGCGACCCACACGAGGAGGAGGGTGTAGACGAACGCCCCAGGATCCGTGAAGGAATGGACGGACGCATCACCGAGAATGCCGCTCCGGGTGAGGAAGGTGCTGTACACAACCAGGACGTACGCCAAGATCGCCAACGCGAAGTTCGTCCGGACGAAGCCGCCACCCTTCTTCTGCACGAGCAGCGTATGCAACAAAGCGACCGCAACGAGCCAGGGGATCAGCGAAGCATTCTCGACCGGATCCCAACCCCACCAGCCACCCCATCCGAGGACCCCGTATGCCCAGTAGCCGCCGAGCATGAGGCCGGATCCAAGTGCCACAACCGAAAAGAGGGCCCACGGAAGAGCCACAGAGGCCCACTCGTGGTACGTGCGGCGCCACAACGCTGTCACGGCAAGCGCGAACGGCACGGCAAGCGCCGCGAAACCGATGAACAGGATCGGCGGATGGATCGCCATCCACATGTTCTGGAGGAGCGGATTCAGTCCGCGGCCGTCGGCAGGTACTTGCCCCACTTGCAAGTCATTGGGGAATGCTTCCCACACCGGCGTGAACGGGGTCTTCACCACGACGAGGAGCAGCATGAATGTCTGAAGCATCCCGTAGACCGCCATCACCTCATACTCGATGCGTCTCGAACGGGCATAGGAACGAAGAACGAGGCCGAACAGCGCCCCGAAGAGTGCCCACAGGAGGAAACTTCCTTCCTGTCCGGCCCAGAACGTCGTGACGAGCAGATACGTCGGCAGTTCTCGTGAACTATAGCCGTACACGTAGTTGACATCGAAGCGGTGCTGCATGATGTAGAAGAACAGCAGTACGGCCGCCGCTGAGATCGACACGACGGACGTCATGAGGCTCCAGCGTGCTTCGCGTACGAGACGGGCCTTCCCCGTCGCAGCGCGTTGATACAGAAGGGCTCCGATGAGCGAAGCGATAAATGCGATCCACAAAATGATGGTACCGGTCATATCCTCTCTCTCCAATCCCACTCGGGTGATGCGCCATCATGGGCGCCTACGCCGGGAATTGATCCCTTATTCGATGAATGATGGACGAAGGTTCCGCCAACACTCTGGCGGAGGTTGCTGCACACCTGGGTCAGTACGGGCCTTCTGTCGTGAATGTGTTGCGGCGGCCGTTGATATGCCGCTTCGCGTTGGTGATGCTGTAGGTCCCATTCACGGCGTCGAACGTCGCGATCGGCGATTCGCCCGAAAACGTGTGACAGATCTGACAGTTCTGGTTCGTCGAGTGCGGCGGCGGCGGCAGTGGATTGCCGGTCGCGGCGTTGCCATGGCACGTGCCGCAGCTCCCCGATGCTGCGTTCGTCCATGTCGGCGCATTCGAAGCGTTGCCGTAGTCGAACGTTCCGTGGCAATAGGTGTTGCTGCATGATTGGTCGGTCGGGTTATAGACCGGGTTCGGCACGATCTGCGTTGCGGAAGATCCGACCGTCGTAATGAGCCGCGCGAGCGTATCGTTCATGGCCACTTCGGCAAGGGCTGTGCCTTCCATATGACCATCGGCGCCGGTGTAGTCCAATGTCGTCGGCACCGCATGACACTCCGCGCACTTCACCGTCTTCGCCGTAGTGGCTCCAAGGTGCACCTGATGGGCACCAACTCCGCGAGCTGTCGTGGCGGTATTACCCGCGATATCCGTTGGGGGGGCCGCATTCGTCGCGCTGCCGTGGCAATGGCTGCAATCGACAGCGCCGCCGTACGGGTAGATCTGATTGACGCCGTCGATGTGCTTCGCAACATCGATGATGGTCGCCGAGGCGTTCACGACCTGGTCATGGCACATCGAACACTGGGTGTAGTTCGGGTGCGTTCCGCCGCTGGCAGCGGTCTTGGGGAGCGCTTTTTCCGCCGTGGTCGCCCCTGCCGTGTTGCCATGGCAGGTGCCGCACACCGCCGCCGTCCCGGCCGGCGAGTTCCAAACCGGCGCGTTGGCGGGATTGCCGTTGGTGAAAGCGCCGTGGCAGTACGTTCCGGAGCACGAGCGGGTCGCAAAGCTATACGAAGGATCGGGCGTCACGCCCGGGGTCGCGAGTCGTGCCTGCGCTCCAAACGTGAGCTCGGAGTTTGGATTGCCATCCATATGGCCATCAGCACCCGTGTAGTCGAGGCCGCTCGGACTCACATGGCACTCGGTGCACGAGACGGCGTCGCCGAGACCCGCCGCGCCACGGTGCGCTTGGTGCGCACCGACGCCCGGGAAGCTCACGTCCGTGTTGCCGGCCAGGTCGACCGGCGGCGACGCGTTCGTGGAGCCGTGGCACTTCCGGCAGCTGATCGAGCCACCGTAGGGATAGAGCTGAACGGTGCCGTCCACATGCTTCGACGCATCAACGATCGACGCGCTCGCGTTCACCGTCTGGTCATGGCACCAGACGCACCGAGTGTAGTTCGGGTGTGTTCCGCCGTTCGCAACCGTCTTGGGCAGCGCTTTCTGCGCCGTCGTCGAAGCGGCCGTATTGCCGTGGCACGTTCCGCATGCCGCGCCGGTTCCGGCCGGAGCGATCCACGTTGGCGCGTTCGTCAGATTGCCGTTCTTGAAGGACCCATGGCAATACGTGCCGCCGCAGGTGTTGTTTGCGAAAGAATAGACAGGGTTCGGGGTGACGCCCGACGTCACCTTCCGCACGAGCGTGCCATTCATCGGGACTTCGGCTGGAAGCGATGCATCGATGTGGCCGGCGTCTGCGGTGGCCGCAGGGACGGTGTGGCATTCCGCGCAGAGGACCAGTTTGGCCGCCGTCATCGTCGCCAGGTGGAACTGGTGAGCGCCGACACCGGGCGACGTGATCGTCGTCGCGCCATCGAGGTCCCGCGGCGGGGCGGCATTGAGCCCTCCATGACATGTGGTGCAGTCATTCGGGCCGGCCGGCTGCGAATGGCAGGTCGAACAACTGACCCCCGCCGTGCCGCCGTTCGAACTGTTGAGGGCGCCGTGACATTGCTGGCAACTGCTCATGTCCCAGCCATTGGCGCGAATGTACTTGCCGTGGAAGTCGGCGGATGCGGGAACGACCCATCCATCTGCATGGACCTTCGCGCCGGCTGTGGTCGCGGGTGGAAGCTGCTCTTGCAGGTCCGCGCACCCAATCAAGAGGGCGATCGTCGCGATGACGGCCGCCAGGCGGATGAACGAATGGTGGTTCATACGGGTTCGCATGGCTTAGTTGTGACAGTAGCCGCAGAATTTCTGACCCTTGACGCCGCCCGGCTGCGCATTCGCATCCGTGTGGCACACGTAGCAGTTCGCACCGGGATCGACATGCCAATCTCCGTGTTCGTCGGCCATGAAGCCGCGAACATGCGTCCTCGCCTGCGTCCCCTTGATCCCGTCGGGATCGACATGGCACGTCACGCAGGTGGGGTCGGCAGCTTCTGGATCATGACACGAAGCGCACGATTCGATGTCGCGCTTCGCCATCCGAGCGTGCTCCCCGCCGCCGGATCCGACTCCGATCGTCACGAATCCCGAAACGCTGTGGCCGGCCGGCCGGAACGACGCTTGATTGACATTCCCGCCGGCAAGATGGCATGTCGAGCAGAATACCTGGTTATCATGGCATGTCTGGCATTCCATCGACTTGCCTTTAGCCGACAGGCCATGGGTGAACCGGAAATTCAGGTCGTGCACTTTCGTCAAGCGCATGCCTTGTCCGCGGCTGATCGCAAACGTGCGCGGTCCCCGCTCTCCGGTCAGGTCCGTCCCCGGAACGTTGACCTTCTGGAGGTCCGATCCGTTATGACAATCGGAGCAGGAGATCTCCGTGTGACACGAAGCGCAATTGGCGTCCATCCGCTGAGCGACCTTCTTGTGCTCCTTCATGAAGTCGACACGATTGTGCTCGGCTGGACGCAATGCAGCAAGGTTCGTATGGCAGCGCTCACACGCGGCGCTGGCCTGGACATCATTGTGACACGTGTTGCACGTGGCCATGGTCGGGACATGGTCGCCGACCGCCTGCTCCATCGCGTCGACGCCGACGTGACACGTCACGCACTCAGTGCCGCGATCGAGGTGTTCCTTGTGCGAGAACACGAGTTCACGGTCCACGGGAGCTTTTGCAGCATAACTAAGCGGGTCGTCGCTCGTATGGCACGTCGTGCAGGAGTTCTCAAGCTGTTCCTGGTGGCACGATTCGCAGCTGGTGTGGTCAGGACGAAGCTGGTCGGTTGATCGTACGCTCGCGGCCACCTTTGTGTGGCAATCGGCGCAGGCGATGCCCGTCTCCTGAACATGGGACTTGTGCGAGAACTTGATGCCGTTCTTCTCGGTGACGGTAGGACCCTCGGCCGAAGCAGAGAGAGCAGAAACGCCGACGACGATCGCCATGACCGCCACGATAGCGGTCAGGATGAGCGAGGGCCGGCGGAGAAGCATGGTCATGATCATGGCGGCACCCCTTAGAACAGGTCCAGCCGCCGGGTGAGCTGGTAGCTCAACCGGACAAAGAGCCGGACGTCGTTGGCGTAGATGCGGTTATTGATCCACTGCACTTGGGCGTCGACGTTGAGAGTCGGCAGCGGGCGCACAACAGCGCCGGCCGCCAGGCTCAACGCGTTCTCCAGTGGTGCGGTGGCGTCGAGTTTGTACTGCGAGTACCCCACGAGAAGCGTCGGCGTCACAAAGTTGTCGAGCAACGGGTATGAGGCGTTCACGCTTGCCGCTGAGATCTCGCCGTTGTAGGTGGTGTTGCGCGAGATGCTCGCTCCTGCAAGCCGCCCGTTCGCCGCGATGGTAATGCGATCGGTCGTCCCGTCGCCGTACGACACCGAACCGTACTTGGCAACGAGGAACCAGTCTTTCAGGACCTCGTATTCCACGCCCCCCTCTGCCTCCTTCAAGGTCGAATAGGCAAAGACGGAGAAGATGGAGTTGTAGGCCACGCGTGGCTCGCGTTGCAGATACTCGGCCGTCAGCGAGAGTCCGTCCATGACCCGGACCCGACCGAAGGCGTTCAGTCGCGCCATCGATTCCGTCTCCAGATCATGGTCGTACCTCAGATACGCATCGCCCCAACCCGGAAGGTCGCCCGACGCATCAAAGCTCAGGAGTTGCTCGTTCCGCGGAGCAGGGCGCAGCTCGATCGACTTGGTCGCCGTCAGCAGGTCGTTCGACCGGATCGCTGTATACGTCTTCTGCGTCATCCGACGGTTGGCGTAGCTGAGCGAGAATTGGGCCTCGTGCAGCGGCTGGACGATCGCCTGCGCGCCGAACATTTTGTTGTCGGCGATGTCGGCGATGAGCTCGAACTTCCGTCCGGCGGGCGCAAGCGCTCCGGCGTATCCGACGATCTTGACCGGATACCACGGCAACTTCACCGTCGCCTGACCGCCGTCCATCAGCCCGACACCCGCCCCGGCGAAGACGAAGAACCGGCCGGCCTGAACGTCGACCATGTCAAACAGGTCGCGCACCCTAACAGACAGATTCTGAAGTCTGAACAAGGGATCGTTCTTCACCGGACCGGCGAAGTCGTTGAATCCCTGAACGTTCGCGTTGACCGAGTAGCGTTGGTCGCCGAGGCTCAACTGCACCGTCTCATACCCGTAGAGGTGCGTGTTCACCTGACCGACCGTGTCGTTCCGCTGCCAGGCGTATGCCGACGTGACCGTCCGGAGCTGGAAATACTGCCCGGTCGCCGTCAGAGACAGCAACAGCATGCCGGCAAGAAGTTGTTGAAGTGGGCGTTTCACCGTGGTATCCTCATAGTCGATCGCTCGATGGACAACCCGTATGCCAACCATATCAACGAAAAATGGAAGAAATACTCGTGCCCCTGCTTGCACCGGTGGAAACTTTCCGCGCCATGGGAATCCCGATGCACACATTCCCGAAAGCGGGAACGATGCCGGGTGTATTGTTCCTGACCGCCACGTCTACGACTTCTTCTGCTCCATCCTGCGAATGTAGAGTGCGAGCGAGATCACCAGCAGGGTCAGGATCCCGGTCGAGATGCCGAAGCCGACCCGACGGAACTGATGCTCTTCCAGCGCAGCCTGTGCTGATCCTGTGACCTCTGCCGCGGTCATCCGCCCCTTTGTCGTCACCTCGCGGAACTTCTCGAGATTGAACGCGTGGACCATCGTTCGCGACTCGAGACGAGCCTGGCGAACGTCGCGGAGTTGATACCGCGCCTCGCCGACCTCCATTCCCTTTTGCTCCGCTTCGGAAACGAGGCTGTCAGCCACCATCTCGTCGGCTTCGAGGCTGTCAATGCTGGCCCGCATTGCCGCCGCGGCTGCGAACCCACGCGGATACGCCGTTTCGGAATGGCACATCCGGCAGGCCGCTTCGGGTGCGACACCCAACAACCGATCGGTCGCCGCCACGATCTCATGGTTCCCGTGGCACGTCTCGCATTCCGGCTTCTTCAGACGATCGAATCCCGCCTTGTGCGGACTCGCCGAGAAGAGTTCCGCGTTCAACGCGTGACATGTTCCACAGACGAGCGAGATCGAAGTGATCCCCGGAGGCATGGCGCCGTGATTCCCGTGGCAGTCATTGCACGCAGGTGCGCCGAGATCCTTCTTTTCCAGCAACGCTTTGCCGTGAACGCTTTGGGCATACCGATCGTACTGATCGGTGGGGATCCCATACACCTTCATCAGCTTCTCGTCGGAGTGGCAACGGGCACACGTCGACGGGATATTGGTGGGATACACGAGAGACCGGGCGTCGTTGACGGACCGGATCGCATGACTCCCGTGGCAGCTCGCGCACTCGGCTACCCGGAGGTCACCGGCTTTGTTCTTCATGCCATGAACGCTCGTCAGATACTTGTCGCGTTGGTCCACGGGTAACGAAGGATTGTACATGCGCATGTACGCCGCGTCCGAATGGCACTGGGAGCAGGTCTGAACGATGTTCTTCGGAGAGACGGGGGACGCCGGATCGGAGACCCGACGGACGCCGTGGTTTCCGTGGCAGGTGGAGCATTGGGCGATGTGTTCCGTCCCAGTCACACCCTGCTTGAAGTGCACGCTCGTCTGCAGGTCCGACCACTGCGTCGTCGGGAGCTGGGAGTGGAAACTCGTCATGCGCGTCGCGTCGCCGTGGCAGCTTGCGCACATTGCCGAGATGGCGTCACCTTTCGGAACTCCGACGAAGCCGGCCTTCTTGGACATCGCCTGTTCCATGTCATCGGAGCGCGGATCGCCGCCATGGCAGGAGGCGCAGGTCAGCCCTTTGGAGCGATGGACGTCGGAGAGGAAAGCTTTCGATGCGGCGTCGTCCGTCGCAGAATGGCACTCCAGACACTTGTCCTGTGCCAGAACAGTGGAGGCGGCCATGAGTCCCACGGCCACGATCAACTTGAGTATGCGGAGAGGATTCATGCGACCCACCCCAGGATGGTCAGAACGAGAATGAAGGCGATGACCGCCAGTCCCAGCCAGTCAACGAGTTTGTGTCTGACGCCTTGCTGGCTCGGACGATCGAGGAATGGCACGAGCACCCAGACAAGCCCTGCCACGCCAAACGCCATGATGCCCAACACCTCGCCGTCGATCGGGCCGATCTGAGCGGGGAGGTACTTGAGTGTCTGGAACATAAAGAGGAAGTACCATTCCGGCTTGATCCCTGCAGGCGCCGAAGCAAGCGGGTCCGCCTTGTGCCCCAGCTCCCAAGGGAAGAAGACGGCGAGGAATGCCAGGACGTTGAGGACGATGAGCCACAGCAAGAGGTCCCTCAGGACAAAATTCGGGAAGAACGGCATCCGTCGCTCAGGTTCTGGCGTCGATCCCTCGCGATGGAGCGGCGAGCTCATCCCCTGCACCTGAACGAGCAGAAGATGAACGCCGAGGAACATTGTGAAGACGGCCGGGAGGACGGCCACATGGAATCCGAAGAACCGCGAAAGCGTAGCTCCTGTGACGTCCTCTCCTCCGCGCAGGAAGTACATGATCGGCTTGCCAATGACAGGAACAACGCCCGCGATATCCGTGCCGACCTTTGTGGCGAAGTAGGCAAGCTCATTCCACGGGAGCAGATACCCGCTGAACCCGAAGCCCATGCCAAGGAAGAGCATCAGCATGCCGGTGTACCATGTCAGCTCGCGCGGCTTGCGGTAGGAGCGCTCGAAATACACGCTGAACATGTGAATGACCGCGGCGAGAATGAACAAGTTGGCCGCCCAGCTATGGACCGAACGGATGAGCCAACCGAACCGCACCTTGGCCATGATATACTGAATGCTCTCGAACGCCAGCTCCTCTCCTCCTTTGTAGTAGAGGAGCAGCAGAATGCCGGTGACGACCTGAACGATGAAGAGGAAGAGAGCGACGCCCCCGAAATAGTACCAGATGGAATGCCGATGGATGGGGACGTACTTCTTGCCGGCGAACTCGATGACCTCGTTCAGGTCAAGCCGTTCACTCAACCACGAATACAGCTTCTTGCCGATCGATGCCATGGTGGCCTCCGTGCTCAGACCTTATGGATCGTGATGTCTTCGCCCTGGAGCACCACCTTGAAGGCGTCCAGCGGTTTCGGCGGCGGACCTTGTACGTTGCGCCCGTTCAAGTCGTACCGGCCGTTGTGGCATGCACACCAGATCATGCCGAAATCCTTACGGTATTGCACCGTGCAATCAAGGTGCGTGCATGTGGCCGAGAACGCTTTGAGCTCATCAGTCGGCGTCCGAATGAGGATCACGGGTTTCGTGCCGAACTTGACGATCTTGCCGGAGTCACGTTCGATCTCCGAGAGCTTGCCGGCCTTTACGCTCTGCACCGCCACTTCGTTCTGCTTCGGCGGCTGAAGATACGTGAACACTGGATAGACAATAGAAGCCGCCCAGGCGAGCGCGCTCCCGGACAACATCCACTTGAGGAAGTCCCGTCGCGGCTCCGCTTCCGGAACCGGTGTCTGGTCTGCCATGCTCGTTCTCCTTACTGGCTATTATGACAGTCGCTGCAGTTCATTTCCTTCCATGAATCGCCGATGTCCACGGGATGCTTGTAGTCCACGCCGCCCAGTGACAGGCGCAACTTCTCTTTCTCGAATTGCTGCGCCAGGATCGTATGGCACACATTGCACTCACGCGACAACACCTTGCCGTCCTCCGTGGAGTGCTTGCCGTTGTGGCATCGGAAGCAACCCGGGTAGTACAAATGGCCGATGTTGTTGGGGAACTTCTTCCACTGGACCTTCATTTCAGGGAAGTAGTTCCGCGAATAGATCTTCTGGACCTCCTCGACAGCCTTTTCAATGGCTGCAGCGCGGGTCCGGGCGATGTCGGGATACGTTGTCTCGTAGTACGATGTGATGAGCAAACGGATGCTGTCGACGGCCGACGCATTTGTCGAGTACGGCCGCTCGAGCGCGTCGACGGCGATCGACTTGATGTACGGCAACGACGGATCGATCCAGCCGTACGTCATCGACGTGTTGACCGACGACGCAGGCGGATGGAACGAGTGCGACGGCCGGTTGTGACAATCGAGGCAGTCCATGCGACGGACCATCATCCGGCTCGAATCCTCGGCCGTGAGGGTCATCTCGACGTTCCAGTAGGTCTGCTCAACTCCGGCACTGTCGCGCGAGCGGACCCACGCGATCTCCTGCCGGGTCGAATCGAGCGTGCCATACATGACCGTATGGGCAACGTTCATGTGCCAGTGGATGCCGGAGGTGGGCCCGACCTCGATATTGCCTCCGCCGACCTTCATGAGCAGATCGAGGTCCCAACGCGTGTTGCGTTCATCCGACAGATAGTATGTGTTCTTGTGCAGCTTCTCGCTGAAGAAGTTCTTTGGCCAGTGACATTGCTCACATGTTTCCTGGGCCGGCCGCAGGTTCTGGACGGGCGTGGGAATGGGACGCGGAAACTTGTTCAGAGCTACGGCATAGACCTGATAACTTCCCGACAGCTTCGATTTGACAAAATAATCGGCTCCAGACCCGATGTGACATTCGACGCACCCGACGCGTGCGTGCGGTGAATATTGATAGGCGGTGTACTCTGGGCTCATCACTTCATGGCATGTCGTTCCGCAGAACGCGTCCGATTCGGTGTATTCATACGCCTGATAGCTCGTGAACGCCCCCATGGTGACGATGAGGAGGATCCCGAAGCCACCGATGAGCACGGCACGAAAGTGTCTTGGATCGTTGAGGTCGAACTTCGGCAAGCGGTAGATCACGGCCCCGGCATGGAGCAGGATCCGATGATAGCGCCACGCACCGTAGAAGACGAGGACCGCGCCGACGATGAAGACGAGCGGCATGATGATGAAGGCGATGACGCCCACATACGGCTTTGAGTTGGCCGAGAAGGCGTCGAGGACCACGAGAAAGGCGATGAGCGATACGCTGAGGGCGGCGATACCCAGGCCCGCCAGGGTCACGGGATTGTAGAAGGCGTTGGGAAACCTGCGCTTTCGCTTCAGCTCTTCCAGGGTCGGTTCGTTTTCGGTGGCCATGGGCATCCTCCGGAATACTTCTTCGATGATACGAGAGTTCGACAGCATTCACAACGCCGGAGAGGGGCGTTGTACGCATGGCCGGTGACAGCGGTGAGAACCGCCTCAAATGCTGCGGCCGTTGCGATGGGCAGATCGGCTACCGGTAGGCAAAGATCATCGCGTAGATGATCATGACCACCAGCGAGAAGCCGATGGAGAGTGCGGTCCAGGCAAAGAACCGGATGGCCCGTACCACGATCGGCGGGTATGGCTCGACGAGCATGTCGTCGAAGGTGCCTGCGGCAACCATCTCCTCGTACTCCCGGGGACGCTCCTCTTTGAACTCGTCGAGGGGCACGCGGCCGGTAAAGATCACCAGGTCCATCGGAAATTTCTCAGGCCGAAGGTGGGTATTAAAGAAGTGGACCGTAAAGATGAAGCCTGTCGCCAGGAGCGCCTCGTCGCTGTGGATGATCGTGGCGACATTGAGGACCCATCCCGGAATCCACCGCGTGAAGAACTCGGGGAACCACAGCATCAGACCCGTCGACCCAATGACGAATACCCCCCAGAAGACCGCAAGATAGTCGAACTTTTCCCAGTAGGTCCAGCGGCCGTATCCCGGACGTGGGCCCATATTGAGGAACCATCGCATGGACGCCATGAAGTCCTTTGCGTCGGCCTTCGTCGGCAGCATGGTGTTCGGCCCGAAGATCAATCCCCGGAGCGATCCAAAGTCGCGCTTCCGGCGGCGGAGCAGGTCCACGATATGGACCGTAAAGATGCCGAACATAAAGACCGCTGCGATGCGGTGGAGAACGCCCGCACCTTCATAGCCGCCAAGGAACCGGGCCAGGACCGAGGCCCAGGGTGTGTACGAGAACTTGAGCGTCATGCCGGTGGTCGCCAGCGTCAGGAAGCTGACGATCATGATGGCGTGCAGGAGCCGATTCAGCCGGCTGAAGCGGACGACATGCAGTTCGCGCTCCGATGCGTTCGAGGCGGATGTGGACGTGTTCATGAACTCTTCCTGCCTCCCTCAGTCGGCGGTCTGCGCTGATGCTGTTTCTTTTCCCGTCGCATCTGGAAGGCGCGGGGCAGCCACAAGAGCGTATGAAGGCCGGAGACGGCGAAGGTGCCCACCAACAGGCCGGTCATTCCCCAGAAGGTCCAGAAGAGGAAGGGATACTTGTCGGGATCGTGGTGCGTTGCATGCGTCAGGTAGCCGGCGAACCGCCGCGTCGCGCCCGGGTGACACTTCTGACAGGTCTGGACGACGTTATCATGACTCAAGTGCGACTTCGGGTCCGCGACGGGCAGGATGTCGTGCGCACCGTGGCAGTCGTAGCACTTCGCGGTCTTGGTGTATCCCAGCTGGTTCACTTTGCCGTGATATGTGTCGAAGTACGTGTCCGCGATCTTCTCGTGGCATCGTCCGCACTTCGTCATGATGTCCATCTTGAAGCCGTCGGCGTCGGTCCGCCGGATCGTATGAGCGCTATGGCAGTCGCTGCACACCGGCAGTTCATGCTCGGTCTTCCCCACCATCTTGGCGTGAACGCTCCCCAAGAACTGGTCCTGGATGCCGTGGTGACAATTTCCGCACGTCGTCGGAATGTTGGCCGCGTTGACAGATGATAGAGTGTCCTTCGATGGACGGATGTCGTGTGCTGTGTGGCAGTCGCTGCACGTGGCCGTCACCGTCAGGCCGCTCTTCAGGAGTCCTTTGCCGTGGATGCTCTCCGTGTAGTGATTAATGATCTCGTGCTCGGTTCCGGCATAGCGCGTTGCGGCCTTCTTGCCTTCCTGGTGGCACTTGGCGCAGAGCGTCGGCACATTGGTGGCGAACGTCGGCGATGACGGGGTCCGCTTGTTCTGGACGCTGTGCGTGCCGTGACACTCCTTGCACGACGGCGCATTCACATCACCCGATGCCAGCAATTCGCCGTGACGGCTCTTCGCAAACAGCTGACCGGCCTCAGCGTGACATGCCGTGCAGTCGACTTTTCTCGTGATCGTCTCACACGCCCGGCGTTTGGATGCGTTCACCTCGGAGTGACATTGGCTACAGGCGATCTTCTGGTGAGTCGAATGGGCGAGATCGTCCTGGCGTACCGTGAGCGACCGACCATCCTCTGCCGCGCGGATATCGTTCCGCTCGTGACAACGCAGACAGTCCTGATCGGCCATGCCCTGGGTGTAGAACACCTTGCGCACCTTGTGGGGCTGGTGGCAATCGACGCAGGCCGGAAGCACATGTTCCTGCTTCTCCCACAGCTCGCCCTTGATCACCTTTCGGTGGACCGTTTCGATCTCGGCGTGGCACTTGGAACACGTCGCCGCGATATTGGCGCGCGAGATCGACGATGACCGGTCGGTGTGCGGCTTGATGTCGTGCGCCGTATGGCAGGAAGCGCAGCTTGGCGCAACGATGAGCCCCTTGCGAAGGAGGCCTTCGCCATGGATGCTCTCCGAGAAATTCTCGATGATATTCGATTGCGGGATCTTGCGCTCGCGGGTGACGCGCGTCCCCTCTTGGTGGCACCTGCCGCAGACGTACGGCACGTTCATCGGAGCCACCGCAGAGCCGTGGTCGCGCACCCTGAGGATCTCGTGGCCGCCGTGGCACGACTGGCAGGTGGGAGCCAGGGGATCGTTCCGCTTCAGGGCCGCCCCGTGCAGGCTGGCAGCGTGGCGCCCTTCTTCGTCAGTGTGGCAGCTGCCGCAGGCGACCGGGGCCAGCGGAGCTTCGTGTGGCAGTTCCTTCCCCTCGAGTTCAGCATGACAATTGACGCACGCCAGGCTGCCGTGGACCGAGCCGTCGAACTTCTTCTCGCTGACGTAGAGCGAAACCGTCCTCCCCTTCCGCTCGGTCGTCAAGCCCGTGTCTTCGTGACAGGCAAGACAGTCGGCCTTCTCCTGGGCGCGCGCCGGGGCCGCCGCCATGACGATCAGGGCGACGATCCACCATCCGTCCCAGCACCGCCGGGTCGTCCTCATGGCATCACCGGCCGCCATTCGGGTCGTTCGACTGGGAGTCAAGGTTCCCTCCTTCGCGCCGCCGTATCTCATCGAGCTCCCGAGGATGTTCCTCTTCCATCTCCGCCTCTGAAATGGTGCCTTTGAGGAAGGCCAAGTTGATCGGATACGCCTCAGGGTTGAAGATGACGAAGTAGAAATGCCACACGATGATGGCCAATGTCGCGAGCCATGCCTCGTAGAAATGGATCGTCCGCGCGATATCGTAGCCCTGCTTCGCGAACAGGTTGATGAAGGTGTTGTCAAACCACATGATGAAGCCCGTCGCCGTCATGACGATCGTTCCCCATACAAGGGCCCAGTACTCCGCCTTTTCGATGTAGCTGAACCGTCCCAGCCGGGGCTTCTCGTGCGAGAACCCGAAGTTATACCGCACCTGGGCGATCATCTCCTTCAGGTCGAGCGGCGTCGGAAACAGGTCGATCACCAGCTGACGTCCGCGTGCCGTCGCTGTGATATAATAGATATGCCACAGGCTGACGAGCACCATGATGGCGCCGGCCGTCCGGTGCAACAAACTGCGGAGGTCGCCTTCCCACGGAGCCCAATCGCGCATGGCCATGACCCACCACGCCTCAGGGTACCGCAACATGAAGCCGGTCACGACGAGCATGATGAAGGATATTGCCAGCGTACCATGTTGCAAGCGCTCCTCGAGCGACATCCGGAGGTACAACCGGTGGCCGACGGGATGTGCATGGCCATAGTGGCCGCGGCGTTGACGGAGCTTGTGGATCGACTTGCGGACAAAATCACCCGCGTTGTGGACCGTCATCCCGCCGATGGTCAGCACGATCAACCAGACGTAGATGGTACTGATCCAATACAGCGTCGGGTCGGATGATGTGGTGGTCGTCGTGACGTGGACGCTGCCGATGGCAAAGCGATCACTCGCACCCGGATGGCAGGCACCGCACGTCTTGACGAGATTGTCCTTGTGGACCCTGGAGGTCGGATCGCTGGAAGGCTTGATGTTGTGGGCGCCGTGGCAACTGGCACAGTTCGCAACACCGACCTTCCCTCCTTCGATGGCAAGACCGTGGAAGCTGTCGGTGAAGGTCTCGAACCGGTCCGACTGGATGCCGTATTTCTCGGTCAGACGGACTGATGCATGGCAGGGCGAACAGACCTGGGCTGAGACGTTCTTCGCAGCGACCGGCGACCGCGGATCGTCGGTCTTCAGAATATTGTGCTCGCCGTGACAGCCGGTGCAGGTCGGCGAGTCCGTGTTCCCGTTCCGATCGGCGACGCCGTGGACGCTCTGGTTGAACTCTTCCCCGATCTCAAGGTGGCACTGGCCGCACGTACCGACGATCTGCAGGCGATGCATCGATGAGGCCGGGCTGTTCCCCTTGTTCACCGTATGACTGCCGTGGCAATTGACACAGTTGGCGGCCGAAGCATTCCCCGCTTCGAGTGCCTGGCCGTGGACGCTCTGCCCGTACGCGGCGATGAAGCCCGCGGACGGCGCCATCCGCGCGCGCACATCTGGATTGTCCTTGTGGCATGCCAGGCAAAGCTGCTCTTGTGCCAACTTGACGGTGGCGGAATCGCGTCCCGGCCGGACCTTTGTGATGTCCAGCTGATGGCATTCGACGCATCCGGGCGCGCCTTTGACATTCTGGCTCCAGGCGTCGCCGTGCGCCGAAGCGAGGAAGGTCTTCTGGACGGCCGGATGACACGTGCCACAAGATGCCGGCTGGTTCCGGAACGACCACTTTGAGTCCGGGTCTGACGGACGCACGATGTCGTGCGTTCCGTGGCAACCTTTGCACGACATGCCCGGGCCGCCGTTCACACCGTTCGCTTTCGCCAGCTGCGGATGGAACTTGTGCTTCGGCGGCGCACTCGCGTGACACGTCAGACAGTTAACCGACGTGATCGGATCTTTGTGGGGGAGGTTTTCGGGGTCGAATCCCGCGTGGCAGGCGGTGCAGACCAGCTTGGCGTGCGGCGATTTGGCCAGCACTTCGGTCTTGACGTGGAGCGATACGGTCTTGCCGTTGCGGTCCGTCGTCAGGGATTCATCTGAATGGCAGGCGAGACATTGATCGTTGACCTGCGCCAACATCGTGACCGTCGTTCCGGCATACAATGAAAGCGCCAGAACTCCAGCCACGATCCGTAACGAAACGTGGGTGGTCCTCATGACTCTCTTTATGGAACATGCCGAGGAAGCTCGAGGGCGTCAACGACCCCGCTGTCGGGACCGGTTGTGTCCTCCGAACACTCTGCATGGGATGTTTCGGGATCTCCCGTCGTCGGGTCTTCCCATTCCCCAGAATCTGTAGGGGTGCCCAATAATCATCAAATGGTATGCCCGAATACCGGTTAGTTTCGGGCCGCTTTGTAAGCACATGCGGCGATTCTTTGCACATTTGAGAAATTCCAGCGGTCGTTGGAAACGAAACAGCCTATGACCGGCCGCTCAGGGCCATTCATAGGCTGTCTGGTTGGAACGATCTGCGCTTCTAGGGTGCTTCAGCTGCCTCCTTGTTCGCCGGCCGGTCCGCCCGGATCCGTGCTGGCTTGATGGTCAGGACGGGGATGTCGGCGTGTTGAACCACCTTTTCAGCGACGCTGCCCAGAAGAACGTGCGCCAGGCCGGTCCGGCCGTGGGTCGCCATGACGATCAGGTCTGCCTGCTCTTCCGTGGCGTACCGTGTGATCTCGTCGTAGGGGTTGCCTCGCCGCGTCACAAGTGTCAGACCGTACTCCGTACGAATGCCATGCACTCTGGCGAACTCCTCAAGGTGCTGCTCCGCTGTACGTGCAGTATCGTCGATCACAAAATCGCTTGTCAACTCCATTGTGTGCAGGGCCAGTACCGGGGCGTCGTCGACAATGTGAAGAAGGAACAGAGCAGCACCGTACATCTCCGAAAGCGACATCGCGTATCGCATCGCTTCGACGGACAGGTCGGAGAAGTCGGTGGGAACGAGGATCTTCTTGATGGCGGGTTTCATGGCTCCCTCCGGAGGCGGTTCACCGCAGGTCTGCCAACAGGGTCAACGCATGACCAGCGGAAGGCGGGGTCGCCAACGTGCACGAACATCTTCGTTGTCTTCGCGACTCCGCGGCTCAGCGGTGAAGTGTGCGTGTGCTCAGCTGGGCTGACGACTTACATCGAATCGAACGACGCCATCACGCCGTTGCCGATCTCGCCCCGCGCCCGCATCTCATTCAGCTTTTGCAGGATACGCAAGATCGTGGCGCTCTTGGCTTCGAGCATGTCGCGGACGAAGTTCTGAACGTCAGGGTAGTCGCACTCCGACTGCAACGTCTCGTAGAGCTTGGCCAATTCCGTCTCCTCACGCATGATCTGCGAGAGCATTGCACACGTGGTCCGGCAGGCATGCTCACAGTGGAAACTGGCTGCGTCCATGGTCTTCTTCCTTTCCCGGTCAGGCCGGATGGCTTTCGACTTCCGGCACCGGCTGGATCGCCAGGGCCCGGCCCCGCTCCAACGCTTTCCGATTCGTTTCGAGCAGATGCTTACGATGCGGCGGCAGCACCTTGTCGAGCGCTTTCAGTACGCTCTCCATTTTCACCAGGGGGCGCTTGGCCAGGAAGGCGCCGAGCATGACCGTGTTCGCGACCTGGCGCGCTCCCAGCGCATCAGCTTCGACGGCCGCCCCAATGACGGTCAGTTCCTTGTCGAGCGCTTCCGGCAGCATCAGGACCGTCGACCGCTCGGCCATGACGAGTCCGCCGGGACGAACGCGGGGAAAGAACTTGTCCATCGACGGCTGATTGAGGATGATCGCCGAGTTGAACGTGGTCACGATCGGAGACGAGATGCGTCCTTCTGACACGATGACGATGCAGTTCGCCGTACCACCCCGCATCTCGGGACCGTATGACGGCATCCAGCTGACGTCCTTGCCTTCGAGCGTCGCAGCATAGGCCAGGATCTGGCCCATCGAAAGCGCGCCTTGTCCGCCGAAACCGGCGATGATGAGTTCGTGGGATGATTTCATGTCACACTGGTCTTCGATTGTCGTCCCTCAGGAAGACGCGGGACGTGATTCGTGAAGCGAATGTTGCGATCGTCGATTGT
>CAYYOV010000011.1:24470-53239 GCA_964473365.1 uncultured Ignavibacteriaceae bacterium
CCTCAGGAAGACGCGGGACGTGATTCGTGAAGCGAATGTTGCGATCGTCGATTGTCGATTGTCGACTGACGATTGACGATTGACGATTGACGATTGACGATTTCGGTCACACCAACGGAGCAATCAGTTGAGGCCCGGAGGGGGCAGCTTCAGGTCCCCCGGAGGATACATCGGGAACATGTTCTGCTCCATCCACTTGTTCGACTCGACCGGCGTCATCTTCCAGCCCGACGGGCAGTTCGACACGACCTCGATGAAGCAGGTCCCCTTGTTCAACTTCTGGTATTCGAACCCCTGACGGACTGCCTTTTTGAATTTCCGAACCGCCGCCGGCGTGTGGACGCTCTGGCGTGTCACAAACAGTGCACCGGGGAGGCCCGCAATGAGCGAGGTGATGTTCAGCGGATGTCCCATGGAGACCACTTCGCGGCCAAAGGGGGACGTCGTGGTCTTCATACCCGGGAGGGTCGTCGGTGCCATCTGGCCGCCGGTCATGCCGTAGACGCCGTTGTTGATGAACACGATCAGAATATTCTCGCCACGGTTGACGGTGTGGATCGTCTCGCTCGTTCCGATGGCCGCCAGATCGCCGTCACCCTGGTAGGTATACACGAATTTGTCAGGCATGACCCGCTTGATGCCCGTCGCCACGGCCGTTGCGCGCCCGTGTGCCGCCTCCTGCATGTCGACGTTCATGTAGTGATACGCGAACACCGAACAGCCCACGGGGGCAACCCCGACGGTCTTATCCTGGATGCTCATGTCCTTGATCACTTCCATGATGACCCGATGGGCGACTCCGTGACCGCAGCCCGGGCAGTAGTGCGTCGGCGTATCGACGAGCGTATCGGGACGCCGATAGACGAGTTCAAACCCGTTGAGATTGTCGTTCGGTTCCATGTCAGCTCAGGCTCCCACCGGTTCCATGAGTCGTTCGACCTCCGCCAGGATCTCTTCCGGCGTCGGGATGATGCCGCCCATGCGGCCTTTGAAGTCCACCGGACGACGTCCGTTGACCGCCAGGCGCACATCTTCCACCATCTGTCCGGCATTCATCTCCACGACAAGGAAGCGCTGCGCACGCTCCGCCACGCGGGCGATGATATCCGTCGGATACGGATACAGCGTGATCGGTCGAATGAGTCCTGCGGCGATACCTCGCTCACGGGCCATCTCGACCACCTTCTGGCAGATGCGCGATGCAAGGCCGAACGCCACGAGCACAATCTCGGCATCGTCCGTCTTGAAGGTCTCTGCGGCCACTTCCTGCTGGGCACGCCGGTATTTTTCCTGCAGTTCGAGGTTCACCTGCTCCATCTTCTCGGGTTGGATGAAGAGCGAGGTGATGATGTTCCGTTCGCGATCAGCGGTCTTTCCACGAGTGGCCCACGAAGGGATGTGCTTCGCGAGACAGCCTTGCTCGGGGAGCTGCACGGTCTCCATCATCTGACCGAGCGCGCCATCCGACAGGATCATGACCGGGTTGCGGTACTCTTCCGCCAGCCGGAAACCTTCGACGACGAAATCCGACATCTCCTGCACTGACGAGGGGGCGAGGACGATGAGGCGATAGTCGCCATGACCGCCCCCCTTCACCGCCTGGAAATAGTCGCTCTGTGCCGGCTGGATCGTGCCCAGGCCCGGACCTCCGCGCTGGACGTTCGCCACGAGACACGGGAGTTGTGCCGAAGCGATGTAAGACAATCCTTCCTGCATAAGGCTGATGCCCGGGGAGGACGACGTGATCATGACACGCGCCCCCGCGCCGGCCGCACCGTACACCATATTGATCGCCGCGACCTCGCTCTCGGCCTGCAGAATGACGGACCCGCGCTTCGGTCCGTGGATCATCAAGTACTCAAGGACCTCAGACTGGGGGGTAATGGGATAACCGAAATATGCGTCCATACCGGCGCGCAGTGCGGCCTCGGCCATCGCTTCGTTGCCCTTCATCAGGGTCGGCTCAGATCGGGGAAAGTCGAGTTTCATGCGGCAACCTGTTCAGTCGATCGTGACTGCCGTGATTTCTTCGGCTCGCGGTATACGGTCAGAACCGCATCCGGACACACCAGTGCACAATTCTCGCAGCCTGTGCACTTGTCCGATTCCGTCAGCATGACGAACCGATAACCCTTCTTGTTCAGAGTTTCACCGAGCCCCATGCATTCTTGCGGACAGGCCACGATGCACAGTTCGCACCCTTTGCACAACTCGGCTTCTACCAGTACGGTACCTCGGATCATAGCCTTCTCCAATTGGTGAACCAGAAGGGACAACCAACGTGCCAGGGGGGCTTTGCCCCAAAAACCCGCCTAATTGCGCAAAAGCGGCCGCGTCCAATGCCCCATTACAAAATTTGAGAATGTCAGGAATCGCTTTTAGCAGACGCCGGAATTGAGGCCGTGTTGAATACTACCACAAAGCGCGCGGCCATGGCAGGTGGGTGAAATGGATCGGCTGGAGGTTGCAGGGCCTTCGAACCCCTATCCCGGAGAGTCCCCCTCCACGAGACCCTTCAGCGTTCGTTCGCAGGTGCGACAGAGCGTTGCCGTCTTGAGGTCGATCTCTTCGACGTACGTCGACGATCGCATGACACAATCGACATCGCGGCAGTGGACCAGACCGTACGTATGCCCCGCCTCGTGCACACACTCCTTCTCGATGCGTTCTCGGAACAGTCGTTCATCGGACGGCAGCCCGTAGAGCTCGTTGCGCAGCCGGAACGTGGAGACGACCGCACAGCGCCCATTCAGTTGTGCTTCGCCGTAGACGAACGTGAGGACGGGAATAAACAGGTCGACGTCGACGATCCCGATCAGCTTGTCCGCAGGATCTCCGTGCGCTGCCAGGTCGTCGAGCATTTGTTTGAGCACGCCCGACGAGTGATACTGCCTTCGCGACGGGTCGAACACTCGGTTCAGGTCGGGCCGGAAGGGATGGAGTTCGACTGTCCGATGAAATACCTCGTGGAGCCTCCGGACGGTCGCGCCGAGTGTGCCGGGATCCGTTCCCGACCCGTTCAGCACATGGATCGTGCCGCTCACGTGGGTTTCTTCAGACCGTACTTGTCGATCTTGTGGTAAAGCGTGACGCGGTCGATATCCAGCTCCTCCGCCGACCGGCTGATATTCCAGTGGTTCCGCTCAAGCACCTCAGCGACGTAGGCGCGCTCGATGTCGGCCAGCGTGCCGTTGCGGATCCGTCCTCGCTCCGTCGCCATCTGGAACGGCAGGTCCGAAGCCTTTAGCAGCGGCGGCGTTCCGAGCACCATGGCTCGTTCGATCGCATTCTCCAATTCGCGCACGTTCCCGGGCCACGAGTACTGGACGACGAGTTCCATCGCTTCGGGGGCCAGACCCGTGATGGGCTTGCTCATTTGGAGCGCATACTTCCGGACAAAATAGTTGGCCAGCAAGGGAATGTCGCTCCGACGCTCGCGCAGAGGCGGGAGGACGATCGAGAAGACGTTGAGCCGATAGTACAGGTCCTCGCGGAACGTCCCCTGCTTGACCGCCTGCTCGAGATCGCTGTTCGTCGCGCAAATGACGCGAAAGTCAGTTCGCAGTACATCGTTCCCCCCGACGCGCGTGAACTGCTTCGTCTCCAGCACACGCAACAGGTCCATCTGCGTCTTGGGACTGATGTTCCCGACCTCATCCAGAAAGAGCGTGCCGCCGTCCGCCAACTCCAGCTTTCCCTTTCGTCGATAGTGCGCACCCGTAAACGCTCCCCGCTCGTGACCGAACAGCTCACTTTCCAGCAAGCCCTCTGCCAACCCGCCACAGTTCACGGGGACGACCGGGAAGAACCTGCGATTACTATTGGCGTGGATGGCCCGCGCCACGAGCTCCTTCCCTGTGCCACTTTCCCCGCGGAGCATGACCGTCGTGTCGGTCTTTGCGACCGTATCGATGAGCTCGAACAACTTTCGCATCTGCGGCGACTCGCCGACAAGCTCTTCGGCCCGCGATGCCGATGTGATGCTCTCGCGCATCCGTTCATTCTCGATCGACAGTGTCCGCTGACGCAGCGCGTTGGCGACGACATGCGACAGATAGTCGGGGTCGACCGGTTTGGTCACATAGTCGAACGCCCCCTGCTTCAGCGCTTGGACGGCCGAATCGATCGTCGCATGGGCCGTAATGAAGATGATCGTCGCGCCCGGGTCGAGTTCTTTAACGCGTTGCTGCAGCTCCATACCGTCCATCCCGGGCATCTTGATGTCAAGGAGGAGCAGGTCACGCTTGCGGGCTTGCAGGCGCTTCAGGGCTTCCGCCCCGCTCTCGGCCGACTCCACGTCGTACCCGTCCTGCAGAAACCACTTGGTGAGTGAATCGCGGACGACCTTTTCGTCGTCGACAACGAGGATGGATGGGGCTGCGCTCATGGGATCATCCGTAGAACAAGTAAGGTAGCGAAACCACCAAGAGCCCGAATGAACACGAAGAGATATGACGAATTCTTGATCCCGATCATATTCGTGTCTCTTCGCTGTTCTTCGTGACCTGCGTGGTCCCTATTCAAACTGCGACATCTCTCCGTGGTGGCGGGAATGTGATCATGAACGTCGTCCCCTTTCCAGGCTCGGACTCGACGCTGATGGTGCCGCCATGCCGTTCGACGATCCCGTAGACGACGGACAACCCCAGACCAACGCCAGCTCCGCCTTCTTTTGTGGTGAAGAACGGCTCGAAGATCTTGGGGAGATGCTCCGGGTCGATACCGCTGCCCGTGTCGGTCACGGCAATCTGTACACCCCCGGTGTCCGCATCCGCTCCGTATGTTACGGTCAAGGTCCCTCCCCCCGACATCGCGTCACCCGCGTTGACGAAGAGCGCTACCAGGGCCTGCTGGATCTGCTGGCCGTCGCACAACAGCTGGACCTCATCGCCAAGCGGTTCTTCGACGAACTTCACGTCGCGGATCTCGAAATGATGGCGTACGAGGACGTACGCCCTGCGCACCAGTTCGCCCAGTGCCTCATACGCAAACTCGCCGCTCTCCTTCTTCGAGAACAGAAGCAGATTCTTGACGATATCGCCGCTGCGTCCCGTCTCGCGGATGACGATATCGGCATACTCCAGCAATTCCTCCGGGTCTTCCAGGCGGGCCCGTTGGGACTCCAGCGCGCGCCTCAACAACTTTGTGTACGTCAGTATTCCCGCGAGCGGATTGTTCAGTTCGTGCGCGACCGTGGCAGACAGGCGGCCCAGCGACGTCATTTTCTCCACGTGCAGGATCCGCTGGTGTATGGCCGTGAGCTCATCCGTTTTTTCCTTGACCCGCTGCTCCAGCGTTTCGGACCACTTGCGGTCGTGTTCCTGGGCCACCCGAACGCTCTCAACCATCTCGTTGAAGCTCCGGGCCAGCCGGCCCAGCTCGTGCTTCGCGGCGACGACGACGTTGTGATCGAGGTTCCCGTCAGCCACCTGCACGGTCCCTTCCATCAGCGCGTCCAGCGGTTGCAGGACCGTCCGGCGAAGGAACCACCGAATAACGAAGAACAGCAGAACGAGCGCGGCGGCGGCACTGACGACGGCGATCGTCTGCACCCGTGCGATCTCGGCATCCAGTCGCACAAGCGACATCCGTACGTCGAGCACGCCCAGGACGGTCTTTTCGGCCGGCGAGGTATGACATCCATCGGCCGAGCATGATTGCTCGTTCCGGATCGTTGAGATGAGTCCGAGCACTCTTCCGCCGGACGACTCATAGATGCGGATGCTGTTCCCTGATGGGATCGCCTCGAGCGGCCTGCCTGCGGCATGACAATCGACGCATGCTTCCGCCTGCAGATCGACCATCCTCCCCATTTCCGACGTGTCGCTGGAGAACGTGATCTCGCCCCTCTTATTATAGAGCCGGAGCCCCGCGATGCCCGGAGAACGCGCCATCGAACGCATCGTCTGATAGACGTCGTCCTTGCGGTTCTGCAGCATGCTGTAATGCGTCGACGACTTGATGAAGTCGCTGATGGCGACGGCCCGGTCCTGGACCATGCTCGTCATCTGAATCCGGTGGAACCAGATGGCATCGAGCAGGTAGAGGCCGAAGAAGGCCATCAGCAGGAATGCAGCCCCGCCGAACAGCTGGTATTTCAGGGATGAGAATCGCACGATCGGAGGTCGGTCTCCACCGTTCGGCAGAATCCGTGCCATTCACGGAGCCAGAAGTGAGAAGGAAGAAGGGAGAATGCGGAGGGCTGAGGGCGATTCCGGGAGGCCAACGGGGGCGAGGGTGCAGAAAATGGAACCTCCCAGGGGTGCAATTATTGGAATTCGGAGAGAGAGCGAGATCGGGCGATGACAAGCGGCAGGACTCGATACCCAGGTTGCGGCCATGAGGGCCCCACCCAAGCACGAATGTCCGGGAGTGCCTTCCCGGACATTCAGGTGCATCGACCTTCCAACGAGCCGCCTACATCTTTATACCTACATCCTCATACCTCCATCTTCATACTTTCATCTCACTACTTCCTACTTGCTCATCACTTCTTCACCCCCCCCGCCCTCCTCACACCACCTTGCAATAGATCCGACCGACGAGCGCACAGTAGCGCGCCGCGCCGAACATGCTGAGCGGGGTCATGGCCGGTTCTCCCCCGTCCTGCAACGTCGCTCCCGTGACCCCTCTGCCCGACTCGATCCCCGCGGCGACAGCCGTGCGGAACGCTTCTTCATCCTTCTGATAGATCTTCTCGGCCTCATGGGCCGACATCACGCGTTGACCGTCAAGGTGTTCCGGTTGCACGTCTGCCTCCAGGAGCCAGCCGTGTTCATAGGGATCGCTCGCGAGGAGCGCTGGGTTCGACCGAATGGCGCGGTTGCTTTCACGCACGCGTAGGTCGAACGGCAGTCGGACCGGGACCATGGCATCGTCGAATCGGCACCAGACGGCGGCGTCGCGCTCGTTCAGCTTCTTGCCGGTCGGTGGCAGGCTGATACCATCGGCCTCTGCAAGACGTCGGGCGAATCCCGGCTCGACGCCGATCCGGACCCGGTGTGGACCCAGCACGTCGACCCAGCAGTGCTCCGACGTATAGAACCGCCCCGGGCGCAGGTGGATGCGGTCGACGGGGAGCGGCAGGACCGATTCCGGCCGCTCATAGGCGTTCCGCATCGCCGCATCCAGCGGACAACCGGCGCATTCGAAGTTCCGGTCGCAGAGCTGGTAGGTCAGGACGCCCGCCGTCATCCAGACGCACCGTTGCTCCGGTGGCGAGATGCGATATGAGGTCGTGGACGACATGGCCGTGATCGCGGGTCCGACGCCGCCTCAGGACGTCCGTGACACGGTCCGGAGGTCCCGGATGAGGTCGAACTCGTCCGGCGCCTCGTGCGCGTGGCCGTGGTCAAACAGCGGCAGGTATTTCGCGGCAAGCGTAAAGACAATGAACCCGATCGTCACGAGCGATACCGTGACCGACAGCTCCATCCACGACGGCACGTACATCGCACCCGCCCATCCCTCCATGCCCGTGATCGTCACGTTCATCCGGTTGAAGATGAAGCCGATGACCACGAAGAGCGCGCCCGTCATGAGGCCCGACGGCGACGTCCGGAACCGCTGCTGCGTGAACAACGCGATCGGCACGACAACCCCGGCCAGGAATTCGGCCCACCAGAAGTACGTTTCGGCACGCGGGTCGAAGAGCAGCCCCAGTTTGTGATCGCCCAGCAGGTCCATGAATTTGAGCGTGGCATAGACACCCAGCACCACGACGCAAACGCGGGCGATGTCTGCCAGCAGGTCGACCTCGATGCCACGCTTGAACGCGCGCGAGCTCAGGGTCGATTCCACGATCACCATGCCGCACCCCGCCGCGATGGCGGACAGATAGAAGAAGACAGGCAACAGCGACGAATACCAGAGCCCGTGCAGCTTTTCGGGAACGATGAGATACAGCGACCCGAGCGACGACTGATGCAGGGTCGAGAGCAAAACACCCGTGATGATGAGCGGGATGCTGATCTTTTTGAGGAGCGCGATGGTCTTCGTCAGCTTGAACTTCTCCAGCACGACCGGCGCGAATTCGAGGGCCAGCACCGTCGTATAGAGCATGACGCACCATGCAACCTCGAACATCACCGAACGTGGGTTCCACATGATAATGGCGTGCCAGATCTGCAACGGCCGACCCAGGTCGTACATCAGGCCCATGATGACGAGCACGTAGCCCAGGAACGCCGTCAAAATGGTCGGCCGGATGATCGGTTCGAATCGTTTCAGGTTGAAGATGTACACGATCGCGGCGAGCGTGAACCCGCCAGCGGCAAGGCCGACGCCGGTGAGAACGTCGAACCCGATCCAAAGGCCCCACGGAAACTCATCGCTGAGGTTCGTCGAGGCACCCAGGCCCATTGTGAAGCGCACGACGGTCGAGACGAGGCCTGCGGCCAGGATGATGCCGGCCATGATCTTCCAGAACGAGAATGCGAAGCGGCGTGCCATGGCTCAGTTCCCTTCCTCAACATGGTGGACGGATTCATTCACGTGGTCGCCCCCACGCTTCGCGGCCGGACGTAGGCCGAGCGCTTGCTGCGCTTCGAACCGCCGGACCATATCGCGACGATTGGTGATCCACCAGATGCCGTAGAGGGCAACACCGCCCACCGCAACGACGGTCGGGATCTTTGAAAGCACGTTCCACGTCAGCGACGGCAACGCCGCCTGGGTCAGGTTCGTCTTGAATCCGATCTCTTCGAACGGCACCGACGACAGGTAGAGCACCGACGTCCCTCCGACCTCGTGCTGGCCGTACAGCTTTTGCACATACTTCTCGGGCTCTGCCGCCATGCGCTCGTAGGCAACTTTGATGAGCGTGTCCCGGTCACCGAACAGCGTGGCGCCGGTGGGGCACGCCTCGGAGCACGCCGTCGGCAGACCCTTCGCCAACCGGCCGGTGCACATGACGCACTTGCGGACGCGCGGATTGTTGCTCGACCATTCGTATCGCGGAACCTGGAACGGGCACGCCTGCATGCAGTACCGGCACCCGATGCACTTCGTTTCGTCATACAGCACCGGGCCCTGCTCGGTCTTTTCGAACGCACCGACCGGGCACACAGAGACGCACGTCGGATCCTGGCAATGCTGGCACAGGCGCCGTACGTATGTTCCGTTGTACTCTTCGATCGCAGTGTACTGTGTGTCAGACATTTTCGGCCCGACGTCGCCCGGCAGTCCGTTCTCGGTCTTGCAGGCTTCCGCGCAGGCTCCGCATCCGACACACAAGGTCAGGTCGATCAACATTCCTTTGGATCCCATGGATCTCTCCTTGTGGTCAGTTCAGGCTTCGGTCAGGAATTCGGTCTCGAACTTCTTCCATACTTCGGCCGGAGCCGCATCAATCAGGCCCGCGACCGGGACTCCTCCGTCCTGCAACAACGCCGGCGAGAGCCCCTGTGCGCCGTTGACGCCGGCCAGCAGGTCACGAAGGCGCGCGAACTCATTGCGCACCCACTGATGCGTCTCTTCGCCAAGCAGCAGACCGCGGAGCTGCGAGGTCTTGTCGGGCTGGATCGTGTAGGCCCAGCCTTCGCTGAACAAGAGGTCCTTCATCTTCTCCGGATGCTCGATGAGCGACTGATTGGCTGAGAGCACAATCCCGCTCAACGGCGCGCGTACGGTAAGCGTGCGATCTCCTTCCTGCAACCGAAGGATGGGCTCGCCCCGCTGCACATGCTCTCCTTGCTTCTTCAGATACATCACCGTCGGCGTGGCCAGCAGGCGCGTCACGAAGTCGTCGATGCCCAGGCGAACTTTGCCGGACGGGAAGAGGTTGATCCAGGTGTGCGTCTTGGCGAAGAAGATACCGTCGGGGATACGGACCGGCAGAGCCGGAACCGGCAGGGGCGACGCCGGAACCGCCGCGGGCGAGGAGCTGCGAGCGCGAACCCGGCGAACCACAAAGTCCATTCCCAGGAAGAACAGGATGGTGGCAACAACGAGCAGAACAGTCATGGCATTCTCCTTTGAGCTATGTCGTCACGTCTCTGATCAGAAACGTGCCCACCTCTTGGCAGGCGACATACTCCATTGGAAGAAATGTGCCAGAGGCCTCCGCCCGATCGCCCCTAAGTGCCATCACAACTCAATGACACGAAGCCACTTACGGTTCTCGCATTTGAATCGTTCAGCAACCGCGGACGTCACTGTAGAAAAACACAACACCGCCACAAGGGGCGGTGTTGTGATATTGTACAACGCGTTGGGTATCAAGAGGTTGATGCGATGTAGAGAATTTCTACATAGCCTGTTGAATTCCTCTACAAATCAGGCGTTCACCGTCTCCCTTCGCGACGTTCCGGCCTGTGTCGAGAAGCTTGGCCCATTGTCCCCCTGAGCTTCGAAGACCGCCATCGCCGCCATGTTGACGATGTCGCCGACCTCGATGCCCGGAGCCATCAGATATACTGGTTTCCGGATGCCCATGAGAATGGGTCCGATTGCGGTCGCTCCGCCCAACTTGCCGAGCAGCTTATACGCGATGTTGGCAGAGGTCAGGTCTGGGCAAATGAGAACGTTCGCGGGTTCCGTGAGCTTCGAGAACGGATAATGCTCCGTCATGATCTCACGACTCACCGCCGTATCGGCCATCATCTCTCCGTCAACCATCAGGTCCGGTTCCTTGGCGTGCACGATCTCCGTCGCGCGCCGGACCTTTTCCGTCAGCGGATGAGGCGTACTGCCGAAGTTGCTGAACGACAGCATGGCGATCTTCGGCGTCATATCGAGCTGGCGCACTTTGCGCGCCGCCAACAGGGCGATCTCCGCAAGTACCTCCGCGCTCGGGTCGATGTTCACCGTGGCATCGGCGATGAAGATCGTCTGGTCGCGGAAGACCATCATATACAATCCGGCGACCCGCTGAATGCCGGGCTTCGTGCCGATGATCTGGAGCGCCGGCTTGACGGTTGCCGGGTAGTGCTGTGTCAGGCCCGAGATGAGGCCATCGGCATCTTCCATGTCCACCATCATCATGCCGAAGATGTTATGCGTCTTCATCTGACGCTCCGCATCGACGCGAGTCAGCCCTTTGCGTTGGCGCTTGGCATAGAAGGCTGTCACGTACTCATCGAAGCGCGGCGACTTGCCGGGGTTGACGATCTGGATGCCCTCCAGGTCAAGCCCCAAATCGGCGATGCGCTGGCGAATGAACGTGCGGCTCCCCAGCAGGATGGGATGTGCGATCTTCTCGTCCAGAAGGATCTGAGCGGCTCGCAGGATGCGGTCCTCTTCGCCTTCCGGAAACACGATGCGCTTTGGGTTCGATTGCGCTTTGTGGATAAAGAAGCGCATTACTTCGCGCGAGCGGCCGAGGCGGGCTTCGAGGGAATCACGATATGCCTCGAAGTCGCGGATCGGCTGCTTCGCCACGCCCGTTTCCATGGCGGCCTTCGCAACCGCCGGTGCGACCCACAACAGCACGCGCGGATCGAACGGTTTTGGAATGATGTACTCGCGTCCAAAGTCGATATGATTGCCGCCATACGCCCGGACGACGGAGTCGGGCACGTCTTCCTTCGCCAGCTTGGCCAAGGCCATTGTGGCGGCGATCTTCATCTCGTCATTGATCGCCGTCGCGCGACAATCGAGCGCACCCCGGAAAATGAACGGGAACCCGAGGACGTTGTTCACCTGGTTCGGGAAATCGGACCTCCCCGTGGCCATGATGATATCGGTCCGAGCAGCCACAGCGTCGTCGTACGTGATCTCCGGATCGGGGTTTGCCATGGCGAAGACGATCGGATTGGCAGCCATCGACTTGACCATGTCCTGCGACAGAATGCCTTTGACCGAGACGCCGCAGAAGACATCGGCCCCTTTCATCGCGTCGGCCAGGGTCCGCGCCTTTGAATCCGACGCAAAATATTCCTTGTAGGGGTTCATCCCTTCCGTACGGCCCTTGAAGACGACCCCCTTCGTATCCACCAGGAGCATGTTCTCGCGCCGCACACCTAATCTCTCGTACAGCTTGGCGCAAGCGATGCCGGCGGCCCCGGCTCCGCTGAAGACGACCTTCACCTCGCCGATCTTCTTGCCGACGATCTCGAGCGCGTTCAGAAGCGCGGCCCCGCTGATGATCGCGGTCCCGTGCTGATCATCGTGGAAGACAGGGATCTTCATCGTCTTCTTGAGGGTCTCCTCGATATAGAAGCATTCGGGAGCCTTAATATCCTCAAGGTTGATGCCGCCGAATGTCGGCTCAAGCAACTGGCAGGCCTTGATCACTTCATCGGCGTTGTGCGTATCGAGTTCGATGTCGAACACATCGACGTCAGCAAACCTCTTGAACAACACGCCCTTCCCCTCCATAACCGGTTTTCCGGCAAGGGCTCCGATATCCCCCAGCCCGAGAACAGCGGTGCCGTTCGAGATCACGGCGACGAGATTCCCTTTGGCGGTATATCGGTAGGCGTCCTCGGGATCCTTCTCGATCTCGAGGCATGGTTCTGCAACGCCGGGTGTGTAGGCGAGGGAAAGATCTCGTTGCGTTGCACAGGGCTTACTCGGGATCACTTCGATCTTGCCACGCCGTCCCTGGGAGTGGTAGTCGAGCGCTTCTTGCTTGCGTATCATGGGATTGCTCTTTCTGCAAAGGAGATGGCACGCAGACCCACCTACCGCTCGACATGCGAGGAACTGGCAGGCAGGGTCGCTGGGAGGGCGGAAATGGTTGAGAAACTGCTGGGGAGCCTGAGTCCAGAGTTCTCACCGACCGAACTCGGCAGTCTCTGCGTGAAAAGCTTTTGTCTGGCGGCTAGCAGGCGTGCAAGGTCTGTGCCATTTTGACCCTTTGAATCCTCGGAAATTCGCCCGTCGCCATCATCGAGACCGTGTTTTTTCCAAGAACTGCGAGGCAGGAGTGGGGATTGAAGGACAAGACGAACATGCCCCGCTGAGCTCGAGCTGCCGTCATATCTGGGAATTGCAGGGATGGCGCCGTGAGTCGATTGGCGGAGGACATTGTCAGGGATCGGCCTTCAATCGTCCACCACGGACGGTGGCCCCCACGACGATCCCGGCTGCGATCAGCACCAAGTTCTTGATGATATACTGGCCTTCGAGCGTAGGGGCATACGGCACGTGTGCAAAGGCCTCCCCTGGGAAAAGGATCAGGGGGGTCAACGTGCCGAGCATCTGGACGAAGAGCAGCAGAAGCGTGAGGCGCATGCAGACGCCGAAGATCAATCCCAGGCCGATGAGCGATTCCCACAGGGCCAACACAATGATCGACACGGTTGGCTTCACAAGGCCGAAGCTCAAGACCGCGATGGTCTTTGTCGCAAGATCTTGGGCCGGGCTCAGGCCGGGAATGAATTTGATCGACCCAAACCAGAAGAATGTGATTCCAAGGCTGACACGGAGCAATGTGATCCCGTAGCGCGCCATCCAACCAGTGATGATCCGGTCGAGTCTGTCGAACGATTCACGGTACGAACTCATGCGGTCACCTGGATGTCGTACGGCTCTCGTGGATGGTCAGGATCACAAACGTCTCGTTGCTACCTCAGCCCAAGGTGTTTCGCCGCCGCGCCGATGTGTTCCGGCTCCGCGCCGCAGCAGCCGCCCAACAACTTCACTCCCATGCCGTACATCTCAGCAAGAAATGCCGCGAAGCTCTCTGGCGTCTCCGGATACACCGGACCGTTCGCTCCCCCGCGCGGAATGCCGGCGTTGGGCTGGATCAGCACCGGAACGGACGAGGCATCGAGGAATTCTTTCGCCACATCGCGCATGGTGTCGAATCCGGAGCCACAATTCGACCCGACGATCTGGGCCCCTGCAGCGATCAGTGCTTTCGCCGCCTGCGCTGGTGAAACCCCGAATGCCGTACGTGGACCGTGCGGCGTCGGTTCGAACGTCATCGTCGCGCCAACGATGTCAAAACCGACAGCATGTGCGCTTTCAAGCGCCAGTTGAGCCTCCTCCAGAGCCATCATCGTCTCGATCAGCAGCACACGGATGCCGGCCCCCTTGAGTGCACGGTATTGCTCCAGGAGGGAGGCGCGCGCCTCATCGTGCGCGAGTTCTCCGTACGGCTCGATCAGTTCACCCAAAGGACCCGTCGATCCGGCGACGATGATCCGACCACCGGCGGCCTCCAGAGCCAACCCGGCCGCTGCGCGGATGTTTTCGGCGACATCATCCTCCACTTCAACGGCATGGAATCGCCGCGCATTCGCGCCGAACGTGTTCGATTCGATCACCATCGATCCCGCGGCGACGAACTCGCGATGCAGGCGGGCCACCTCCTCGGCGCGTCGAGTATTCCACAATTCAGGCGCGCTTCCGGGTTCCAAGCCCCGATGCTGCAGGCAGGCCCCAAACCCTCCGTCGAAGAGGATAGGCCCGGTCGGAGCAAGAAGAGAATGGATGGAAATGAGGGGAGGCAATGATTTACGATTTACGATTTACGATTTACGATTTACGATTTACGATTTACGATTTACGATCTACGATCGCCCAGGCTTGGAAACAAGCCGCTCGACCAGCTCGACGGCTTCGGCAGCCGAGCGGGCGCTCCCATCGGCGCCGATCTCTGCGGCGAACGAAGCGCTGACAGGTGCTCCGCCCACGATCACGGGAACGTGGATCTCGGCCGCGCGCAACGTTTCGATGACGGTCTTCATGTACGTCATCGTCGTCGTCAACAACGCGGACAATCCGATCACGTCGGGTCGATGCTCGCGGACGGACTGAAGGAACTTCTCCGCATTGCAGCCGGTCCCGATGTCGATGACCTTGAACCCCGCCCCGCGCAGCATGACGCCGACAAGATTCTTCCCGATGTCGTGCACATCCCCCTTGACGGTCCCGAGCAATACGCTCCCCTTCGGGACATACGAACTCGCCGCCAGATGTGGATCGAGGACGGCCATTGCAGACTTCATTGCACGGGCGGCGACAAGCACTTCCGGCAGAAAGATCTCGCCCTCACGGAACCGCTTCCCTACCACCTGCATCGCTGGGAGGAGTCCTTCGTCGAGGATCTCAACGGGCCGTGCTCCGGATGAGAGCGCAGCCGTCGTCAACGCGGCCGTGGCTGCATGGTCACCGCGAATGAGGGATTGCTGGAGGTCGGTGTAGTCCATGTGCGGTCAAAGCGTTACCCGAAGGTCCGAGGGATTGCACAGCGTTCCACGGAAACGAACGGAAGCCATTCCTTTGCAATGCGGATCGTTGTCTCACTCGTTGTTTTCTGGTGCCTCAACGATCTTCCTGAGCGCCATGATCCTCTCCGGCTTGACCCCCGGAGCGATGGAGCAAGCCGTCGAGAGGATGAATCGTCCGTAGGCCTGGCCGAGGTGGAGTCGCTTTCGGGCGTCGCGCACCACATCTTCGTCAGTGCCGAGCAGCAACGAGTGAACAGAATCGATGTTCCCTTTGACGAACATCGATCCGTTCAATGTTCCAAAGGCCTCGGCGAGCTCTGTCGTTCCCAGCGGTGGTGGGTCCAAACACTCAAGACCATTCGCTCCAGAGCGCGCCATCAAGTCGAGCCGGTCGCCGATGGCCCCGCAGGTATGCAGGTACGCAGGGGTCCCATGCTTCTGGATCGCATCAACGACACGTCGCTCGTACGGCAGGACGAACCGTTCGTAGTGACCGCGTGACAGGAATCCTGCCCCAGCAAATGGCGACGAGATCTTGACAGCATCGATGTCCTCTCGCACCATGGCCGATGCGATCTCAACGACCCCATCCGCAAACCCGTCCAGCCACGCTTCTGCCTGCTCCGGATCGTCGATGAGAAGCATCAGCGCCGATTCATGTCCGAGGACGTCGAGCAGATAGTCGAACGGTGATGTGACCTCGCCGTGGATGCTCACGCCCGGACCCGCGAGCGCGCGAACCTTGCGAAAGATATCGAATCGACGCGTTGGATGAATGTCGAACCGAAGCCCTTGACTGACGGGAATATACGACAATGGACGGGGGATCAGAGAGGGATGTGAAACAGACCGCGTCGGCTCGGACAGCTGTTCCGGCAGGTCATCGGGCGGGAAGCGCATCTTCCGCCCGTCGTTCCACGTCACAACGTCCCCGTCGGGGCCCGGATCACGTCGGAGAAGGGCATCCGCCCATCGAGGATCGTGGCCATGGAGACTGACGAGGATCCCGTCGAAACCGTAGCGGGCGCAAAGTTCCACCAGTCCGCGGGCGAAGACCTCAGGTTCGCACCAGAAGTCCACGGGAGCGACGGGAAGCTGCTTGAGCATGTGCCCGATGCTCATTTGGCACATGAACGGCACGCGATCGACGGGTCTCCCCGCCATCGCGGACGCCATGCGTTCGCGGGAGGTCATACAGGAGTCAACGATACGCAGATTCTTGGACACAAAACACGAGGCCCGGAAATCCCCACGTCTCCGTGGTTCGTTCCCGGGCCTTCTGAGATTCGCTCGTCATCCTCCCTCCCACACGAGCCCCTCCAACGGCTCTACATGAGCAGCTTGTACCGATTCAATGCCTTCATGTAGTTCGCACGCTCGAACGCTGAGGGATCATGGACCGACTTGTGGCTCATGCTTCCCTTCATCTGTTCGACGGAGACGTACTCGTGCTCGAACATCCATTTTTCCACCCCTTCGAGCACTTCCTTCAGGTGTTCGGGGCCGCGTTTGAGCAACGCGGAGCACATCATGGTCACATCGGCGCCGGCCATGAGCAGCTTGATCACATCGTCCGACGTGTGGACACCGCTCGTCGCCGCCAGGCTCGCCTTGATGCGGCCGTGGAGGACGGCGATCCAGCGCATCGGAAGTGTGATGGCTGTGGAATCGCTCAGGTGGACGTTGGGCGTCACCTCGAGCTCGTTGATGTTGATGTCCGGCTGATAGAACCGGTTGAAGAGCACGAGACCATCTGCACCGGCGTTCACCAGCCTCTGGGCCATATTCGCCAGCGCCGTGAAGTAGGGACTGAGTTTCACGGCCACAGGGATCGCGACGGTGCTCTTGACGGCATGAAGCACGTCGAGATAGCGCGCCTCGACATCGTCGCCGGCCAGCGCCGGGTCGGTGGGAATGTAGTAGACGTTGAGTTCAAGCGCGTCCGCACCCGCCTCTTCCATGTGCTTGGCATACTTCACCCACCCGCCGGTGGATACGCCGTTCAGACTCCCGATGACGGGGATCTCCAGCGACTCGGCGGCCTTCCTCAGAAGCTCGAGGTACTGGTCGGGTTCGAGATTGTACTCCTTCGCCTCGGGAAAATACGTGAGCGCCTCGGCGTACGATTGTGTTCCATATGACAGATAGTGGTCGATCTCGAACGACTCGTGCTCGATCTGCTCCTCGAACAACGAGTACATCACGATCGCGGCGGCGCCGGCGTCTTCGAGCCGCTTCATGGAGTCGATGTTCCGTGAGAGCGGACTGGCCGAGGGAACCAGCGGGTTCTTCAGACGCTTGCCGAGGTAGTAGGTTGAAAGGTCCATAGGGTGCCTGTGGGTCCTTGGTCGAGTTCTGTTGAGAGTCAGCAGTAGGCAGGATCGTTCAGCTCAGTGTCACGGAGAGGCCAAGGAAGACAGATCCGGGATCTTTGATCACAGGACCCCAAGCTGACTTCTCCTGCCTGTACCCGCTTTCTGCCTACTCCACGGTTTTTCTTAAGGCTTCTCTTCCGCTTTCTCCGCGCCACCACCGGCATCGTGCGCATACTGCTCGTAGAGCGCCCACCGTTCCTTTACGTCGGCCTGCGCCTGGACGCCCAGCTCCTTAGCCCGGTCGGGATGGCTCTTCTCGAGCATGCGGAAACGGGTTTCGAGCGAAGTGAATTCCTTCAGCGACTTCGTCGGCGGCTTCGAGTCGAGCTTGAAGGGGTTCTTCCCCTCATGCGCGAGCAACGGGTTGTAGCGGAACAGCTGCCAGTAACCCGTTTCGACGGCCACCTTCTGGTTCGTCATCCCGCGGGCCATGTCAATGCCGTGCGCGATGCAGTGACTATAGGCAATGATGATCGACGGACCATCGTACGCCTCGGCCTCGAGGAAGGCACGAATGGTCTGGGCGTCGTTCGAGCCCATGGCCACCTTCGCCACGTACACGTTGCCGTACGACATCGCGATCATCGCCAGGTCCTTCTTGCCGGTCGGTTTACCCGAGGCGGCGAACTTCGCAACGGCCGAACGAGGGGTGGCTTTCGACATCTGGCCGCCAGTGTTGGAATAGACCTCGGTATCGAGGACGAGCACGTTGACGTTCCGGCCGGACGCGAGCACGTGATCGAGACCGCCGAAGCCGATGTCGTACGCCCATCCGTCGCCGCCCATGATCCAGACGCTCTTCTTCACAAGATAGTCGGCAAGGCTCAGCAGACGTTTCGCCTCGGGTTCCTTCATTCCCGCCAGCTTCTTCTTCAGGCCGTCCACCCGTTCGCGCTGTTCGTGGATGCCGGCTTCGTCGTGCTGCTTCGCCTCGAGGATCGCGGTCGCCAATTCCTGGCCGATCGAACCGGCCAGATGCCGGACCAGCTCCTCAGCCATCTCCTTGTTCTTGTCGACCGTCAACCGGATGCCGAGTCCGAACTCCGCGTTGTCCTCGAACAGCGAGTTGGCCCACGCCGGACCGCGTCCGTCATTGTTGGCCGACCACGGGGTGGTAGGCAGGTTAGCGCCGTAGATCGACGAACAGCCGGTGGCGTTGGCCACGATCATCCGGTCTCCGAACAGCTGCGAGGCCAGCTTCACGTACGGCGTTTCGCCGCAGCCGGAGCAGGCGCCCGAGTACTCGAACAGAGGCTGGAAGAATTGCGTCCCCTTGACCGTGTCGGTGCGGACGGTGCGACGGTCCACTTCGGGCAGGTTGAGGAAGAAGTCGTAGTTAAGCCGCTCGGGAAGCCGGAGCGGTTCCTGCGGTTTCATGTTGATCGCCTTGACCTTCACTTCGCGCTTGCTCTTTGCCGGACAGACCTCCACGCAGAGGTTGCAGCCTGTACAATCCTCGGGCGCGGTCTGCACCGTGTATTTGAATCCTTTGTATTCGACCCCCTTGTAATCCATCGACTTGAACGTTTCGGGGGCTCCCGCCAGCGCGGCTCCGTCGTACACCTTGACGCGAATGGCGGCGTGCGGGCAGACGAGCGCGCACTTGTTGCATTGGATGCAGATCTCGGGCTCCCACACGGGGATCTCGAGCGCGATGTTTCGTTTCTCCCACTGCGTCGTTCCGACCGGATACGTGCCGTCGTCCGGCAGGAGGCTCACCGGCATCGCATCTCCCTTGCCGGCAATGATCGGAGCGGTGGTCCGCTGTACGAATGCCGGAGCATTCGGCGAGACGACTGGGGGAAGTTCGATGGCGCTCGACACCTTGTCGGGCACCTTCACTTCGAACAGGTTCGCCAGGGTCTGGTCGACAGCCTCGTAGTTCTTCTGAACGACGTGCTCGCCCTTCTTGCCGTACGTCTTTTTGATGGAATTCTTGATGGCTGCGATCGCCTCGTCCTTCGGAAGGACGCCGGAGATCGCGAAGAAGCAGGTCTGCATGATCGTGTTGATGCGACCGCCCATACCTGTGGCCTGGGCGACCTTGTACGCATCGATCACGTATAGCTTGATCTTCTTGGCGATGATCGTCTCTTGCGTGATACGCGGAAGATGGTTCCACACCACGTCGGGCCCATAGAGGCTGTTGAGCAGGAACACGCCGCCCGGTGCCGCTGTCTCAAGAACGTCGTACTTCTCCAGGAAGAACCACTGGTGACAGGCGATGAAGTCGGCGCGGTCGATGAGATACGGGGATTTCAGCTGTCTCGGACCGAACCGGAGGTGCGACGTCGTCGTCGAACCGGACTTCTTCGAATCGTACACGAAGTAGCCCTGCGCGTAGAACGACGTCTCTTCGCCGATGATCTTGATCGAGTTCTTGTTCGCGCCGACCGTTCCGTCGGCACCGAGGCCGTAGAAGAGGGCGCGTTTCACGTCTTCCGGCTCGATGGAGTAGTTCGGGTCGTAGGTCAATGACGTGTGCGTCACGTCGTCGTTGATGCCGACCGTGAAGCCGTTCTTCGGCGCTGGTTTCTTGAGCTCATCGAACACGGCCTTCACCATCGCCGGCGTAAACTCCTTCGACGACAGACCATAGCGGCCGCCGACGACCTTCGGCATTGCGGCGAACGGCAACGTGCCGTTCTGCTGGGCCGTGCCGAGCGAGGTGATGACATCCATGTAGAGCGGCTCACCGGACGCACCGGGCTCCTTGCAACGATCGAGGACACCGATCGTCTTGACCGACTTCGGCAGGGCCGCGAGGAAGTGCTCGAGCGAGAACGGACGGTAGAGGCGCACCTTGAGCACGCCCACCTTCTCTCCCTTCTTCGTCAGGAAGTCGACCGTGTCGTGCACGGTCTCGGCGCCAGAGCCCATGACAATGATGATGCGTTCGGCATCGGGCGCGCCGACATACTCGAACAACTGATATGACCGGCCCGTGAGTGCGGCGAACTTCTTCATCGCCTTCTCGACGATGCCGGGGCAGGCAGCGTAGTACGTATTGCAACGCTCACGCGATTGGAAGAAGACGTCGGGGTTCTGAGCCGTGCCCCGAACGACCGGGTTGTCGGGCGTAAGGGCCCGCTTGCGATGCGCGAGGATCAGGTCGTCGTCGACCATCGCGCGCAGCTGGTCATCGCTCAGTTGTTCGATCTTCATCACTTCGTGCGACGTGCGGAAACCGTCGAAGAAGTGCAGGAACGGGATGCGCGATTCGAGGGTCGCTGCCTGTGCGATGCTGGCGAAGTCCATCACCTCCTGCACCGAACAGGACGAGAGCATGCCCCAACCGGTGGAGCGCGTGGACATGACGTCGGAATGATCTCCGTAGATCGAGAGGGCGTGCGTGGCGACGGTGCGCGCCGCGATGTGAAAGACGGTCGGCGTAAGCTCGCCGGCGATCTTGAACATATTCGGCACCATCAGTAGCAGGCCTTGCGACGCCGTAAAGGTCGTCGCCAACGAACCGGCCTGGAGCGCACCGTGGACAGCGCCGGCAGCGCCACCTTCGCTCTGCATCTCTACCACGAGGGGCACCGTCCCCCACAGGTTCTTCTGCCCGTTGGCCGACCATTCGTCGGCCCACTCACCCATGTTTGATGATGGGGTGATCGGGTAGATGGCGATGACTTCGTTCAGCTTGTGCGCGACGTAGGCAGCCGCTTCGTTCCCGTCGATCATGACTTGGGTTCCCGCTGACGGACGCGGACCCGATGGAGTGCTCGACATAGTGGTCTTTCAGAGGATGGTGTGGTTCAAAACCGGGGCTTCTTTGGCAAAATGCGTTCCAAGATCACACCCTCGAAACAGGCAAAATCAGCCCGTTGACCACCTGGCCATCTGACTGATTCGCAATAATTGGAAAATCGACGGACGAACTTATGAATATTGGTGCTTGCAGCGCAGATGCCGGCCCCTCAGCAGACGTCAATTCACGGAGAAACTGGCGGTCTCTGGCACGGCGTAGAAGCGGCTTCCTTCGAATTCGATGATGCGCAGACGACCGGCGGCAACGAGGGCGTCGAGAGCCAACGCGATCGCACCAAGGTCGCTTCCCAGCCCGGCAGCAACATCGGCTGCGGACATCGGACGACGGGCGACCACCCCCAGGATCTCTTCGTCGTGTGGTATCGGCGCCGGGGCGCACGATCGTTCGCGCGCCGGCGTGATGATCTCTGCGCGCGGACCGAGCATCGAACGGATCTGCTCCAGCCGCTCATGTGAGACGGGATGCGCCCAGGGTTCCGCGGGCGGCCGAACGACCGTGTTGATCTGCACCTTGTCCGGCGAGATGCGGTCAATGGCTTGGCGGAGCAACCAGACCTCGTCGTCGTCGTCGTTCATCCCCTGGACGAACAGCACTTCAAGCCAGAGCTGTCCCGTGAACTTCCGTCGGAATTCCACAAGGCCGTCGATCACTTGTACGGCCGTGAGTCGGGGATGCGGGCGGTCGATCCGGCGAAAGACGTCCTCCGACACCGCATCGAGCGACGGACAGACGATGTCCGCGGCGAGGAGGTCGTTTCGGACGTCCTCCTTCCACAACAAGGTACCATTCGTCAGTACAACGAGCGGAACCTTGGTCATTTGGCGGGTCGCCCGAAGGAGTTCGCCGAGTCCGCTGTGGAGCGTGGGTTCGCCCGAACCGGAAAAGGTGATGCAGTCGACAGAAGGATGCGCTTCGATCGCCTCGCGAACATCCTTCAGGATGAGTTCGGTCGGCAGATATTCGCGCCGGGCAAGGCCGCGCTTGTCCGTGCGACCCACTTCGCAGTAGACGCAGTCGAGCGTACACAGCTTGCGGGGGATGATGTCGACGCCGAGGGAACGTCCGAAACGCCTCGACGGCACTGGACCGAAGACGGTGCGCACGCTCACATCCAGATATCGATCTCTTCGGGCGGCTGCTCCTCGCGATGCGCGCGCCGCTGGCAGGATTGGACGAAGGCCTCGATCCCTTCGACGCGCGCTTGCAGGTCGGCCACAAGTTCCTTCAGCCGCATGACCCGGACATCACCGTGGCGGCCGGCGTCGAGCATTCCGATCTCTTTGCGCAGTTCGTTGACGCGACTCAGGGAGACCTCGAGGTCGTGGACAACCGCCTCGACGCTCCGATCCATACGTGTTTGTGCGTCCATGTGTCTTCCTTTACCCTCAAGCCTGTCGGGCTTGCCAGGTCTCCATATGTTCAATGATCGCGGGCAGCATCCGGTCGAAGGCACATTCCAACCGATTGGCCCGCCAACAGCTACCGTCCGTCTCACGGGTCCCGCAGGCCCGGCACACGGTCTCACGCACCATCTCGCGCCGACCGGCCCGGCCTGTGTATTCCCGAACAGCGTTCTGCACCACCTCCAGCTGATCGCGCAGCACGCAGGCTTCGTCGACGGGTAGATGACATCGGCCGTGCGGGTCCCCGTCGATGCACGTCGTACACACTTCTTGACGAATATCCTTCCAACAGCCATCCATGACCGCTTCCCTCGGAGGTCACGCCATCGCCGCTGTCTCCGTTTCCTTTGCCCCTTTTCGTAGCGACCGCTCCAGCTCTGCCTGATGCGACGGATGTGCGATGGCGATCAACGCATCGGCGCGCTGACGAAGGTTCCTGCCATGGAGCGATGCGACGCCGAATTCCGTCACCACGTAATGAACATCGGCTCTGCTCGTGACAACGCCCGCACCGGGCGTAAGCCTGGCGACGATGCGCGAGATCACACCATTCTTGGTGGTCGACGGCAACGCAATGATGGGCTTGCCCCCCTTTGAGTAGGCCGCCCCTCTGATGAAGTCGACCTGGCCGCCGAATCCGCTGTAGATCTTGGGCCCGATGGAATCCGCACACACCTGGCCCGTCAGGTCGACCTCGATCGCCGAATTGATCGCCACCTGCTTGTCGTTCTGTGCGATGACGAACGGGTTGTTGGTGTAGTTGCACGGATGCAGCTCAAACAACGGGTTGTTGTCGATGTAGCCGTAGAGATCGCTCGAACCGAGGACGAACGTGGCAATGACCTTTCCGCGGTGGACCGATTTCATCGCATTCGTCACGATCCCTTTTTCGATCGCTTCGACGACCCCGTCCGAGACCATCTCGGTATGGATACCGAGGTGTTGTCGTCCGTCCAGGAGCTTTAGGACCGCGTCGGGGATGCCCCCGATGCCAAGCTGCATCGTCGCACCGTCCTCCACGAGGGGCGCGATGTGCTGCGCGATCTTCAATTCGAGTTCGGTCGCTGGCTTCGGGACGAGCGTCAGGAGCGGTTCGGAGCACTCGACGATCTTGTGGACGCGCGAGACGTGAATGAAGTCGTCCCCGAGCGTGCGGGGCATGCGTTCGTTCACTTGCGCGACCACGACCCGGGCGCTTTCGGCGGCAGCTTTTGTCGCTCCGCATTCCACGCCGAAGCTCATGAATCCGTGCTCGTCCGGCGGCGAGACCTGGATCAGCGCCACGTCGAGCGGGATGACCCGGTCGGTGAACAGCGCCGGGATGTCGGACAAGTGAATGGGGACGTAGTCCGAGCGTCCGTCAGCGATGGCCTCACGGTCAGCGGGACCGACGAACAGCGAATTGTGGCGGAAGCTCGCCTCCATGCCCGGCTTCGCGAGGGGGTCCTCGCCCAGCAGCAGGACATGGTTGACCTCGACGTTGCGCAGTTCGCTGACGCGTCGGGCCAGGGCGTGCGTCAACAAGAGCGGTGTAGCGGCGTTGCCGGAGATGAAGATTCGGTCGCCCGACTTGACGGAGGTGACCGCTTCGTCGGCAGAGACGACCTTGACCATATAGTGGGGAAGCCAGTTCACTCAGGACTCCTTGGGCCAGCCCGTGGGACGGGCGGCGTCAGTTCAGGTGGAGTCGAGGGCAAAGGCGATGCGGGACCGAACCGGCGGGACCGGTACGGCGTGCGGAAGGCGGAACGAAATGACGCGGCCTATGTGGCGCGGCCGCTCTTCAACAGGTCTTCAATGGCTTGTGAGACCATCTCGACGTCCACGGGCTTGTAGAAGACCATCGCGCCCATGGATTCGATCTCGGCCGTCACATCCTGACGGAGCGGCATGTAGCCGCGCAGCAGAATGAGCGGCACGTTGGACGGCCGGCCACGCAAGACTTCCAGCAAGCGGCGGACGTCCTCCGAGAAGGTAAAGAGGTCGACGAGAACGAGGTCCGGTTGCGTGGAGCGTAACGATCCCTCGAGGGCGGAGATCATCGTCTCCCGCGTGATGCGGTACCGATCTTCGAGAATCAGCACGAGCGTACGTGCGAGATCGGCGTCCGGACTGAAGATCAGGACGTTCTTCGGGCCCGTCCCTGGAATGGGGGTCGGAACCGACGAGGCCGTCGTCTGAGGCACTGTCACCATTCGTTCATCCTCCGGCGCCGTACGTACCACGCGCCGACATCGTGGAGTTCGATGTCGGCACCGGACGCCGGGAACGACCCGTTAGGCCCGCTCCTCGACCGCGTGATCTTCGATCGACAGCTCAGCGAGCTTGCGGTAGAGCGACGAAATGCTGATACCCAGCAATTTCGCGACCTTCCGCTTGTCGTTGCTATTGGCGCGGAGCGACTCCAGAATCAGAGCGCGCTCATACGAACGGACAGCTTCTTTCAACGTACCCGACCCGACGAGATTGGGCATGGCAGTGGTGAGATAGTCATCGGACATGGTTGGTTTCCTCCGGGAGAGCGTAGACCGGGCCGGAACGAGTCTTCCGGACCGGGGCATGCCCGTGGGGACAAGGAACGTGCCACCAATTTGTTTGCTCAGAGCAGGGATTTTCGTTGCGGAAGTCGATGCCCGGAGGAGGGGCAACGGAGGGGGATTCGAATTTCTGAGAAACGGATTCTGGCTATTCCTAGTAGTCGGAACGGCCGAAATCACTTGCCAAAGGCGATTCTATCAAGCGGATGGGGTGATCTGAAGCTCTTCGATCTTCCGGTAGAGCGATGAGAGGCTCATCCCTAGGGCCTTGGCCGTCTCATCCTTGTTCTGGTGATGGCGCGTCAGTGCCTGCTGTATGAACATCCGCTCGAAATCTTTGACCGCTTCTTTCAACGGTTGGTCGCCGTATGCTACTTGTGCGGCCGGAGAAGGACTGCTCCCCTCCGTCCACATCGATTCGGGCAGATGCTCAGGTCCGATGAAATCTGATTCGCAAAAGATCGTCGCGCGCTCGACGGCATTCTGGAGCTCACGGACCTCTCCCTTCCATTGGTGCCGAAGCAGAACCCGCATGGCGTCATTCGTAAAGCCGCGGATGGCTTTGCCTGTCTGCTTGGCGTAGACCTCGAGGAAGAAGGCTGCAAGCAGCGGGATGTCGTCCGGCCGCGACGACAACGGCGGCAGGTTCACTTCGACGACGTTCAACCGGTAGAACAGGTCCTCGCGGAACTTGCCCGCTTCGACCTCTTTGCGCAGGTCCCGATTGGTCGCCGCGATGATCCGCACGTCGATCTTGATCATGTCGGTCGTTCCGACCGGCGTGATCTCCTTTTGCTCAAGCGCGCGGAGTAGCTTCACCTGCAGGTTGAGCGGGATCTCGCTAACCTCATCCAGGAAGATCGTGCCTTCGTGCGCGACCTTGAACATCCCTTCCTTGTCGGTTGTTGCACCCGTGAACGAACCCTTCTTGTGGCCGAAGAGTTCGCTCTCGAACAGCGTATCGACGATGGCCCCGCAGTTGATCGGGACAAAGCGCTTGCTCGACCGCGGGCTATTGTAGTGGATCGCGCGCGCGACGAGTTCCTTACCGGTACCGCTCTTGCCAGTGATGAGCACGGTCCCCTCGCTCCGTGCCACCTTCTCGATGACGCCGAACACCTTCTTCATGGCCGTGCTCTGGCCGATGATCTGGTCGAAGTCATACGTTCGCTGGAGCTCCTGCCGAAGCATCGCGTTCTCGAGCGCGAGGGCCCGATAATCGAGCAGTTTGCGGATGCGCAACAACAGGTCATCGAAATTGATCGGCTTGAGGACGTAGTCCGAAGCTCCCTCGCGAAGCGCGGTGATGGCCGTTTCCACCGACCCGAACGCCGTAATGATGATCACGAAGGTCTCGGGCGATTCCTGCCGAATGAGCCGGAGGAGTTCGGTCCCCCGCATTTCCGGCATCTCGATGTCCGTGATGACGATATCGAAGGCTCGTTCCCGATGGGCCTCGATGGCAAGCCGCCCGTTCGAGGCTTCGGCCACGACGAACCCTTCCTTCTGAAGCACGAAAGAGACCGATTCGCGGATGATCTGTTCGTCGTCGACGATGAGGATACGCTGTGACATGTTCAGGATTGGCGCGGTAGACGGATGGTGAACAAGCTGCCTTCGCCGGGAATGCTCTCGACGAGGATGTCGCCGTTGAACGACTTGACAATGCCGTAGCTGACCCACAAACCCAGACCCGTCCCCCTCCCCACCCCTTTGGTGGTGTAGAACGGCTCGAAGATCTTCTCGATCTCGCCCTCGGTGATGCCCTTGCCCGTGTCGCTGACGGCGACATCAATGACACTGTCGAACGTACGGCTGGACACCGTGATCGTTCCCGGTTTTCCGTCGAGCGCATCGACGGCGTTCATGAGGACGTTGATGAAGACCTGGACGATCTGGTCGGGGACGATACGGATGGTCGGCAGTTGCGCGTCGAGGTCGAGCGAGAAGGTCACGTCCTTCACCTTCTTGCCATACTTGACGATGTTGAGCGCGTCGTTCAGGATCTGATTCAGGTCGGTCGGCTTCGATACGTGCGTACTCGGCCGTGAAAAATCCACGAGGTCACGGATGATCTTGGCGATTCTATTGATCTGGCTGTTGATGAGGCCCAGCTTCTCCGTCGCGAACTGGTCCTGGACGGTCCGCTGGAGCACTTGGACGAGGGAGGAGATGGCTGTCAGCGGGTTGCCGACCTCGTGTGCAATCCCGGCGGCCAGCGTTCCGATGCTCTCCATCCGTTGCGACCGGACCAGTTGCTGCTCGAGGATGATCTGTTCCGTGATGTCCCGGTGCGCACCCAAAAACCCGATGACCTTGCCGGACGGCTCCATGATCGGCGAGATCACCAGCTCGGTAAAGAAGGGCCCACCGTCCTTCCGTCGGTTCTCGACGCGGCCGGTCCACAGTTTTCCGCTGCTGATATGCTTCCACACGCCGCCCCAGAATTCCCGCCCGTGCTTGCCGCTGGACAGCACGCGGGGGTTCTGACCGATGAGCTCTTCGCGTGTGTAGCCGCTCGCCCGTTCGAACGCCGGGTTGACGTAGACCATCTTCCCCGATGCGTCGGTGATCTGGATCGGGTTGATGGTGTGCTGGATGACGTTCGAAAAGCGGAGAAGGTCCAGCTCTTTTTGCTTGTCGAGGGTGATGTCGCGACCGATCATCACCCGCACCTCTCCCTTCGGTCCGTGCAGCGGCTTGATCTCGTACCGCACGTCGATGATACTGCCGTCGCTTCGAACGACCCGCACTTCCTCCGAGGGCACCACTTGCGATAGTGTCAACCGATGCAACACCTCATCGCTCTGACCTGCAGCGACCAACCGCTCGATCGTAGCAGTCCGGTCGCCGCGGCGGAGGCCAAAAGATTCGCCGGCCTGGCGATTCCAGTCGATAATGCGCCCGCTCTTCTCAATGATGAGAATGATCTCGGGCATGAGATCCATCACCCGACCGTATGTGCCCAGATATGCCGGCATTGTCATCGAAGATACCGAAACATCGCTGCACGGGCAAGAAAACACGGCGGGACGCGCACGCATGGCCGTAGTCGCCACGCCGCTTGGTCCGAATGGCCCGTCGTTGCTTCCTCATTATGATGATTCGTCGCTTTGGGTTCGACCGGAACGAAGAGGGGCGAAATCGGCAGGAAACACGAACGCCGGCCGTCGCTCGCTAGGAGCTAGGACCGGCGTTCATACGGTGCGATGATCTGACTTCTGGGGACTTCACGGTTCAACGATCGTCAGATCGTGACGGATCGCGATATCTTCGGAATGGGGATGGGTGCCACCTTTGGTGTCAGTTCGTGGAGACGTTCGAGCTCGCCTCGAAGACGGACAACGGCTTCGCCATCGTCTTCTCCGTCCCACTGAAAAGCCCCGTCACCCGGCTGCATACGAAAATAGCGGCGCTCGAGACGACCGTGCTGTCCATCGGCGTTCTTGGTGACCTCGATCGTCAGGGTCTTTCGTCCACCCTTCCTCCATACTTCCAGCTCCAACTTGTCGCCAGGCTCGGCATTCCGCAATTCCCTCGTAATGTCATCGACATTGTCG
>CAYYOV010000011.1:53339-85736 GCA_964473365.1 uncultured Ignavibacteriaceae bacterium
CTTGTCGCCAGGCTCGGCATTCCGCAATTCCCTCGTAATGTCATCGACATTGTCGACGGACCGCTTGCCGATACGGATAATGACGTCGCCTGCCATCAATCCGGCCTTGGCGCCTGCCAGGTCTTTCTCCACTTCTTCCACCAACACGCCTTCACCGTTCGGAGCACCGAAGTACTCGGCCAACTGCGGGTTCAACGTCTTCACCGTTGCTCCCAACACGCCCCCACCCATGAAGATCTCGAGATGCGGCATGGAGGGCATGGCAAAGGCGAGGTTCATCCGGTCCCGGCGAGCTTCGTTCCCGATTACGACGGAAACCGTCTTCTTCGCGCCGTCGCGATAGTAGACGACCTCCGAGCGCGTGCCGGGGGCGGTACGCGAAACGAATCGCGACAGATCATCGGGCTCGTACACAGCCTTGCCGGCGAAGGTCACGATGACGTCGCCACGTTTCAACCCCGCCGAATCCGCAGGACTGTCATCGACGACGTCTGCGACATATGCCCCCTCGTCGGACGGGAGTTTTTCGCGTTTCTGGATACGCTCAGTGACGCTCTGGATCGAGACGCCGAGCCATCCTTTCTTCTGCTTCGGCTTCTGATCTTCGTCAGCCCGGGCCAGCCCGGCCGGGACGAGGATCAGGGCCGCCATCAGCAGCAATGCGTAACGATGTATCATGCAGACCTCCTGTGATTGTATGAACTCCGAGCCGCCCAGGCCGTGTGGGCGGGTGCCCAAGAGCGGACACTCGTTGATAGACGGTCCCCTTGCGGCGAAGGTTCCCTGACCTCAGCACCTTGAGTCTTCCTCGAATTTTGACGTAGTTTTGAGACCGATCAGCGTCCCCATGGACGACGCCTCCTTCTTCCCCCACGATCTTCCAGACCGTTTCGCCGCCCGGTTCGGGCGCCCGCCAGAGGTGATCGCCTCCGCGCCGGGGCGAGTGAACCTTATCGGGGAGCACACGGACTACAATGAGGGATTTGTCCTTCCCGTCGCCATCGACCGACGCACGTGGGTGGCCCTTGCGGTCCGGGATGACGGCAAACTCCATTTTCGTTCTGACACGATTGGTGAGGATGTCGAGATCGACCTTGACGCGGCTGCGACCCATCGCCGTCGCGGCTGGTCATCGTATCCCGCCGGGATCATCGCCTTGCTTGCCTCCACCGGCGTACCGGTTGGAGGCATGGACGTACACATTACGAGCACCGTACCTTTCGGATCGGGGCTGAGTTCCTCGGCAGCCCTCGAGGTTTCGATGGCCGTCGGGGTCCTCGCACTTGCCGGCCGATCGATGCCGTCGCGCGAGCTCGCCCGGTTGTGTCAGCGAGCGGAATGGGACTGGGCGGGCGTGCAATGTGGCATCATGGACCAGACGATCTCCATATCGGGCCAATCGCGCGCAGCACTTCTGATCGATTGCCGGACGCTTGCGACGGAGGCCGTGCCCCTCGATCCGACCCTGCAGCTCGTCGTGTGCGATACTGGTGTTCCCCGCACGTTGGCCGGATCGGCCTACAACACTCGCCGAGAAGAATGTGGTGAGGCCGTCTCGATCATCAGCCGTCACACCTCGGGCGTGTCATCCCTGCGAGATGTGACCGAAGGACACCTCGAGACGTACGGGAGCCATCTCAGCGACACGTCACTCCGGCGCGTCCGGCATGTCGTGACAGAGAATGCGCGAGTGCATCGCGCCGTCGACGCTCTGTGGCTTCGAGACCATCGGACCCTCGGATCCCTGCTGAACGATTCACACGCGAGTCTTCGTGACGACTACAATGTGAGCTGTCCTGAGCTCGACGTGATTGTCGAGATCTGTCAGTCGGTGCCGGGGGTCTGCGGAGCCCGGATGACGGGGGCAGGATTTGGCGGATGCGCCCTGGCGCTCGCAAGCCCTGATGCGGTCGGTCCGCTCACGTCCGCGGTCATGACCCAGTATCCACGTCGGACAGGCGGCTCAGCGACCGTCGTGCCGTGCTCTGTTGGAGACGGTGCACGCGCTCTCCGCGTCGGCTGACGATGATCACGCCACCGACCTCCGTGAAACGCCACGCCTCCTACCTGTTCGCGCTTGTCGTGGCGGTGACATCCCTCCGGGCCCAGCCCGTGACGCTACGGATCGTCGACTGGGCCACCCCGGAGGAGATGGCGCTCGACCGCGAGGCCATCGCGCTGTTCGAGCAGGAACATCCGGAGATCCGCGTCCTCTACGAGCCGAATCCGGGTCGGCAGTACGAAGAGAAGATCCTTACCGCCCTTGCCGCTGGCGCACCGCCCGATGTCTTTCTCCTCGATTCAAAGCTCATCCCCACCTTCACGAACAAACGGGTCCTCCTCGACCTGATGCCTTACCTTGCCCCTCTCGGCATCGACACGACCCAGTGGTATCCGAACGTTCTGGCCATTGGCCGACGTGGCGACGGATTGTTCGCTCTCCCGAAAGGCTTCACGCCGCTCATGGTCTACTACAACCGCTCCCTCTTCCGGTCAGCGGGGATCGCAGAGCCGGAGGCATCGTGGACGTGGGAAGACTACCGTCGCATCGCACGAACGCTCACGCGCGACCTGGATGGTGATGGAACATCGGATCAATTCGGCGCCAGCTTCACCAACTACTACTACTCCTGGATCGTCTGGGTCTGGAGCGCGGGCGGTGATGTCGTAACGGACGATGGACGACGCGCAACGGGAGCGCTCACGTCGCCAGCCACGGAGGAGGCGATCAGATTTCTGACGGACCTGCGCCTGCACGACCAGGTCGCCCCTGACGTCGGGAGTTGGGTACAATCGGAGCGGACCGGGACGAACGCTCAACTGTTCGCCAATGGCCGGATCGCCATGAGCCTCGAAGGCCATTGGCGCATGCCGGTCTATGCGCGCCTCGTGCGCGAGGGCCGGCTGGACCTTGGCGTCGCGCCGTTGCCGCGACATCCGAGCGGGCGCAAGGTCAACGTGATGTATCAGAGCGGGTGGTGCGTTCCGGTCGGAACCCCGCATCCTCGCGAAGCCGCGCTTCTTGCCGCATTCATGGCGGGGGAAGAGGCGGCTCGGATCCGTTCGTCACAGTCTCTCGAGATCCCTGCCGTCCGAAGTGTGGCGGAGGAACTGGTTGCCGACGACCCGAACGGATGGGAGCGGGCGTTCGTGAATGAGGTGCCCTTCTGCCGCCAACCGTGGGGCTCGGTCATCGAGAGATTCAGCGAGATCGAATGGACGCTTCAGGACGCCGTCGACGACATTCTACTCAACCGGGTCCCGGTGAGCGAGGCGCTGGCGCGGGCCGCCACGAAGGTCGACCGGGAGTTGGAGGAGATCCGGTCCAACGAGGCGTTCACGTTCGCCCCGATCAGTGAACATTCGGAGATCCTGCGGACGCTGGCAGGTGTTTCGATCGCCATCGCCGGCCTCATGGCTTTGCTCTATAGAAGAGCGAGGAAGAAGGACCGGCCGGCCGCGCTCCGGTCGATCGGCTTTCTGGCGCCGTCGCTCATCCACCTGTGCGTCTTTCTTGCGACGCCGATGGTCTTCTCGGCCTATCTAAGCCTCCACCGATGGGACCTGGTCGTCCCCGACACGCCGTTTGTGGGGTTGGACAACTTCGCCGGCCTGCTTCACGACGAGGGGTTCCGGAACGCCATGGTGAACACCGTGCTGTTCTCGCTGAACGTTCCGGTCGGCCTGGCGCTCGCGTTGGGGACGGCCCTCCTGCTCCATCGCCGGTTCCGTGGTGTGGCGATCCTGCGGGCGATCTATTTCCTGCCGAGCGTGACGTCGTTCGTGGCGATCGCCCTCGTCTGGATGTGGATCTATCATCCGACCTTCGGCGTGGCGAACTACATCCTGTCGCTCATAGGTCTGCCCCCGGTCTCGTGGCTGAACTCCACCCAGACCGCAATGCTCAGCGTCGTGATCTTCACCATCTGGCTGGGCATCGGATATCAGATGATCGTGTTCCTCGCGGGATTGCAGGGCATTCCGGAGGAGTACTACGAGGCCGCACGGATCGACGGGGCGGGCGCGTGGCATCGATTCCGGAACGTGACGTTTCCCCTGCTGATGCCCACGACCTTCTTTCTGCTGACCACATCGCTCATCGCTTCATTCCAGGCGTTCACATCGATCTATGTGATGACGGCGGGTGGACCAGTGGGCAGTACCGATGTGATCGTGTACCACATCTATATGGCGGCATGGGAGCAGTTGCGTATGGGCTACGCCTCGGCCATGGCGTGGGTGTTGTTCGTCCTGATCCTTGCGGCAACGTGGGTGCAGTTCCGACTGGTGGGAAGGGGTGTGGAGTACTCGTAGCGAAAAGCGTTGCACAGAGACACACCAAGGTCACACAGAGGCCCACTGAGGACGATTGGTTGCGGCGTGGGACTTTGAGCGAACTTTGCTAATTTGCGAACGTCACTCATGGAGGGGGGAGATGGCAACGCAACGAGATCCGCTGACGCATGCTGTTATTGGATGCGCCATCGAGGTACATCGCGTTCTCGGACCTGGACTTCTGGAATCTGCCTACGAGGCTTGCCTGGTCCATGAACTCGTTCAACAGGGACTGATCGTCGACCGACAGGTTGCTGTGCCGGTGCACTTCAAAGAGATCGTCCTCGCGTGCGGCTTTCGCTTGGACGTCCTCGCAAACGGAGCATTGATCGTCGAAGTGAAAGCCGTCGAGGCGCTCCTACCTGTTCATACGGCACAATTGCTCAGATACCTCCGATTCGCGAAGAAGCGTGTCGGACTTCTTCTAAACTTTAACGTCCCTTCCCTTCGGCATGGAATTAGGCGATATGTCCTCTAACTCAGTGGGGTTCTGTGCAAACTCAGTGGGACTCTGTCTCGCGTTTCTTATCCTTTGAACTGGAGCAAAGCCGTGTCAGACATCAAGAAGATCGCCCTGAGCACCGGCGGAGGTGATGCGCCGGGGTTGAACGCCGTCATCCGTGCCTCTGTGATCGCCGCCGTGAACCGGGGATGGGAGGTCGTCGGCATCCGCGACGGATACAACGGCATCCTCATGCCTGACAACTATCCCCACGGCGGAGTGTTCCCCCTCACCCGCCGCGAGGTCAAGGGGATCACGCACCTTGGCGGCACGATCCTCGGGACAACGAACAAAGGGAATCCACTCAAGTTCCCCATACCGCAACCCGACGGTTCGTTCAAAGAGACCGACCGGACGGGCGAGGTGGTGGACGGTCTGCGGAGCCACGGCATCGACGCCCTCATCAGCATCGGGGGAGACGGATCGCTGACCATCGCCAACGCCATCGCGCAAAAGGGGATGCGGGTCGTGGGTGTGCCGAAGACGATCGACAATGACCTTGACCAGACCGTCATCACGTTCGGCTTTGACACGGCCGTGTCGTTCGCGACCGAGTGTATCGACCGTCTCCATTCGACGGCGGAGTCGCATCGGCGCGTGATGGTCGTTGAAGTGATGGGTCGCTACGCCGGCTGGATCGCCTTGAATGCAGGCATCTCGGGAACGGCAGATGCCATCCTGATCCCGGAGATCCCATATGACATCGAAAAGGTCGCCGAGAAGATCCGGGCGCGCGAAAAGAGCGGGTCGACCTTCGCGATCGTCGTCGTAGCGGAAGGTGCGGTCCCCAAGGGAGGGACCAGGGCCGTCATCGGCACAGAAGTGGGGCGCCAGGAACGGCTTGGCGGCGCCGGAGAACGGGTGGCAAAAGAACTTCAGGCAGCCACCGGCAAGGAGAGCCGCTGTGTTGTGCTCGGCCACTTGCTGCGCGGAGGCACACCGACGACCTTTGATCGACTCGTCTCACTGCGGTTCGGCGCTGCGGCCGTGCGGGCGCTCGAGCAAGGGAAGTCGGGCGTGATGGTCGCCCTCGACCCTCCCACGGTCAAGTATGTGCCGTTGGCGGATGCCACGCACCGCATGAAGGTGGTCCCACTGGATTGCGATACGATCCTGACGGGAAGAGACCTCGGGGTAAGCTTCGGGGACTGATAGAAAAACGTTGCACAGAGTTCCATTGAGCAAACGAAAAGGTACACAGAGATAGATGGTTGTTTCTCGTGGAACTCAGGTTCATCTCGGTGGACCTCCGTGTTGTGTTGTTATCCAGGACATCAATGTTCCTTCGTTCGACGAGATTTCTCATCCTCACCGGCCTGGGCCTGACGATGGTCCTGCCGTTCATCTGGATGGTGACCACGGCGCTCATGAGCGACGCGGAGGTCTATCAATTCCCTCCGACATTCCTTCCGGAGACCTGGCGATGGTCGAACTTCGCCGAAGCGCTGACGATGCAGCCATTCGGCCGTTTCTTCTTCAACTCGATCGTGGTGTCGCTGCTCGCGACCGCGGGCCAGCTCCTCTTTTGCTCGATGGCGGCGTACGCATTCGCACGACTCCGCTTCCCGTGGCGCGACAGACTGTTCGCCGTCTATTTGTCGACCATGATGGTCCCCGCGATCGTCACGATCATCCCATCCTTCCTGATCATCAGTTCGTTCGGATGGATGAACAGCTACCAAGCGCTCGTCAGTCCGGCCGTTTCATCGGTCTGGGGGATCTTCCTGCTCCGCCAGTTCTTCCTCTCGATCCCCCGCGAGCTGGAAGACGCGGCCCGCATGGACGGGGCCGGGGACCTTGCCGTCTTCTTCAGGGTCATTCTGCCCTTGTCGAGGCCGGCCCTGGCGACGTTGGCGATCTTCGCATTCATGGGTTCCTGGAAGGACTTTCTGTGGCCGTTGCTCGTAACGAACCGGATCGACATGCGAACGGTCGAGGTCGGCATTGCCGGGTTCAACTCGATGTACGCTACCGATTGGCCGCATCAAATGGCGGCGGCGGTCGTCGTACTCATTCCCGTCGTGGTCATCTTCCTCCTGGCACAGAAACACTTCGTCCGTGGTATCACGATGACGGGGCTCAAGGGGTAGCTGAGGCCAAATTCGAAATGCGAAATCCGAAATGCGAAACACGCGTGAGGCACGAATGGACACTGGAGAACCCGTGAGAACAACGAGACAGGAAGCACTGACCAGGATCTGGCGCGTGCAGCTCGTGAGCTGGCTGGTGCTATCACTGGCCATGGCTCAATCGAACCTACCGTCATTCAGGTTCGAGCCGAATGATCTGGCTCTCACGCGGCCCGCACAGGCAGGGACGTATCTTGACAAGGTGGGCCGCCGGTTCGCACTCCTGGGCACCGAAGGCGGGACCTTCGAAGCGTGGGCGTATCCGCTTAAGCTGGTCCGGAACGCAGAACTGAGTTTTGTCCTCGGCACGTCGACCGAACCCATCCTCTCGCGAGATATCGTCCGGAGCGTAGAGGTGACTCCGGAGGTCACAACCCTCACGTATACCTACCAGTCGTTCACGCTCCTGGTCCACATGTTCACCCCGATCGACGAGCCCGGAGGGTATCTGTTGCTCGACCTGCGTTCGACCGAACCGATGACGATCGTTTGTTCGTTCATTCCCGTGCTCCAACCGATGTGGCCGGCGGGGATCGGTGGTCAATCGGCACGCTGGCTGGACGATCTGAAAGCCTACCAGATCAGTGAACCGACCCGTCAGAACACGGCGTACATCGGCTCGCCCATTGGCAGCGGCATGTCGTACACGCCTGCCCACATGTTGTCCGACAGGCCGAACCAGTTCAAGATCGTCATCGACAAGCCCGACCAGGTCCGCGGCAAGCTCATTCCCATTATCATCGCCGGTGGACGCGGGCCCCGCGATTCGATCAGAGCGATCTATTCGAAGCTCGTCAAAGACCCGGAGGCGTACTACCGAGCCACGGTGCAACACTACCGCGCGCTTCGTGCCTCGACGGTCCGCATCGCAACACCAAACCCGGAGATCAACCTCGCGTTCGAATGGGCGAAGGTGGCCTACGACAATCTCTTCGTCCAGAATCCTGACCTTGGGCTGGGTATGGTCGCAGGACTCGGCCTGTCGGGCACGGGTGGACGTCCCGGGTTCGGTTGGTTCTTCGGCGGGGACGCATTCATCAACTCGTTCTCGCTCAACTCGTACGGCGCCACCAGGTCGACTCGCGACGCTCTCACCTTTACGCACCGTTGGCAACGGGCCGACGGCAAGATGGCGCATGAGCTGACGCAGGCGGCAGCCTACGTGGATTGGTGGAAGGATTATCCGTATGGATACATTCACGGGGACACTTCACCCTTCTACGTGTGCGCCGTGTGGGACTACTTCCGAAACTCGGCCGATTCTGCGTTTGTCCGCGATCACTGGACCGTGATCCGAAAGGCCTACGACTGGTCGCTTGCCACCGACGAAGATGGCGACGGATTGATGGACAACAAGAAGGCGGGCCTGGGCGCGCTCGAGTACGGACCGCTCACGGACATCCAGTCGGACGTGTATACCGGGGCCGTGTGGGTCCGCGCCGCCGCCGTGATGCCGTCGCTTGCCCGCATCGTCGGCGATACGCTGTTTGCACAAACCGCCGAAGCATACAGCGCCGATGCGGCGAAGGCCTTCGACAGAAAGTTCTGGGACGAACGCAACCAGCAGTATTCCTACGCATTCACACCGCGAGGACAGCAGGTCGACATCGTGTCGCCCTGGAATTCGGTGGGGTTGATGTGGGAGCTGGGCGATCCGACCCGAAGCGTGAAGTCACTGCTCAAGCTCAATTCGGCGGAGCTCTCGACCGATTGGGGTATCCGAAGTCTGTCGAACAAGAGCAAGTATTATGAGCCTCTGAACTACAACTATGGCGCTGTGTGGCCATTCCTGTCGTCCTGGGTCGCGACGGCACAGTTCAAACACCACCTCTTGTTGCAGGGCTACGCGACGCTGATGGCGTCGGTGCGGCATACGTTCGACAATGGGCTGGGCGTGATCACTGAGGTCTTTTCCGGGTCGCAGAACATCTGGCCCCAGGAGGCGGTCGCACATCAGGGATTCAGCACCGCCAGCGTTGTCCTCCCTCTCATCCGGGGTCTGGCCGGGCTCGAGATCGACGCGCCAAAACGCACGGTCCATTTCTCGCCCCATCTCCCCGCCGACTGGGACCGGCTGCAGTTGCAGAACCTGAACGTGGCCGGAACGACCGCAGCGCTCGAGTATTCCCGCACCCGAACGAAGGCGACGTTGAAGGTTCGATCGGTCGGTCCGTCGCCGATCGCGGTTGTGTTTGCGCCGGCATTCGGCATCGGGACGGGAGTGGGTAAGGCCCGTGTGGATGGACGCGAAACGACCTACCGGCTCATCGTCTCATCGCAGACGGTCCAGCCGCTCATCGAATTCTCTGCCGGTACCGAGACGACGCTCGAGATCGAACTGGTGCCCACCGTCGAACTCTTGCCGCCACCCGTCTCCACGACCACGGGCGCTCCGAATCGATCGCTCAAGATCTTGTCCACGAACTTCAAGGACAAGCAACTGAAAGTGATCGTGGAGGGATTAGCGAACGAGACGTATGAAGTGGCGATCACGAACGACGATCTGCTCCAATCAGTCTCCGGAGGCCGGCGCGAGGGTCGAAGATTGTTCCTGACGATGCCCGACGGGACGGCGGATGAGTATGTGCGGTCGGAGTTCACGCTGACGGTGAGATGAGGAGAAGTCAAAGAAACCAAGTGAGAAGTTAGAGATACCACGTCATCTCGCTGAAATCAGCGAATGAGACCCATCTGTGGCTATCGCTGATCCAAGATTCGGGACACAGAACTCCGGAATCAGAGTGGCTACTCCGTGAAGCCGCGGAGATCGCCCGGATCCTCGCGGCAACACTGATCACCCTGCGTAAATCTCTCTAAGAGCGCTCAAACAAACGTGAATCCTGAGCGCGCTCTCTCTATCACTTCTCACCTATGACCTTAAACTTTTCTCCCCTGCATCTTCTTGAGCGTCCCGACAAGTGGTTCCTCGGCGGCGGGAATCGCCTCCTCTATGCCCCACCGTTCCCGGTCCATCGCGCCTCCCCAGGACTCTGGGACACAGCTCATTACTACAATTATCCCCTCGCCTCCCCTTTCTCGTACGCACTACTGACCGAAGACGGACATGAGATCCCGGTCCGCTTGGCAGCATCCTCCTGGCGTCCCGACCGTTGGAAACGGGTCTTCCGCGTCGATGATGGTACGTATGAGGTGACCGAGGAAAGCGCCCTGTTGCCATTCGACGTCATCGTCTCCCGGCTGACGGTGAAGAACCGGACCAGGCTGTCGCGCCGGATCCGCATCGTCGGCTTCACGGCACGGGAACACCGCACGAACTCGGGACTACGTATCAGCGAGGTGACCTCAGACCGAACGGCTGTCATGTGGACGCAGCACGTCCGCCCGGAACAGCGGCCGGAGCTCGCGATCGGGTGCGCCTTCGGCTCGGACGGCCCCGGCGTCCGCGTGAATGGACGCCTGAGCGAAGGCACGCCGACTCTGCCGTCGTGGAACCACACTCCCTTCGCCGAACCGGCTCGGCACGGCCGGCTCCCGAACACGGTCTCAACAGATGGACTCACACCCGACGGGGTCCAGTGGTTCGCGATCGAACGAGCGCTCGAGGTCCGAGCCAACGGGAGCACGGTAATGCACCTTGGCTTCGCTGCGGCCCCATCGATCGACGACGCACGACAGGCGTTGCAGACCGCTTTGCGGCGCAAGGATCCCATCGCGCTCTCGACGGCGGCGTGGCGCGACCACTTCGACAGTGTTCCGCAGTTTCGATCGTCCGACCCGTTCCTCACGGCGGCATATTGGTATCGATGGTACGGCCTCCGGCTCAACACCATCTACGGCGGAGAGGGCAACTACGAATTCCCCGCCGTCTGCGAAGGGATCGGATATTTCCGTGCCCCTATCTCGTATAGCGCGCCGTGCCACATGCTCGAGAATCGATGGATGTCCGATCCCGACCTTGCACGCGGCAGTCTACGGACTTTCATCGCGAACCAGCGTGAGGACGGCGGATTCCGGGGATACATCGACCTGAACCACTACCGTCAGGAGATGTTCTACCATGCCAACTGGGGCAGGGCGGTGATGGCGCTCGATGCCGTACATCCTTCGGACACGTTCCTGTCGGAAGCGTACGACGGCCTGAAGAAGTACGCATCGTACTTCGACAAGGAACGGGACGACGAAGTGAGCGGGATGTACGACATCGACAACCACTATGAGACGGGCCAGGAATACATGCACCGATACACGGCCGTCGATCCGAACGCTGACCGCGACAACTGGGGGGAAGTGTTCCAGCTCAAAGGAGTCGATGTGACGGTCTATCTGTATGAACTGAAGCGCGCTCTGGCCGCGATGGCCGACCGGCTCGGCAGGCACGATGAGGCCGAATTGTGGTCGCTCGAGGCTGACCGTACACGCGATGCCGTCCGCGAACGGATGTGGGACCCAGCTGAAGAGATGTTCTTCGATATTGACCCAGCATCCGGCCGAAGGACCGGCGTCAAGGCCGCGACCTGCTTCTATCCCTACTTTACCGACATCGTCACAGCGGACCATCTCGCAGGACTGAAACGCCACTTGCTCTCACCGAAGGAGTTCTGGACGCCCTGGCCTGTGCCCTCCACCAGCGTAGACGATCCGACCTTTTCGGCGGAGCCGAATTGGAAAGGCAAGCGCATGCAGTGCCCGTGGAACGGACGCGTGTGGCCGATGACGAACAGTCACATCGTCGACGCGGTAGCGACATGCGCCCGACGGTTCAACGACCGCCAGTTGGAGCGCGCCGCCGGGACCCTGCTCTCCCGCTTCGTCCGTATGCTGTTCTTCGACCAGGACCCGACGCGCCCGAACTGTTTTGAGCACTACCATCCGTACACGGGCCAACCAAGCATCTACCGGGGAGTGGACGATTACATGCATTCCTGGGTCAACGATCTTCTCATTCGGGACGTCATGGGCATCAACGTCGAGCAGGGACTTCTTCGAATCCGGCCAATACGGATGGACATCGACAGCGCGGAGATCTCCGGAGTTGCTGTGCAGGGACATCTGGTTCGGGTTGCCATCACATCCCGCTCGTTCCAGGTATGGATGGATGGTCTCTCTCTCGGCAAGCGTCCGCTCGGCGAGGTACTGGAGATCATGCTATGACCTCGTCCCCGGAACTCCGCCGATCGCTGTCGCTCTTCGACCTCACCCTCATTGCCATCGGTTCTTCGATCGGCTCGGGGATCTTTCTCACCCCGGCCCTCATTGCACACTCGCTCGACGCGCCGCTTTGGATCCTCGGTGTCTGGCTCATCGGAGGGGTCATGGCCCTTTCGGGGGCGCTCACGTTCGCCGAACTGGGGGCGATGCTCCCGCGGGCCGGCGGCGTGTACGCGTTTCTCACGGAAGCATACGGCGGTACCGTCGGGTTCCTCTACGGTTGGGCCTACTTCCTCGTCGTGAACACGGGAGGCATCGGGGCGCTCGCCATCGCCTTCTCGACCTACTTCGGATATTTCGTCCCTCTCAATGCATCGGGCACGCTCGCCGTCGCCATTAGCGGCATCGTGCTCGTCACGATCATCAACGTCCTCGGCGTGAAGGCCGGCGGTGTCTTCTCCGACATCTTCACGATCCTGAAACTCGCCGGGATCGCGGTACTCATCATCGCAGGGTTCGGATGGGGATCGTCCGCCACGACCGATCTGTTCGCATCGCTCACCGTCGGAGGAGATGGGCTGGCGTCCGCTCTGACCCTTGCGGCCGTGAGCGTGTTGTGGTCGTACGGCGGATGGCACCATGCAACATTTACGGCCGCAGAGGCCCGTGAGCCGCACCGGACGGTTCCGCGAGCGCTCATCCTCGGCGCAGCCGTCGTGACGGGCGTCTACCTCGTAACGAACGTGGCCTATCTGTTCCTGCTCACACCGGCCGAGATGGCGTCCTCACCCCGCGTCGCGGCCGATGCGCTGGCGCGCGTCATGGGTCCGGTCGGCGGCTCGATCATCGCGCTCACGATCTTCATCTCGACGTTCGGGACAACAGGCATCTATACGCTTACCGCACCACGCATTTACTACGCCATGGCCGCCGACGGAGTCTTCTTCCGCCAGGTCGCATACGTCCATCCACGCTTCCGGACGCCGATCTACGCGATCCTGCTGCAATCGGTCTGGGCAATCATCCTGCTCCTGTTCTGGGGGACCTACGAAAAGCTGATCTCGTACGTCGTCTTCACCGACTGGATCTTCTTCGCGCTGGCCGCCGGCGCAGTGTTCGTCCTCAGGCGCAACCGACCCGACGCCGAACGTCCTTACCGGACACTTGGCTATCCGTTCACGCCGGCGCTCTTCATTCTTCTTGCAGCACTTTTCGTACTCTACACACTGTTTGAAAAGCCGTTGGAATCGGGGGCCGGACTCGTGTTCCTGGCGCTTGGGATCCCGGTGTACCGCGCATGGAAGCGGAGCGCCGCCCAGACCGGAGTAGCTCCCTAATGCACCGACCATTGCCATCCTGGCGCGTCATCTGGCTTTCTGCCGTCGTTGTGACGTCGGTTGCGGCCCAACAGGATTCACTCCTGCAAGCAGGCATTCGCGCATACGTCCAGGGGCGAGCGCAATCGTCCGTTGACATCCTGTTATCCGCCGGAGCTGATACAGCAGGACCTGCAACCCGCATCTGGCTCGCGTCTGCATACGCCGCATTGAACGATGTTCAGCGGGCCCGTCGCACGTTCGTAGAATGTGTCATACTCGATTCATCGAACGTAGCCCTTCGATTCCAGTACGCACGATTCCTTCATCAGAACCTCTTCCTCCCAGAAGCCGTGGCGGAATACCGTCAGGTGCTCGGCGCAGACCCGAGTTTTGGTCCCGCCTGGTTCCATCTTGCACAAGCGCTCAAGCCGCTCGGCGAGCCCGATTCACTCATCCGTCAGCTATACGAGCGGGCCGTTCAGATCAATCCTCGCGACTATCTCGCACGGTTCTATCTGGGCTCACTGCTGCTCGAAGACTCTCTGCATGCGTTCGAAGGCGTTCAGGAGCTTCGATCTTGCCTCGAGCTCAACCCCGCCTTCGTTCCAGCCCTCGAGCGGCTCGCCAGCCACCATTTCCGGATGCGGGAGGATATCGAGGCAGCTGCATACTATCGGAAGGCATCGGACCTGCGCCCGGGGAACGCAGAGCTGCGGTTCTATCTGGGAGAGATCTTCCGACGGCAGAAGCAGCTCGATTCCGCCCTCGTCCACCTCCTCGCCGCCACGCTGCTCGACTCGACAAAGGCGGTCTATGTGGGGCAACTGGGATACGCCTACTTTCTGATGAAAGCGTACGACACTGCCGCCGAGACCTACCGGCGCGCGATCATGCTCGAGCCGGACAATCCGCAGTTCCATCTGAATCTCGCGTTGACCCATGAGCGAATGGACCGGATCGACGACGCGGCGGACGCATATCGCGCGGCCGTGAAGGCCTATGCACCCGATGCCTTCGCCGACATCTACCTCCAGCTGGGGCACCTGTACTTCCGAGCACACCGGTATCGCGACGCGCAACGGGCGTATCAGCGCTCGATCGACGTCGACCCCACCCAACCGACCCCCTTCTTCTACCTCGCCCTGGCGACGGATCAGGACGACGACGTCAACAATGCCCTCCGCCGGTATCGGGCGTATCAGCGCGCGATGGGTTCCGATACGACCGACGGCGAGCGCCAGGCGCTCGTTCGTTCGCGCATCCAAGCTCTCGAGAAGATGCTGACCAAGTGATCGGCAACGACTTCCTGATGAGGATCTGACCGTACTCGGCTCCGGCGCTGGCAGCATCGGCCGGAATGCGCTACATTACGGAAGAGACCTTCGTCGCCACCAGTCGCCGTGATCCGCATCGCATTCCTCATCGACCCCGCCCGCCCGCTGACGGATGAAGAGTCCGCAGCGTGGCGTTTCATTTCGGTCGCGAAAGATCTGCGTGCCAAACGCATCCGCTTCGACCGTCTGCCGGGGACCGATGAACTTCGCCGCTCATATGATATCCTCTGGTGGCATTCGGACCACGGGTCCGACCTCCCCGCTTCTGCACTGACCGACCGCACCGTCAAGACCGTCCGGGCATACGTTGAACGCGGCGGAGCACTGCTCCTTTCGTTGCTTCCAACCTCCTTCACTGTTCCGCTGGGCTTTGAGACGGCCGCGCCTGATCGTCGCTCGACTGAAGCCTGGTCCGAGGAAAGCTGGGCCGGTGGGTATCCGGACATCCGCGGATTCGCCCCGTTCCTGCAACACCCGCTCTTCCAGGACATGACCGGAGGCGCGTACACGTGGATGCCGACGAAGGGATCTCCGGCGGCATTCTCCTACTACGGTGAAGGACTTCCGGCCAACGCAAGCGTGCTGGCCGTTGAACGCCAGTATATCAAGGTGATCCCTGAGCGCAGGCTGATCTGGGAACACACTCCTGGGCGCGGCCGCATCCTCTCGATCGGTGCATATCTCCAATTCACCGAACGTCAACCGCGCGTCCGGCGACCGCTCGAGCATCTTGTCAGCAACGTCTTCTCGTATCTCACGCAATCCCGACGACGCGCGGGTCGCACGGGCGTCTGGCGCTTTGACCGACGGGACCCAGTCATCGGCGAACGTACTTCACGGCCCGTGAGCGCCTCGCGGCCTGCCGCCTGGCCAGCAGTCGATCCGGGACCGGCGATCCGGCGAGAACCGCACGAGATCGACCTCGGGCATGCCGTTGACCTGGCGGGAGAACGGTGCGTCTTCCTTGGGCATGAACGAACGGGCCTGCGAGAGGTCTGGTGCCATCCGGTCCGGATCCTGAAGGACCTCCGGACGTCCTTCATCGTGAACGGTGGACCGGTCCAAGCCGCCATCGACCTGCCGGTCACCGTTGACGTCTCAGCCTCCGCCGTCACGCGAACATTTCACGCCGGTGAAGCGGTCATCGAAGAAACGACCGTCGTCGACCCGAACGCGCCCGGGGGGCTCGTGCGGTACCGGATCGGTGCTGCTTCTGAGGTCCGCATCGTGCTCGATGCCGAGATCGATCTGCGTCTGATGTGGCCGCTGGACGAACGAGCGACCGGTCCGCTTCACGCATCCTGGGACCTCGGGCTGCACGCGGCGGTCGTGGCCACAACCTCCGGCGAATTCTCGTCAATCGTGGGGTCAAATGTGACGCCCGAAGCGAGGGCTCTGGCAGCGTGCCAAACGTTGGAGTATCGGGATGGACGTTGGATCCCCGAGGGAGCATCCGATCGGTCAGTACGGATCGGTTTGACGTTGCGGTGGTCCCCCGGAGATCCGGACGTCATCCTGACCTTCGCCGGTTCTGGAACGCGCGAACGGGAATCAGAGCTGACCTACCGCGAGCTCCGCAAGGGACCGTCGACGGTCATGCGCCGCCGGCTTGACCGGACCGCAGACCTGTTTCAGCGACACGTCATGATCGAATCGCCCGACCCGGCGTTCAACGAATGGTACCGCTGGGCCGTTCATGGCACGGACCGGTTCTTCCTGGATACACCCGGACTTGGCGGGTCGTACGTCGCGGGATATGGAACGGTGGAAAAAGGATGGAATGGCGGGCACGCGATCAGTGGAAGGCCCGGATATGCGTGGTACTTCGGACGCGACGCCGTCTGGACCGCCTTTGCGGCGCTGGCGGGAGGTCGTCATGAGCGTGTCAAAGCGGTCGTGGAATTCCTCGGACGTCACCAGGACCTGAGCGGCAAGATCCTCCACGAACTGACGACGAGCGGCTACGCTCACTACGATGCCGCTGATTCGACGCCATTGTACGCGATCCTCTTCGGCCGGTACGTGCGTGCATCGGGCCATGTCTCGTTCGCCAGGCGCGAGTTCGCGCGGCTTGAAAAGGCCATGGCATTCCTCTTCAGCACCGACACCGACGGCGACGGGCTGATCGAGAACACGAACGTCGGACACGGATGGGTTGAAGGCGGAGGGCTCTTCCCCGTTCACACGGAACACTACCTCGCATGCTGTTGGGCCGAAGCGCTGCGCGAAGCAGCCGCGGTCGCAGATATGGTGGGACGAACCTCGCTCGCACGGACGTGGTCAAAGGCCGCGGCCTCCGTTCGAGCGATGATCGAGCACGATTTCTGGAATGCCGAGGAGGGCACGATCCGTTTTGCGAAGATGGCCGACGGCACGTGGCGCAACGAGCGTACCGTCCTCGCGGCAGTGGGACTCGGATTCGGGATCGGATCACGCGAGCAAGCGTCCTCGCACCTGCGGCATCTTGCCGGTCCGGCTTTCACGGCCGATTGGGGCGTCCGGATCATCGAACGTACCAACCCAATGTTCAATCCGGTTGGGTATCATACCGGCAGCGTCTGGCCGCTCTTTACTGGCTGGACGGCGCTGGCAGAATTCCGGCATGATCGTCCGGCACAAGGATTTCAGCACACACTCTCCACGATGCGCACCACTACGGTATTCTCCGCCGGCGCTGTCGAGGAGGTCTTCCACGGGACAGCGTTGAAGCCTTCGGGTGTGTGCCCGCGGCAAGCATGGTCCGAATCGATGATCCTGCAACCGTTACTCGAAGGAATGCTCGGGATCGACGCGGACGGCGGGCATCACAGCCTTTCGCTCCGGCCATGGTTCCCGGCAAACTGGTCCGGGGTGACGGTGCAGCATATCCGAGTGGGGACGAGCACCGTCGCATTCACATTGGAGCGGAGCGATGGCTTGACGACGCTGGAGTTCTCGCTGGAGGGGCGCTCGGCCGTCGACATCCGGCTGGCATTGCGATTCCCGCTCGGCACGTATCTCGATCGCGTCATGGTCGGACGCAAACGTATCGCCGTCGAGTCCTTGCTGGCGCAGTTCGGAGACGCTCCGACTGTCGGATTCCGGCTGACCTCGACGCAGCGGATCGAGTATCATCACCGGGGAGGCATTGGAGTCCTGCCGGATGTCTCGCCGTTGAGCTCCGGGTCGGCCTCTCTCCGACCTTTGGTCGTCGAAGAACAGTTCATTGAGGGAGCATACGTTCTGGACGTCGCTTTTCCGATCGAGTCGCCGTCGGGTCCTTCCGGAACGCTCACGGTGTGGCATGCCGAGCGCCCTCAAGCGATCTCCGGCGCCGACGCGATCGAACGCGGGGAGCACCGTACTGTTTTGGCTGTGCATCCGCCACCCCCCGGAACGGCAAGTACACAGGTGCAGATCAGGTAGGACACGAAAAAGCCCCCCGGACGAATCCGAGGGGCTTTCTCATTCAAATGCAGGGCCGGCAGGCCTAGTCCTTCGTGTCGAGGATGTCCTTGATCTGCAGCCGGGCATCCTCCAGGTGGGCGCGGGTCTCTCGGTCGGCTGCCTTGCGAAGTGCGCGAGCGATCGCCGCGTCCAGATCGGTCAACTCGAGCCGGAGCAATGCGCGCGCCTCGCCCGGGAGCGGTGTCGGGGGAGGGAACGAGAAGCCCGACGGCAGGTTGGACGGTGGCGAGAATGGCGGGGGGTTCAGTTTCGCCCCGATCATGTCGATGTGCATGCGTTGCAGGTTCCGGCGGAAGACATCCGGGGCAACCTTGACCGCGTTCAATTCCGTCCATACGGCGTCACGAAGGTCGAGGAGCATCTCGCTGAGCGCGTACGGCCGTGACTTCGGCGGAACGGCCGACGTGTTCACAAGCCGCGAAAGACGGTCGTTGTTCAAAAGAATATTCAGAAGACTTCGGTGGTTCGACGCCACCCGATCCACCGAACCGGTCGGTTCTATGAGGACGAGGATCTCCGGAGCCAGGAAATCGGTCGGCGTGGAGAAGCCCTCCTTCTTCAGGAACGCCATCGCTTCCCTCTGCTTGGCACGGTCAACGGGCGTGTGGACCTGGCCGGATTGCCCGGCGACCTTCGCCGTTCGGATCACACCGCCAACAACGTTGGCGACATGGCCAAGCTCCCGGTTCCGCTGTCCCCACACCTCTCCGTAGATCTCCCGCAACGTGCTATAGTCCTTCCCGTCCGTCGTCGTTGCCGGGATCAATTTCTTCATGATGGCCCGCAGGTTCTTCAGGCCGTAGGTCGTGGCTTTGACCGGGTCGTCGCCCAGGTCCTCCGTTTGAACGGTTGGATCGTTGGGGTCTGACACCCCGAAGCGCAGGTACGGCTCCGTTTCCTGGCGCGCCGCGATCGCGTTGAGCGCCTCTCGTTCGTCGTCGGGAGTTTTCGCATCGAAGAACGGTCGATACCCCCACTCAGTGGCGAACAGGTCATACGGTCCGATCTTGGGGATCAATGCGGCACCGTCGCCCGGTTGCGCGACATAGTTGAATCGACCGTAATCCATAATCGAGGCCTCGTCGCCGTATTTCTCCGTGAACGTCCTGCTACGGAGGCTATCCACGGGGAAGAATGAGGAGGACTTCCAGTTGTGCGGGAATCCAAGCGAATGCCCGACCTCGTGGGCGGCGATGTAGCGCAAGAGCTCGCCCATGAGCGCGTCGGGGAGGGGCAGCTTCGCCGCCTGTGGATCGACGTTGCCCGCCTGCACGAAGTACCAGTTGCGCGCCAGGTTCATCACGTTATGGAAGAACCCGATGTCCGCGTCGAGGATCTCTCCGCTGCGTGGGTCGGGAATGTGCGGACCGTACGCATTCTCGATCTCCGACGGCAGCCACCGGATCGTCGAGTATCGCGCGTCCTCAGACGACCATTCCGGGTCTTGCTCTTTGGTCGGAGCAATGATACCTACAATGGCCTTCCGGAATCCGGCCTTCTCGAACGCCACCTGCCAATCTTCCACGCCCTGCTTCAGATATCCACGCCACTTCTCTGGAACGCCCCGGTCGATGAAGAACGTGATCGGTTTGATCGGTTCGCTGAGACCGCCACGCTTGATCGCATCGGGGTCCTTCGGTTCCAACCGCCACCGTGAGATGAACCGGCGCACTTCAGCCCGCTGTGCATCGTATCCATAGTCGTATTGCTGCACACCGAAGAACCCGACGCGCTCGTCGGCCAATCGCGGCATCATGGGCTTTTCGGGCAGGAGCACCATCGAATGGTGGAACGTCATCGTCACCGTGGAGAGTGAGGCATCTTGTGGAACCTGCCCAGCGTCGTACGTCAGCGTTGCCTCAGTCTCGATATTCGTCGGATACGACCGCGAGAATTCGACGAAGGACCGCTTGGGGTCAAGGCGACGGATCTTGAGGTTGTCGCGCTGCGAACGTCCGAACCCAAGCTCCGCCACGTCGGAAGTGAACAGGTCGGTCACATCGATGACGACCGCGGTCGAGTCCGTGTTGTAGGCCTGCGGATCAAAGGCCATCAGGATGGGAAGATTGTTCGCCTTTTCGACGGAGTAGGCGATCGGGAGAGAATCGGCCGCAACGGAGACATAGGATCGCGACCGGAGCATAATGCGGTCATCGATGCGGTCCCAGGTCACCACGCGACGCGCTACTCCATCACCGCCATACCCGAGGCCGCCTTGCGTGCGGGCCTGTGTTGAGACCAGGATCATCTCGGCTCCCAGTCGCGAGAAGGGAACCTCGAAGTACAGCTTCGACTTGATACGATGGACGACGAAGAGGCCGGAGTCGGACTTCGCCTCTTTGGTAATGACCTCGTCATACTTCTTCGGTCCGGTCTTGGCGGGTGATGCGGGCGCACCGCCGGCCGGAGGGGTTTGAGCAGCGACGATCGACAACGACAACGCCATCAGAAGGGCTACTGAAAGGACGCGGAACATAAAGAGGCCTCCGAGGATGTCGAGAAAAAGGTCAGAAACGATACTGGAAAACGGATGGAAAGGCAACGCATCGAGAGGACCGAAATCTCACAATTGCGCATGCAGACCGACAGCCGTGCCGCGAAGATCTGATCGCACATCGGGCCCGCCCCCGATGACCCTTCCCCAGCGCGGCCTGCTGCTCGTTTCTGCGCCAAGGACATTGGTTGACTTTGAAACGACGATTCCCGAATTACGATCCATACCCGATTCCGCCATGGACCTCTCTTCGTACCGTTCTCTCTTCCCCTACATCGGTCAGGGGATGATCTATTTCAACCATGCCGCGACCAGTCCCCTCTCGACGCGCGTTGTCGAAGCCATGCAACGACATCTCGATGCGCGGAGTGCGGGAGCGATCGACACGTACTTCACCGACCTGAAAGTGATCGAAGGCCTACGGACGTCGATCGCCAGTTTGATCAATGCTCCATCGCCCGATCGGATCGCGCTCGTCGGGAACACCTCTGATGCCCTGAACGTGATCGCATCGGCGTATCCATGGCGGTCCGGGGACCGGGTGTTGCTGAACGACCTCGAATTCCCAGCGAACGTATATCCATACCTGAACGTCCGCGCCCGGGGCGTTTCGGTCGACACGCTTGCGTGTCCGGATGGCCGCGTGACCCCGGAGCACATTGAACGCGCTCTGACGGCCTCTACCCGCATCGTTGCCCTCAGCGCCGTCCAATTCCTCACCGGCTACAGGGCCGACCTGGCGGCCATCGGATCGCTCTGCCGATCGCGGAACATCCGCCTGATCGTCGACGGCATCCAGGCCGTCGGTGCTATTCCGACCGACGTCCAGTCGATGGGGATCGACGCACTCGCCTGCGGCGCGCAGAAGTGGCTGATGTCGCCGCACGGCACGGGGTTCTTGTATCTGTCGGAGGAGCTGCAGGGAATGCTGCACCAGCAATACCTCGGCTGGTTGTCGGTCGCCGACCCATGGAATTTTCGGGACCACGAACAACCGCTCGCGGAAGCTGCGCGGCGTTTTGAAGGCGGGACGTTGAATTATCCAGGATTGATGGGAATGCGCGCGGCCGTTGACACGCTTCTGGAGGCGGGGAGCGGTGCGATTGAACGGCAGGTCCGACTGCTCACGGATCGGATCGTCGAGCATCTCCGTTCGATCGACGGATGGACGATCGTGACGCCTCTCGAGCCGGAGGCGCGTTCGGGCATCATCACGGCACGTCCGGCTCCGACCGACGAGGCCAAACAATGGTTCGAGCGCTTGCTGGCTCGCCGCGTCACCATCTCGCTGCGAGAGGGACTTCTGCGCTTCTCACCCCACTTCTACAACACACTCGCGGATGTCGATGACGTGTTCCAGCGTCTGCGGTCGTAGTCCGCGCGCAACGTCAAAGGGGCTTCTTCTGAGCTTCGGCTTCCCTCGTTCTCGACCGCTGTTCATCTAGCGCTTTCACCGTACGTTCCAGCTCCGCCCGCAGGTCCACCGATCGCTTGTCGACGTCGTGCAATTTTGTGACGGTCTGGTTCAGTTGCACCAGAGCACTTACCGCTGCTTCCATCGCTCGCCCGCTGTATTCGATGTCGTCCAGCAGCTGATTCAGGTCGCGATCTTGGGCGAGTTTTGTGCGGGCCGATCCCTTCCGGTACATCCCGACGCGCAGAACGATGTGGGCCAGATCATCGTTGATCCGTTGTACGAACGCACGTATCGTATCTTGAAAGACCTTGACGGCCATTTCCTCCTTTTCGTGCAGGAGCTTCTCGGCCTCCATCTCACGGTTGGCCCTCCGAAGGACAAACCGTTCGTACGCATTGTTGATCACGATGGGGAGATAGTCCAGGTCGACGTGCGTCTTGTTGATGTAATCGAACGCTCCGAGCTTCATCGCCTCCACCACAACATCTTCCGTCCCCTTCCCCGACATGACGATGACCGGTGTGTCCATCGATTGCGCTTGCGCCCAGCGAAGGAATTCGATCCCTGACGCGCCTGGCAAGATGTAGTCCAGGAAGATGATGTCGGCCGGCTCCCGGGAGATTTCTCTTTTGGCAGCCTCCACGGATGTTGCGATCCTGGTCGTGTGCTGGTACCGCTGGGAAAGAAAGGCCGACAGCGGCTCGATGAAGTCGGGTTCATCATCAATGAACAACAGCCGCAGGTTGCGCAGGAACATGGTAGACCTCGGATCAAGAATGGAACAGAGCGTCGAACGACCCACACGGTGCAATGCTAACGACAAAAACGGACACATGAAAACGACGATTGCAGGAGAAACGACGAACGGCTAGATTGAAGCACCCAGAGGAGTTCGCACATGGCGATCATGATCTTTGTGACGGGCGGTACGTTCGACAAGGAATACAATGAGCTCAGCGGGCAGTTGTTCTTCAAGGATACCCATGTACATGAGATGCTAGACCTGGGACGCTGCCATGTGGAGACGGAGGTCCGCACGCTCATGCTCGTCGATAGCCTGGAAATGTCCGACGACGACCGGCAGATCGTACTCGAACATTGCCGAAAGGCCAAAGAAGACCGCATCATCGTTACGCACGGCACCGACACGATGGAAGTGACCGCGCGGACGCTCGGCGCTGCCGGACTTTCGAAGACGATCGTCGTCACCGGTGCGATGATCCCGTACAAGTTCGGGTCGTCCGACGGGCTCTTCAACCTCGGAAGCGCGATGGCGTTCGTGCAGTCGCTCCCCCACGGCGTGTATGTCGCCATGAACGGCCGGTATTTCCGGTGGGATCGATGCAGAAAGAACCGTCAGACCGGAGTCTTTGAAGAAGGTTGACCGGACGGCGTCTGCCGCCCCTCGTGATGCCCAGGGGATTGACCCTGCACGATCGATCGGGGCAGCGAATCCGACCTCAGCTCTCACAAACGCATCACAATGATGACGCCCCACGCCATGGGATCTGGCCGGGGCGTTCCACATATCAGGGACCGCAGAGGGGTTACGCGCTGTTGTCGACGTCGACCACGATGTCGACGCCTCCATCGCGCCGACGTTCCACCCTCACTCCCGCCGTCGCCGCGGACGACGGTGCGAGCTGCATCATCCGTGCTGCAGTAGCAGATGTACATGCCAGTCCGACACGCAAGGTGACGCCGTCGGATCGTGTGCCGATGGCGATCGAGACTGCGCTCCCCGGTTCGGCACGGACCACTGCCGCCTCGAGGACCTGAGCCCACGCCAACGCCGCCAATTCACGGTCTCCTCGCATCTCCACAGACGGGATGGGCTGTACGTGAAGGTCGATCCCGCGGTTGCGCGCCTTCCCCGATACTCGAGCCGTCGCGGTGGTGATCAGATCTTCGGCGGTAAAGCGGACGACGGACCGCCCTCCCAACAGTTCTTCCGGCAGCGCAAGTCTCCATGATGCCTCAAGCACCGACAGAAGCTGTTGGTGCATCGGCGTCATGACCCCGTCTGCGGCCTGTGTCGGCGAGGGATGGGCGAGCAATCCTTCGACTCGCCGTATGGTCTCCTCCGAATCGAACGGCTTCCGCAATACATCGGGCGCCCCGAGGTCGGCCGCGCGTTGGTCGTCGGAGGTCTCGATCCCGCTGGTCATGAAGATGATGCGCGTCTCTCGTTTCAAACCCCGTGCGTGCAATTCTTCGACAAAGGTGAACCCATCCATCCCCGGCATGTTGATGTCGACCATCAAAACCTGTGGAGGGTCCTGCAGAACTTCCGTGAGCGCCTCCTCGACCGAGGTCATGGGAATGACCGTATGCCCGCGAGGCTCCAGGATCGCGCGCAGGAGGGCAACGTGTATGGCCGTATCATCGACAATACCGATCCGGCCGGGTTGATTCGAGCGTCTTGTTGAGAGGGTCATGACGGCGGTAAGTAACAAAAAACCTCCTTCGGAAGGAAGGAGGTCTTTGAATTCAATGACAACTTAGATGAAACTCGTTCCTAGAATCGAGCGTTGACAATCGGCAGATACCTTGCCCAAGACGGATTCGATTCGACGATATTCAACACGCCCACCTGGACGCCGAAGAGGTCGTCTGCGTGATTGAGGAGACCGATCGTGAGCCCAGACTGTCGTCCATACGTCCGGTTGTAGGCCGCCATTGTCAGTCCCTTGAGGGCCGAGCTTTCGGTCCAGATCAGGCCGAGGTTGATGCCCGATATCTCAGGGCTTTCGTTCTTGTAGAGGGCGACGTTCAAGCCGGTGGTACCTCGATCTGCCCGAAGCAAGCCCAGGGTCACCTGGATACCGACGGCTTCACGCTTCGTCGCGATCCCTGCACCGCCGAACGTAATGCCGGCGATGCCATCCTGCCCGAAGACAGCGATCCCGCCGGCGTTGAATCCCGCCATGGCGCCCTGCGAGACCAGCCCGAGTCCTCCGATATTGATGCCTGTCAGATCGCCTTGGGCCACGGTACCAAGACCCGCGAAATTGATACCGGTCATATCGCCTTGGGCCACGGTACCAAACCCGGAGATTGCTATCCCGGTCATCCGGCCCTGTGACACGGTGCCGAGTCCTGCGATGTTGATGCCGAGCATGTCGCCCTGAGCGACCGTTCCAAGGCCAGCGAAATTGATGCCGGTCATGGAGCCTTGCGCTACGGTCGCAAGGCCAGCCAGATGAATGCCCGTCATATCGTGTTGAGAGACGATGGCGAGCGGCGCGATGGCACCACCGCTGACCGAACCCTGACCAACGATTGCGAGGCCGCCGAACGCGATCCCGTTGATATCACCTTTAGATACGACGGCGAGACCACCGACGAAGATGCCGTTCATTTCTCGCTCCGCCAGCACAGCGCCGAGGCTTATGCCGGCACCGTTGATCACCTCTCCGGATGCGGCCACGACACCTAGCGCAAGTCCGTTGATCCGCCCTTGCCATGGATCCGGCACGGGCTTCCAGAGTGTGAAGTTGATCCCGTTGACATATTCCAGCTCATCATCGGACCAGTTGAAGCGAATACCCGTAAGCCGTTGGACGTGACCAAATCCGATACCGACATCTGAGACCCCGATGAGCAATCCGGAGGAGGTCCGAGGTTCATCCTGCGCCGAAGCGATCGAAAGAACGGCGATCGAGAGGAAAAGGAGGATGGACTGTTTCATGTGAGATTCTTTTTGACGGAGGGATAGGGGGCGATGGCAGAGTATACCCCTTAGACCAGGCATTTGTTGCATAGGTTGCCTGTCGAGTTGCACTTCGAACGTGTGTGGTGCGTTCAGCGGGTGAGGATGATCCGTCGGATATCGGAACGCTGGCCGAGGGAAAGGCGGGCGAGATAGACTCCGGACGCGAGGCCAGAGGCGTCCCATGTTACGCGAACAGATTGGCCGGCAAGGATTGGTCCTCTATGGACCTCTGTCACGGTTCGACCAAGGATGTCATGGATCGTGAGCACGGCCTCTCCAGCTTCCGACGCCGTGAATCGGAATGTTGTTGAGGGATTGAACGGGTTCGGAAAATTCTGTTCGAGGGATGTCGTCGAAGGAAGCATCACTTCGACCTCTGTCTCCCAAGAATGAGAAATGGCGCCGGTTCGGTCCACCTGCTTGAGGCGGTAGGCGAAACGGCGTCCACCATTCGGCTGAGGCTCGTCGAAGGGAGTCGCATCACGATACACGTACTCACGCGGCGACGTATACGTTCCGGCTCCTTCGACGAAACCCAGCGTCCGCCACATCATGGTCGCTCCAGGATCCACGACCCTCCTCTCCACTTCCCATCCCGCATTGTCAGCCTCGGTTACGGTCGCCCATCGAAGTTGGACAAACCCCGCACCAGGGACAGCAGTGAATGTGCTCATCTGTACCGGCAGAGCCGATTCGTACACGACCGAACCATCACCGATGATCGGTCCGTCGACCGTCAGGAGCCCCGTCGTCTTGACAAACACAGTGCTGCCTGCGCCGATGTCGAGGAGATCGAGGATATGCACGCTGTTCGTGATCACGAGGGTATCTCGGTTGCGTACCTCCAAGATGCCAAGCTGCATGTCTCCACGAAGCGTCATGCTTGACGGACCCGTGGTCGTCAGTGTCGAACTCTCGCTGACGATCATCCCGCCGGGGGCGATCTCGAATTTCTTCCCCGAGAAGAAGACATGGCCACTCCCGCAGTCCAGAAGAGCCCCGTTGTTGATGCGAACATCATCTCGGAATTCCATTCGGCCGCTGCGGACTATGAGAGAACCTCCGTTTAGAATGCGGGTCTTCCCATGCACAATGAGTGCTCCCGCGTCCGGTTCCGGGTCAAGGCAGATGCGTCCCCCTGTTTGAAGCGTTAGCGAGCCAGCCCGAGCAGTATCTCCATCAGTCGGGCGCGCAACGAGAACGTCATACACGTCCGTTGATCCCACATTCACAATGACGGGAGACTTCGCTCCTGGCATACCATTCGACCAGTTAGCGGGATCCTTCCATGACGACGATACGGTGCCTTTCCACAATGTCGTTTGCGCCCTCGACATGGACGTCAGTGAGAAGACGACCGCAAGAGCGACAGAAGCGGATCGATATGTTCGTTGGGGGTCGCGCACGAGCAGGAACGAAGATCAGTCAACTCAAGGGGAATCTCTGGATGCACCTCGTCAATTGTATACTAGCATAATCTGAGGTCGAGCACAAGACCTCCCATGAGCGACATCACGTACCCACGTAGGATAATAGTTCCTACCATCATTGCACATTCGCAAGTCGCCGTGTGGTAAAATTCGACAGCCCCGGACCAAATCCCTCCGGGGCCGTGATCTCACTGTCGGTTCTTTTCTGGCTAGTGGGACAGCTTCATACGGTGCATGACATGGCGACCTTCGTGGTCGAGTCGAGCAAGATAGAACCCTGACGGAAGATCCTCCGCCGTGAACTCGACAGCATACTGCCGACCGGGCTCGACAAGACCGTTGAACAACGTCTTGATCTGCTGGCCGAGAGTTGTGAAGACGCGGAGTGTCGCGATCCCTTCGGAGGGAACGGCAAATCGAACCTGGGCTTTGGAACCCTCCGGAATGAGCAGACTTTCAAGCATCCAGCGTGGTTGAATCTGAGCCATGGTTTTTTCTGCTCCACCGTTCCCGGTGTATACGAGCAGCACTGGTTCCCAGTTACAAACATCGACCCCTCGTTCCTTGTGGACACTGTAGGATTCGAACCTACGACCCCCGCCTTGTAAGGGCGGTGCTCTGAACCAGCTGAGCTAAGTGTCCGTGAAGTTCAATGTACGGATTTCCCGTTCCCAAACCCGGTTCAGATCGGCTCGACATCTCCTGCTTTCACCCATCCAACTTTGCCATCGGCCAGCGTGACGCGGGTCCAACCGTCGACGGTTACACCGAGTTCAACTTTCAATCCTTCGTGGATCACGAATGCATCTACAGCGTTTGCGTCAGGAGACGACCGGACTGTCACCGTCGGCGTAAGGATGATCCCGGCATGGTCGTCATTGAGCATGGTCAATTGGGCGGCCCACAGACCTCCAATCAGGACCGCAAATGGAACTGCCACGAAGAAAACGAGCCTCGACCACTGTACCATTGCAGCCGTCCGGCCGAGGTAGAGCGCCACGAGAGACCCGAAGACCACCGCCCAAAGGAACAAAAAGAGGGTCCTCGAGACAGTCGGCGCGATCACTTCGCTCGCCGCATGCAGCCACGCCACAAGAAAGAACTCCGGCACGGGGTCGATCCGGTCGACGGCCTTGAGCCGTGCGAGGCGAAGATTGTGCGCGACGTCGTCGTCCGACGGCCGGAGACGCGCGGCCCGCTCGAAGGCCAGGATCGCCCGGCCGACATTGCCATCGCGATAATATGCATTGCCGAGGTTGAAGTAGAGCTCTCCGCTGACGAAACCCTGCGATGCGATGGATTCATAGCGTTCGGCTGCCTGACCGTACGCGCCAGCCCGGTACAGATCATTCGCGCGGGCGAACGTTGAATCCGGCTCCCCCGCAACCGCGAGCGCTACGAACACCACGGATGCGATCACTGTCAACGTCGCGCGGCAGTTCAAACGAGATCCACCTTCGGTGTTCGGTCTCATCGTTTGAACGTCCGTTCGATGTCTTCGATGGCAAGCGCAGCCGCATCGAGCAGGTCCTGTCGACCCTCGCGGGTGTCCCCTCCGGGTGCAAAGCGCGCAAACTCCGCCCGTTCCATGGTGGAGCGGACACTGGCCAACGTCTCCTCGCTGATGCTTTTCGTCTTCAAGCGTGCGAGGATCTCTTCCGTGCTTGTTGCGGCTTTCGGCAAGCGCAGTTTATGTTCAAAGTAGCCGGTGAGTGCCCGCAAGAGCTCGGCGTGATATTGTTCCGCATTTCCCTGGGCCAGGAGCCGTTTCGCCTGCTGGAGTCTCTTCGACGCCTCCCTGCCCGCCCGTTCGAATCGCAATGTCGGTAGATCTCCATAGATCCGTTCCATTCGCCGGCGGGTCACGTAGGCCCCGATGAATGCGAGCGGAGGAAGGAACAGTGCGGCCAAAACGCCGGCGCCAAAGACACCTGCCCCGTCGATTGGCTCAAGCGAGCCGAGTTCGAGTTTGATAAACCGGATGTCCTGGCCGAGCAAACGAACGTCCTCTTTGCTGAACCCTTCCGCAGACATCGCCAATTCCCGGCCCGGAAGGACCTTCAATTCAAATCGCGGTGACGAGAGCGACACGTAGGCGTTCTTCGCAGGGTCAAAATAGCTGAACCGCATCGGATCGATCACGCGGCGGCCTTCGTTGCGTGGAACGAGGACGATCTCGGAGGACTTCTTGCCGCTCACCGAGCCGCCCTCACGCGAGATCTCCTCCGTCAGCTTCGGCTCGAATGCTTCGATATCGCCGGGAACGACGGGCTTCGGCAGCGTCAGAAGTTTGAGATTGCCGGTCCCATTCACGGTCATGCGAAGTGTCACGGCATCGCCCGCTTTGACCTCGTTCTTGTCGACCGACGCGGAAAATGTATAGCGTCCCACGGCATTGCCGAAACCTTCGGGGGCTCCTGACGGCAATGGGTCTACGGTGATCGTCAGCGGGTCTGACGCGAACGACAACTCCACCGTTTGGAAGTTTTGGAAGAACGGATCGTTGAAGATCTGGTCGAACGGATCACGGCTGCGATTCTGCGAGCGCAGCTGGACGGCGGCGACCAACTCCATCGGGCCGACCGTCAGGCGTCCGGTCTGTGACGGAAAGAGGGCCGTGCGTTTAAGAACAGCCGCCCGATACTGTTTGCCGTTCAATGTTTCCGTCGGCGGTTCAACCTGTTTCGGCAGGTCGAAATCTTCTCCCCAAAATCCTTCGAAGGTCGGGATCTTGGAGATGCGCGACAGCGAGGTCGCCACTCGGTAGTAGATCTTCCAGGTAACCGTCACCTGCTCGCCGAGACGGACCCGCTTGCGGTCCGCGCTAGCGACGAGCACGATATTGTCCCCCACTGCTTGAGCTGCACCCGCTTCTGCCGCACCGGCCTTTGGCGCGGGCTTGCCTTTTTCCACCACAACCTTTACAGGTTCGGTCTTGACCGTTGCGCCCTTGTAGTCGACGCTTGCCGACCCGATGGTGTACGTGCCGGGTTCGCGGGCGTACAGAACATACGAGTAGGTGAGCTGTACCGACGCCCGCATATTGACGAACTGAATGGATTGCGACGTGTTCGGTCCGCTGATGACGACGAACTTGCCGAAGTCGGGGGGCTTGAGGCCGCTCGGGAGGGTCGTGCTGTTCCCGCTGAACGTGAGCTGCAATTGGAACTGCTCACCCGCTCCGACACGGTCGGGCTCGACCGTTGCGATGAACGTAGCATCTTGCGCTCGAGACGCTGTTGGCGCCACGAGTGCGAGCACGCAGAGTACTATGGAAAGAGCCTTTGGCAACGTTGGGTTCGCTATTGTGTGAGTTGCCGACCACGAGGCACGGGGTCCGGCAAATACGATGATGTTGGACGCGATGATCGGCTACCAGTCCTTCTCCACCCGAACTCGGGCGGCCGGGCGCTTCTGGAGCTTCTTCTGGATGTCCTTCTCGTTGTTCCGAAGCGCCTCGAGCATTCGCTCGGCTTCCTCTTTGTTCATCTGGTTCTTCTGTTGTTGCTGGCGCGTCCGGTCTTGTTGTTGCTGCTGATTCTGCTGTTGTTGATCCTGTTTTTGTTTGTCCTGCTGTTGCTGGTCTTGCTTCTGGTCCTGTTTTTGGTCCTGCTGCTGTTGCTTGTCCTGGTTCTGGTCCTTCTTCTGGTCTTGCTTCTGCTGCTGTTGCTGTTGTTGCTGCTGTCGTTTGTTGCGCGCGACCTCGAGATTGTAGCGAGCATCGTCATTATCGGGGTCGTTCCGCAAGGCCCGCTTGTATGCCTCGATCGCTTCGTCCAGTTTGTTCGCCTTGAAGAGTGCATTCCCCAGATTGTAGTACCCAGTGGATCGATCGGGTCCGGCATCGAGGTTCATCGCCGAGTTGCTGAATGCCCGGGCCGCCTCTTCGTGCCGATCCTGACGAAAATGCGCGTCGCCGAGGTTGAAATGCGAGACTCCAGACGTGGGGTCCTTGCTTAACGCCTGGCGATATGCCGCTTCCGCATCCGCATACTTCCCCTTGTCGAAGAGCTTGTTGCCGTCTTTGACGTGGTCTCGCACGCTCTGGGCTGTGGCCGGCACCGCCGTGATCGTCAGAAGTGTTGCCAGGATCGCTGCCGGTGAGATCGGACCACCCCGCAACGCCCGTCGCAACCCCTGCAAGATCGCACCACGTCGCTCGGAGAGCAAGAGTTCCAGGAGAAGAAAGAGGATGGCAAATGCCAGAGGCACTTGATATCGCGATTCATAGCCGGTCACCTGCTTCGACCCGAATTCCGTCTTTTCCAGCGTCGACAATTCCTTGAAGACGTCGTCGATCTCGTTGCCGCCGCTCGTTGCGCGCAGATACCGCGCTCCCGTTGCGGTCGCCACCTGACGCAGCATTGATTCATCCAGTTTTGAAACGACGACATTTCCGCTCATGTCGCGTTTATAGTCCGACCCACCGATGGGGATCGGTCCTCCTTCGAGCGTTCCCATGCCCACTGTGTAGACCTTTACTCCGGCGGTTGACGCCTTTTCAACTGCACCGAGCACATCGCCTTCCGTGTTCTCTCCGTCACTCACGATCACGATGGCTTTCTGCGTCGGTTGGTCCTTCGTGAAGGACTCGAGTGCCTTGTCGATGGCGCTGCCGATCATGGTCCCGGGCGTCGGCACCGATTCGACGTCGACCGTCGAGATGAACAGATCTGCGGCGGCATAGTCAGCCGTCAGCGGGAACTGAACGAACGCATCTCCGGCGAACACAATGAGTCCCACCCGATCCCCCGCCAGCTTTCGCAGGAGTTGCGAAACGTCACGCTTGGCCTTTTCGAGTCGGCTGGGCCGGACGTCCTCCGCCTTCATGCTCAAGGAGACATCGAGAGCGACGAACAGGTCGATGCCCTCACGTTTCACCTCCTCCAAGCGCGTTCCGATCTGAGGATTGGCCAGCGCCATCACGAGGCACGCGACAGACAACAGGAGGAGCAGTTGCTTCGCGCCTCGCTTCACGACGCTCGCATCGGCCAACAACGGCGGCCAGAGTCCGGGTGCGATGAAGCGACGCAACAGGTTCCGATTCCACAGATGCAGCCCGACAAATCCCGCGGCAAGCAGCGGGACTGCCAGGAGCAGCCAGAGAAGGTCGGGATGTTGGAAGCGGAGCATGGGAGGTGTAGTGAGAAGCCAGTGTTCAGTGTT
>CAYYOV010000011.1:85836-89248 GCA_964473365.1 uncultured Ignavibacteriaceae bacterium
CGGGATGTTGGAAGCGGAGCATGGGAGGTGTAGTGAGAAGCCAGTGTTCAGTGTTCAGTGTTCAGTGGTCAGTGATCAGTAGCCAGAGGCCAGGGACCAGAGGCCAGAAGTCGGCGATCGGTAATCAGTGATCAGTAGTCAGTAATCAGTGGCCAGAAACCAGAGGCCAGAGGCCAGAAGCCGGAGGCCGGAGACCATAGGACACTCCATCTTACATCTTACATCTTACATCTTACATCTTACTTCTTACATCCTACATCTTACTTCTCACATCTTACTTCCTACGTCTTACATCTTACTTCATACATCCTACTTCCTGCTTCATTCTTCCTCACGGGATCTTCCGAAGGACGGTCGCGCTCAGGAGGATCTCGAGCAGCAGAAGGCCTGCGCCGATCCAGAGCCAATTCCCGAAGAGATCGCTCACCCGCCTGTATGCCGTCACTTCGATCTTCGTACGTTCGAGTTGATCGATCTCGCGGTAGATCGCCCGCAGGGCACGGTTGTCGGTCGCCCGGTAGTAGGTGCCTCCCGTCATCTCCGAGATCGTCTTCAGCGTCTTCTCGTCCAGGTCGACGGGCTGCAGGATCCGCCGAATCCCAAACGGCGTCTGCTGGGGGAACGGAGCCATACCCTGCGCTCCGACGCCGACCGTGTATACCTTGATGTTGTAGGTCGCCGCCAATCGCGCCGCCGTGATCGGGTCGATCTCTCCACGGTTGTTGACGCCGTCGGTCAGCAGGACCATGACCTTGCTCTTCGCCTGACTGTCCTTCAACCGGCCGACGCCGTTCGCGAGCGCAAGGCCGATGGCGGTGCCGTCTTCGATCATGCCGTTCTTGATCTCCGACAGCAGACTCAGCAGCACCCCGTAGTCGGTCGTCAAAGGGCATTGCGTGAAGCTCTGGCCGGAAAAGACGACCAGACCGATCCGGTCGTTCTCGCGCCCCTTGATGAACTCGCCCGCGACGTCCTTCGCGGCCACGAGACGGTTCGGGCTGAAATCCTCGGCGAGCATGCTGCCGCTGATGTCGAGGACGAGGACGATGTCGATCCCTTCTGTGTTGACGCTTTCGCGCGTCGAGATCGACTGCGGCCGTGCCAAGGCAATGATGAGAACGGCGATGCCCAGCAGACGCAGGACGGCAGGAAGTCGTACAAGCCGTTCGCGCCATCCGCGCGGCCCTGACAGGAACGGCCTGATCGAGGAGAAGCGCAGGTCTGTCACAAGGCGATGCCTGCGCCACCACACATAGGCGGCGGCGAGTGGCACGAGGAGCAACAGCCACAGATAGAGCCCGTCGGCGAACTGATCACCGAACATCGGGGACCTCCGTCGCGGCTGGCTCTTCCGCTGGCGTCATCGCGCGCACGATGGCGTACGCCGATTTCAGTTCGTCCTCATGGTCCTCGGGCGTCGGTTGCGACTTGGCGAACTTCACGAGGTCGGCACGGACGAAGAACGTTCCGAGCGTGGCTCTCAACGCCTCAGCTTCGGGCTTGCCACGCAGCGACAGCAGGATCTCGTCGGTGGTCATCTCCAGCGCTGGGAACCTCCACCGTCCCTCGAAGAACCGCCGGATGATCTCCGTAGCCTCCGAGTAGAATTCCTTCACCATCCCCTGCTGCCACAACTTCCGCTCTTCCAGCACCCGAAGCTCGCTGAGCGCTCTGACATGCGGGGCTATGCGGGGCGCATCGGGTTCCGGCTCAGGCCCGACCGCCATCTTCTTCCGGTAGCGCTGGAAGAGATAGAGCCCGCCGGCCACAAGAAGTGCGAACAGCAGGAACGGCCACAGGTCCTCCCACTTCCACGGGGCGGACATCGGGGGTTTGATGTCCCTGATATCCGCGTCCTTCGCGACCGACACACCGGCGACCGTGAAGGACAATGAGTTGGTGTATGCCGTCGTCCGCACCGTGTCGCCCTTCTTCGTGTACCCGAAGGCGATCGGCGGGAGGAAGACCGTTCCCGTGTCGATCGTCATGAGCTCGAACGTCCACTCTCGTTCGTCCATCTTGACGATCGACAGCACCTGGAACAGGCCAGCGCTGTCGGCGATCATCGGTCCGATGGTGTCGATCGCAGCCGGGACCCGGGCCGTCACGGTGACGCTGACCGGCTCTCCAAGGCGGAGCGCTTTCCGATCCGACGACGCGGTGAGACCGACCTCCTGGGCCTGGAGGGAAGAAACCGCGACGAAGGAGAGAGGAGTGAGGAGTACGGAGAGAAGCAGGACGCGGGGCAGGACAGTCCTCCAGTCGTTCCTCGACCCTCCGCTCAAATCTCTCATCCCTGTCATGTCCACAGAGTTCACCACCTTCGCTCCCGGAGACGGAAGAAGTCCACCAGCGGTTTCATCGTGGGCTGGTCGAGGCGCAGTTCCACTGCATCCAGACGGGATTTCAGGAAGAGCGATCTGCGGGCTTGCTGGACGGCAAGGCGGTTCGCCTTGTAGGCGGTTCGAAGCCGGCGGTCGGACGTATCCACCCATCGCACATCTCCTGACTCAGCGTCGCGGAGCGGGATGAGGCCGACGGGCGGAAGGTCCATCTCGCGAGGGTCCTGCAGCACGAGACCGATGAGGTCGTGGCGTTTGCCCGCGATGCGCAACGCCGCTTCATACCCGTCATCCATGAAGTCGGAGATGAGGAAGACGATACTCCGTTTCTTCTGAATGTGATTGAGGTACTCGAGCGCGCCACGGATGTTCGTCGACGTCGATGTGGGCTCGAATGAGAGCAGTTCGCGGACGATGCGGAGCGCATGCGACCGGCCCTTGCGGGGCGGGATGAACCGTTCGACATCTCCGGCGAACAGGATCGCGCCGACCTTGTCGTTGTTCTTCATGGCCGAGAACGCCAGAATGGCGCTGACCTCGGCCGCCACATCGCGCTTGAGGGCTTGTTGCGATCCGAAGTATTGAGAGCCGCTCATGTCGACGAGCAGCATGACGGTCAGCTCGCGCTCTTCCTCGAACACCTTGACGAACGGATGGTTCAGCCGGGCCGTGACGTTCCAGTCGATCGTGCGGATCTCGTCCCCCACCTGGTATTCGCGCACCTCGGAGAACGCCATTCCCCTTCCTTTGAAGACGGAGTGGTACTCGCCCGAGAAGACCTGGTTCACCAGGCCGCGGGTGCGGATCTCCAGATGACGGACTTTCTTGAGAAGCTCCTTGGTGTCCAATTGAAATCAGAAGGTGACCACGATGTCCAAGGAATTGTCGAGTGACGATTTGAGAATGTCGATTATCGCCGGGCAGCTCACAGCCATCTCATTCGCCGATATTCGTCAATCCACATACGACAGTCGACAATTCCTAGGGGACCTCGACTTGATTCAGTATCTCAACCACAACGTTCTCGCTCGTGATCTCTTCCGCTTCGGCCTCGTAGGTCACGGCCACGC
>CAYYOV010000012.1:0-5897 GCA_964473365.1 uncultured Ignavibacteriaceae bacterium
GCATTGAGCTTCCCCGGCGTCCCTTCAAACGGAACACCCAGGTCGCGGGCGCGGGATTGGCCGAAGGAGAGCGAACAAAGCGTGATGAGAAGTCCCAGAAGCGGCTTCATAGGAGGATGAAGGATAGAGGATAATGGATGGGGGAACGGTCGTGGGAATGATCAATCCCTGCCAGCGAGGGACCTCTCCAGACCTCGGAGCATCGGGCGACATTCTTCGTAGCGGCCGAGAAACGACCTCAACGACTCGTCGGTAAAGTATCCTTTGCCATGCGCAACCTTGAGATGATGACGGGTCTCCCGAACCTCAGCAAGCGCTCGATTGATACCTTCGAGATACATCTTGATGTGTTTGTTGCTCCAGCCTTCTGCGAGATTTGCTGGAGCTGAATTCGATGATCGTCGAAGCTGTGACCCCAATTCGTAGAGTTCGAACTTCGGAAAGCTCAACGATGCCTTATGCACCTCCAATACTAGTTCGTAGAGTCGCTGGTAGACTGTGAGGTCCTCGTAGCTGCGGATCTGGATCATGGACTTCCCCCTCAGGAAGTGAGTCGTAAACGTGGAATGCTGGTTCGTCTCACGAACCGATGGAACGCGGTGATCTTCCCCTGCTTCTATCCTCTATCCTCTTTCCTCTATCCTCACAAGCTGAACCACTCGCGAACTCGGCCTCCCCCGTCCCCCGCATCACCTTTGTGATGGAACTCGTTCGTCCTCGTCGAATACTGGTACTCGTCTGCCCAAGTCTTGTGGTTGCGCGCAATCTCTCCGAGTGCCTCGATCACGCGGTCCGCCTCTGCGTCCGTCGTCGTCGGGTGGAGTGAGATCCGCACCCAGCCGGGCTTCGACGACAGATCGCCGTGGTCGATCTTGTCCGTGATCTCTGCCGACGTGGCGGGATCCACGTGGAGCAGGTAGTGGCCGTACGTACCGGCGCACGAACACCCGCCACGCACCTGGATACCGTACCGGTCGTTCAGCAGCTTCACGATCAGGTTGTAGTGGACGTTCTCGATATAGAACGAGAAGATCGGCAGGCGCTCCCGATGCGCGTCCGCCAGCAACACGAGTCCCGGGACCGTCGTTAGGCCGCGGAACATCCGTTCGCACAATTCGGCCTCTCGGGCGGCCATCATGTCCACCCCCATCTCCTCTTTCAGCGTGACGCTCAGCGCCGAACGAATGGCCTGCAGAAAACCTGGCGTGCCTCCATCCTCCCGGATCTCGATCTCCGGCGCATAGCGATGTCCACCCCAGGGATTCGTCCAGAGCACGGTGCCGCCCCCCGGTTGATCAGGGGTCTTCAAGTGATACAGACCGGAATCGAAGATCAACACGCCGGACGTGCCCGGTCCGCCGAGGAATTTGTGCGGAGAGAATGTGATGGCGTCGAGCCTTTCGAGCGGGTCGGCCGGATGCATGTCGATGGCCACGTAAGGGGCCGCGGCCGCAAAGTCGACGAATGCCCATCCGCCATGTTGGTGCATGATCTTCGCGAGCCGATGATACGGCGTTCGGATCCCGGTGACGTTCGAGCAGGCCGTGAACGACCCGATCTTCACCTTCCGGTCACGATAGGCGTCGAGCTGCACTTCAAGGTCGCCCACATCGATCAGCCCCTGGCGGTCGGGACGGATCACGACGACATCGGCGATCGTCTCTTCCCACGAGGTCTGGTTCGAATGATGCTCCATGTGCGTCACGAACACGACAGGTCGCTCCGCCGCAGGAAGCTCCACCCGGTCCCGAAGCTGTTCGGGGACGCGCAGGCCCAGGATACGCTGTAACTTGTTGATGGCCGAGGTCATGCCGAAACCGACGTTCAGAAGGACGTCATTCGAGGCCGCATGGACGTGCTTCTTGATGATCTCGCCGGCATAGTGGTAGGCCTGCGTCATCGAGGTGCCGGTGACGTTCGATTCGGAGTGGGTATTTCCGACGAATGGTCCGAAGGTCTCGTGCAGCTTCTGTTCGATCGGAGCGTACAATCGTCCGCTGGCGGTCCAATCGACGTACAGGATCGTCTGATCCCCGTACGGTGACCGAAAGCGCTGGTCGATGCCGACAATATGGCGGCGGAACCGGTCGAAATGGGACGCAAGCGATGTGGTCTGCTTCTGGGGCATCATAGGGTCGTGAACGTGTGTGACTTAATATACGGCCTGTTCTTCTGCGAAGCAGGTTCAGTTGGCGTGGTCTGCGCTATCTCAACAAGGTGATCTTCCGGAACGACGACCCTCCATCGACGTCGAGCCGGACGACATAGATACCGCTTGGCTCATCCCCGGGCCGCCAGGGGATGACGAACGTGCCGGCGGGGGATCCTTCATCCACGAGCCTTGCCACTTCGCGGCCAAGGAGGTCGTACACCGTGACGCGGGCCCAGCCAGCCCTGGAGAGGTGGTAGACGATGTTCGTCGACGGATTGAATGGGTTGGGATAGTTTGCGTCGAGGCCGAACGCCGTCGCCGATCCCGCCGCTTCGTCGTCCGCGTGCGTGACCCCTGCGATCGACGCCGTCTTGACGAAGATACGACCGTACGACGCGTCGAGACGACCGTCCAGCCAGGCATAGACCAACGTCCCTCCCGGACCGAGTGCAACGTCGGGTTGGATCGATCCGGCGGTCGCGTACGACGTCGTGAGCTCGGTGATCGGGATCAGAGGCGACCCGGCCGACGTAAAAGCCCGCGTCTTCGCGCTGAACGGCTTGTTGAGCAGGGAGTCTGCCCACGTGACCACAAAGTCACCTGAGGCGTCCATGACAACACCGGGCGGATATTCGTTGAAGATCGAATTGGAGGCAGTCAACTTGAACTCCGGCCCGAGCGCTGTTCCGTTGGAAGAGAAGACGCGCGCGTAGAGGTCGCCTCCAGGATGACTCCTCGTATCGACCCATACGACAACGAAATTCCCGGATGCGTTCATGGCGACGCGGGCATACAGGTTGACACCACCCGCAGCATCGGTATTCACGCGCGTGTTCCCACCGACGGCCGATCCATTGACGAACCTTTGCATGTATATGTCCCCGCTCGATGGTTCCGTCCGTCCGTCGGTCCATACCACCACGACGTGCGATCCGTTGCTGGCCACGAACGGATAGATGCGATTGTTCGTCGTGTTGTCTGAGATCGGAACGGCGTTGCCGAGAAGGGCTCCGGTCGAGCCGTCGACCGAGGAGATGCCGATGTTGTACGCGTCGCTCACGTAGTAGCGATACGCGACGAGGAAGTTCGGCCCGTGAGGTCCTAGAGACGGCTGATAGCCGTACCCGCTTCCGCTGCCGTTGACCTTGTTCAGCTGGACCTGAAGCGCCGTTCGAACGCCCGCCGGTGAATAGGCCGAGTAATAGATATCGTCGAACTTGATGCTTTCGATCGTCGTTCGAGCATCGACATGGTACGCCACGACGAGCACCCCGGATGGAAGGAACGTGGCCGCCGAGTGGTACAGCGAGAAGTCGTGGAAAAATCCGAACGTCATCCCGTCCACGCGTGTGTTGGAAACGGTGGGTGTTCCATTCGGCTCGAACATCGACATGTAGATGCTCCCGGTGCCGTAGAGCCGGCCGTCGCTCGTGGGGCGTTCATCTCCCCAGGAAACGGCGAATTGACCGTTCGGACTCGCGGCCACCGAAGGACGGTAGACGTAGCGGCCGGTCTGCGCGCTTACGACGGCATCGCCGATGCCGACCGTGAATTGTGCAAGAGTCGGTGTCAGCGCCAACGGAGCCAACAGGAGACCCAAAAGGGATCGAGTACGGGGGCTGGTCATCTTGTTCCCCTTGTAGGATGAACATGTCCAATGGAAAGTAGCTTCCGCCGCACGGAAACACAATGTCCCGCGATCCCCTCTGTACGAGCGAGCGGAAACGCCCCTGGCAATCCGGGTCCTGCGTTGTCATCGCCTAAGGTTTTGCATCGTGAGCAGAAAGCGTATTTTCCCGGGCGAAGGAAAGGGCCCAACCAATGCGTCTCCGCTCAATTGCACCCGGTTTGGTGTGTTTCGCAGTTCTGTTGCTAACGTGGACTCCTGCGTCGTCACAGAACACGAGCCCGATGCCTCCAACGGTCTCCGCCCTCTGGCTGATCGACCGTCACTCAGAGCCCGATCTGGTCATTCTGCACGTGGCGTTCAATCGTCGGGACTACCTCCGCGAACACATCCCAGATGCGAGGTTCATCTGGTTCTCCTGGCTCTCCCCTTCGACTCCAGATGGATCGACGGAAATGGCGCCTCCGGAAGAGGCACGACGCGTCCTCCAGGACCTTGGTCTTTCAAACGACTCCCGTGTCGTCGTCTATTTCACGGGAGGGACCGTTTCGACGACCACACGAACGATCCTCTCGCTTGACTACTTCGGGTTTGACGGCCGGGTCGCGCTTTTGGACGGCGGGATAGAGGCCTGGAAGCGGGCAGGCGGAGCCGTGACCACAGAAGTTCCGCAGGTACTGCGGACTTCCTTGACGCTTTCAACGCTCGGACAGTTCGTCACGACGGCCGATGAGGTTCGAGCATCTCTTGGCGACCCATCGGTCACGATCATCGATGCTCGCTCGGCAAATTTCTACGAGGGCTCCGGCGGCGGGACCCGGCCAGGCCACATCAAGGGGGCTATCAGCCTGCCGTACACCAGCGTCGTCGACTCGCTCAATCAGTACAAGCCGGTCGCAGCGTTGGAGCGCATCTTTCGGGATGCAGGGGTCAAGAAAGGTTCGACGGTCGTGGCCTACTGCCATGTCGGCCAGCAGGCCACGGTCATCCTTCACGCGGCCCGCATGCTCGGATTTCCTGTCCGGTTGTACGATGGGTCGTACGAAGAGTGGTCCTCCCTCGATCCGGAGCTTTACCCTGTCGAGTCGAAACCTCCAACCGAACATCCGTGAGCTGACCGACCATCCACGGCACGACATTGGGTCGAGCCGTACATGCCAGCGCCCCAGGCTTTCACCTGAGGCGCTGCTGGCAACTTCGGAGGCAGGCACACTAGGCCATCCTCTGCATCTGGTCTTTAGCCTCTGGCCTCTGGCCCTTCGCTCACGCTCAGGGCAAGCCTCTGGCTTCTGACCCTTCGCTCACGCTCAGGGCAAGCCTCTGACCCTCCCTCTCTACTCCACCACCTTCCCGTCGCTGTCGAGGAACTTCACCGTTCCGTAGCCCAGTTCCCGCACGTTGTTCTCGATCTTCGCACGGTCACCGACGACCACCCACACGACGGATGCAGGCTTCACAACCGCCTTGGCCGCTGCGTTGAGCTTGTCGAGCGACGCGCCGCGGACCTGATCGGCGTACGTCTGGAAATACGAATCGTCATACCCGAAACGGATGATCTCGTTGATCGACCCGGCGATGGCATTCATCGTTTCCCAGGAACCCGGGAGCTCGAGGATCTTGCTCTCGCGCACCTTCTTCCATTCGTCCTCAGTGATCGGACGGGCGTCCAAAACGTCATTCAGCTCCTTGGAGATCTCCTGCATCGACTCCTTGGTCTTGTCGGTCTGCACCGGCGCATAGACGAGGAATGGACGCTGCCCGCGGGCGCCGAACAGCAGCGTTTGCGCTCCATAGGACCAATGCTTGTTCTCACGCAGGTTCATGTTGATGCGGGCAGTGAACGATCCGCCGAGCGCCGTGTTCATCATGTCGATGGCGATCTCGTTCGGATTGTTCTGCGGAGGAGCGACATGTCCGGCCAGGATCACCGATTGCAGCGCCCCCGGCTTGTCCATGATGTACACCGTCTGCTGGGTCAGTCCGACAGTCCCGACGTTCTTCGTGGGCATCGTGCCCGGCTTCCAGTCCTTCAGAAGTCTTTCGAGCTTTGGCTGGATCTCGGTCAACGTGGTCTTCCCGACCACGACGAGCGTGGCGTTGTTCGGGCGGATCCACGTC
>CAYYOV010000012.1:5997-61732 GCA_964473365.1 uncultured Ignavibacteriaceae bacterium
CAACGTGGTCTTCCCGACCACGACGAGCGTGGCGTTGTTCGGGCGGATCCACGTCTGATGGAACTTGACGAGATCCTCGCGTTTCAGCGCGGAGACCGCCGCTTCCGTGCCTGACCCGGTGAACGGCACGCTGTAAGCATGGCCCGTCCCGTACAACAGCTTCGGGAAGACGCGCAGGGCCATCTGGATCGGCGTCGCCTTTTCGCGCTGGATCTGCGCCAGGGTCTGCTTCTGCTGACGGTCGAGCTCGTCAGCCGGGAATGACGGATTCAGGATCACATCAGCCCAGATATCGAGGGCGGCATCGAGGTTCGACGTCAGCGACGACAGGGAGACTGCCGACATATCCAGGTCGGAACCCGTGCCTAATCCGGCCCCGAGCATGGCCAATTCTTCACTGATCTGCAACGCCGACCGCTTCTTCGTCCCCTCATCCATCATGTTCAGCGTCATGTTCGCCGTCCCGGGGGCAGAGAATTGGTCGGCCGCATATCCTGCATCAAAACGCATCGACAGGTTGACCATCGGGATCGAGGGCACCTCCGCCAGGATCACCTTGACGCCGTTCGACAGGGTTGCGCGCTGCAGTGCTGGGAAGGTGGCCTTGGGCGGTTCGCCCGCCTTCGGCAGCTGCTTTCGGACCGACGAATCGACCGGCGCCGCAGCGAGCTTCGGGAAGGGATGGACCTCAAGCGTATAGACGCCGTCGCTCAGCCATGCCTTTGCAGCGGCCTGGATCGACGCTGCCGAGGCGCTCTGCATCCGCTTGAGCGTAGTCTTGTAGTGTTGCGGATCGCCCGCATAGGTCTGGCTCATCGCAAGGATATCCGACTTGCCGCCAAAACCGCCGATGCGCTCGATGCCACGGACGAAGTTCGCGACGTATTGCGTGCGAACGCGCTGGACCTCCTTTTCCGTGGGTCCTGACTTCAGTAATGCAGCCAGCTCTTCATCGACCATTCGTTCCGCCGCTGCCAGGTCTTCTCCCGGCTTCACGGTGACCATGATATAGAAGAGCGAACCGATCTCGCGGCTGTCGATGAACGCAGAGACGTTCGTTGCGATCTGTTTGTCGTAGACAAGCTTCTTGTAGAGACGGGACGTCTTGCCAGAGGCCAGGATGTTGGCCGTCAGGCTGAGCATGTCGTGGTCTTCCGTTCCCCATGCCGGAACGTTCCACACCTTGTAGATCCGGGCCTGAGGCACGCGGTCCTGTGTCACCTGGCGCTGGCTCCCGGTCCGCTTCGCGACCCACTGCTGATGGCGTGCGACCGGCGGGCCGGATTCAATGTCGCCAAAGTACTTGTTGACCTTCTCGTACGCGACCTTGGCGTCGATATCGCCTGCTACGACAAGCACGGCGTTCGCGGTGCCGTAGTAGTTGCGGAACCATTCCTTGACGTCGTCGAGGGAGGCAGCGTTCAGGTCCTCCATCGAACCGATGACGGTCCAGGAGTACGGATGTCCCTGGGGCCACACACTCTTCGTGATGAGCTCTTCGGTGATCCCGTAGGGTTCATTCTCTCCCTGCCGCTTTTCATTCTGGACCACGCCGCGTTGTTCGTCAAGCTTCGCCTGCGTGATCGCTCCGAGGAGATGACCCATGCGGTCCGACTCCATCCAGAGAGCGACATCCACTGCCGAGGTCGGAACGTTCTGGAAGTAATTCGTCCGGTCCTCGTTCGTCGTGCCGTTCAGGTCGGTCGCACCGAGCCGCTCGAGCACCTGAAAGTAGTCGTCGTTGAAGTTCTCGCTCCCGTTGAACATCAGATGCTCGAACAGGTGCGCGAAGCCGCTCTTGCCCGGCTTCTCATTCTTCGATCCTACGTGATACCAGACGTTCACGGCTACGATCGGCGCTTTGTGGTCCTCGTGCACGAGGAGCGTGAGACCGTTCTTGAGTACGAACTTCTGATACGGGATGTCGATGTCGACCATCGTTCCCGTGGCCCCCTTCTTCTGCGCGATCACCGCCAGTGGGACGGCGAGCAACAGAAGCGCGAATGCTGCAAACTTCGACATGAGTAGTGCCTCCATGAGTTGGACAAACCTTTTAGTGGACGGGATTTCGGGTGGGAGGTTTCAATATAGAGAGTTGTGGAGGGACGTGCCCGCTACCCTCCAGTCTTTGGACCGGGGTCCGCTGGTCGCCGAGATCGGAACACCGCATCTACGGAAGGAGCCCTCACGGTGACATACGAGTCCTCGGGGAACTCTGGATAACACTGGACGGATGGGATCGTCCTAGGATTGGTGGATTTTTGTCGATTTTTTGGAATTGCGAGTGAAAGAATTAACTTGACAATGTGATATCACCCTGATATCATTATGCTAGCATTTCACCAAAGGAGACTTCCATGAAAGCAGTCACGGAACGCAACGCTAGCCGGATCAACGGCTTCTTCCCCCTGTTCGTCTGGTGCGCGGCGTTGGCATCAAACATCTACCTCATCTACTACGGCGCCTCCAATGACGATCCGATGGTCTTATGGATCGTGTTCCCCGTCTTCGCGCTGCTGTTCCTGACGATGAACAGCTTCTTCATCGTGCCGCCGAATGAAGCGCGCGTGCTGCTCCTTTTTGGCAAGTACGTCGGCTCCGTCCGCGAGGATGGTTTTTGGTTCGTCAATCCCTTCACGACGAAGAAGCGCATCTCGGTGCGCATCCACAACTTCAACAGCGACAAGATCAAGGTGAACGACCACGACGGCAACCCGATCGAGATCGCAGCCGTGATCGTTTGGCGTGTGACCGATACGGCCCGTGCGACGTTCGATGTCGAAAACTACGAACAGTTTGTCGCGATCCAAAGCGAAACAGCCATCCGGTCACTGGCGACCGAGTATTCGTACGATTCACACGACGACCGTCCCTCGCTCCGGGGGAATACCGTGGAGATCTCCGAGGAGCTGAAGAAGCAGGTCCATACGCGGCTTGAGATCGCCGGTGTCGAGGTGCTCGAATCGCGCATCAGCCACCTGGCCTATGCACAGGAGATCGCGCAGGCCATGCTGCGCCGTCAGCAGGCCCAGGCGATCATCGCGGCCCGCAAGAAGATCGTCGAAGGAGCTGTCGGAATGGTGCAAGACGCCCTTCGGATGTTGAGCGAACAGAAGATCGTGGAACTCGACGAGGACAAGAAGGCCACAATGGTGAATAACCTCATGGTTGCGCTGGTCTCCGAATCGGAGGCCCAGCCCATCATCAACACCGGTACGCTCTATTAGCGTGTCTCGCAGGGCAATGAGAGAGGATCACATGAACGCCGTTCGATATGTCTCAGAGTCTGCGGTCACTGCTGTGGCCGCGTTGTTCGTGAGTGCCACCGTGACCATCCTCTATTCCTTCATCGTACACGGAACGGGCATGATCGATTGGGAAACAAGCATCCGTCTCGCGATCACGCTCGGGATCATCATTCCGTGGGTGCATCGTCGGGGCCTGCAGGCATCGTCACCCGGCGCAACGTCGTAACGAACTCCGGATGGCAGAGAAGAAGAACATACTCCTGCGCCTCGACAAGGAATTGCATGCCGCGATCTCGCGTTGGGCGGCGGACGACCTGAGAAGTATCAACGCCCAGATCGAATTTCTGCTGGCAGAGGCGGTCAAACGTGCCGGCCGCCGGGCGTCGCCGAGGCCAGACAGCACCACCCCTCCCACGGAGGACGCATGACATCGATCTCAACCTGGGCCGGAGCAACCCTTCGCTGGCGCCAGCCTTCGATCTTCAAAGAGCATCATGAGCTCGTTGCGGAGGACGGAACCATCGCCGCCCGCCTGGATGGATCCGGAAAGATCCTGACCGAGCGATTCAAGGCCGAGGGCTTCGGCGGTTCGTGGGAATTCGGGTTCCTTGACTTCTGGCGCCTCCGCGTGGGCATCTACGAACCGGGCAGAGAACTTCCCACGGCCACACTCGTTGGGCGAGCGTTCTCATCTGAAAAAACCCTCGAGCTGGCGAAGGGCGAGCGGTGGCAGGTTCGATACAGGATGTGGAAGGGGGTCTACGAGGTTCGTGACGGACGCGGGATGCCTGTGATGACGGCCCGCGCTAAGCTGTCATTCAAATGGCTGGGTGAAGTGGAGATCCCGGCGTACACCTCGTCGCTCGAACGCAATCCGTGGATCATCATGCTCATCTATATGCTTCAGGTCCGCCAGCGCCGGCGGGCGTCACACGGCTGAAGGCGGGCTACGCCTTCCCCTTGAATTGCCTGGACCGCGTGCGAGCTTTCGTCCGCGGTCCTTGCGTCTTTCCCCGTTTATGTCGGCGGGTCGTAATGCGAGGCGCGACGAGCTCATAGGAATGGTCGATCATGCGATAGACCTCGGCGGCGGGAACCGTTCCGTCTAACACCACCGTGTTCCAATGACGCTTGTTCATGTGGTATCCTGGCGTGACCCCCTCGTAGCGCTCACGCCATTCAATGGCCTTCTCTGGGTCTGCCTTCAGATTGACCTGAAACGGAATCCGCGTCAGAATTGTCAGCGCAAAGATCTTTCCTTTCACCTTAAAGACGAGCACATCGTCCCCGAACGGCATTCCCTCCGTCACGTGCCCGGGTCTATTCCTACAATACGTGCGGATATCATCGATCGTCAGCGCCATACGGCAAGATACCCCCCCATCTGACAATCCGAAAGCCGGCCAGGTTCTTTACCCAGCCGGCTTCCGATCGTTCTATTGGGCCACCTGATGACTCGCCAATCCCTTTCAGGATCAGAGGGTTGTGCGGTCATCCCTGAGAACACATGTCGCACGAAGCTTCGAATGATGCAAAAACGAAGGGTCCCCGAAGGGACCCTTCACGAGACGCGGTAAGATGTGCTCTTCGTTACGGCTTGGCGACGATCGATTCAACCATGGCATCGAATTCCGACGCCGCGGCATCCGTGACTGCCTTGGGCCCAGTGAGCTTGAAGAAGACCATGCCGCCGGGAGCCGAAATTACGGCGCCCATAAGTTTGTAGTTTTCTTTCTTTCCCTGTGATTGCATCATCGGACCACCGGGTGAAAGATACGCCCCCTCGATGGCCACGGTCGTAACGGGGATCTCCCCGACCTTTCGCTCCTTCTTCTCCGTCGTGACGCCATTTTCGAACTGCGTCGCCCACCGCTGGATATTCAGTTCGACATCGCCCCCTTGACCAGCGCCAAAGAAGAAGACCGCACACTCTCCCCCTTCAGCACTTCCGTCGGTGGCGGGGAGGTTGTATGTCGCTGCGCGCATCATACGCGGAGCACCCTTTTCCCATCGTGAGGGATATGACCACAGGATCCCGGCAACGGCCGCATCGTCGGTTTCCTTGGTCAGCGGGACATTGGATGAACGCGATGGACCGCCGCAACCGATCAAAAGCAGGGCAGTGATGACCACCAGCACGGTACTTCGAATCATGGATAGGACCTTTGAAAGGGTTTCGGAATGGCTGGTATTGTACGGGAAAATGACGAAAAAGCCCAGCGCCAGATGTTCCCAACAGCCCACATCTCCGGAGAACCTTGTCCTGACCAGAGGTAATGCGCAGAAAGAGAACGCCCTGCCGAATCCAGGTTCAGCAGAGCGTTCGTCGTTCTACGAACACGAGGTTGTTCAGCGTCTCGGCCGATCGTCTGGCAGCGCTTGCCTGGGCTGCCGACCCATCCCGCGCGGAACGCGTCCGGATGGCCGACGGGGAGCCCGACTGTCAGCGCTCTGCACCAGGGCCCGCTTCCAAATAGACTGCTGTTCAGCGGTGAGCAGCTTCTGAACCGCGAACCAGTGGCCCAGGCGCAGTGCAGCGGTCTGAGCCTTCAGATCAGCGATCTCTTTGATCTTCTTCTCGATCGCCGCCTGCTGTGGGGCGTCCGCGCGCAGCAGGTATCGAAGGTCGACACCGGCCGAAGCGGTCTTCGCCCGAAGGTCGATCATGCGCTTGAGGTGTTCGGCCTGCAAGCGTTCGACCTCCGGCCGCTGCTGGTCAGTGAGACGAAGATGTCGGAACAGCGCCGCTGAGCCACGGGCGTCCTGGGCAACAGCCTGGATCAATGAACAGGAAATGAGCAATGCAAGAACCGAGATGCGTTTCATCGGAGGCCTCCGTCAACATGATGCTCGTTTGACAGTTCGTCCGGTTCCCGGTTTAATCACTCGGCTTTGGCGTCACGCGTCATCAGGTCGTAGGTGGCCTGCGTCGGATCCTTCCCCTCGAACAGGACATGGTAGACTTCATATGCCATGGGCATATCGACGTGGTGCTTCTTCGCCAACTCGTGGATCGCCTTCGATGTGGCGACGCCCTCGGCGACCATGACCATCTCTTTCAGGATGTCGTCGAGCTTGCGGCCCTTCCCGATCTGCTCACCGACATGCCGGTTCCGGCTGTGGCGGCTCATGCACGTCACGATGAGATCGCCGATGCCTGAAAGACCAGCGAACGTGATCGGCTGGGCCCCCATTTTTACGCCCAACCTGGTGATCTCGTAGACACCGCGCGTCATGATGGCAGCTTTGGTGTTGTCGCCAAAGCCCGCCCCGTCGCTGATACCCGCGGCAATGGCAATGACGTTCTTGATCGCCCCGCCAAGTTCGACACCCCGGATATCGTCGTTGACGTAGACGCGAAAGTACGGCGTCATGAAGGCGTCCTGCACCATCTTTGCCGTCTTGTGGCGGAACGAAGATGCCACAACGGCCGTCGGGATCTTTCGGCATACCTCCTCGGCATGGCTGGGGCCCGACAAGATGGCAAGGTTCTCCTTCTGCTCGTGCTCAAGAACGTCCAGGAGCACCTCGGACATCGTCATGAGCGATTCGGCTTCGATGCCTTTCGCGACATTGCAGATGACGGTGTTCGTGAGGTCGAGATGCCGGATCCTCTCGAGGACGGAGCGAAGGAATTGAGCGGGAACCGCGGCCACGATCAGGTCACGGCCGGTAGATGCAGCTTCGACGTCGGTGGAGATCTGAAGGAGAGGCGGTAGGAGGACGCCCGGCAGGAAGGCAGCATTCTCGCGCGTTGCACGCATCTGCTCGGCCTGGGCGTCCTTGTAGGTCCACAACGTGACCTGGTGCCCCTTTTCGACGAGCACAAGCGCGAGCGTGGTGCCCCAGCTGCCGGCACCAAGAACGGTAACATTCATGTTCGAACCGTGACGGATCGGCCCCTGCCCTGCAACACCCCCGGCGCACACCGCCGCAGGCGGGGCCGGTGTTTTCGATTGGCCGTCAGCTCTCGGCGGATCGCTTGCGCGAGAAGCTGGTGATCTTATTCTCCGTCCCGGCGATCAAACGACGGATGTTCGTCCGGTGGGAGTAGATGAGGAACAACGCGACCCCTACGCTGAAATAGACGAGCGTGCGATAGCTCGGGATCTCGTCCATGAAGATATTATACCGCACGATGAGGGACAACGGAAAGGCGACGGCCGCCGCGATCGAACCGAGCGACACGTAGCGCGAGGCCAAAAAGACCACGAGGAAGATGCTGATCGAAACGGCAAACTCTGTCGGTGCAACACCAAGAAGCATTCCAGCCGCGGTGGCTATACCCTTTCCACCACGGAACCCGGCAAAGACCGTCCAGACATGACCGATGATGGCCGCACCGCCACAGATGAGTTGGATCACGGTGAAGTCGTCGAACGGTGTCCGATTATAGAACGGAAGCGACGGGTCCCAGAAGAGTCGCGCGACGATCGTGGTCGCAACGACCCCCTTCAACGCGTCCACGACCATCACGAACACGCCCGACTTCCAGCCGAGCACCCGGAACACATTGGTCCCACCCGCATTTCCGCTACCTTTCGTGCGGATGTCGAACCCGTGCCGCCATTTGGACAGCATGACGGCTGTCGGGATCGACCCGACGATGTAGCTGAGAAGCACTACCAAGACCATGTTGAACATTGGTAGACCTTATAGGTGGTTGGGTGTTGAGAACCAAAATGTCCTGACAAAATATCAGATTCGACACCAAAAGGCAAGAATGAGAATCACCGATCCTCCGGCCGGCCCTGGAGTCGCTCATGGATCAACATCGCCAGGTCAAGATCCTCTTTCGTGGTGATCTTGACGTTGTCATACGACCCCTCCACGATCCGGATCCGGACCCCGATGCGTTCGACAAGTGCCGCCTCGTCGGTGGAGTAGAACCTGTCCTTGGCCGCCTGTCGAAAGGCCTTCTGGAGGATATCTGCCCGAAATGTCTGCGGAGTCTGTACCAGCCAAAGGGCAGCCCGGTCGAGGGTCTCGTCGAAGAAACCGCCACCCCTGGAGCGCCGCATTGTATCTTTGGGCTGGACGGCAAGGACGGCGGTACCGAACTCTTTACAGACCTCGATCGACTGGGCGATCTTCTTCGGTGCAATGAACGGCCGGACGCCGTCGTGAACGACGATGATGTCCGACGGCTTGGCCCGGAGCGTACGGAGGACGTGTGCCACTGAATCCTGCCGCTGATCTCCACCCACGATCACTTTGCTCACCTTGTGGAGCCGATATCGGCTGACGATCGACTCCATGTCCACGATCGCGGACGACGGCACCGCTACGGCGACCTCATCCACCTCCGGACAGTGTTCGAACTGCTGGAGTGTGTGGACCACGATCGGCTTGCCGCGCAGCAGGAGGAACTGCTTGCGCGTGGACCCGCCGAGGCGTGCGCCTGCTCCGGCTGCGGGAACGATCGCGAAGACCTTTGGACGTCGTGTTGGCATGTGAAGCAGACTCTCCGCAAGGGGCCGCGTCGGATCTTGCCCGAGGCCCATGGCAACTGTCGCGCCCGCCAGACTGGTTCCGCTCGAGTTGAGGCGAACGGGCAGCTACGATCAGCACGTTCCACGTGTGCGATCTCCGCTGCGCGAGATGCATGGTGCGCCACCACGCGTCGGGCCACGAAGATCGTGCCCCGACGCCGGAGGCTAGAGCAGCAACATCGCGTCGCCGTACGAGTAGAACCTGTACCCTTCCTTGATCGCCCGCTTGTACTGGCGCATCAGGAAGTCATGACCCGCGAAGGCGCTCACGAGCATCAGGAGCGTCGACTCTGGAAGATGGAAATTGGTGATGAGCCGATCTGTGATCTTGAAGTCGTATGGCGGGAAAATGAACTTGTCAGTCCAGCCTCGCGCCGGCTTCACATGGCCCATGGAAGTTACGCTCGACTCGACCGCGCGACAGGCGCTGGTGCCCACGACGAAGACATTCTTCTTCCCGTCGATGGTCTTGTTGATGATCGAAGCCGACTCCGGAGAAATCTCATAATACTCCGAATCCATCTTGTGCTTCGTGAGGTCCTCGACCTCCACAGGACGGAACGACCCCAGACCGACGTGGAGAACGACAGGGGCGATCTTGACCCCCTTCTTCTCGATCTTCTTCAGGAGCGCCTTCGTGAAGTGCAACCCGGCGGTTGGAGCAGCCACGGCCCCCAGGACCCGCGCATACACGGTCTGATACGACTCCTTGTCCTTGTTCGTCGGGTCACGCTTGATGTACGGCGGCAACGGCGTCAGGCCGATCCGTTCGATGATCTTGAAGAAATCACCTTTGTGGTTGAACCGGACTGTCCGGCCGCGCGACGTGGTGTTGTCGATCACCTCACACCACAGCTTACCGTCGTCGAAGAAGATCTTGTTGCCGATCCGCACCTTGCGGGCCGGGTCGACGATGACGTCCCAGATGTTCTCCTCAGCGTTCAGTTCACGCAGGAGGAATACCTCGATCCGGGCGTTCGTTTTTTCCTTCTTCCCGTACAAGCGCGCCTGGAAGACGCGGGTCTCATTCACGACGAGACAGTCTCCCTTCTGCAGATAGTCGACCACGTCGGTGAAGCGCCGGTCTTCTGCAGATTCGGTGGTGCGATCGAGCACCATCAACTGGGAGTGGTCGCGGGGCGACACCGGGTGCTTCGCGACGAGATTACGGGGAAGCGGATAGCGAAAATCAGAGAGCTTCATTGCTCGTTGTCCTTCGATTCATGATCGGACCGCCGGGGTCCCGGCGACGGCGAACCGTGCCGGGACCCTGCGGATGGTCCCCAAATACCGTAGGGCCGGAACGATGGTCCCGACCCTCGACGGTCTTACCGCTTGCGGGCCTTTGCCTTGACGGCCTTCTTGCCGGAAGGCGGGTTTGCAATGGCCGCACGGGCCGCCGCCAGACGGGCGATCGGCACGCGGAACGGCGAACAGCTCACATAGTTCAGCCCGAGGAGATGGCAGAACTCGATGCTCGACGGCTCGCCGCCATGCTCGCCACAAATGCCCAGCTTGATGCCGGGGCGACTCGCCTGGCCCTTGTCGACCGCGATACGCATCAGGCTGCCAACACCGGTCCGGTCGAGCACTTCGAACGGGTCCTTCGGGTAGATCTCCTTCTCGACGTACGGCGTCAGGAACCGCGCCGCGTCGTCCCGGCTCACGCCGAGCGTCGTCTGCGTCAGGTCGTTCGTCCCGAATGAGAAGAACTCTGCGACCTTGGCGATCTCGTCGGCCGTCAGGGCCCCGCGCGGGATCTCGATCATCGTCCCAACGAGGTACTTGAACTTCACCCCGTATTCCTTGATGACCGCTTCTGCCTGCGCCCGCACAATGGCGGCCTGATGCTCCAGCTCCTTGACGTTGCCCACGAGCGGGATCATCACCTCCGGTTCCACGTTGATGCCCTTCTTCTTCGTCTGGGCGGCCGCTTCGAAAATGGCACGCGCCTGCATCTCCGTGATCTCGGGGTAGATGATGCCCAGGCGGCAGCCACGGAAGCCGAGCATCGGGTTGAATTCATGCAGCGATTCGACGCGGGCCTTCACCTTCTCGTACGGAACGCCCATCTGCTGGGCCAGCTCGCGCTGCGCCTTTTCGTCGTGCGGCACGAACTCATGCAGCGGCGGATCGATCGTGCGGATCGTCACCGGCCGGCCGTTCATGACCTCGAAGATGCCCGCGAAATCGTTCCGCTGGAGCGGAAGAAGCTTCGCAAGTGCTGCCCGCCGCTGCTCCAGGGTGTCGGCCAGGATCATCTCGCGCATCGGTCCGATCTTCCCTTCACCGAAGAACATATGCTCGGTGCGGCACAGCCCGATGCCTTCGGCGCCGAATGCCACCGCATTTGCCGACTGGTCAGGTTGGTCGGCGTTCGTCCGGATCTTCAGCGTGCGGTACTTGTCGGCCCACGACATGATCTTCGCGAACTCCTGGTAGACCGGGGCCTCCTTCGGGTTCATCGTTTTGTCGATGAGCACCTGAAGGACCTCCGACGGCCGCGTCTGCAGCTTCCCTTCGATCACTTCGCCGGTCGTTCCGTCGACCGAGATCCAATCCCCTTCCTTCAGCGTCTTCCCCTTCACCTTCATCGTACGGGTGCCGTAGTTGATCTCGAGCTCACCGCAACCTGCGACACAGACCTTTCCCATCTGGCGTGCCACGAGGGCCGCGTGTGAGGTCATCCCGCCGCGGGCCGTCAGAATGCCGACCGCTGCATCCATGCCCTTGATGTCTTCCGGAGAGGTCTCGATGCGCGTGAGGATCACGGTCTCACCCCGCTTCGCCCACGCCTCGGCGTCGGGAGCGTTGAAGACAATGCGTCCCGTCGCGGCGCCCGGACCAGCGTTCAGTCCCTTGGCAAGCAGGCGACCGTTGGTGACCGCCGACGCCTTTTCCTTCAGGTCGAAGATCGGCCGGAGAAGCTGGTTCAGCGCGTCGGGCTCGATACGGGTCAGCGCTTCACGGTCGGTGATGAGCTTCTCGCCCACCATGTCGACGGCGATCTTGATGGCGGCGAAGGCCGTCCGTTTGCCGACCCGGCACTGCAGCATGTAGAGCTTGCCCTGCTGGATCGTGAACTCGATGTCCATCATGTCCCGATAGTGCTTCTCAAGGACCTGGCGGTTCTTCTCGAGTTGGGCGTAGATCTTCGCGTTCTCTTTCTTCAACTGGCTGATCGGCAGCGGCGTACGGATGCCCGCAACGACGTCCTCACCCTGCGCGTTCATCAGGAACTCGCCGTAGAAGACGTTCTCGCCAGACGCAGCGTCGCGCGTGAATGCCACGCCCGTGCCGGAATCGTCGCCCATGTTTCCGAACACCATGCTCTGGATGTTCACCGCCGTGCCCCACGACGCCGGGATGTCATACATCTTCCGGTACGCAATGGCCCGGTCGTTCATCCACGATCCGAACACGGCGCCGACGGCGCCCCACAGCTGCTGCATCGGATCGTCCGGGAAGCTCTTTCCCGTCTTCTCCTTGATCGCCGCCTTGAACTTTGCCACGAGCGTCTTCAGGTCGTCGGCCGACAGGTCCGTGTCGGACTTGACGCCCTTCGCATGTTTCGCGCTCTCGATGATCTCCTCGAAGGGGTCGATCGCATCCTTCCCTTCAGGCCGCAGGCCGAGCACGACGTCGCCGTACATCTGGACAAAACGACGGTAGGAGTCGTAGACGAACCGCGGGTTGCCCGTCTTGTCGATCAGGGCCTGTGCCGTCTTGTCGTTCAGGCCGAGGTTCAGGATCGTATCCATCATGCCGGGCATCGATGCGCGGGCGCCCGACCGGACCGAGACCAGAAGCGGGTTCTTTGCATCGCCGAGCCTGGCACCCATCGCTTTCTCGACCTTCACCAGCGCTTCTTTGACCTGTTTCTCGAGGACCTTGGGATATTTCTTCCCGTTGTCGTAATAGTAGGTGCAGACCTCCGTCGTGATCGTAAAACCTGGAGGAACGGGCAGCCCGATATTGACCATCTCGGCCAGATTCGCGCCCTTGCCGCCGAGGAGATTCTTCATCCCGGCAGTCCCTTCGGCCTTTTTGCCCCCGAAGAAATAGACGTATTTAGGTGTTGCCATGGGAACGATGCTTCCTTTCTCGACTGTGAAGTGATTGTTCGTATTGAGAAACCGCTCACGCGATCCGCCACCAATCTCGGGCGAGGCTCACGTGCTGTGTGTGTAGTATTCCAAACGCTCTCAGATCCTTCAGAGGTCCCCTGGGACCCCTTTCTTTCCTATTCGTTTTCAGCCCTGTAACGCTTCGCATCGCGCATGAACAGCGATGCAACATTCCGTGACATGACCGTGTCCGGGATGCGTTCCGGATGCCACTGGACACCGAGGAGGAACGGCATCCCCTCTTTCGACGACCACTCGACGGCCTCGATCACCCCGTCGGGGGCGAACCCTGTCGCTTGAAGGCCGTTCCCCAGACGGTCGAGCGCCTGATGATGCGACGTGTTCACCTCGACCTCGCGCGCCGCAGCCGCAAAGAAGAGCAAGGCGTGCGGATCGACGTGTAGCGCATGGGCACCGGGACCACGGTGATCGTCAAACCCCATCGAGCCCAGGTCGACATGCAGACTGCCGCCGAGGGCCACGTTCAAGGCCTGCATGCCGCGACACACGGCCAGCACCGGCAGGTTCCGCTCGAGCGCCTGCTCGATGAGCCGTAGCTCGAAAATATCCCGCTCCAATACCACGCCTTCGGCGCGCTCCACGAGGTCGTCCCGACCGTAGAACTTCGGGTGGACATCGCCGCCGCCGGTGAGAAGCAGTCCATGAAGCGCATCGACCGACACCTGATGCTCGGCGCGGGTCGACAAGAGCTGAATGTCGACATCAGCGTCGACCCCGCAGATCCAGGAACGATACTCCTCGACCTTTGATGGCGTTCGATGGTCGTCCGTGATTCCGATGCGAAGTGCGTGATGTGAAGCCACAGTTCAATTCCGAAAAGCGAAGTTCGAAATGCGAAACACCATCCAGATTCCACAGGAGAACCGCGGCGTTCCGACCAAGCCGACCACGCCTACATCTTCTCCGCGACCTTCGAGAGGATCTCCTCAAAATCCGAGGGATCGTTCACGAACTCCTGCCGGATCGCGACGACATACGCCGGAAGATCCTGCAGAAATCGCCTGGCGCGATCGCTCGTGAACCGGACCAGATCCTTCTGCGTCGTCAGCACGACCGAAGCGCCCGACCGACGGAACGCCTCCTCGATGCGGCCAACATCGCTATCCGAGTACTGATGATGATCGACAAAGCGCTCGTGACCAACGACCGAAACGCCGAGCGTCAATGCTGTGGCCTCGAACGAGCCCGGATCTCCTACCCCCGACACCAGCAACGCCCGCTCAGACCGCAACGCGTTCAACTCGCACGCCTTCGGTGGCGCGGCACGCCGGATGGCGTGGACCCGTGTGCGGACCCCGCACACGGGGGCCGCCGTTCCTCGGATCCGGCGGCGGGCGGCATCGAACGTCTCGGGGGTCTCGCACCGCGTGATCGCGACGATCCCGGCACGCCGTAACGATGTCATCGGCTCACGTCGGTTTCCCGCCGGCAACAGCGCGTCGCCATGCATTATCTCACCGGCCGTCAACAGAACGATGTCCAGGTCCCGGGCCAGCCGTCGATGCTGGAATCCGTCATCGAGAACGATCACAGAGACTCCGTGGTCGCGCGCCAGCGTTTCGGCCCCTCGCACGCGATCCTCATCGACCGCAACGACCACCGGAGGACCGTCGGACACTTCATCAGCGAACGTGACAGCCAATTGTGCCGGTTCATCTCCCACGGATCGAGGGTCGATATCACGAGTCGCACCCCCCAGAGCCAATCGAAAACCGGAGGTCGTCCGGCCGTAGCCTCGGCTTAGGATCCCGACCCGCGCGCCACGTTGCCGCAGAAAACGCACGGTCCATTCGACGAACGGGGTCTTACCGGTGCCGCCCGCCGCCAGGTTCCCGACGGAGATCACGGGAACAGCGGCCCGCGCCACCGACAACCAGCCCCGATCGTACATCTGATTCCGGACCCAGACCACACCGCCAAACAGCCATGAGACCGGGGCGCCGAGGGTTCGACGGACGCTCATCATCCGGCCATGCTCAGGACGTGCTCCGCTACGCGAGACGCGGCCCCCGGCGTTCCAAGGAGGTCCCGCACGCGACGGAGTTCGGTCCGCATCGTGTTCATCCGTTCCTCATCACTCAACAACGCCAGCGCCTCACGCACGAGGGGCCGCGCGGCAACGCGATGTTGGATGAATTCAGGTACGATCGTTTTGCCCGCCACGATGTTGACGAGCCCGATGTTCCTGACCTGTACGAGCACCCGCCCAATGAGATATGTCAGCCATGACGTCCGATACAAAACGAACATCGGCGTCGCGAAGAGCGCCGTCTCCAGCGTCGCCGTACCCGACGTTACAAGCGCAAACGTCGCATGGTCCATCAGTTCATATGTGGCCCCTTTGATCAAGGGGATCTCACCGATCGGATACAACGACCGGAAATATCGCTCTTCCAGCGTGGGCGCAACCCCGATCGCCAGCTGCATGTCACGCTCGCGGGCGATCACCTTGCCGGCCCTGAGCATCTCGGGAAAGATGTGGTCGATCTCCTGCCGACGGCTCCCGGGAAGCAATGCCAGGATCGGCCGCTCCGGATCCAGCTCGAACCGCTTGCGAAAGGCCTTCTCGTCCATTTGCGATACGGCCGACTCGAGCAACGGATGTCCGACAAACTCGACGTCGATCCCTTCAGCCTTGTAGAGGTCAACCTCAAACGGGAACAGCACGAGCATCATGTCGACGAGGTCCCGCATTCGCTTGACACGCGACCGATGCCAGGCCCAGACCTGCGGACTGACATAGTAGACGATCTTGATGCCGTGTTTCTTGGCCACGGCCGCGAACCGGAGGTTGAAGCCGGGGTAGTCGATGAGCACAAGAACATCGGGCCGCTTGAGCGTGATGATCTGCTCCAGCGTGAACATCACCGCACGGATCACGGGCAAATGCCGGAGCACCTCGACAAACCCCATGACGCCGAGCTCCCGGATGTGGTAGATCGGCTTCAATCCCTCGTGGATCATCTTGTCACCCCCGACGCCGTAGATCTCAGCATCGGGCTCGCGACGTTTGATTTCGCGGACCACGCTGGCGCCGTGCAGGTCGCCGGAGGCCTCACCGGCGATCATCATGATGCGACGAGGCATTGTTCAGCTCACTATCCAGACAGCGATCAGGATCACCATGACCAGCGCGATCGCCTGGAAGGTCCTGCGTTCCGACCGGGCGCCATCCGACCACGACGGAAGCTGAGCACCCTGCGACGGATGTTGCCACGGCGACAGACGCACGAGGAAGCGGGGGACATTCCGCCGGTATTCTGCGTACGCTTCGCCGAACTCCTTCGCCAGGAATTCTTCTTCGCGCGAGACGATCATGTGGTATTGGAACACAAACCACACGAACGCCACGATCGGCAGCCATGGCCACAGCGCCTGCGACATGATGCCGACGCCGACATACAGCAGGATGTTCCCGATGTACAGCGGATTCCGGACCCTGGCGAACGGACCTGCCACGACGAGCGCGGGTGCACCGACGCTTCCGGTGACACGGGTCAGGCTGCCAGCATAGGCCACACCCCAGAAACGCATCGCCTCACCGCATAGGGCGATCGCACCGCCGATCAACAACGAGGTTCCCGTGGGATTCGCGAAGACCAGCATGAGCGCGACGAACGGGAGCGGCGTGTACGAGCGCCAGGTAAAGAGCCTATCGCGGAGATCCATGACGTTTCAAGATTCGTATTCCGAATGACGAAGCACGCTCCAAGCCTTGTCTGCTGATCGCGTGAACGTGAAAGATTCCGCGATCACCGAGCCTACCCTTGCATGAACACAGACTTCCTGGCGACCGCCGCCTCTCGACGCTGCCGAAGGCGCTTCTCCAGTCTCAGCCGGTCGAGTCTCCACCGCACTTCGTTGAAATCTTCGAAGGTGTGGTAGGTGATGTTCTGTTCCTGGCAATACACGATCAGCGATCGACGCGCGAACACGATGTCGGCATACCGGACCGGGCACCGATCTGAGATGCCATCACCGACATAGACCACCACGTCGTCGTCACCGCTCGTCACCACGATGTGGTTCCGTTTGCAGTTGCCGCACTGCTCGCACGCCTCATCCCGGTGCGGAAATTCCGCTGAGAGCTTCGGCACCCCATCCAGCTCGCCAAAGACCGCCCGGTTCGCCGCAAACGGAAGGTCGGAGAGGCCGGCATCGGCCAGGATCCGCCCGACGTATGCATCCAGTCCATCGCTGAGGACCATCACCGGCACCGCCTGATCCCTGCACCAGTCGACGAACGGCGGAAAGGTGGGGTCGACCCGAAATCCGTCCGCAAACCGCTCGAACGTCTCCCGATCCATCCGCGGAACCGCTGCACACTCCGCCGCCAGGCAGTCCCGGGCATTCATGCTGCCGTCCAAGTATCCAGCAACGATCCGCTCAGCATCCCCGGGGGCAAACGTGCGGAAGAAGCGGTTTCCCACATCCTCCCGTACGATTGTCCCGTCAAAGTCGCAGTAGACGCGGAGCACGGTCAGGTCTTGACGGGTGCGTCGAATTTCACCGACACGAGCTTCGAGACCCCCTCTTCTTCCATCGTCACGCCGTACATCGCATTCGCGGCTTCCATCGTCCGTTTGTTGTGCGTGACGATGATGAACTGGGTGTTGTCGGCGAACCGGCGGATGATGCGCGTGAATCGGTCGATGTTCGTGTCGTCGAGCGGGGCGTCGACCTCGTCCAGAATGCAGAACGGGCTCGGTTTGACGAGGTAGATGGCGAACAGGAGCGCAATGGCCGTCAGGGTCTTTTCGCCCCCCGACAACAGGTCGATGGAGGTCGGCCGCTTGCCACGCGGCTTCGCGACGATCTCGATCTTCGCCTCGAGCGGATCGACCCCATCCTCCAGCCGCAGGTCCGCCTCGTCGCCTTCATCGAACAACCCCTTGAAGGTCATGATGAAGTTGTCGCGGATCTTCTCGAACGTCTCCAGGAACTGGCGCTGCGCGGTCGTGTTGATCTCGTCGATCGTGGCCAGGAGCGTCCGCTCCGAATCTTCCAGGTCGGTCTTCTGGGCCGTCATGAAGTCCAACCGTTCCTTCTCACTCTTGTATTCGTCGAACGCGGCGAAGTTGACCGCCCCAAGATTCTTCAGCTTTTCCTTGTGCTCCCGGATCTCCTCGCGTGCCGCCGCGAGGTCGAAGGTTTCTGCGTCCGGGAATTCCTTGACGGCCAACTCGATCCCGAACTCTTCCTGGGCCCGCGTGACGAGCGCTTCGGAGCGCATCGTGAGCTCCTGAACCTTGAACTCGAGGTCATGCGCCGCTTTGAGCGAGCCCTGCTGCCGGAGCCGTTCGTCCTTCAGCTTCAGCTCGATCTCGTGGATCTGCGCCCGTTTTTCGCCGTGACCCTTGTCGACCTCTTTTTTCCGGTCCGCCTCGAATTCGAACGCCAGCTGGGCGGTATCCAGATCCTTTTGTGTCTGTTCGACGCGCCGGAGGATCTCCGAGATCTCCTTGCGGGCGGACTCGATCTGGGCGGTGCGTTGGTCGACGGTCGTCGCGATCGATTGAAGGGTCGAAGCGCCGTGGGCGATCGCCTGCTTTACGCTTCGTTCTTCCGACTGGCGCTCGAGTAAGAGCACGTTTGCGGCGGAGGCCCGCTGAGAATACTCTTCCCACAAGGCTTCCATCGTTTCGAGCTCGGACGTCGTAGAGCCGACGGTCTGTTCCGCCGCTGTCTTCCGGCTCTCTGCGTCGGCGATGGCGGGGGTCAGGCGCTGGAGCTCCGTCTGGAGCGACGCGATCTCGGCATCGAGCTTCGCCGATTCGCCTACGTTCCGTTCGATGCTCTCCTCGGCCCGCTTTTTTTCGAACTCGAGCTGAGCGATGCGCACTTCGACCTGGACCTTCTCCTGCTCGATGGTCCGAGCCTCGTCCTGAAGCCGACGGAGATTGACCTCTTCGAGGCGCTTCGATTGCTCGTGGATCTGGCGAAGGACGTCGTCGCTCGTCTCCTGCAGCGTCTTGACCTCTTCGCTCAGCTCTTCGAGCTGGTTCTTCTTGCTGATATGGCCGCCTTCGTCCTGCCGGGCGCTTCCACCCTTCAGCACGCCCTTGCCGGTGACGATGTCACCGTCGAGCGTCACGCAGCGGAGGTCGTGATGTGCTCCAACGACCCGAAGCGCCGCGGGCAGGTCTTCGACGATGAGCGTGGCTTCGAGCAGAAAATCGAACAACGGGCCGTAGCGGTCGTCTGTGTCGACGATCGAGCGGGCCCAGCCGACGATCCCGTTGCCGTCGAGCGACGGTCGGTGATCGTGGACGACTGGAATGCGGTCCAGACAGATGAACGTCGCCCGGCCCTTCTGGTGCCGCTTCAGGAACTCCATCGCTGCATACGCTTCGTCGGCATTGTCCACGATGACGTAGCCGACCGTCTCACCAAGCGCGTTCTCCACGGCGACGCGCGTACGCGGATCGCTTCGTACGGATTCGCCGACAGTCGTGCGGATCCGGTCCTTCCAGGTCGCGTCGGTGATGAGGAACCGGGCACCCTCGGCCAGACCATCGTACGATTCGACCAGACCCTTGAGAAAGTCGATGCGTGCCAGCTTCCGTTCCAGCTCGCCACGGAGCTCGAGCTGCCGATGCTTCAGGTCGTCGACCCCCTTCTGGAGCGAGGTCCGATATTCTTCCATCTGGTGGACGCGGACCTCCGCCTCGGCCGTGCGACGGCGCAGGTCCCGATGTTCTGTCGTCAGATGGACGATCAACTCCGTGTTCTTCGCGATCTCCGTCCGATAGACGTCGTTCTCTTCCGACGTGTATCCGACGCGGCCGCGAATATTCTCCGTGCGGGCGCGGGCCTGCCCTTCCTTCGATCGCAGATCGCCCAGCTCGGTCAACAGCCGGATGACGACATCCTGGGCTGCCTTCTGCTCGGCGCGCTTCTCGTTGACCTGGGCCTCGAACGCTTCCAACTCCGACTTCCGCTGATTGAACGCCGCTTCTGCCTCGGCGATGGAGGTCGTCAACGCGCCGAGCCGGACCTGGAGGTCTGCATGTTCACGTTCGACCGTCTCGCGTTGTGTGCGGAGGTCGCGGATCTCCTGCTCGTACCGATCGACATTGTCTTCGAGCGAGCGGCGGCGTTCGCGCGCCGTGGCCTGGTCCTGCTGGTAGGCGTGGATCTGGTTCTGCCGGCTTGTCAGCGATTCCTGCGCCGCCTGGAGCTGGTCCTCGAGCTCGCCCAGCTCAGACCGGAGTACATCGAGCAGCGCCTCTTCCTGCTTGACTTCAACGTCGATACGGTTCTTCTCCGTCACAGCGACAGACAGCTGCTCCCGAAGCGGATCGATGCGGGACACGATCCCGGCGTACTCCCGTTCGATCAGGTCGATCTCCTTCTCGCGAAGGCCCGTCGAGAGCTCGTTATATTTCTCGGCCTTCTGCGCCTGACGTTCGAGCGTGTTGACGGCCTTCTCGACGCCCCGCATGATGTCCGACACGCGCAGGAGGTCGGTTCGTACACTGTCGAGGCGCCGCCAGGCCTCCTTGCGGCGGTGCTTGTATTTCGTGACGCCAGCGGACTCTTCGAACAGTCGTCGACGTTCGTCGGAATTGTCGCTCAGGATCCCTTCGACCATCTTCAGCTCGATCACGGAGTAGGCATCGGAGCCCATGCCCGTGTCCATGAAGAGGTCGCGGATGTCCTTCAACCGACACAGCGTCCGGTTCAGGTAATATTCGCTCTCGCCCGAACGATACACCCGGCGCGTGATGGTGACCTCCGTGTACTCGGAGGGGAGGATCCCTTTGGAGTTCTCGATGGTGATGGAGACCTCGGCCAGTCCCAACGGCTTGCGCGACTTGGTGCCGTTGAAGATGACATCCTCCATCTTGTCGCTCCGCAGCATGGTCGGCTTCTGTTCGCCGAGCGCCCAACGAATGGCGTCGACAACGTTCGTCTTGCCGCACCCGTTCGGGCCGACGATCGCCGTCATTCCGACGTCGAACTTCAGGTCGACCTTGTTCGCGAACGACTTGAACCCAAGGATATCGAGCTTGGAGAGATACATCAGCCCTCGATGGGGGCGATCGTGAAGAGATGCTCCAGCGACGCCCTGAGGGCGTACGTCGAATCGAGCGATACGAGTGCCGCTGCCACGATGAGCAGGCCGATCGTGATCGCGATGGCATACGTGCGGGCAGGCGTGATATCGAACACGACGGACATGGCCTTCAGGACCCGAAGGCCGGCCCAACCACCGACAAGCAGGACCACCACAAAGACGGGAACGATGAACACGTCGTTCTCCATGATCTTGAACAAACTCATGCCGACCGGGCTCAGGACAACGAGCGGAAGTGAGCCCCAGACCGTGAGAAGCCAGGCCCGCATGAGCGGGACACGCACTCGTGCGATCCATGCCACGAAACGGATCAGGACCGTCATGAACCCGTAGAAGAGCAAGAAGACGGCGGTGAGGACCAGGATCCCGCGCACCGGTTCCCATGCTGCCGCGTTGATCTGTTCCTTGACCGCGTCCGAGACGACGAACGCCGTGAGCAGCTGATCGACGAAGGAATCTGTGCGGTAGTGATACAGGATGCCCGAGAGGACAACGGCCATCGTCGCCGACAAGCACAACGCCAGGAGCGCCGAGGCCATCAGGGGAACGTCACGGCGATCCCGCAGGTCGGCGAAGAAGTTGTACGACCGGAGAAGCGAACGCTTGACGGATTCCGCGAACCGTCGGTTGTAGGAATACTGATACCCCAGGAGGATAATGATCAACAGGCCTGTGATGACGTGCGCAGCAGGAAACGCAGGACGATATGAACCTGCCGGGATCGCCGGGAATTTGACGTCCTGGTACTGCGCACGGACGACCTCATAGGCGAGTCGTCGCTCTCGCGACGCGCTCGTCAGTCCATACGGATGGAGGGTCCGGTCGCCGGCTGGGATCGTCATGACCGGCCGGTCGCCGCGCCAGTCGGAGAACGCCGTCACGAACCCGCCTGCGACGCCTGCGTCCTTGACAGCGGCGACATGTTGCAAGTAGTACCGCGCCTGATACTCCTGGGAGCGATGGTCACGGTAGCCATTCCGGTTATGACCATCTACAGGCACGCCATACGACAGGACGATGAGCGGCCGGTCGGCATACTTTGTTCGAAGCTGCACCAGGGTCGACCGGAATGTGCGGACATCCTCAGCGGTCACATGGACGGCGGCCAGGTCGGTGACTGAGGCGATACCATCCGCGTCGGTCGGTGCAATGCCTGCGTAGATCGGGCGCGCGTCGATAGAACGAATGATGGCCGCGACATCCTTAACGAACGCAACGGTCCGCCCGTCAGCGGCAGCGAGACGATCGCCGAGCCCCCACGCCAGTACGGCGGGGTTCGCGACGTCACGATCCACCATCTCGCGGACCATAGGATCTACGACGCCGCGGAAGGCGTCCTCTGCAAGCACTGCGGCAGGGACGTTCCAGACGGGAAGCTCAATCAGCGCATAGAGGCCATAGCGCGAGCACAAGTTCAGCAGATACGGATGCGGCGGATGGAATGCGAACCGCACCGAATTCGCCCCCAGCGATTTGATCATCGCCATGTCCCGATCCATCTGCTCATATGACAGCGACGCACCCCGTTCGGGATCGTCTTCGCGCCATGTCACCCCCTGGAGTCGCATGCGGATCCCGTTCTCGTAGAACTGTCCTTTGCGAACGGTGACCGTCGGGAAGCCGACGACACGGAGAGTCTGATCGATCACCGACCGCTGACGGGACTCCTGCAGGTAGATCGTCGTGCGAAGGACATACAGGTCGGGCTGATCCACCCGCCACCCACGCGCGTTCGGAACGACGAGGGAGCTCTGGACCTCGAGGTCCTTGAGCGCTTCGAGCGTCAGGACCTGCGGCGCGGATTGCGCGACGACGACCTCGGTCGCACGATCGATGAGCTCCACGCCAAAGAGGTATGCATTCCGGTCACCAGTCAGAAGCGAATCGCCACCAAGGCCGGCGAAGCCGCGATTGGAGATGAGCGTCTTGATCGAGACGCGTCCTTCGCGGGACTCGGTGTTGAATGACAACCGGGGCGTCGAGTGATCGATCCAAAGGCGCGGTGTGCCAAGCAGAAACAGACCGCGGATGATGCCGCCGTAGGTGCGCCATCCTTCCGACGTCATTCGCGTCGGCACGGTGGTGCGCGCAGTCAGTCGATTGTTGACGACGATCTGGATCGCGTTCTCGGAGCCGGCCGCGAGAGCATTGTCCGGGATATCGAACTCGATCGTCGTGTAGCCACCAACATGCCTGCCAATGTAGATGTCATTGACGAAGATCTCCGCGTCATAGTTGATGCCGTAGGCAACGAACTTAAATGCCTTCTCGACGATCTGCCGTTCGGTAAGCGTGAACGTGCGGCGAAAAGTAAACGAGCCGGTCTCATCGATCGATGAGGGAACGGCAACGTCCTGCCATTCCTCGCCATCTGCCGATACAGTCCATGTCCCGGAGAGGTCCAGCTTCAGTCGCGACGGAGTGTCGGGATACATGCCGACATCGAGTCCGGTGCGAATGGCCTGGCCGTTGCTCAAGATCTTGATCTGGCCGGCGAGCGGGTTGACAAGGGCGAGAAGCGCCGCAAGGATGGGGAGGGAAAGCCGAGGATATCGCGAAAGAATCGCCAATTTCGAACCGAAAATGTGCGAAAAATGGCAGTAATCTCGCTTTGAAGGCGAGATTCTGCGAAATTAAAGCAATATAGCACCAAAACTAGGGGAATGCAAAGGATTTCTCTCAGTCCACAACAAAAAGAAAACCCACAAGCCGTTACAAATGAACGACTTGTGGGTGACAGAGCTGAGCTGTGTTGGCAACTACGGGGCGATTCCAGCTCTGATGATAGGTACGAAGGTATCTACCTTCAGGCATGCGCCGCCGACGAGCGCACCGTCGATATCCGGCTGACCAAGCAGTTCAACAGCATTTTCCGGCTTCACGCTTCCGCCATACTGGATGACCACCCGCGCCGCCACTTCGGCGGAGTACAGCGAGGCGATCAAGCCACGGATCATCGCATGCACCGCCTGGGCCTGCGCAGGCGTGGCCGTCTTCCCCGTTCCGATCGCCCAGACCGGCTCATACGCCACGATCACCTTTGCCGCATCAGTCTCTGCAACCTCTTTGAAGAGGGCCTTGACCTGCGTCGACACCACGTCATCGGTCACACCTTTCTCGCGCTCCTCGAGCGTCTCCCCCACGCACGCGATCGGCAGCAATCCCGATGCCAACGCCTTCCGGACTTTCCGATTCACGCCGTCGTTGGTCTCGCCGAAGTACTGGCGCCGCTCCGAATGTCCGATAATGACGTACGTGCATCCGACAGCCTTGAGCATCCTGGGGGAGATCTCGCCGGTGAACGCACCTTCGTCCTCGGGCGACATATTCTGAGCTCCCAGCGCGATCGGCGCGGCGGACAAAAGCGGATGAGCGATCGCCAGCGAGGTGAACGGCGGGCAAACGACGACCTTGACGTTCTTCAACGGGAACGTGAGGGCCTTCGTGAGGGAAACGAGGAACGCCGAAGTCTCGGGGGCGTCCTTGAACATCTTCCAGTTACCGGCGATGACGGTAGGTCTCATTGGAATTCTTGATGAGATTTCGAATTGTGAGTTGCCGAGTGCGAATTATCGGCTGGAGATCTCGGCAATGACAGAAAGCGACGAAGCGATCTGCATGCGGTGCCTCACGAGGGCACGCCATTCAGTCTTAGCTCAACTTCGCCCGCAACACATCATTCACCACCTTCGGGTTCGCCTTCCCCTTCATCCGCTTCATCACTTCACCGACGAAGAATCCGAAGACCTGCTGCTTCCCGGCGCGGAATTTTTCGACCTCGGCTGGATTGGCTGCCAGGATCTCGTCAATGATCTGCTCGATCGCACCCGAGTCCGAGATCTGCACCAGTCCCTTCCGCTTGATGACGGCCTCGGGGTCCTCGTTCGCCGCCATCATCTCCTCGAAGACCTCCTTGCCGATCTTGCCGCTGATGGTCCCGTCTACGATGAGGTTGATCATCGACGCCAGGCGCCCGGGAGTGACGGCCAGGTCGGTAAGCTCCGTGCGCTGCTCATTGACGACTCGGAGCACCTCCGTCATTGTCCAGTTACTGGCCAGCTTGACCGTCTCGTCATTCTTTTTCGCCAGCCCGCCCACGACCAATTCGAAGTAGTCGGCGAGTGGCTTCTCCGCGGTCAGGATGTCGGCATCATACTTGGGAAGATGGTATGACGACACATACCGATCGCGACGGACCTCGGGGAACTCCGGCAATGCCGAGCGGGCCGTGTCGATCCACGGCTCGTCGACGACCACTGGGACGAGATCGGGCTCCGGGAAGTATCGATAGTCGTGGGCCTCTTCCTTGGACCGCATCGGAACGGCGATGCCCTGCGCCGAATCCCAGAGCATCGTCTCCTGCACGACGCGTCCCCCCGACTCCAGCACCTCGATCTGACGGTTGATCTCGAACTCGATCGCCCGTTCGACGAACCGGAACGAGTTCATGTTCTTGACCTCGGTCTTCGTCCCGAACGCGGCGGCGCCGACCTTCCGGACGGACACGTTGGCGTCGCACCGAAGGCTCCCTTCTTCCATGTTGCCGTCGCAGATCCCCAGATACGTCACGATCTGGCGGATCGTCTGGAGGTATCGCGAGGCCTCGGCGGGCGTACGGATATCGGGCTCGCTGACGATCTCGATGAGCGGCACACCACACCGGTTCAGGTCGACGAGCGAATCGATGTCCAGGTCGTGGATCGATTTGCCCGCGTCCTCTTCCATGTGGATGCGGGTGATACCCACGCGTCGGCGGGAGCCGTCGGGCATCTCGAACTCGATCCAACCCTTCGAGCAGATCGGCTCGTCGAATTGAGAGATCTGATAGCCCTTCGGCAGGTCGGGGTAGAAGTAGTTCTTCCGGGCGAACGACGACCGCGGCCGGATCGTGCAATGCGTCGCCAACCCCATGAGGAGCGTGAACTCCACGACCTGGCGGTTCAGTACCGGCAGTACGCCAGGCATGCCGAGGCAGATCGGACAGACGTTGCTGTTCGGATTGTCGCCAAAACGCGTCGAGCACCCGCAGAAGGCTTTCGACGCCGTCTTGAGCTGTGCGTGGACCTCAAGTCCGATGACCGGCTCGTAGGCGGGATTCCAAGGCATGTGCAAAGAGACTTCTGTTAGAGATCTTAGTGAACACTGATACGTAGGCAGTATGCAGGTCGCGGCAGGTCAGGCTCAGGCTGAGTTCTGTTTCAAAGAACTCATCCTGCCTTTTGCCTGGAGACTCCTGCCTACTGCCTACTTGCTCCTTCACGCTGCGATGGCTTGCGTCACCTTCTGGGCGGCTTCCTTCAGACTGCCGGCCACGAGAAAGCTAAGGCCGGAGTTCTTCAGGATGTCGGCAGCGAGGTCGGCGTTGGTACCGGCCAATCGGACGACGATAGGCACTTTCACGTGGACGTTCTTCGCTGCTTCGACGACGCCTGTCGCCACGCGGTCGCATCGGACGATGCCGCCGAAGATATTGATGAGGATCGCCTTGACGTGCGGGTCCTTCAGGATGATCTTGAAGCCGGCTTCGACCGTCTTGGCATTCGCGCCGCCGCCGACATCGAGGAAGTTCGCTGGCATCCCGCCTGCGAGCTTGATGATGTCCATCGTTCCCATCGCAAGACCGGCGCCGTTGACCATACAGCCCACGTTCCCGTCGAGCTTGATGTAGTTGAGGTTCGAGGCCGAAGCTTCGACCTCTAGCGGGTCCTCTTCGTCCAGATCTCGCAAGTCCGCCAGTTCCGGATGCCGATAGAGGGCGTTGTCGTCAAAGTTGATCTTGGCGTCGAGCGCAAGCACGTCGCCTTCCTTGGTCACCACAAGGGGATTGATCTCGGCGAGCGACGCATCCGTGGCCTCATATGCCTTCGCGAGCGCCAGAAGAAACTTGACGCCATTCTTGAACGCGTCTCCCTTGAGTCCGAGCCCAAAGCAGAGATTGCGCGCCTGGAACGCCTGCAGTCCGATGCCCGGTGCGATCGCTTCCTTCAGGATCTTCTCGGGCGTCTCTTCGGCCACTTTTTCGATCTCCATCCCGCCTTCGGTCGAGACCATCACGACATTCTGCGACCGGCTACGGTCTAACGTGATACCGACATAGAGCTCGCGGGCGATGTTCATCCCCTGCTCGATGAGCAAGCGCTTGACGATGCGACCTTCGGGACCCGTTTGGTGGGTCACGAGGCGCATGCCGAGGATCTCGCTGGCACGCTGACGGACCTCGTCGATGCTCCGGGCCAGCTTCACGCCACCCCCTTTGCCGCGTCCGCCCGCATGGATCTGGGCCTTCACAACCCAGACCTCTCCTCCGACCGACTTCGCGGCGGCAACCGCCTCGTCGATCGTGAACGCGACCTGCCCCCTCGGGACAGGGACGCCGAATTTCTTGAGGATCTCTTTGCCTTGGTATTCGTGGATCTTCATGTCGTTCTCCGGTTAGCCAATGTACATTCTTGTCAAAAGGTTCGACGGTTCAACGTGATAGGGATCGGGTCATCGATCCAGGCCTTCGGTCGGACCCGCTCTCAGCTCGCCTCCCCGCCGCCACTCCATTCGTCCAGGACCTCGCTTGCGTTCACAAATTCCTGGACCGGTACGAAGATCTTCGCCGGCTTCCTCAACGCCGATCGCGAGAACGCCGAATCACCCGCCCCGTCCCACACATATCCGATCGGCAAGAAGTCGCGCGTTACGACCTTGAAGCCCGCCTCCTCCAGCACCGACTTTGCCAGTTCCGCATCGTTGATCTCGAACGAAGAATAGACCAACGCCCAATCCTGCTCGACGATCACCTGCTGGTGGTCGTCACAGAGTGCACGCCCGTTCGAGATCCTCACACAGTCCTTGCACAACGGCACAGCACAAATGACGCAGGCCGCAAATGCCGGGCGGCTCCCGTGCGTGTCGCAACGGACGGTGCCGTCGTCGACAAGCAACGTACCGCACGAAGGGCAGTACTCGCTATCGTCGGCGATGTCAGTATGACAACCGGGGCATTTCAACGAACATTCAAGGGAAGTGAGCAGTATGCAGGTGCTCTCACGCCATGGTCAGGCAGAATGGAAGACTGTGCAATGACCTGCCTACTGCGTCTCTCACTTCACCTTCTCCGCGATCGACTTGCCCTGGAGGAAGAGGAGCAAGTAATCGTGGCCGCCGGCTTTCGAGTCGGTGCCAGACATATTGAACCCGCCGAACGGATGGACGCCGACGAGCGCGCCGGTGATCTTCCGATTGACGTAGAAGTTGCCGACATGAAAGCGCTGCTTGGCCTTCTCGATCTTCTTTCGATCGTTCGTCCAAACACCACCCGTCAGCCCGAATTCCGTGTTATTCGCGACCCGAAGTCCTTCTTCGAAGTCCTTCACCTTGATGATGGCAAGGACGGGACCGAAGATCTCTTCCTGGGCGATCGTGTCAGTCGGCTTCACGTCGGCGATCACGGTCGGGAGAATGAAATACCCGTCACCCGCCCCCTTCTTTCCGCCTGCCACAAGACGTCCGCCCTGCTTGATACCCGTCTCGATATATGACAGGATCTTCTCCTGCGAGCCCCGATTTACGACCGGGCCCATGTAGTTTTTCGGATCTTCGGCACGACCGACGGGCAGACGCTCGGTCTTATCCTTCACGAGCTGGACGAACCTCTCGTAGACCTTTTCGACCACGAGTGCGCGCGAAGCTGCAGAACATTTCTGCCCCTGGAAGCCGAAGGCGGAAGCGACCGTCGCCTGCGCAGCGGCGTCGAGATCGGTCTTGTCGTCGATAAGGATGGAGTCCTTGCCACCCATCTCGGCGACCACCCGTTTCAGCCACTTCTGTCCCGGCTGGACCTTGGCCGCCAGTTCGTAGATGTGGATGCCGACCTCCTTCGAACCGGTGAACGAGACGAAGCGCGTCTTCGGATGCGCGACCATCGTGTCGCCGACCGATCCGCCGGGTCCTGAGACAAAGTTGATGACACCCGCCGGCAGGCCCACCTCACGCATGAGGTCGAAGAACATCCATCCGGTGAGCGGCGAATCGCTCGACGGTTTCAACACGACCGTGTTTCCCGTGACGACCGCGGCGGACGTCATGCCGGCAAGGATCGCCAGGGCGAAATTCCAAGGCGGCACCACGACACCGACACCCAGCGGAAGATAGCGGAGCTCCCCCTTCTCCCCGGGATTCCTCACAACGGGTTGTGGGCCGCCGAGTCGGTGCATCTCGCGAGCGTAGAATTCCAGGAAGTCGATCGCCTCTGCGGTATCCGCGTCCGCCTCCGGCCACGTCTTCCCCACCTCGTAGATCATGACGGCGCTGAACTCGTGCTTCCGCTTTCGCATGACCTTGGCGGCCTTGAACAAATAGTCCGCGCGCTTCTTGTAGTCCACGTACTGCCATTCTTCAAAGGTCGCCGCGGCCGTCTCGACCGCTTTGATCGCCATCGCCGCATCGGCCTTCTGGAAGATCCCGACGACCTGAGCCGGATCGGACGGGTTGTACGACTTCAGCTTGTCGTTCGTGATGATCTCTTCGTTGCCGATCACCACCGGATACTCCTTGCCAAGTCGGGCGCGGACCTTTGCGAGTGCTGCTTCCATTGCCTTCGCATTCGCCGGCTTCGAAAAGTCGGTGAGGGGCTCATTCTTGAACTTCGGGAACGCCATGGGACATCCTTTCGACCAAGGGGAAAAGAAGTGTCACGCCATGTACCTGTGGCCCGACGACGCAGAGCGAGACATCGGATCAGGAGGACCGATTCGATCTCTTCGGTCCGCCATACGGGCTTTTCGGCGCGGATATGAATAATACCGTAAAAAGAGGCTGAAAAAAAGGGCCTTCCTGTGTTCGAGGAAGGCCCTGAGGACGCAACGGCTCGGTCACGCAGACGGGCCGGGAGGCTTCTGCTTCAACCGCAGATACGAGATCAGGAAAAGGAGGCCGAGCATTGCATCAATGCCTCCGAAGGCGAGTAGCGCTCCTCCAACCCTGCCTTGAAACGCCAGGACCGCGAGGGCGATCGTGAACGACCACTTCTCCACGATCGATGGGAGCATGAGGAGCCGATACCTGACGGGATCTTGGGCGATGATCAGGAAGACGAGCTGGAATGCGATGACAACACCGACGAATCCGTAGAAGAACTCCGGATGTGTGATGGCAGGCGGAGTGTCGATGCCCACCCGCTCTTCCATGAAATATTGCGGAAGCATCACGATCAATCCGTAGATCCCTGCCGCGCGGAAGACGCGGCTCCCGAAGACTGCGGAGTTCACTTGGTCCCCCCTTGTATCGCTTCATAGATGGCGTTGTGGACCCGAGGGCGGACCTGGCCGAGCTTGTTGTTTACGCGCGTCGGGTGAACGCGGTTCGTGAGCAGAATGACGACGAGACCAGCCTCCGGGTCGCCCACGACCGAGGTCCCCGTGAAACCAGTGTGGAGGAAGGTGCGCTGCGAGCTGTAACGGCCTGAGAACGATCGTTCGCCGAATTTCGTGTCCCACCCGATCGCGCGACTGCTGCCGTCCGACTGACGCGTCGTGAACCGGCGCACCGTCGATTCCTGCAGATATCGCGTCCCTCCGTAGGTTCCTCCGTTCATGAGCATCTGCATGAAGATCGCAAGATCGGGTGCCGTCGAGAACAATCCCGCATGTCCGGAGATGCCACCCAGCGTGGCGGCATTCTCGTCGTGCACCCGGCCGCGCACCGCTTCGCCCGTTTTCTTCCAATAGGTATCGACCTCGGTCGGAGCGATCCGATCGCGAATCGACGCCGGAGGGTTATACATCGTCGTCCTCATCCCCAACGGCTTGAAGAAGACGGAATCGACGAACCGGTCGAGGGTCGTGCCTGTGACCTGTTCGATGACGGCCATCATCGTGATGAGCCCGAGATCGCTGTAGAGCGTCGAATCACCGGTCCGATACACCAACGGGGTCGCAAAGACCGAGTCGCGCACTTGCTGCGGCGTCTCGCAGAACTCGTAGAATTTTCGCCACGCCGGCAAGCCGCTGTTGTGGACCATCAGGTTCAAGAGAGTGATCTCCCCCTTCCCCCGCTGGCCGAAGGCCGGAACGAATTTCGCGACCCGGTCATCGAGGGCGATCTTCTTCTCGTCGACGAGACGCATCACCGCGGTCGTCGTCGACACCACCTTGGTCACCGAAGCAAGGTCGTACATGGTATTCGGCTGGACCGCTTGCGGATAGATGCTGTAGTCCATGCCACCAAATGCTTTGTGATACACCACGTTTCCGTTGTGGACAGCGAGGACCACGCCGCCTGGAAACGCGGAGTCTGCGACCGCCTGGATCATGACGGAGTCGACCTGACGCAACGCCACCGATGACATACCAGCTTCTTCGGGCATCGCACGGCGCAGGAGGGTCTTCGGATATGTCAGTCCTGCGCCATACGAGTACCGCCCTGGGATCGTGACGGGCAATCGTCCGGACGCCGGCTCTTCCGCGAACAGCACTTCGGCCATCGCCTGCTGCATCACGTCGCCATCGGAGTAGCCACAAACGTACGTGTCGAACGGCGGTAGGTCTGCCGCCACGTACGGATTTCCGAAGGAAACTCCGATCATCGGTTTCTTCAATTCAGCCAAACGCTTCACGAGAGCCGTTTGTTTCGGGTCGACAAACCCGGACATGGCTCCTGAGCGCGTGAAGAGGTGGAGTTGGACGATGACGATATCGGCCCGCTTCGCTCGCGCCACAACCGAATCGAAGGCGGTGACGTTCGAGGAGGGGTCGAGCTGCAGGAAATCCACGGGGCCATCCCACCGGCCTTTGAGATACCGGTCGAACTGAACGCCATCCTCCGGATCGACCTCATCCGTGATGACCACGTCGGCGATCCGCCGCTTGTCTACCTTCGACAACGGCACAAGGGACGATCCGTTCCCGAGGACGGTGACGGCCTTTCGGGCGATCTCGAGCGCCATGATCTGGTGTTCGCGCCGGTTGATGATCGATGCGACCTTGCTCACGTCAACGAACCGATCGTGATCCAGTCCCGCCTGCTGCTTGGCGGCGAGCAGTTTGCGGACTGATCGTTCGATGCGTGCTTCGGAGAGCTCCCCCCGACGCACCGCGGCAACGATGGCATCGATCGCCACGTCGGCATCGACCGGCATGAGCACCAGGTCGACACCGGCTTTGAGGGCGAGAATGACGGCTTCTCCGGGATGATACCGGGAGGCGACGCCCTGCATGACCATCGCATCGGTCACGATGAGACCGTCGAAACCCAGTTCTTGCTGGAGCAGGCCCGTTGTAATCTTCTCCGACACCGTGGCTGGCGTCTGTGCAGCGGAGTCGAGAACGGGAACGGCGAGATGGCCGACCATGACCGACCGAACGCCGGCCTTGATGAGCTCCCGAAAGGGGGTCAATTCGAATGTGTCAAGCCGCGCCCGGCTGAAGCTGAGCGTCGACAGTCCCAAATGCGTATCGACATCCGTGTCACCGTGACCGGGAAAATGCTTCGCCGTCGAGATCATTCCGCCGTCTTGCGTCCCGTTCGTGAATGCTACGCTCATGTCGGTGACGAGGCTAACATCGTCGCCGAACGCCCGAGTGTTGATGACCGGATTCTTGGCGTTGTTATTGACGTCGGCGGTCGGCGCATAGTTCTGATGGATGCCGAGCGCGCGACCCTCGACCGCCGTAATGCGGCCCACCTCGTACGCGTAGCGCGGATTCCGCGTGGCGCCAACGGCCATCGATCGGGGGAACGTCGTCGAACGACGAATGCGCATGCCGACCCCCCATTCGAAATCAGCCCCGATGAGCAGCGGAACCTTCGCCAGCGCCTGCAGCTTGTTCAACTGGACCGGATACGCATAGACATCCCCGATCGATGCGATGAGCCCTCCGATCTTCCGATCACGCACAAGCCGGACGAGCCCCTGCCACTCCTCGGAATCTTCAGCATGATACGGCAGGAGCGACCAGACGTGGACCAGCTGCGCCGCCTTCTCCTCCAGGGTCATCGACGAAAGAGTCTGCTCGACCCACGCCGGACCGTCCGGAGTCGCAGTGGCCGATTGCGGCGACACACCGACACATCCGAAGCCCAGGAGGAGGAAGAGAACGGCGAACATGGAAACCGTACGGAGGGAGTTGGTCATGGTCAGGCCGCCTTCTTTGTTCCGAAATCAGGTTCAATGGTCACCATCCGGGCGAGGATGAACGACGGGATCGTCGCCAGCATGACCCAAATGAAGAAATGGAAATATCCGATCTGCGCCTGGACCCAGCCGCTGAACATTCCCGGCACCATCATGCCGAGCGCCATGAATCCTGTGCAGAGCGCGTAATGAGCGGTCGAGTGGACTCCTCTGGACACGTAGATCATATACATCATGTACGCGGTGAATCCGAAGCCGTAGCCGAACTGCTCGACGGCGACCGCCGCCGTGATCAGCCAGAGCGATTCCGGCTGAACGGCGGAGAGATAGACGAACATGGCGTCGGGGAGATGGATGATCAGGACCATCGGCCAGAGCCAATACCGAAGTCCCTTGCGGGCCACCGCGAATCCGCCGAGCAGGCCGCCGACGGTCAGGGCAATGATACCCATCGTACCGTAGACGAAACCGACCTGTTCCGTCGACAACCCGAGTCCGCCCTGTTCAACGCTATCCAGAAGAAATGGGGAGACCATCTTGACCAACTGCGCCTCACCGAACCGATAGAGCAGCAAGAAGCTGAGGATGAGGCCGATCTGATCCTTCTTGAAGAAGGCGACAAACGTCTGCATGAACTCGCCGACGAACCCGCCGGCCGCTCCGCCGACTACGGCCTTGTCCGACGCCGGTCGGGGGAGCATCACGAGGTGGTAGAGCGACACGACGAGGAACAATCCGCCAAGGAGGCCGATCGTCACGGACCATGCGGCAGCGATATTCCCGCCGAGCCCGAGAACGCCTTCGTGCTCCAGATACCCTGCGAGGATCACGAGCAATCCCTGCCCTGAGATCATCGCGATGCGATAGAAGGTGCTCCTGATGCCGACGAAGAACGCCTGTTGGTGGTCGTCGAGCGCCAGCATGTAGAATCCATCAGCCGCGATGTCGTGTGTCGCGCTGCTGAAGGCCATCAACCAGAAGATCGCCAGCGTCCACCGGAAGAAGTCAGGACCGGGAACCGTGAGCGCTACGCCCGCGAGCGCCGCGCCGACGAACAGCTGCATCGTCACGATCCAGAACCGTTTCGTCCGGAAGATATCGACCAGCGGACTCCACAGCGGCTTGATGACCCATGGCAGATAGAGCCACGAGGTGTAGAAGGCGATATCCTCGTTCGAGATCCCCATGCGCTTGTACATGATGACCGAGACTGTCATCACGATGACGTACGGGATTCCTTGCGCGAGGTAGAGCGACGGGATCCAATACCAGGGACTACGATTGCCGGATGGAGAGCTCATGAGATTGTCGATTGTCGAGTGACGATTGTCGAGTGACGATTGACGAGTTTCGAGTTTCGGGCCTCAGGTTCATTCGGCCCACGATCAGGATCGCCGAATTCCTCGGAGATCGCTTTGCGATTGTCTATTCTCTATTCACGATTCACCCTATCGACCTCAATAGAGCTTCTCCACCTTCGCCCCCCTGAAGTAGTGCAGGACGATCTGCTCTGGCGAATATCCTTTCGTCGCCATGACCGCCGCTCCGATCTGGCAGAGGCCTACGCCGTGGCCCCAGCCCGCACCGTGCAGGGTGAACGTCGCCGCACCGTCCCCAGTCCTTCCCTCCTTCTTCACCACAAACGCCGAGCTGTACAAATGGCTCTTCGAAAGCCACTTGCGGATCTCGAGCTCCTTGCCCACGATGATCGTTCGTTTCTCACCAACGATCTTGAGCCGCGTGATGCGGCCGGAGGGGCCTCTGTGGAGCGGCACGAGATCACGGACGAGCCCAAGGTCGTATCCGGAGCGGTGCTTGATCAACTCCTGGAGTTGCGTGGCCGTGTATATGACCTTCCAGCGATAAAAGTCGGTCGTCTCCTGGTCGAACGATGGTAGGACCTGGCGCAGGATCTTCCCGTCGTCGGTGCTGCAAAAGGCCTGGGGACTCGAGAGGATCCAGCGTTCAGCGTCGGCTTCGGTGCGAATGGGAGCGTGCTCGGCTGGCGCATCGGAGACGCTGCGGAGGTAGGGTACGTCGCGGGGTTCCCATGCGTTCCGGAATTCTTCCGTCAGTCCGCCGCACGCCTTGTAGAAGCGCGCATCGCAGACCTCGCCAGCGTGCACGAGGAACTGGCCGCGCGTATCGTGTACAGCGCGCGTGGCCTCTGGCGACAGGATCTTCGTGATCCCCTGGTATCGCTGGCAATGGTCGTCGGCGCAGACGTCGAAATGGGCATGGTCCTCACGGTCGTACCAGCGGACCACTTCATCCTCCGTGGCCGAACCGCGGGCGGCCCCTGTCGACTGTTCGTGCTTCTCACGCTCGAGCATCGCCACGAGCCATGAACGTGAGGTGATCGCATGCGCACGAAGCAACGCCGTCGGCGACGTTGCGCTCATCTCCGAAGCGATGACGCTCGTCAAATACGCCTCCACGCCGATGACATTGATGACCGTCAGCGACCCATCCCGATGTCCAAGCAGGCGCAGTCCACCTTCGAATTCCTGGTCCTCCTTCCGTTCCCAATGGAAGTTGATACCGATCGTGACCTCGTGGAGGACGAAGGACCCGCCGTCGGACGGCGCCAGCGTGATCTCCGCACCCTTCGCAATGGCGTCCCCGTCCGGCTTGTACAAACGGACCGATCCGTCGACGACGTCGGCCACGAAGGGACCTACGACCGAGGATCCAGCGGGCGTTCGATACGGCCGCCTGAACTCGCCGCGCACGCGCGGCATGTGCTCCATGATCCCCACGCGGATCTGGGGTTCTCGGTCGATCATAGGGCCTCGACGATCTGTTCGAGAAGATGAGGTTCGGCTGAGACCTCTTCAAAGATCGCAGCGATCGACGCCGCGGTCAGCGTCGTGAACTCACGTTCGCGCGGCGTGATCACAAGTCCGCCGATGTCCACCGCTGCCGGACTGACGAGGACCTGGTCCTCGCCTTCGCGAAAGAACGCATCCGGCCGGTGCTTTCGGCGGAGGAATACCACCATCTGATACATCCCTTCCATGCGAGAAGCGATGACATTCATCATCGGCTCCTCGGCATGTCCATCTACCCGATGCCAAGCCGTCAGAAAGCGACCCATCGCCTGTGTAAGCTCTTCCGGATCTTTCGCGCGCAACGTGGCGATCGTGCGACCATATCCCGGAATCGTGGTCACGGTGGCATTACCGATCGAGCGGACGTGCGATGCGGCTCCTGAAGACGCTTCAGCGACGACGGGGATCGCGGCGAATGGCGCCGCCTGAAAATGGAAATGGTCAGGAGCCGACGCCCCGCACCGTGGTCCGTTGTAGAAAACGCTGAAATCAGGAGCAAGGTCGGCCGCAATACGAAGCATTGTCTGAATGTTCGGCGCGATCTCCTGCGGTCGATGCTCGACGTGCGAGATGGTAAAGTGTTCGCCGAAGATCGGAGCGGGATTGCAGAGGATCAGAAGCTCCTTGCCGTAGGCAATGCCTTGCTGTTCCGGGGGCAAATGGTCGACGCAGAGGAAGCATCTACGCTGCTTGATCGTCGCAGGGTCGACCTTGGCGCCCGTGCTCACGATGCGGCCGGGATTGAACTGGAGGTCGAGCACGAATCCGTTGAGGCCCAGCGAACGGGTCTGCAGGCCGCTGAGGGACGCATACCCGTCCCGGCACATGGGCCACGTCGTTCGCTGCTGCCGCAGAAACGCACGGCAGAGCTCCGAAAGCCCGAGCACCGCTCCGGGCGTGACACGTTCTGCGATCCGATGGTCCGGAATGCTCATCGAGCGTTGGCTTGTTCATCCGCCCGAGCGACGGGCGGCGCAAGGAATGCCCCGGTCGGAAGATGGCCGATGGCGTGCTGAACGGTCGTCGCTCCCATCTGAAACGGCTCCTCGTGATCGGTCACAAAACCGTGACGTCGATACCACGCGAGCGCTGGAAGATTCTGCGTCATGACACCCAGCCACAGCTCGTCGCGCCCCGATGCCAGCGCCAGGCGCGCAGCCTCACCCATGAAGGTGTGGCCCCAGCCGCTCCCCTGCTCTTCAGGGAGCACATAGATCGATGAGACGTAGGTGCGCCCCTCCCCGCGGTTGTCTCGTACGCGCATGACCCCAACGACGCGCTGTCCATGCGTGCCGACGAACCCGTGGACCTCCGGGTCGAGGGTCATGCGGCGAAGGGCTTCGATGGAGTACGTGGCCTCGAGATAGCCGAGGATGTCGCTCATCGGAATGAACGAACCGTACGCCGCCTCCCAGCTCTTTCGCAGGACCTCGCGAACTGACAGAAGGTCGGCCTCGGTCCATGTGCGGACGATCCGTTCCATCAACGCGAGGCCCGCTTGTTCTTCCGCTGGCGGGCGAGGATCTCGATGGTCCGGATGCGGTCTTTGTAGAGGTCGTTGCGGTTGGCCTTCTCCAGCGACAATGCGGCGTCGGTGTTCCCTTCCCACCGACGGCAGAGATACACGCTTTCGTAGATCCTGCCGATCTGGTACTCACGCGACAACCGGATGGCGACGGCATAGTCCTCGCCGTAGGAGGTGTTCGGCAGAAGGATCTGGCGAAGGAGGCCCGTTCGGAAGGCGCGGGGGGCACCGAGCCCGTTGATGCGCAGGGCGTTGTTCCGCCCGTTTGCAGGCGTCCACTCCTTGTGGTCGATCAGTCCCGGCGGGATCTCTTCGAGCTGCATGTTCACGAGGCGGTACGACCCGATGACCATCGCAACGTTCGGCTGGAACGCTTCGACGATCGTGCGGAGCGTGTTCTCATTGCTGTAGATGTCGTCGGAATCGAGCTGGACGGCGAACCGGCCGCACTTCGGCGAGAGGACGGCCGTGTTCCAGCAACCGCCGATCGCCAGGTCCTGGCGGTCCGGGATCAGGTGGACGACGCGCGGGTCACGCTTTGCGAGGTCGGACAGGATCGTGGTGGTTTTATCCGTCGAATGATTGTCGACGACGATGACGTTGAACGGAAAGGGTGTCTTCTGTTTCAGAACGCTGTTCACTGCGTCGGCCACGGTCCGTTCACGATTTCGTACCGGGATGACGACGCTCGCTTCGACCGGATAGGTCGTCGGGTCCTTCGGCACCTTCGCAAACGTCGGCTTCAGGTAGGCGCCGATATGCTTCAGGTGCTGAGTGACGACCCGTTCCATCTCGACCTGGACGGCCCGATTCTTGGGGTCGACGTAATCGAACAACTTCTCGCCCGTCTTCCGCAGATCTGACTCCACCTTCGTATAGAGGGGCTCGGACAGGTGGAACACATCGTGTGCGACCGACACTTTGAGGCGCAGGTCGTAGAGTCCGGCCCACTCGACCTTGGCGATCGCGCCGAATTTCTTCACGGCGGTACGGACCGACCTCATCGAGAATAACATCATGGCACCGAAGTCAAACCCGTCGCGCAGGCTTCCGATCTGCCAGTCGATGAGCGGATGTTCGGAGCGCTGTCCGTTCTTGACATCATAGAAGTCAGAATAGACGATCCCGGCGCCCGTCTGATCAGCAACGCCCACGAGTCGTTCGAGGGCTGCAGCACCCAGGACGAGCTCGTGCGACTGTGTGACCATGAGCAGATAGTCCCCCTTCGCTCTCTTGATGGCCGCGTTGATCGTGGCGCCCGACGTGAGGGATGCCGTGCGGAGCCCCTCGCACTTCGCGTCATGCACCTCCGCCGAACCGTCGTGCGCGATCAGCACGCGGCCGACGAGCGGCGAGGCGATGAACTGGCGAAGGGTGGAGCTGAAGGAGGGGAGCGTCGAATATGGCAGGAGAACAGTGAGTCGCGACATAGGGGAACGGTGGGTTCAAGTTGTGACGGGGATGTCCGTCAGCGCCAGGAGCACCGCACCGTGGACGGGGGTGGCCAGGGCCGGACGGACGCGTGAGCCGGGTACGGTCCGTTGGAGCAGCGAACGCACCCTGTCGGAATAGAGATTCTTCGCTGTCAGGAGACTGCCGATGAACGCTACGGAGACCGGCCGGCGGGTGCGGCCACGGACCTTTCGTACAACCGGTGCTACGACGGCGACAAGGTCGCGCGCGGCGGCAGCCAGGATCTCGCGGGCAACGCGATCGCCCTTCCGGGCTGCCTCGATCACGACGGGCGCCACTGAAGCAACATCAAAGTTCTCGCGGTACAGAGCCGTGATGATCGCCTCCTGCGTTCCAAGAGCAAACGCTTCCTTGAGCAAGCGCGGCAGGTTCGTCCGAGCCGACCGATCGTCGAACACCGCAGCAACCGCACGGAAGAGCTCACGACCGATCGCGTAGCCGCTCCCTTCGTCTCCGATGATTCGGCCCCAACCGCCTGAACGATGGACAACGCCGCGGGGGTCCTTTCCAAAGACGATCGAGCCTGTGCCGGCAATGACGATCACCCCGGGCTCTCCCCCCATCGCCCCTTCGAGCGCGATGCGTGCATCACTGTCGATGCGGGCAGCGCGGAGCGGACGCCCTCGCCGGTTCGCTTCAGCGATGAGCGCCTGTCGCATCCGTTCCTGATCGCCCGGGCGTCCCGCCCCCGTGAGACCCGCGACCACCGAATCCAATCGGTCCGGCGCGCATCCAACGGAATGGCAGCACGTCTCGACGATGTCCATGATCGTGCGAGCTGCAGCCTCAACGCCGATCACCTGGAAGTTCGAGGGTCCCCCTGTGGCCGTGGCGAGTACAGTGCCCGTTCCGTCGCAGAGCTCCGCGGCGGTCTTCGTTCCCCCGCCGTCCAGTCCGATCACCAGTGATCCGTGCGCCATGGTCGAATGATGATAGAGAGTTTTGCCGGGAAGTGCAATTTTTGACGGAATTCGCTCCTTTTATCTCCCTCCCTTTTTCCATATAATAGACGCTCAGGTGGGGAGGGCAAGATCAGGCTGTTCTGGGAGCGTACAGGTCCCTTTCAGTGTTCTATGATGATCGCTCACGTACAGAATTTCTCCTTCCACCCCAACACAGAAAGATCCGCATGGTTCGCTCACTGAGTTCGATTGTCCTCCTCGTTCTGTTCGTTGGTGCATGGGCAGTAGCTCAACCGCGCAAGGCGCCAGCCCTGACCGGCACGACAGCTGCCGGGACCTCGATCGACCTGTCGGCGCTCAAGGGCAAGGTCGTCGTGGTGAACTTTTGGGCCACATGGTGCCCGCCGTGTCGGGCCGAGATCCCCGATTTTATCAGCGTGTATCAGGACTACAAGTCGAAGGGGCTCGAGATCGTCGGCGTATCGCTCGATGAAGGCGGTTGGTCCGATGTGACTCCTTACGTCCAACGAAGCAAGATCACGTATCCGATCATTCTGGGCGACCGCCGAGTAGCCCGGACATGGGGGGGCATTCAGGCCATCCCCTCGACGTTCATCATTGACAAGCAGGGCAATATCGCCGAATCGCACGTCGGGATGATGTCGAAGGCCCAGCTGCTGAATAAGATCAAACCTCTCCTGTAATTGAACGCTTTGCCTATGTGGCGCACTCTCCTTCTCTTCGTCTCGCTGTCGGCATCGCTCGCCGCACAGTCGATGGGCACCGCAGACAAGCTTACGGTGTCCACGTTCTTGTCGGCCGATGCCGTTGCCCCCGGCGGGACCATACGCCTCGCCGTCGTGGCTGACATCCACGAACCGTGGCACATCAACGCCCACAAGCCGTCGTTCGATTATCTCATCGGGACGGTCGTCGAGCTCGAGTCGAAGGAAGGCATCATCATCGCCGATCAGCGCTACCCGAAGGGCCGATCGCTCAAGTTCGATTTTGCCGAGAAGCCCATCGATGTCTATGAGCATCGGGCGGTCTTCTTCGCCGACCTAAAAGTGTCGAACCGGCTCGCCGCCGGTGTCGATACGCTGCGGGGCTCCCTGACGGTCCAGGCCTGCAACAACGAAGTTTGCCTGGCTCCATCACGCATCGCGATCGAAGTCCCTCTCACCATCTCCCCGAGCGTCGGTACGGAACCGAGGCATGCAGAGATCTTCAACCTTCTATCCACCGACGCATACGAACGGTCTGACACAGCCCAGGGGGAACTCGCCGGATTGTTCGAGACGGAAGGCTCGCTCGTCGCATTCTTCGCCATCTTCCTGATCGGCCTGGCTCTCAACTTGACACCATGCGTCTACCCGATGCTGTCGGTCACCGTCTCATTGTTCGGCACGACCGATCACGAGCATGTCCGGGGCGCGTTCTTCAAGGCCGTACTGTACGTGCTCGGGATCGCGACGATGTACACCGTGTTGGGGGTCTCAGCAGCGCTGAGTGGCGGTCTGTTCGGTTCATGGTTGCAGAGCCCCTGGGTACTGGGTAGCATCGGAGTCTTGCTGTTCGGGCTTGCGCTGTCCTCCTTCGGTCTCTATCAACTGCAAATGCCGTATTGGCTTACCAGCCGGCTCGGGGGACAGACGAACACCGGGTTCATTGGTCTGTATCTCTCGGGCCTCGTTGTCGGGGTTTTCGCGGCCCCCTGCATCGGCCCTCCCGTGATCGCGCTCCTGACGCTCGTCGGCGCCAAAGGGGACCCGGTCTTCGGATTCCAAGCATTCTTCTCGCTCTCGCTCGGCCTCGGATTTCCGTATCTCATCCTGGGGACCTTTTCCGGCCTGCTGAAGAAGATCCCACGCTCGGGCGTCTGGATGGTGTGGGTGGAGCGCATCTTCGGTGTGATCCTGGTCGGGGCAGCCTTCTTCTATCTGACGCTCGCGTTCCTCCCGAAGTATTCGGTGTATGTCGTCCCTGTCACGCTCGTGCTCGGCGGTCTGTATCTCGGGTTCATCGACCCGTCCGGTCGTGGTAAGAAGGCGCTTCAGCGCGTGCAGTGGGCTGTTGGCATCCTGGCGATCGTCGCAGGAGCGATGGTTGCCCGGTCGATGTCGAAGACGTCGATCATCTGGGAGCCGTACCAGGCCTCCCGCGTCGTTGAGGCCCGCGAGAACGGTATGCCAGTCATCGTGGATTTTTCGGCCGACTGGTGCATTCCGTGCAAAGAACTGGAACTGAACACGTTCACCGACCCCGCCGTGATCCAGGGGACGCGTGACATGGTGCGACTCAAGGTCGACCTGACACAATTCGATTCGCCCGAAAGCGAGGCGCTCCGGCGGGAATACGACATCTCGGGCGTGCCGACGATCTTGTTCATCGGACCGGAAGGCACCGAGGTCGCCGGTACCCGTATCGTCGGGTTCGTTCCACCAACGGAATTTCTGGCTACCGTTCAGCGGGCCGTCCAGTAGTCGGCACTGGCGCGGACTCGGCTCCCCCCACCATGCTGCGCAACTTGTCCATCTCCGCAAAGGTCGCGGTCATCCTCGCACCGCTGTTCCTCCTGACCTTTGCGCTCGTCATCTACATCAACTACCGCTCTGAAGAGCAGCAGCTGCTGGCGCAGGCGCAGTCGGGCGCGCTCGCACAGTCAAACACGATCAAACGGACGCTCGTCCACCTCATGACCAAGTATGAAGAGGTGGATGACAAGCTCCTGACCCAGATCAGCCAGCCCGGAGGTGACGTCGAGAACCTGCAGGTGCTGTTCCATCTTGACAGCCTGCATTTGGGGGACGATTTTCTGACGCCTGCGCGTGTCGAAAAGCTTCGGCAGCGCCAGGAACGCATCCGTCCCTACCAATCCAATCTGAGCCAGCGGGCTTTCTCGACGGCGATGCCGGTGTGGGCCGTGACGTGCACCATCCCCGAGCATCGCGGGACAAAACATCTTCAGAATGAAGTCGTCCTTCCGTCGCTCGATATGGGACTACCCTGGGAGTACTGGGATTGCGGCAAGCTCCGCATCGTTCTCCCCTTCCAGGCTGAGAGCCGCTGTCAGACGTGCCACGATGTTCCGGTCGGGACGGTGCTCGGCGCCGCATCCATGGATATCCCATTCCGTTCGACGACGGCAGCGATCCGGTCGAATGCGCTACGGTCGGCTGGCATCGTGCTCGCCCTGTCGGCCGTCGTCATTGCCGTGGGCGGACTGACCTTCCGACGCTATGTCGGACGACCCATCCAGCAACTTGTCCGCACGACGACGCTGATCGGCGAACGTGGACTGGACGAGTCCTTCACGGGCACGTACGACAATGATGAGGTCGGACGGCTGGCAGACTCGTTCCGCAGAACGCAGCAACGCCTCCGTGACGCGCAGGACGAGCTCGTCCGTCGTGAGCGGCTGTCGACCCTCGGTCAGATGGCCAGCGGGATCATCCATGACTTCCGCAATCCGATGACGAACATCTCGGTGAGCCTGCAGGTGCTCGAGCGCCAGCCCGACATGCCGGGGGACCGGCGAACGCACATCTTCCGGCACATCCGCGAGTCGCTCGACCGGATGGTTCGGATGACGCACGAACTGCTGGAGTACGCCCGAGGCGAGACGCGGCTCGACCTTGCGACGGTCAGCCCGGAGGCATTCGTTCGGGACGTCGAAACGTACGTGCGTCCGCACCTGGAATCCAACAAGGTCGAGCTTGAGGTTCGCTGCCAGTCTGACGGGTCCGACGCGGTCTTCGACCGGGAGCGCCTCATGCGCTGCGTGGTAAACCTGATTAACAACGCCGAAGACGCCATGCCCGACGGTGGCCGCATCACCCTCGACGCCCGCGTCACCGAATCATCGCTCGAGATCTCCGTGGCCGACACGGGCCCGGGGATCCCCAGCGCGATCCGCGCATCGTTGTTCGAGCCTTTCGTCACGCACGGCAAGTCAAAGGGAACCGGACTCGGACTCGCGATCACGCGTCGCGTCGTCGAACAACACGGCGGGTCGATCCGATTCGAGTGCGGAGCCGAGCGCGGCACGACGTTTTTCATCACACTACCGTTCAGGTCGGCACAGCAGGCAGCTTGATCGTGCCGCCGTCTTCCTGACGCTCAAGATTATCGTCCCTCGGAGGTTGTCCATGCGAAACGTCACCCTCACCCTGATCATGATCGCGGCCGCGCTCACGCTGGCGCCGGCCCAATCGGCAACGACGTGGGAAGGCTATCTGGCCGACCAGATGTGCGGTACGAATTGGAAAGGCGAGAAGGGCGAGGCCCGGGCGAAAAAGCACACCAAAGCCTGCGGGCTCGATGAATCATGCGCCGCAAGCGGCTACGGATTGTACACCGGCGGTACCTTCGTGAAGTTCACGGAAGCGAGTTCGCCCAAAGCGAAGGTCTACCTCGAGAAGACGACCGCCAAGGACAACATCTTCGTCAAGGTCACGGGCGTCATGGATGGAGAGAAGATCTCGGTGACGTCCATCGAGACGATAGGAGTGAAGAACACGAAGAAGTCGGGAGCCGTCAAACCGTCCACCGGCACCCACGGCGGAGCATTGACGACGGGGTCATGCGATTGCTGTCAGGCGAGCGGAACGAAGACCCAGCATGGGACCAAGGACCACACGTGCGATGGTGCGTGCCAGAAGTAGCAGCGCGAAGCGATCGCGCTTGTACGACTCCGCCGTTCGGCCCTCCCGTGCGGCGGAGTCGCCGTTTCCAGGGTCGCTTTGCTCACAGGGAAATGTTCACGACCTTAGATCATGGATAACATTCTCCTCGCTCTCTTCGGCACGCTGAGCTTCCTCGGCCTTGGATTCGGAGCGTTCTCCACCTGGATGGCCATGCGGACAGCCCGAAAACCCAAGAGCTCAGAGCTGGCGCTCGCTGCGTGGAGCGTCGGAGCGCTCGTGGGCTTGACCGTCGGGGGCATGAGTCTCGCCTATTTCGTGGTCCCCATCCTCCTGCATCACTGGCGGTCCTAGGCCGCCATCATCCCGGCCCTTCCTGCATCTTCGATTATCGGAATTGGGGAACCAGCTTCCTGATGTTTGGAAGTGCGCGAACCATAGTTTGCGATTCCGGCACTCTGCGATGGCACGCCGATTGACGCGAGGCGCATGTCCACTCTCGAGGAGGTTGCCATGCGAATTCACACGCGCCTCGTTCCCTCCATCGTCGCCGGATGTGTCTTGCTTGCAACATGCTCCAAGCAACCCGACACGCCCGCGATCCCCACGGTCACGATCGAAAATCTGAAGGTCGCACACGCCTGCGCGTTCAAGCGCTCGCTCTGGTACGATGCCGCCGCCAAGGAAGCGGAAACCGAACGACTCGGAAATCTGGCGGCGCTGTTCCGGGCCGTATCGCGCTCGGAGGCCATCCATGCGGCCCTCCACGAGCAGTTGTTGCTCTCGAAGAATGCTACGACCGATACGTCGAAGGCGGCCTGTCTTCCGCTTGGAACGACCCGGCAAGCGCTGAAGATGGCACAGAGTCTGGAACGAACCGAGTATGAAGGGCTCTACCCACCGATGGTCGCGGCAGCTGTGAAGGAATCGTGGCCCGAAGCCGCAGAGCAGTTCCGCCGCGCAACCATCGTCGACTCCGGTCATCTGACCTATCTTAAAGAGGCAGCCGACCGGAACGGCACCGTTCCGATGCGCTCGTACCGCATCTGCACGCAATGCGGCCATATTGACGCCGGAACGGATTCGACGTGCGCGGTCTGTTCCGGAACGGCCTTCGAGACGATCTGATCTCCACGTGAGGGGTGGCCTCGCTCCGGTGCCACCCCTCTTGCGCCACCGGCGCCGCCTGCGTACAATGGTCGGTCCGAACGACCATGGCGGCCACTCTGCACTCCCTCGACGACGCATCCTGGCTCCGAACCCCGTACCGATGGTTCCTTGAGCCGGACGGCCGCATTGTCGACGCCAGACATCGACGGTCCGCGCAATTTCTTTCGGCCCTGCTCCTCTTCCTCATCGTTGCGTTTGGGATCCTCGACATCTCGTATGCGATCTCGGACGCCGCGTATCATCCTCCGCTGTATGGCTATGCGCTCCTGCTCATCGCGTACGTATTGTCTCGCACGCGCTGGTTCCTCCTGGCCGCAACCGTCAGCACGTTGATGTTTCCTGCGGTCGTTGTCACCCTGACCCTCACCGGCGCCTCCGGCCATCCGATCGACACCCTCAACCTGCTCCTGGTGGGGGTTCTGTTCGCATCATTGTTCTTCCCGCGCGGCGGCACGTTGCTCGCAGCGTTGTTGTCGCTGGCTGCTCTGGCGGTGATCATGTGGGTCGAACCTGCCGGGGTCAGCCGGCACGAGGTCATGCGCGGGCCGTTCCTCCTGCTCAGCGTCGGCACAGTGATCACCCTGTTGTCAATGACGTTGCGCAGTGTGATCGAGCGAGACCGGCAGAATGACCTTCGCTCCGCTACCTCGCGCCTCGAGATCGCCATGCAAGTGGGAAGCGTCGGGACCTGGGATTGGGACCTTCGCATCGGACGCGTGACGTGGTCGGGGACGTGCGCAGAGCTCTTCGGGATGCCCCTCGCTGAGCTCGGCTCGACCTACGACGAGTTCCTGGGCCGCGTGCATCCCGATGATCGCGCGGAGGTCGACGCGTCGGTTCGGCGCCTGCTGACGCGTGACGAGGACCTGCGGCCAGTGGAATTTCGGGTCGTGCGACCCGACGGATCGGTCCGATGGGTCGCGTCGATCGGGGCCGCAGTCCGCGACGAACGCGGAGCGGCGGAACGGATCATTGGCACGATCACCGACATCACTGAACGGATCCAGAACGAGCAGGCGCTCCAGCGTCAGGTGCTCGAGCTTCGGGCCTTGAGCAGCATCGGACTCATCTGTACGCAGACCGCTTCGCTCGACGAGCTCCTCTCGCAAGTGACGGAGGTGGTCGGGTCCACCTTCTATCCCGATCACTTCGGCATCCTCCTGACCGACCCGGACTCCAAGACCCTCCGGATCCATCCGTCGTATCGCAGGACGCACGACGCCGGAACGGTCAATGAGATCCCCCTCGGCAGCGGAATCAGCGGCACTGCGGCACTGACCGGACGCTCGCGAAGAGTGGCGGATGTCACGCTGGAGCCCGACTACATCGCACTCTCCGAGGGCATGCGGTCCGAGATCGTCGTTCCGATCCCGGCCGGCGAACGGATCCTGGGGGTCATCAACGCCGAAAGCCACCGGCCCTCGGCGTTCACCGAGGCCGACGAACGCTTGTTGACCACCATCGCCACTGAGATCTCCATCGCCATGCTGCGGATCCAGGCGGAGCAGGAGCTCAAGGAAAAGGAGGACCTGCTTGTCCGGTCGCAAGCGTTGGCCCATCTTGGCAGTTGGGAGTGGGACCTGCCGACGAACCGGACCCGGATCTCAGAGGAACTGAGCAAGATTCTGGGCGTCTCTCCCGACCCTGCCCATCCTCTGTCGCTGTCGCTGGTAGCACCGGAGGACCGGCAACTGGTTGAAACGATCGTGCGGAGCGCATTGCAGACGCAGGTCATTCCACAGACCGAGTTTCAGATCGTCCGGAATGACGGCCGACGCAGGACCGTCGTCGGCCAGGGCGTGGTGGTGACCGACGCAAAGGGATTTCCCGTAAAGCTGGCCGGAACGGCACTGGACATCACTGAACTGCGGCAGGCCGAGGACAAGTTCACGAAGGCTTTCCGCACACTGCAGGACGCCATGATCATCTCGCGGATGCCCGGGGGCGAGCTGGTCGAAGTGAACGAAGGGTTCATTAAGATGAGCGGGTTCACTCGGACCGAGGCCTTGGGGCGGACGCTGCGGCATTTGGGGATGTGGGACCGGGCGGAGGACGAACAGCGGATCCGGACTGCTTTGCAGACCGAAGGGTCGGTGCGAAACTATTCCGCCTCGCTGATCGACAAGCAGCGCCAATCGCACGCCTGCCTTATTTCGGGAGAGATCATCGAGGTCGACGGAGAGCGACTGGCTGTCACGATCACGCGCGACGTGACCGACCGAAAGATCCTGGAAGAACGTCTCCTCCAGTCGCAGAAGCTCGAGAGCATTGGCCGTCTGGCAGGAGGCATCGCTCACGACTTCAACAACTACCTCTCGGCCATCATGGGATACGCGGAAATGGCGGAGAAGCGGCTGGAGGGCGACGAGAAGATCCGCGGATACCTCCGGAACGTGCGCGAAGCGAGCGAACGGGCCGCCCATTTGACGCGCCAGCTCCTGGCGTTTGCGCGCAAGCAGATCATCGAACCAAAGGTCGTGTCGTTGAACACGATCATCAATGCGTCCGACAAGATGCTTCGCCGCGTCATCGGCGAGGACGTCGAGTTCTCGTTCTTGCCTGCTCCGCAGCTGCCGGCTGTCCTCATCGATCCCAATCAGTTCGATCAGGTCCTCATGAATCTGGTCGTAAATGCCCGCGACGCCATGCCGTCCGGAGGACGTATCCGCATCACGACATCACCCGTGGTCGTCGGTCCCGACAACCCGCGACGTCGGCCGGATGCACGAACCGACCGGTACGTCTGCATGACCGTGACCGACACCGGCAGCGGGATCACGGAAGAGGTACGGCAGCATATCTTCGAACCCTTCTTCACAACCAAAGAACAAGGGAAAGGCACAGGGCTCGGGTTGTCGACGTGCCTGGGCATCGTCGATCAGAACAACGGCATGATCTGGGTCGACAGCGCGCCCGGCCGCGGCTCGGCCTTCCATGTGCTGCTGCCGGCGATCATGACGGATGAGACGGACGCCGGGCCGGATCGTGACCAGTCGGTGCCACGCGGATCCGAGACCCTTCTGTTCGTCGAGGACGAGGATATGGTGCGCCAGATCGGCGTCGACACGCTGCGTGAGGCGGGCTACACCGTTCACGCCGCCGCGAACGGACCCGATGCGCTCATCTTTTTGTCGACCCATCGCGGAAATCTTGACATGCTCGTGACGGATGTCGTGATGCCCCGCATGTCAGGGCGTGAACTGGCGGATCGCGTTCGAAGACAGCGACCCCACATCAAAGTGCTCTATACGTCGGGATACACCGATGCAATCATCTCGGAACATGGGATCCTCGACGCCGGTATCACACTGCTCCAAAAACCGTACGCACCTGCTACTCTTGCCCAACGCATTCGCGCCATCCTGGACGGCCTGACGTCCGATTGAACGCGAAAAGCGGTTCCTTCCCCCGAGTCGGGAGCGAACCGTCCTCGGCGGTCATCCCACATGTGCGCCAGCAACTCTCGAATGCGAAGTGGATGAAACGATGTGCCTTCACGGACGCATTGCGTTGTGAAGCGCGAGGAGGGTCCTGCTGGAACGTCGCAAACCACGATGGTCCGGAGAGGACCTGAACACCTACGTTCGGGGCCTCTTGAGCTGGGCGTAGGCGGCTTTGAAGCGGGCTGATCCCTCGCGATGGTCGACGACCGGCGCAGGATAGTCCGTACCGATCCTGCATCCTGCAGTTCTCTGGATGGCCGACGGCATGGTCCACGGGGCATGGATGAAGTCATCCGGCACGGATCGGAGTTCCGGTACAAACGCCCGGATGTACGCGCCGCTCGGGTCGTAGCGTTCGGCTTGCAGGGTCGGGTTGAAGATACGCAACGGTTTCGGGTCCACTCCCGTCGAGGCCGACCACTGCCATCCCCCCACGTTCGACGCCGTATCGATGTCGAGCAGATATCGCTCGAAGAATGCGGCTCCCTTCCTCCAGTCGTGCAGAAGATCCTTCGTCAGGAACGACGCCACGACCATCCGTACGCGGTTGTGCATCCAGCCGGTCGTTCGCAGTTCCCGGATGCCAGCGTCGACGAGCGGATACCCGGTCCTCCCTTCCGTCCAGGCACGCCACGTCTTCTCCGACCGACTCCACGGCATCCGGTCGAATTCACGACGATAGTTCTCCGTGACGAGGTCCGGAAAGTGGAACACGACTGCCTGGTAGAATTCGCGCCAGATCAATTCATCGACGTACTTTGCGATCGCAGCTCGAGTCTGTCCGTCAGCCGCGCGGTATGCTGACGTGGCGTCTTCGAGCAACATCCGGGGGGAGATGCATCCGAAGCGCAAATACGAAGACATACGGCTCGTGCCGGACTTAGCAGGAAGATCGCGCCCCTGGTCGTAGCGACCTACGGCGTCAGCCAGAAAACTCTTCCACTGTCTCTCTGCCGCCGACGCACCGCCGATCAGCGTTCGGTGTGCGATCGTCACTTCCCGGCCCAGTTCGCGGGCACCCAGCACACCCGTCGACCTCCCGTCCGGCGTCGTGAATCGTTTCGGCAGACCGAACGGAGACGGGTGATCGAGCTTCTTCCATGCGTTTGCAAACGGCGTGAAGACGACATACGGCTTCCCCGCTGCCGTCAACACTTCTGTCGGCTCATGGATGACGTGGTCTTTGAACGTCTCCACCGGGATACCCATGTCGCGGTACAACGCTTCAACGGCCTCGTCGCGTTGACGAGCGACCGGTTCATAGTCACGATTATAATAGAGCGCCGAGGGAGAGAATTCCCTTATCAGCTCTCGGTGGACTGCGGGCCCGGATCCTCGTCGAAGGATGAGCCGTCCACCACGTTTTGCGATGGTTTGCTCGAGGTCGCGGAGCGCTTCCGCCTGAAAGTCGAACACCGCGCCGTCAGAAGAAAGACGGTCGATCACGTCGGTGTCGAAGATGAACACCGGAACTACGGGCGCACCCGTTCGCGAGGCGTGGAACAGCGCTGCATGGTCATCTACGCGGAGGTCACGCCGAAACCACACAATGATCGGTCTCACGCGCCCTCCAAATCATTCAGCCGAGTTCGAAGTGCGAGAGCACCCAGAACAACGGCGGGGATCCCCTGCCCGGGGAACACCGTGTCGCCTATCGAGAAGAGTCCTTCGAATGGAGTGGCCGCCCGCGGATAGGCCCACGGAAAGAGTGCACGGTTCAACGGAAGACCGCCAACAGTCCCGTTCCACCGACCCGTATAGCGACGGAACGTCCGGGGGGTCCCGATGTCGTAGCGAATGGGTTCAACGCCGGCCAACTCGGGGACCGACTCACGGATGGACGCGAGCACCTCGGGACCGATCCGCGCCTTCCAGCCGTCGTAGGCCGCCGCGTCGGTCAACTCAGCGAACTGCTCCGGTCGGATATGCATGCTCACAGACAGCGTGCGCGTCCCTTTCGGCGACCGCTCGGTATCGAATTCGTGTGAGAACGAAAGGAACATCGAATCGGCGCCCACCGATATGATCGGCCGATCGGGCAGCACCTGGAGGTTGACGGGGAACTGCGGCGGCAGCGTGTCAGGGATAACGGCGGTCAACGTCACGGCGCTCCACAGCTGAGTGCCAGACCGGTTGATGCGGTCCACGGCCGACCGATAGTGCGACGCGACGGCGCCTTCCGTCAGGTCGGGAAGGTTGAAGATGGGGAGCGTCGTGACCACGCGGTCGGCTGTCACCGTCGCTCCACGCTTCGTCGTCACAGCCCACCGGGTCCCGTCCTGACGGATCGACGTGACGCGGTGGAGATAGGCGACCTCGGCCCCGAACGCGAGGGCCCGCGACTCGAGGAAACGCGCCAACGTGATCAGCCCACCCCGTACGGAATGCACCTCCGCATTCGGGTAGGAAAGACCGAGCGACCCCGACAACATCCGCGCCTCGTCGGCCCTCACCTGGTTCGTGATAAGAAGTTGCGCGTCGATGAAGCGGCGGAACGGACCGCCGTCGAGACCGTGGCGCTGCAATCGCGAAGCGACCGAACGGAACATCCAGGGAAGCGAGCGCACCAGATCGGCATTGAGCCCGGGCAGATCGGCGGCCAGGTCGCGGAGCGAGGTCGGCGGAAGATACGGGGTCTTCGGGAGAGCGTGATACACGCCGTCGGAGATCGAAAAGACCTCGTCCCAGAAGCGGCGTTGGTCTTGCTGGAAGAACGAGGCGAGCCGGTCGTACCACAGCCGGCGGTCGTTCGTCAGATCGAGCCGTCTCCGTCCGATGACGGCAGATAGTGAGGGCTCACAGCGCAGCAGGCCGTCGAACGAGCCCACCTCGTCGAAGAGCATTCGCAACGGCTGACCTTCGTCGGTCCCGCACACTGTCGTTGCGCCGACGTCGAACCAGACGCCCCGGTCATGGTACGAGCTGGCACAGCCGCCTGGGTAGTGGATCGCCTCGAGGATGGCCACCCGCCGGCCGTCCTTGGCGAGGAGCGCTCCGAGCGCCAGTCCGGCCATGCCTGCGCCGACGATGACGACGTCATAGTGGCCGCGCGACAGGCTGACCGCCGGACGTTCACCGGGTGCCGGCGACGGATCGTTCGTGGACGCGGCCATGGATGGCTTTCGGATCAGCGCGATTCCGCGCTTCGGATGCCGGCGAGGAATTGCTGACGGAGCCGCTCGTCGGTCTCAAACACGCCCGTAACGAGCGACGTGGCGGTTGTCGAGCCCTGTTTCTCCACGCCCCGCATCATCATACACATGTGCGACGCTTCGATCCAGACGGCCACACCTTTCGGATGGAGCGCTTCCGTGATGGCGTCGACCACTTCTTTGGTCATACGCTCCTGGACCTGGAGCCGACGGGCGATCGCGTCCAGCATGCGCGGAACCTTGCTCAAGCCGACGATCCGTCCATTCGGCACGTATGCGACGTGCGCGCGGCCGAAGAACGGCAGGAGGTGGTGTTCGCACAGCGAATAGAATTCCACGTCGCGCACGAGCACGATGCTCGAGTATTCTTCTTCAAACACCGCCGAACGCAGGATCTCGACCGGATCCTGTTCGTAGCCGCTCGTTAGAAAATTCCAGGCCTTCGCGGCCCGCTGCGGCGTCTTGAGGAGACCGTCGCGTGCGACATCCTCTCCTGAGGCCTCGATGAGTCCCCGATACAGCATCGGAAGCGACCCCATCGCCGGTTCGTCGTGCCGGTGTGGCGCGGGCGCATGATGGCGCGATGGAACGGGAAGGTCGGTGATGGTGGCGATCGATGGTGTCATGCGAAGATCCTTTCAACAATACGTGGCGCGCACTCACGCGGCCTGTGGACGAAATCGGGTCGCCGCCGTGTTCCGGCGTCCGCCGCTGAGAAACAAGATGGGACCAAACGTGAGCCACCGCCGTCGTTCAAAGACGGCGTCGAACCGGGCGATCGCCTCCTCGGCGGTCTCGATGCTGAGACCGAGGCGAGGGGCAAGCATGCGCTGAAGCCAGCCCTTCCAACCCGTTGCCTGGGTCTGAAGCATCACGGAGACGGCTCCGCCGGGTGACAGAACGCGCGCCCATTCCTGGAGCACACGGTCCGCGTTCGTGAATTCATTCAGACTGCCCCCGCAAAGGATCCCATCGACCGACCCCGGTCGCAGCGGAAGCTGTTCGGAGGCCGCGTGGATGAAGAACATTCTGTCCCCGATCCCATCGCGGCGGGCCAGGTTCAGGGCCTGCCGGAGCATGGGAAGCGAGAGGTCATTTGCGATCACGACGAACTCGGCGTCCGTGGTCGAGAGCCGTCGTGCCAGCGCTCGACCGAGGTGGCCGGTCGCCGTAGCGTTGTCGAGGTAGACTCGGCGCCTTCCGACCGGCAATTCACCGAAGTGCAGGTGCCACTCGCGATCGGGAGGGAACGGCTCGCCTGTCAGGAGCGTCAGCGAACGTCGACGCCACGCGTCATAGGTACGAGCCGTCCAGGTTCGCTGGCCCATGCGCTGCGCGGGGCTCATGTCCGCCAGCACTGGCCCCGCGGCAAGCAGGATGCCGTCTTCATCGAAGGGCATTTGATGTTTGCACGCACGGCATCGCAGAGCGACTGTCTCGTCGAGGAACGTCCCATCGCATGACGGACACGTAAGTCGTTCGATCGCCAACATCCGGGCTGACTTAGCCACGTGCCATCTCCAACAGGCGCGGATCGCCGATCCGGGCGTAATCGTGGATCGACTCCGACAGGAAATCCGCTTTCAACACGCCGGTGAACCGACGCACAAGGTCCGGACCGCCGACCGCAAGCCGCCCGCCGATCTTGCGCAGGGCGGGTACGACCTCATGGTTGATGTCGTGGATGAACTGCTTCTCATCTTCGATGACGATCGCGGTCATGACGACCAGGTCCGGCCGGTTGCGGTTGATGGAGAAGACCAGAGAATCGGTCGGGGTCTGCGGTCCGAGGAACAGCGTTCGCCATCCCTCCGTCGTGAGATATTGGTTGACGCAGCGCAGCGAGAGGTCGTGCTGTTCGCGCTCATGGCACGCCAGCAGCGCGGTCTTGCCGTTCGCTGGCTTGTGGTAGAGCTCCGATTGCAGGCGAGCGAGTGCCTCACGGACCGATTGAGACGAGAGGTGTTCGATATCGACCGTCGTCTCCCCTCGCGCCCACGACGCACCGATCTCCGCCAACGGAGGGAAGACCAGTTCATGATAGACGGCCAGGAGGTCTGATTTCGCGGCCACGCCAAGACGCAGGAGCCGCAGGACTTCGGAGGTGTTGCCGGACATCATCGCCCGACTGAATTCAGGCACAAGCGATTGAATATTGCCTGCCACCACCTGCGCGCGGAGCTCACGATCGAGCAACAACTCCTGCTCGATCGTCGGTACCGACATGCGATTCTCATGAACGAACTTCAGGACGGAGCGGATGGGGAAACGACGGTGTCCACCCTTGGTCTTGATGCACTCGAGATAGCCGCTGTCCGCCCAGCGCTTAATGGTCGATTCATTGACCTCGAGCATCTGAGCAAGTTCGATTGTGGAGTATGTACTTTTCATGGCTGCCCGCTTCGTTGCGCGTTTTGCACGATTTGCACGTTCTGTAAACCCGCATCTTCCCGATCCAGTTCCCGCCAGAACGTCGAAGGCCCGGGACATACTCCCCGGGCCTTGGAAACCTCAAAAAACGACGATTTTCTTCTTTCTAGGCCATCTGTTGCCGGCAGGCTGTGAGCGTATTCTTGAGCAACATTGCTATCGTCATCGGACCAACCCCCCCAGGGACCGGGGTAATGGCCGATGCCACATTGGAGGCGGATGCGAAATGGACGTCCCCGACGATACGGTATCCGGACTTCTGGGCCGGATCATCGACACGATTGATCCCCACGTCGATCACAACGACGCCGGGCTTCAGTTGTTCACCCCGAACCACTTCCGGCCTGCCGATGGCCGCGATGAGCACGTCCGCCGAGCCGAGGTACGGCCGGAGGTCCTTCGCTCCGGTATGGGCAATCGTCACGACGGCATTCGCTCCCGGCTGCTTCTGCATGAGGATGTTCGCGATGGGCTTTCCGACGATGTTGCTGCGTCCGACCACGACCACGTGCTTGCCCGACACGTCGATCCCGGAACGAATGAGCATCTCCTGGATCCCGGCAGGCGTGCACGGCCGGAGGGTCGCCTGACCGATCACTAGCTTTCCGACATTGACCGGGTGAAATCCGTCCACGTCCTTTCCCGGGTCAATGGCTTCAATGACACGCGATTCGTGGATGTGCGGCGGGAGCGGGAGCTGGACGAGGATGCCGTGGATCGAAGGATCAGCGTTGAGCGCGCCGATGCGCTTGAGCAGGTCGGCCTCGGTCGTGGCGGCCGGCAGACGGTCGGTGACCGAATGGAAGCCGACCTCTTCGCAGGCCTTTCCCTTCATTCGAACGTAGACGTCCGATGCAGGGTTGTCGCCGACGAGAATGAACGCCAGACCCGGCACGATCCCGCGTTCGTGTTTCAACGCCGCCACGTCGTTCCGCACTTCTGCGCGGATGTCCGCGGCGATCTTCTTGCCGTCAATGATCATTGCCATGAATAATCAAATTCGAAATGCGAAGGGACAAATACGAAACACATTCCAAGCTAATGGATGAAGCGCCAGATAGGTCCGGAGCCCACGCA
>CAYYOV010000012.1:61832-85478 GCA_964473365.1 uncultured Ignavibacteriaceae bacterium
CGAAACACATTCCAAGCTAATGGATGAAGCGCCAGATAGGTCCGGAGCCCACGCACGAAATACGTGAAGGTGTGGCACGTGTAGGATGCTGAAGAACCTTGGTGAGACTAGAAGCGTAACCGCCAGGGACGCCAAGTTCGCCAAGAGCGCCAAGGCAGGCGGGGCGGCAAGCGATCTTCCGCAACCTGCTAGAACGCCGGGAAGATGATCTGTTCGATCTTGACAGCTTTGCCCGTGTCCGGGTCGAGTTGCATCGCCACCGCACACAGGCGGACGTCGTGCTCCGCGAGTTCGAATTTGTGCGGGGTCTGGTGGATGAATCGCCGGATGGCGATCTCTTTCTTCATGCCGATCACGGAGTCGTACGGACCCGTCATCCCAACGTCGGTGATGTAGGCCGTTCCGCCCGGCAAGATGCGCGCGTCCGCCGTCGGAATGTGCGTGTGCGTGCCGACGACCGCGCTGACGCGTCCGTCGAGATACCATGCCAGCGCCATCTTTTCCGCCGTCGCCTCGGCATGAAAATCGACCAGGACCATCTTCGTCTCGTTGTTCAACTTGCTCAGGGCCCAGTCGGCCGACTTGAACGGGTCATCAAGCGTCTGCATGTACGTGCGACCCTGCAGGTTCAGCACGCCGAGGCGCCCCTTCTCCTTCAGATCGATCACGCAGAAGCCGTACCCGGGATTGTCCTTGGGATAGTTGAGGGGACGGAGCAGCGTCCGGTGTTCGCTCAGGAGTCCCTTCACCTTCCAGTTGTCCCAGATATGGTTGCCCGTCGTGATGGCATGCACGCCCAGGTCCTGGAACTCTTTGAGCTGTTCAGCAGTGATACTCTTCCCCTGGTCGGTATTCTCGCCATTAACGACCACGCAGTCGATCTCGTACTTCTGGACGTAGTTCTTCAAAAGCGTGCGGAGCAGATTCAGGCCGGGGCGGCCGTTCACATCTCCGACAAACAGGACATTCAGGGTTCGTGGCACGGGGTCTCAGAGGATGGACGACTATATAATATACCACGAAATGTGGTGGAGATGAACGTGACCCTTGTGCCGGCGTCGAGCACGCACGAGGAAGATCTGCGCGTCAGCTCCGGCCAAGCGCGGCCGCGTAGACCTCTTCTGTCCGCGCCGCAACGTGGCTCCAGAGGAAGTGGCCTTCGATGTGGTCGATCAACGCACCGCTCTTAGGACGCGCGAGCGCGGCGACGATCCCCCTCCGGATATCCTCCACCGAGTACGGATTGACGTATTCGGCGAAGGTCCCGAAGTACTCACGCGTACCGCCGTGCGGGGTGATGACCACCTTGGCGCCGCTGAGTCCGGCCTCCAGCGCGGCGATCCCCGGCGTCTCAAACAGCGACGGGAGAACGAACGTGTCGCACGCGGCATATGCAGACGCCAAGAGGTCGGAGTCGTGTTCGATGTGGTCGAGAATGAGCAACTTGGGATTGCGTTGCGAGCGCTCGAGCACGGCGGCGGCTTCGCGCGTCTCCTCCACTCGTCCGATGATCACTGCCTGCCGGTCGACGCCCTCCAGCGCTTCCACAAGCCGTCGGACGTTCTTTCGGGATGGAGCGATGTGCCCTACCGAAAGGACAAAATCGCTCCGTCCGTAGCGTTCCACGAACGGTTTGGGGTCCGCGTTCCGGAACCGCCTTTCGACGCCGTTCGGTATGACGGCCAGGTTCGACCGGGGAACGCCGAAGGCCTCGTGGAAGAGCGTCGCCTCCTCTTCTGTGTTTGGGGCCACGATATTCGCCCACGAGCACATTTCGGCGATCATGGCGTAGTCGGTCCAAAAGGACGGATAGACGCGACGCACCGCCGATTCGACCGCCCGGAGTGACCGCACTTGCCACGGTGCCCGCCGGGTGATGTAGATCGGGGAGACCACGGTTGGGATCCGCTGTACGCGAAGGGCTTGCGCCAAATGATACGTGCCGAGGCCTGCACCGAAGATATGGACGAGGTCCACATCTCCCCGACGGATCTCGGAGAATGAATCGAACAGCCGGACCTGATGACCGAGCCGTTGCAGCTCCATGGCCGTCTGCATCACCTGCGTGCGGGGTCCGCCCCGCAGGATCGCAGTCGCTTGATGGGTGGCGAGTGCGATGTTCATCGTCGTCGTCGGAGCGATGCCAGCCGGTCGACGGCCAGCGTGAGAGGGATGCGATAGTTGAACGCCCGCGTACGGGCGATGTCGTTGGGGATCGTCGCGGGTGCCGGTGACGGCTTCCACGACAGACCATCGATGCCCAATCGGGATTCGACGCGATGGAAAGCCTCATGCCCGTCGGGTCGGATCACATGAAGCCAGGCGTGGGGAACACCCGATGGGACCTCGACATGCAGCCGATCGTCGCGCAGATGTATCACGACCGGGTGCGTCTCACGATCGATCCACCATTCGGCGTATTCCTGCATCGTCAGATGCACCACACCCGGCCCGGCCGCCGACCTGATCAACGTCTCGAGCACTTCCGGCTTGCCGTCCTTCGGGTGATGGTAGAACACGAGCGGTTCACGACGGGAACGTTTCTCCCCGATCACGCGCTCAAAATACCGTCGCATCGTTTCGGTCGTGTAACCCTGGCGGCGCAACGAGCCGATGCCGATCGGATGGACCGGGACCTGGAGCGCCCCGCGTCGGTCGCCCTCCAGCACCGGCCGTGACGGGAGGTTGTCGAAGTCGTAGCCGAACTCCGATGAGTAGACAAATCGAAATTCTGCAATGACCTTCGCGAGCGCGGGGTTCCACGCCCCGAACGGCGCTGCAAATCCAACGGCGCCAATGTTCAGCCGTCGGAACACGTCACGCGCCTTCAAAATGTTATCATGATTTCGTTCGGCGTCCGGATACGTGCGGTGTTCGAAGCAGTGTATGCCGATCTCTTGTCCTTGCATCTGCCCGAACCGCCACAGGAAATTCTGTTGGCTCCCGATATCGACAAACCAGGTCGCACGCACGCGCCGCTCGCGCAGGAACTCATACAGTCCCTCCACCTCGCCAGCACTTCCACCGTCCGTGTCAATTCGGAACGCGAAGACCGAGGCAGCGTCGTCCGGATAGTACCACAGATGGGCGTACCAGAGACCACGCACGTGGTGCAGGTGCCGCAACGCTGTCGCCACGATCCGCCGAACGGACGGTTTGTCGACGGCTGCAACCCTTTCGAACGGCAGCCGCGCCTCCTCGGCGTAGAACGACTTGCGGACCGAGCGACCGTCGTGCGCCGTCACGGAGGGATCCACAGGCAGTGCGACGATGTGTCCTCCTTCGAATGTTCCAACGAAGGCCGTGGCGCTCCCCGTCTCCGACGGAAGGTCGTTCGCGTTCCAGGCAACGTAGGCTTTCTGGCGCAGGTCGGCCAGACCCGTGCCGCGGAAGATCGAATCCTTTCCGGCCAGCACGTACGCGAGAGGTTTCCGACCGGAGGTCGTACCGCGGATCTCGGCATAGACCTTCGCTGAGCACAGAACGCCTCCTCCCAGCCGGAGGTATTGGCGCACCATCTCGATCTCGCGGTCGTCGGCCGTTTCGTTGACGACCACGGCGCTGTACCGCTCGGGCGTGACGTCACCATTGGCGCGTTCGTGCGGAACGCCCTCCTGTTCCAGCAGCAACCGCCAGCCGGATGGCTCCCCTAAGATGCCGATGCAGATCCTCATGCGGTCCTTCGGATCAACGATTGGACGTCAGTGATCGTCACAGCCCGTGAGCCGAAGGCCGCGATACCATAGATGAGTGCGCCGGCGGTGATAGTGACCAGCACATGCATGTCGACAAGGAACAGTAAACTCACCGCCAGCAGCATGCTCGCCGTCACAATCCGGCCGAGCCGTGGCGGGACGGGCAACGACACTACAGCACGAACTGCACGTTGCATCAGAATGACGCTGAGCCCTTCGGCCAGTACCAACCCGACTGCCGCCCCGAGGATCCCGCCGACCAGAATGCCGGCGGAGACCGCAGCGACATTCGTTGCAGCGCTCACCGCCATGACATTACGATACCGACGTTCTCCGTCTGATGCCAGGAGCGCCGAGGTGTAGATCGTGTGGATCATGGTCAGCACGGCATACCATACGAGCACGCCAAAGACCGGACCGGAGGGAACGAACGCCGGCCCATACACGAATTCGACGAGAGGTGTGGCGACGATCGTCCCTCCGACCCCCAACGGGAGGCCGATGAGCAGGATCCAGCGTAACGCAGTCGTCAACGCCGACGACAGGTGACTGACATCCAATTGCCGGAGTCGTGCCGAGGCGGGCAACAACAAGGTTCCCAGGATCCGGTCGGCCATCAGTACGAAGAAGACGAGCTTGTTGGCGCCAGCATAGGCCCCCGCCTCTCCGCTGCCGAGAAAGAAGCCGATGGCAAGGATGGGGAAATTCGCCGTCACGTGCCCAAGGACCGATCCGGCCCCAAACGGCCATGCGGCCCGGACGAGCGATGTCCATCCTGCGAAGCGGATGCGTAACGTTCCTTCAGACCGACGGAAGCGGATCATCAGATAACCCGTCGAGGCCAGATCACCGATGACCGCCGCAAGCGCCGCCTTCGACAGATCGCCGGCGTCGTGCACGGCCGTCAGCAGGAATGACAGATAGATCGCTGCGCCCAACGTGCGCGCCACCGCGACCTCGGACAACCGTTCCTGCCCCTGGAAGTACCATTCCAGAAAGAGCGCGTGAAAGAATCCTGACAACGCCGTGATGATGATGACCGACGCAAGCGGTTCGGGCTTGATCCACAGAGCGGACGCTGTCACGACGACCAGGATGGCGGACCCGGTCGTGATGAGCCGTGTGCCGACAAGCGATCCGGGATCGACCTCTCCTGTGCCACGTGCGATCGCACGTGTGCCGAGTACGTGCAATCCCGCACTACCGGTGAGCGAGACATAGGATAGAACGGTGAGGCCGATCATCACCATTCCGAATCCCTCGACGCCGAGCGTCCGGGCGAGATACGCGACGGCAAAGAAGCCAAGGATGCGGCGGACGATCTCCGAAAGGAGCAGCGATGAGACGTTATGACGGATGGAGGTCATGCGTCAGCGTCGGGACCGTGTTCAACGAGGGTGATGAGTCGCGCGTGCCGCCGCTGCCTGCTGAACCGTTCGATAATGTGGCGTCGCGCGGCCTGCCCATGCGATCGCGGCATGGAGAGGGCCATGCGAAGCGCGCGGGAGAGCGCTTCCGGGTCGTTCGGTTCGACGAGGAGGCCTGTGTTCCCGACGGCGCGCGGATGCCCGCCCACGGCCGTGGCGACGGGGACGCACTCGCAAAGCATGGCCTCACACAGAGCGTTCGGCAGACCTTCGCGCCTCGAAGGCTGACAGTAGACCGACGCGCGCGATAGGTGCGCCTGAAGCCCTTCGGGTGGGGTCCACGGCAAGAGCTCCACGTTCGCGGGGGCGCTGAGCGTTGCCGCCACATCTCCCCGCACTCCGATGACCGTGAAACGAAGGTCCGGAGCCCGCCGTGCGGCCTCGATCAATACATCGATCCCCTTGATCTTTACGCGTACCTGGTCCGGCACCGAGGCCACGCAGACGATGCGTGCATCCTTCGTCGACGCGGTCGACCACCGCTCAGGGTCGAATCCGGTCGGAAGGACCTCGATGTTTCGTCCATCATACTTGGCCCGGACCCTCGCCTCGTCCATCAATGACTCATCGACGGCCAGTACGCGCGTGGCGCTGCGCAACGCCTGGCCGACGAGCTTCGACTTCCAACCGCTCGTCCAAAGTCCGTACCCCAGCTCCGGCTCATTGGCGAGGTCCACGCCGCCGACCTGGATGAGCGTGCGCTTGCCGAGCGACGATCCGGTCAGTACGGCCGTCGCGGCATAGACCGAGGCGAACCACGCGAAGACGACGTCGCAGGATGCCACACGCATCGAGATCCGCCCGGCCTGGACCGGGCCGGAACCGATCATCGGAACGACGTCATATCGCGACCGAAAAAACTCCAGGTCGTCGAGGATGAAGGGCGCCTCGAACGCCGCGATGAACAGGAGGCGGGTGGACATGGCTTCGGTCGTCAGACGGAAGCGAGGGGACTAGAACTGGTCTCAAAAAACCAAATTGCACAGAAACAAGACTTTCGCGCGGCGAACACAGCGGTAGCAACGCCCGCAACGTTGAGATATTGGCGTTTCGGCTTGACGCCGCGGTCGCTGCACACGCTGCGAGCGTTGCGTGAAACGTTTTTGAGATGGCTTCTATTCATCGGCGGCCACTTCGAACCGAACGACGCGGAATGCCTTGACGGCGTCGAGCGCGGAGTAGACGACACCCATCAGGTCCACAAACATGCCGGCGAGAAAGAAACCCAACAGCAGGGGCTGCAGGTCGATGGCGGCGAGCATGAGGTCGATACCCAGGAAGAGCGAGACCCCGACGAAGATCCCGATGGCCGTGAAGTATGAGACGTTGGCCTTACGCATGAGAGCGGCCCGATCCTGAAGGGATACGATCTGTTTGAGAAGGCTTTCCATGCGCTGGTTTTCGAGCGTCGTGTAGCCGGGCTCGCCGGCCTTCCGCGTCAGGCGGCGCTTCTCTTCGTTCAGCTGGCGGATGCGGTTGAGGATGGTCGAGTACTTGTTGCTCACCGTCAGCAGGAGCAGACCAGTGGCGTTGATCATCACTGCCGGAGCGAGGATGAGCTGAATGACCTGAGTGACGGAGAGAGAATCGTTCACGATATCAACCCAAGGTGAGACGTGCCAGACTCCACGTGTGCAAACGCCAAACAAACGGCCAAACGAGAAAGACATCCAAACCGCAAACGAAGCTGCACGAAGGTCATGTTCTCGCTAGCCGATCTCGCCGATGACGACGGGATGCTCTGTCTTGAGTGCTCTCAGCAGCGCGTCCACGGCTCTCGGCGGTGCGATGACGATCATGCCGATTCCGAGGTTGAACGTTCGCCGCATGTCGGCTTCCGGCACTACGCCGGCTTCCTGAATGAGCCGGAAGAGTGTGGGACGCTGCCAGGCCAGCCAATCGATCTTGAGCGTGCGACCCTTCGGGACCACGCGGATGGTATTCCCCTCGATGCCTCCCCCCGTAATATGCGAGAGCCCGTGAATGGGATACTTGGCAAGGAGCGGATGGATGGACTTCACGTAGGACTTGTGGACCGCCAGGAGCGCGTCTCCCAAGGTTCCGCCGAGCTTGTCGAAGGACTCGTCCAGCCTGAACTTCTCGAGCAGCACCTTTCGAGCAAGCGAGAATCCGTTCGTGTGCAGGCCGGACGACGGAAGCCCGATGAGAACATCTCCCTTCCGCACCTTCTTCCCGTCCAAGATATTCTTTTCGTCCACGATCCCAACGATGGTGCCGGCGATGTCGTAATCCTTACCCGTGTAGACGCCGGGCATCTCAGCGGTCTCTCCCCCGATCAATGCGCATCCGTTCTCGCGGCACGCCTTGACAAATCCGAGAATGACCTGCTCCGCCGTATCGGGATCGAGCTTCCCGGCCGCGAAGTAGTCCATAAAGAAGAGGGGCTTGGCCCCGCAGACGAGAATGTCGTTGACGCAATGATTGACGAGGTCTTGTCCGACCGTATGGTGACGGTCCATAGCGACGGCGACCTTCAGCTTCGTCCCCACGCCGTCGACGGACGACACGAGCACCGGCTTGCGGTAGCCCTTGAAATCGGCCCGGTAGAAAGCGCCGAACAGGCCGATGTCGTTGAGGACGTTCTTGGTGAAGGTGGAGCGGACCGGCTTCTTGATGCGCCGGATCAATTCCTCACCGGCGTCGATGTCGACGCCAGCGCTCTTGTAGGTGGTCATGCGCGTCCGGTGATCATCATGGGTGGGCGTGCTATACCGCAAAGATACGCCAAAAAGGGGACTGAGGAAACGGACCGCGCCGCCGACGCGTCGCCTTGAATTACCCGGCCGTGGTCTCTATATTGTTCGATGTCGACACTCGACCGGCGCTGAGATCGTGGAGGGCATTGCGCTCGCGGGCCGACCTTCTGTGTCCAACGTAGATCCAACTGACCATGCCAACCGTAACGCTCGATTCACGCTCCATTCCGGTTCCCAAGATCCTTTGTATCGGCCGTAACTATGCCGAACATGCCAAGGAAATGAAAGCCGATGTCCCCTTAGCCCCTGTATTCTTCCTGAAGCCCAGCACGGCCCTCGTAGCCGACGGCGGCCAGGTCCGCATCCCTTCGATCTCCAAAGACCTGCATCACGAGGTGGAATTGACCGTCCTGATCGGAACGGGTGGAAGCCACATTCCACCCTCGGAGGCCCGCACACACATTGCCGGGTTCGGCGTCGGGCTCGACATGACGCTCCGAGATGTTCAGGCGGAGGCCAAAAAGAAGGGACTTCCATGGGCGTTGGCGAAGGGGTTCGACACCTCCGCCCCGGTCTCATCGTTCATTCCTGCTCAGCGGATCAGGAACGTCAATGACCTGCGTTTGCTTCTGTCGGTGAACGGCCAGGTGAGGCAGCAAGGCTCGCTCAGCGACCTGCTCTTCCCCGTCGAAACATTGATCGCGTACTTGTCGCAGTTCGTAACGCTCGAAGCGGGTGATGTCATTTTCACGGGCACGCCGGAAGGGGTCGCACAAGTAGTGCCCGGAGATACGCTGGAGGCCTCGCTGCTTAGCTCGGGGATCACTCTCGCACATCTGACCGTCTCGGTCGCATGAACCGGTTCGTCCGATTCCTGAAGAACTACGAGACCGCTCTGGTCGCATGGGTGGTGATCGTGTGGGTCATCGTCATGGGGATCTACTACTCGTGGGACCGTTCGATCGTCACTGCCGCGGTCATACTGGTAGGCACGATCGGACAGGCCTTTGCTGCCCTCGGCATTTGGGTCGGACTTGTCCCCGTAGTCGGTCCGCTGGTCGTGCACTTCCTGGCGCTCCCGTTCATCTGGCTTCTGAACGGCCTGGGATACATCGTTTCTGTGCTGGCCATCAAGCGGGGTTACACGAAGGACATCGTCGCCACGCGCGCTATGACAATCATGCTGTTGATCGGATTGACCGTGGGATATATTTTGGGGAAGATCATTTAGGAGACTTGAAGTAGTAAGATGTAGGATATAAGACTGAAGCGAGGTGCTCTTCTATTGTCAGGGCTTCAGTCTTGCCTCTTGCTACTTTCATCTTACGTCCACTCTGTTCTCCTTTGTACATGGGCCGCATCATCACCATAGCGATCCCGAAAGGAGGCGTCGGCAAGACGACGACGGCGGTGAACCTCGCCTCGTCGTTCGCGGCGTTCGAGCGACGCACGCTGCTCATCGACGCTGATCCGTTTGGCGCGTGCAGCATGTCGCTTGGGTTCACGCCCGAGAAGACCAAGGGCGGACTGTACGAAGTGTTCAACTTCGTCTACTCCATGACGCAGGTGATCCACCGGACCGAACTGGCATTCCTCGATTTCGTTCCGGCGAACGTCAAGACGCCGCAGCATGAAGACCGTCTCCAGCGTCTGGCAGAAAATCGTACGATGCTCCGGAACGTCCTTCGCCAGCTTGTTCCCCAATATGACTACATCCTCATCGACACACCCCCCTTCCTCCGTGGGCTGACGACGAACGCCCTGTCGTGTTCCGACAGTGTGCTCGTTCCTATGAAGTCCGGTCACTTTTCGCTGGAGGGGGTCGACAAGCTGTTCCGCCATCTCGAATGGATCCGCGAGACCTCCAACAAGTCGTTGCAGGTCGAGGGCATTCTCCAGACGATGTACGAACCACACTTGAAGGTGACCGAGATCTCTGACCGCGAACTCCAGCTTCGGTACCGCAAACACCTCCTCCGCACGTCGGTCCCGAAGAACACGCACCTCACGGAGGCCTCATTCTACGGCAAGCCCGCGATCCTGTTCAATGCCACCTCCCGCGGCACGCTGGCATACATGGAACTGGCCCGTGAGCTCATGAGCCGTCACGCTGCACCCGCCTCTGCTGCACCGGCGAACGCAGCCGCTCCTTCTGCGCTCCAGGGACCGGGGCAAGGATGAAGCGAACCCTGCTCCGCGCATCGTCTGTGCTCCTCGCCGCGACCATCGTGTTGCTTGTGGCATCGTTCCGCCCGATCACGCCGAACCCGTCGTCCGCACCTGAGGCGTCCACGGAACTCGAGCGCATCTACGCTCCGTTCGACACGATCGAGACTGACCTGAATGATTATCGATGGCCGTTGCCGGACGGGTTCCTGACGACTTCCGTCTTTGGCGACTATCGGTCGACCCACTTCCACGGCGGCATCGACATCTCCACGCAGGGGCGCGAGGGCATCCCTGTTCGGGCGATGCGCTCCGGGTGGGTGTCGATGCTTCGTATCTCGCCGCATGGCTACGGCAACGTTGTCGAACTAAAGCACGCCGACGGATTCACGACGTGGCACGCGCATCTGAAAGGATTCGCGCCGAACCTCGATTCGCTCATCCGGCCCAGGCTCCAGCGTTCTGGAGGTGTGAGCGCCGAGATCAAGCTCGACTCAGGTCAGGTCATGGTGGATGCCGGAGAACTGATCGCCTTTACGGGGAGCACCGGCGCCGGAGGACCCCACCACCACTTCGAGATCCGGGACGCCCAGCAGAATCCCGTCGATCCAATGCTCGTACCCTCGTTCGAGGCGCGCGTGGCAGACCGCATCGCCCCGACGATCGAAGAGCTCGGCATCGTGCCTCTGAGCGGGGGCACGCTGGTACAAGGGAACGTGCGTCCAGCGTACCTCCGGCCGGGTCAGACCCGTTCTGGGGTGGCAACGATCGGCCAGCGATTGCGGCTGACCGGCGACGCAGGGCTGACGGTGCGCGTGCGCGACGCGGTCGGGCCACGGGCCTTCCGCAATCGGAACGTCTCACTGGAGCTGTTCGTCGACGGCGTCAGTCACTTCTCGTCGCGGACGGCGCGACTCCCCGCAGACGACTCAAAGCAGATCGCCGTCCACTACGACTGGACGGCGCAGTCGGCCGGCCACCCATATCATCAGAAGCTCTTCATAGAAGAGGGCAACCGGCTGCCCTTCTACTCGCGCTCGCCCTACGGCACCGGCATCCTTCGCTCGTCTGAGCTGACTGAAGGACCGCATACGCTCGAGATCGTGGCGCGGGACCTGAATAACAATGAGACCCGTTTGCGGGCAGAGGTCGTCGTCAATCATCCGCCTGTGGTCCGGGCGGAACGTTCCGGCCGAGACCTCGTCATTACGTCCGGAGCCGACGTCGGCGTCGAACGAATTCTCGTCGGCACATCGACGAATGGGATCGAAGTTACGCCATGGAGGTCGATCGCCGTTGGCGACGGCTCGACCAGCGGTCCGTGGACCATCAACCCTCTTCCAACGGCCCCCTTCATCCGCGTGGCCGCCGTCAACCGATTCGGTACCGTCTCCGACCCGGTCTGGATCGCTTCGACTCCCTCTGCATCCGGCCGGCTGGATGTCTCGACGGAGATCGTCCGCGATATGGCGATCGTGACGGTTCGCGCCTCACAACCGCTGTCTGCAGCGCCGCGCGTCCGGATCATGGCGGACGCCAACCTGCCCGAACCCGTGGTCCGATCACTATCGGCGCGTCAGTATGTCGCCAGCGTTGGACTGCGGCCCGACCTGGGACGCTCGTTCACAGTGGAAGCTGTGGCCGAAGGAGCGAAGGGATCGACGATCCGCGGCACAGACGAGGTCACACTCGCTCCGGTGACGCCATCCGCCGGCGGTCTGGCCGAGCTTCCCGACGGTTCGTTCCGCGTGACCTTTGGACCCCGTGGCGTCCTGTCCGACATGTATGTGCAACTCGAGCCTTCCGGCAACGGCGTCCGCGTGTTGCCACATGACCGCGTGCTCGACGAAGGTGCCGTAGTAGAGATGGAGGTCCCTGCAGACCTCCTGAGCCGCAAAGCGGGTCTCTTCGTGCTCAGCGGAGGCGACGAGCAACTGCTCGACTGGCGTCCGGCGTTCGGCGATCGGCATTTGCGCGGACGCGTCACCCGCTTTCTCGGCACATTCCGGGTGCTTGAGGATGAGGACCCTCCGCATTTTGACCGAGCGTACCTTTCGTTCCGCTCCAAGACGCTCACGCTCGAGGTGCGGATCCGTGATCACCGTTCCGGCCTGTCGACCTCCTCGCTTCGGGTGACGGTCGACGGCGAACCTGTTCCAGCCACGTTCGATTCCGATCGCCGACGACTCAGCGTCAACGAGCGCCTCGACGTGCCGCCTGGCCGGCACCGCGTGGAGATACGGGCAAGCGACCGAATGGCGAATGAACGTATCTGGACGGGATCCTTCACGACCCGTTAACGACCGGGTACTCGTCAACCATCTCATCTCCATTACGATGGACGCAGCGTTCGGGCTGCATCCCTGCATCACCCCCGTGCACACGTTCTCTCACCGTTCCATCCCTGGAGCTTCGATGAACTCCCTTCGCTCGTTGATCGTCGGTGTCCTGTTCCTTTCGGTCTCCTCAGGCCTGTTCGCGCAAAGCTTCGACATGAAGGAACACTACACGAAGAAAGAGGTGAGCATTGCCATGCGTGACGGCGTGAAACTCTTCACGGCCATCTACACGCCCAAGGATACCTCGCGGCCGCACCCGATCCTGATGGTCCGTTCGCCGTACTCCTCGGGTCCGTACGGCGAAGACAATTTTCCTCAGCTCTTCGCCTTGCAGAGCCGCTATTACGCAGAGCATAAGTATATCATTGTCTCGCAGGACGTGCGCGGGAGGTATATGTCGGAAGGAGCGTTCATGGACGTGCGCCCGGTGCGTACGAAGTACGCCTCCCCGAAGGACATCGACGAAACGACAGACACGTACGACACGGTCGACTGGCTCGTGAAGCATGTCCCGAATAACAACGGCCGCGTCGGGATCCACGGGATCTCGTATCCGGGATTCTACGCGTGGATGGGGACGATCAACGCCCATCCGGCCATGAAGGCCACGTCGCCGCAGGCGCCCGTGTCGCAGTGGATGTCGGGCGACGACTTCTACCACAACGGGGCGTTCCTCGTGTCGCACGCGTTCCAGTTCTACGCGGGGTTCGGCTGGCCACGGCCAGAGCCGCTCAAGCAGTACCCCAGCCACTTTCAACTGCCGCATCCCGACGGATACCGGTTCTTCCTCGAACAGGGCCCGCTGTCGAACCTCAATACCCGGTTTTTGCACGACTCGGTCGAGTTCTGGAACCAGCTGACGGAACATGATACCTGGGACAGCTTTTGGGCCGAACGGTCGGTCCTTCCCCACTTGAATGGACTGAAACCGGCCGTGCTCGTGGTGGGCGGGTGGTTCGACGCGGAGAATCTCTACGGCGCACTGCACAGTTATCAGACAGCCAACACGAACAACCCGAGCAACCGGATCCGGCTCGTGATGGGGCCGTGGGCGCACGGGTGGTGGCAGATGCCGGCGCTCGATTCGCTCGGCGACATCAAGTTCGGTTCCGTGACGACCGAGTGGTTCACGAAGAACGTGGTCGGACCGTACTTCGACCACGAGCTGGATGGCGCTCCGGCCCCTGCCTTGGCCGAGGCGACCGTCTTCATGACCGGACAGAACGAATGGCGCCAGCTGGATGCGTGGCCTCCGAAGAGCGAACGGAAGACGATCTACTTCGACGCACATCGCCGCCTGACCTGGACGAAACCGTCCGTGGAGCGGGAAGCATACGACGAATACGTCAACGACCCGGCCACGCCCGTTCCCTACACGGAGGAGGTCCGGCCATGGTACAATCCGGCATACATGCTCGCAGACCAGCGGTTCGCGTCGCGGCGGCCGGACGTGCTGACCTACCAGTCCGACGTGCTGACCGAGGACGTGACGGTCGCGGGCCCGATCACCGTGCGGCTCACGGCCTCGACAACGGGTACCGATTGCGATTGGATCGTGAAGGTCATCGATGTCTTCCCCGACACGATCAAGACGCCGAGGAATACGCTGGCGCGGGGCGTGCGACTCGAGGGATATCAGATGATGGTGCGGGGAGACGTGTTACGCGGCAAGTTCCGGACATCGATGTCGAAGCCGGAGCCGTTCACGCCGAATGCGCCGACCGAGATCTCCTACGACCTGCAGGATGTCTTCCATCGATTCAAGAAGGGGCACCGGATCATGGTGCAGGTGCAGAGCTCGTGGTTCCCGAAGATCGACCGGAATCCCGGCGTGTTCATGGACATCTTCAAGGCGAAGGAGAGCGACTTCACGAAGACCACGCAGCGGGTGTACCGGAGCGCCGGCAAACTTTCGGGCGTAGAGCTCGGGATCTACCGGGGGGAATGACCCGCTCGCATCACGTTGAAGTGCAGTAGTTGCTCCAGCGAACGGCCAGGGAACGCTCCTTGGCCGTTCCTGTTTTCTGTGGGCGAGATTTCGTAGATTTGAATGATTTCGTAGCATTTTCATCCCTCTTCCTTCTTTCGCACGCGCTCCGCCAATGTCATCCGAACTACCGAAGATCTACGACCCTAAGGCCGTCGAGGACCGATGGTATGCCACCTGGGAACAGGGCCGGCACTTCCACGCCGCCGTCAATCCCGACCGGAAGTCCTACACGATCGTCATCCCTCCGCCGAACATCACCGGCATCCTGACGATGGGGCACATCCTGAACAACACCATTCAGGATATCCTCATCCGCTACAAGCGCATGCAGGGCTTCGAAGCGTGCTGGGTCCCGGGAACGGACCACGCCGGCATCGCCACGCAAAACGTCGTCGAGAAGGCCCTTGCCCGTGAAGGCGTGGACCGTCGCGAGATGGGGCGCGAGAAATTCGTCGAACGGGTCTGGGCATGGCGCGAAGAGTACGGCAACACGATCATTCGCCAGCTCCGGAAGCTGGGCGTGTCGGCCGACTGGGACCGCGAACGCTTCACGATGGACGAGGGCTTGTCGAACGCCGTCAAAGAGGTCTTCGTGCGGATGTTCGACAAGGGGCTCATCTACCGTGGCAAGTATATCGTCAACTGGTGCCCGTTCCACCAGACCGCCTTGTCGGACGACGAGGTGGACACGAACGAGAGCGAAGGAAGCCTCTACTACGTCCGCTACCGCATCGAGGGGACGAACGACGTCGCCGTCGTGGCGACGACGCGCCCGGAAACGATGCTGGGTGATACCGCCCTGTGCGTGAACCCGAAGGACGAGCGCTACAAGCACCTCATCGGCCGCACGGCCATTCTGCCGATCGTCGGGCGCCGCCTGCCGATCATCGCCGACGACTACATCGACACATCGTTCGGCACCGGCTTCATGAAGGTGACGCCGGCGCACGACGCGAACGACTTCCTGCTCGGCCAGCGCCACAACCTGGCGCACATCAACGTCATGACGACCAACGGCAAGATGAACCACCACGCCCCGTCGCCGTACGAGGGGTTGGACCGGTTCGAATGCCGCAAGGCGCTCGTGAAGGACCTGCAGGAGCAGGGATTCATCGAGAAGATCGACAAGCACACGATCAACCTCGGCAAGTGCTACCGGTGCCAGACGGTGATCGAGCCGTACCTTTCGGACCAGTGGTTCGTACGGATGCAGCCGCTGGCGAAGCCGGCGCTCCGCGTCGTGAAGGACGGGACGATCAAGTTCCATCCCGAGCGGTGGGTGAAGGTCTACGAGCACTGGATGGATAACATCCGCGACTGGTGCATCTCGCGCCAGCTCTGGTGGGGCCATCGCATCCCCGTCTATTTTGCGGACGACGGACGCTACACCGCCGCGCGGAACGAGGCCGAGGCACGCACGAAGCTCCAGCTGCCGGCCGATGCGCCCGTCAGGCAGGACGAGGACGTGCTCGACACCTGGTTCTCGTCGTGGCTCTGGCCGATGTCGGTGTTCGGTTGGCCCGACGACAACGAGGACCTACGGTACTTCAACCCGACCGACACGCTCGTCACCGCGCCCGACATCATCTTTTTCTGGGTGGCGCGCATGGTGATGTCGAACATGGAATTCATGCGCGACATGCCGAACCATCGGGGAAAGCCGCGTCGGTCCGACGAGGACCTCGTGCCGTTCCGCGACGTCTATTTTACGAGCATCATCCGCGACGCGCAGGGGCGCAAGATGAGCAAGTCGCTCGGCAACTCGCCCGACCCGCTCGCGGTCATCGACGAATACGGCGCCGACGCGCTCCGCTATACGATGGCGTATCTCGCCCCGCTCGGGCAGGACGTGCTGTTCTCGACCGAGAAGTGCGAGCTGGGCCGCAACTTCGCCAACAAGGTCTGGAACGCCGGCCGCTTTCTGCTGATGAACGCCGACGAGATCTGCGGAGGCCGGCCGTCGCTCGACGAGATGCCGCTCGACAAGCTCGACCTGGCCGACCGATGGATCCTGTCGCGGCTGCAGTCGACGATCCGCGACACCCATGCGCAGCTGGGCGAGTTCCGCATCAACGAAGTGAGCAAGCTCCTCTACGACTTCATCTGGCACGACTTCTGCGATTGGTATGTCGAGCTCGTCAAGGCCCGCTTCACGGGCGACGAACCGGCCGACGTGAAGAAGGCCGTGGTCACCCGGGCGCTCTGGGTGTTCGACCAGGCGCTTCGCCTGCTCCACCCGTTCATGCCGTTCCTGACAGAAGAACTGTGGCAGCACCTCACCGACCGGAAGGGGGCGCTCCTGATGATCTCGACCTTCCCGACGGTCGACGACGACTGGATCGAAGAGAGCACCGAACGGCGGATGGCCTTTGTCCAGCGTGTCATCGAATCGGTCCGGACGATCCGTGGCGAGAACAACCTCCCTCCCGGCAAAGAGCTGCGTCTTCAGATCATCGCCCCCGACGACGAGCGGGCCCAGACGATCGAGAACTACAAGCGCTACATCTCGCGGCTCGTGAAGGCCTCGACCGTCGAGATCATCACCGACGCGCAGAAACCGAAGCTGGCAGCGGGTTCGGTGGTCGACGGGACCGAATTGTACGTCCCCCTGGCAGGCCTGATCGACTTCGGGGCAGAACGGGCCCGGCTGGAAAAAGAGATCGCTCGCCTGCGCGGCGTGGCCGACGGGATCGCGAAAAAGCTCGAAAACGACTCATTTGTGCAGCGTGCACCGAAAGAGATCGTGGAGAAGGAACGGGAGAAGCGCTCGTCGGTGTTGGAAAATATCGTCAAGCTGGAAGAGAACCTGGCGTCGCTTCGAGACGCCTGAGCCATCCCCCCCCTCCGGGGTCGATGGTCCTCCACGATCGATCATTGGCCCCTATGGTCCCTCAGCATTTCCTCTTTCTCGGTGAACTCCGGATGGAAGCGGTCCACGCTCCATCGGGGGTCCGTCTGGTTACCGATGCGCCCGTCGACAATCACGGCCGCGGCCAATCGTTCTCACCCACAGACCTGCTCGTCACCGCCCTCTCGACGTGCGCTGTCACCACGGCCGCCATTGCGCTTCAGGCGCACGGGGTGAACGTTGACGGCACGAAGGTGTACAGCGAAAAGCACATGAGTCCCGACCCGCCGCGACGTATCGCCAGGGTCGTCGTTCGTATCGATCTCCCTGCCGGCATTCCGCACGACCGCCGGCCATTGCTCGAGACCGCCGCTCGCGGCTGCCCCGTCGCCCGCAGTATCCATCCGGATATCCGCGTCGACCTGACGTTCGCCTATCCGGATTGACCGTCCCAACCGATCATCCATCATTCCCCACTCGCTACGCTCATGACGACGAACAAGGTCGCCCGACGGACCGCTATCGATCGCTTCCTCGACATCGTCGAGACGGTCGGCAACAAGCTTCCGCATCCCGCCACGCTGTTTCTCATGCTCGCGCTTGGCGTGGTCCTGCTCTCCGGTCTGCTCTCCGCGCTGGACCTGACCGCCGTCCATCCGGGTACGGGGAAGACGATCGAGGTCGTGAACCTGCTGAGCGGTGATGGTCTGCGACGGATCGTGACGAGTCTGGTCGTCAACTTCACGTCGTTCGCTCCGCTCGGCACGGTGCTCGTCGCGCTGCTCGGCATTGGCATCGCCGAGGGATCGGGTCTGCTCGGCACGGCCATCCGAGCGCTGGTCCTCGCCGCTCCGAAGCGTCTCATCACCGCCGTCGTGGTGTTTGCCGGCGTGCTCTCCAACGCGGCCGGCGAGGCAGGCTACGTGATCCTCATTCCGCTCGGTGCAACCATCTTCGCCGCTTTTGGCCGCCACCCATTGGCCGGTCTTGCCGCGGGATTCGCGGGCGTTTCTGGCGGCTACAGTGCCAACGTTCTTCTGGGAACGGTCGATCCGCTGCTGGCGGGCATCTCGACGGAAGCAGCGCACATCCTCGACCCGGGCTACGTGGTCAATCCGGCCGCAAACTACTACTTCATGGCCGCGTCGACGTTGCTCATAACGATCCTCGGCACGCTGGTCACGGAGCGTATCGTCGAGCCGCGGCTTGGGAGGTACGACGGTGCCGGAGGCATGCTTGAGCCGCTCTCGCCTGAGGAGCGTCGCGGGCTCCGCGTTGCCGGAGTGGCGCTCGTGGCCGTTGTCGGACTGCTGTTGTGGACGCTACTGCCGGAGGATGGCCTGCTGCGCGATCCCAAGACCGGAAGCATTCTCCACTCTCCTTTTCTCAGCGGCATCGTTGCGATCCTGTTCTTCGTCTCGCTGGTGCCCGGCATCGCCTATGGATGGGCGACAAAGAGCATCCGGAACGACAGCGACGTCGTCAACGCAATGTCGAAGGCGATGAGCACGATGGGATCGTACATCGTCCTCGTCTTCTTCGCCGCTCAATTCGTCGCGTTCTTCAACTGGACGCACATCGGCATGATCGTGGCCATCGACGGCGCGCAGGGGTTGAAGGCGATCGGGCTCACCGGCATCCCCCTGATCGTTGCGTTCATCATCATCTCGGCGCTCATCAATCTTTCAATGGGAAGTGCGTCGGCCAAGTGGGCCATCATGGCTCCCGTGTTCGTACCGATGTTCATGCTGCTCGGCTATTCCCCGGAACTGACGCAGGTGATGTACCGGGTCGGCGACTCGGTCACGAACGTCATCACGCCGATGATGACCTACTTCGCGCTGATTATCACGTTCATGCAGCAGTACCGGCCGAACGCTGGAATCGGTACGCTCATCTCGCTCATGATGCCATACTCGCTGGCATTCCTGATCGGATGGACGATCTTCCTGTTGCTCTGGCTTGCATTTGGCATCCCTGTCGGCCCCGGCGCACCGCTGAGCTATCCAGCGCAGTAGGCGGTGCTGCGCCGCAACGAATAGCTGAGGCCCCATTCCCCGTGTCGCGATGGTGGAGAACTCCTCCTCGTGCGCGGGGAATGTGACCTTTATGCAGCGCACGGTGGTGAATGCCGCTGACGATTCACGGGGGGGGCGTGGCATTGTACGCGCCTGCCTTGCTCCGCGGTAGAATCTGACGCATCTTTGCAGGGCCCATCACTTCCGGCTCTGACATGCGCGCCTTCCTTGCCCTCCTGCTGCTCGTCTCTTCCAGCCTTGTCTGTCAAACGCTCGAGGACCAGCTCGCTCCATATGGAACGCTGGTTCGCCTGTCGCTGCCGACGGCCCCTTTTCCCCATCCGGACCGCGAAGCCGGCCACGTTTACGGGGGCAATCGCTTTCCGGCGGAGGTCCACTACCGGGACAGCACCGTACTGGTCTTCATCCCCACCGGATTCCGTCCCGACCGTCCGCTCGATCTTGCTGTGCACATCCATGGCTGGTGGGCCGGCGTTGAGACGGTGATCATGAAGTTCCGACTGGCGGAACAGCTGACGGCGAGCGGAAAGAACGCCATTCTCGTCATTCCGCAAGGGCCGAAGAACGCTCCCGATTCCTTCGGCGGGCGCCTGGAGGACGAGAACGGTTTCAGACGGTTCATCGACCAGGTCGGTCAGGAGCTGTACGCTCGAAAGCTTGTCGCCGCGCCGACCGTTCGTCATGTCGTGCTGTCGGGCCACAGCGGTGCATACCACATGATCTCGTTCGTCCTGCTCCACGGGGGGGCCACGGAAAAGATCCGCGAGGTCTACCTCTTCGACGCGCTGTATGGCCAGCTCGAGAAGTACGGGCATTGGCTGACCCAGTCGACCGGGCGCTTCGTCGCCGTGTATTGCGACAGCGGAGGAACGAAGGAGACGACCGAATCGCTCATGGAGGACCTGCGGGGTTGGGGCGTCCCGTTCGCTTCGTGGGAGGAAACGGATCCTGCACTGGACCTGAAGAAAGAGCGGATCACGTTCATTCATTCCGACCTCGAGCACAACGAGGTCCTGATGATGCGGAGCCAGTACCAGAGATACTTGCAGAGTGGGACGTTGGAAGATCGGTGAAGAGTGAAAGGTGATAGGTGAAAAGTGAACAGTGAAAAGTGAAAGGTGAAAGGTGAAACGTGCTGGAGAGCGGATCCACAGCGTTCGAGTTTCGGATTTTGTTCTTGGCACTTGTTTAGAACTGGTCTCAAAAAAACAAATTGCAAAGAAACAATCTTTTCGCGCGGCGATCGCAGCGGTAGCAACGACCGCAACGTTGAGATATGAGCGTTTCGACTTAACGCCGCGATCGCTGCACACGCTGCGAGCGTTGCGTGAAACGTTTTTGAGATGGCTTCTAGAATTTGTTTCTTCGCATTTTGAATTTCCGCCTCATGTCCTGGATCGCCCATCTTGACCTCGATTGCTTCTTTGTCTCCGTCGAGCGCATCAACGACCCGACGCTGATCGGCAAGCCAGTGGTCGTCGGCGGGAGCCCGAAGGGTCGGGGCGTGGTCGCGTCGGCGTCGTACGAGGCGAGGGCGTTCGGCGTCCGGTCGGCCATGCCGACGGCCCAAGCCCTCCGATTGTGCCCTTCCCTGCTCGTCGTCCGCGGACATCACGACCAGTACGGCGAGATCTCCCACAGGCTCTACGAGCGGATGCTCCAGCTGGCCCCCGTCGTGGAGCGCGCCTCCATCGACGAGATGTACCTCGACTTCACGGGGACGGAGCGGCTCTACGACAACGATCTTCCCGCCTTCATGAAGAAGTTGAAGCAGATCGTCCGCGACGAATTCTCCCTGCCGTGCACCGTTGCCCTCTCCGCCAACAAGCTCGTTTCGAAGATCGCGACGGGCACCGCCAAACCCGACGGCGTGATCACAGTCCCCCATGGCACCGAGGCCGCCTTTCTGGCGCCGTTGCCGGCGAACGTCATTCCGGGTGTCGGCGCGAAGACCGAGGAGTTCCTGACGCGGCACGGGTTCCGGACCGTGGGCGATATCCAGAAGCGGACGCAGGACGAGTTCATGGACCTGCTCGGGAAGCACGGCCTCTGGATCTACGCGGCCGCCCATGGGAGGGGGTCTGAACACGTTTCCTCAGAGTATACGCGCAAGAGCATTTCGCGGGAAGAGACGTTCGGGCACGACATTCAGGACCTTGCCGAGCTGGAGCGGCTCCTGTTCGAGTTGACGGAAGATGTCTGCGCGTCGCTGCGTAGAAAGGGCTGGAAGACCCGCACGGTCTCGATCAAGTTCCGGTACACCGATTTTACGACGTTCACCCGCGACCACACCGTGGAACCGACCGACCATGACGCCGTCATCTACAAGACGGCCGTGGACCTGCTTCGGGAGAACTTCGACCGGCGACGAAAGCTGCGTCTGATCGGAGTTCGGCTCTCCAACTTCTCTGAGGAGACGCAACTGGACCTCGGGCTCGACCCTGCGGCGGGAAAGAATGAGAACGTCCTGAAGGCCATGGACGAGATCCGGAAGAAGTTCGGCGCTTCCGTCGTCCACCTGGGGACCGGGCTCGGCTCTGACGACAATTCCTCTTCACCTGCCTCATCCGCACCGCAAACACCGCCGCGACCTCGCCGACCTCGCTGAGCATCACCAGCTTCGCTCCTTCCTCCCAACCGCTCCTTCAGAGGCACCCATCCTCAGACCGTTCATTGCCGACTCGATCGGCGGGAATCGGTACACCCATGCAGTAGAATAGGTCTTTCAAGCGATGCCTACCCACGAATTCTCGAACCTGGGATTCTCATCCTTGCGATGCAACAAAAGAGCTACACTTGGCAACAAGGCTGCTAGCGGATCGTGGGGAGGATCCACGATATTGCTGCGTTGAAGCGACAAGCGTTCCCTTTGCAACAGATGCTTTTCGCAATCTTGAGACGCATGCATCGCCCCCAGATCGGTCGTCCTTCTTGCGCGCGCAGAGTGCGAAGGTTGTGGCCACCGGCAGCGGCCTTTTTTCTTTCTTCATTGATTCACCAGACGAGCTTCGGTACTTTCATGGCATCAGCTCATCGAGGCGTGATGAGAGCGTGGTACGGTAGGCCTTCGAAGAGTGCGCCCGCATTCATCGAAGGCTTTTTGCTTTCGTACGCACCGCTCCTCTGAGGGGGACTCGTGCTGACGCATGGAGTTTCTCCATGGGTACACTGAGTCCGACCACACCGCGTCGCATGACGCGATCCCCCTTCCTTCAGGAATCCCTGGAGGACCCTCCATTGTGTGCTTTTTCCTTCTGCCGCCGTCGAAGGCTGGCCGGGTCATTCCACAGGGCAGTTGCTCTTGTCCGTCTTCTGGGTCCAACCGGGAACGCGATCTCATGATCGGCCAGACCATATCCCACTATAGGATCCTCGAGAAGCTCGGCGGCGGAGGGATGGGCGTGGTCTACAAAGCCCTGGACCTCAAGCTCGACCGCCCTGTTGCGCTCAAATTCCTCCCCCCGGAGTTGAGTCTCGATCCCGACGCCAAGGAACGCTTCGTCCACGAGGCCAAAGCAGCCTCCGCCCTCCAGCACCACAACATCTGCACTGTCCACGACATCGACGACCAAGAAGGCGGCCGTATGTTCATCGTCATGGACAGTTACGACGGAGAGACGCTCAAAGCACGGATCGCGAAGTCCCGCCTCCGGAGCGAGGAAGCGATCGAGATCGCAACTCAGATCGCCCAGGGCCTGGCAGAGGCGCATGCTCACGGCATCGTGCATCGCGATGTGAAGCCTGCCAACGTCGTCGTGACGAAGTCGGGCGTGGTCAAGATCCTCGATTTTGGGCTGGCCAAACTAAGCACAGCCACGAAGCTGACGAAAACGGGGAGCACGCTGGGGACGGTGGCGTACATGGCGCCGGAACAGTTGCAGGGGGGCGAGGTCGACGCGAGGGCCGATATCTTTTCGCTGGGGGTGGTGCTGTATGAGATGCTGACCGGCAAGACGCCATTCCGGGGGGACCATGAAGCGGCGTTGATGTACTCCATCCTCAACGAAGAACCGGAGCCGCTGCCGAACAACCTGCCGGACGTCACCCCGGAGGTCCTTCACATCGTGAGCCGGGCGCTCGAAAAGGACCGGACGAATCGCTACCGGTCGATGGAAGATATGCTCATCGACCTCATGCGCGCACGAAGGGAGACGTCCCAGGTGTCATTGCCGGTCTTTGGCACGCTACGCCGGGCCACGCCTCGGGTCCGTGCTCTCGTAGCGGCCACGGCGTTCTTCGTCATTGCTGCTGGAGCGATCTCGCTCTATTTGTTCAACCGACCAGACCGACTCCCGAAGATCAATCCGAACAGCACGATAAAAATCGTGGACGTGCCCGTCAAGTCGATGGAATCCCAATGTCTTTCACGTGACGGCAACTGGATCGCGTACAGCGGGCTAAATCCAGACCGCACCTGGGATATCT
>CAYYOV010000013.1:0-1162 GCA_964473365.1 uncultured Ignavibacteriaceae bacterium
ACGATCCAGTACATCGGCCGCATCCTGGCCGAGCGGCATCGGATCATCTGGGTGGGCTCCCTTGGTCTGCGCAAGCCATCGCTCCATCCGCGTGATGCCATCCGCGTCTTCGAAAAAGCCTCCTCCTGGTTCATCTCGCGCCCCACGAGCGAACAGACTCCGGTCCATCTGGTCCATCCGTTCGTCGCGCCGTTCCACGATCTTGCACCGGTCCGTCGATGGAACCTGGCCTCGGTGGTGCGGTCGGTGCGATCGACGGCCGAACGACTCCGGTTTGAATCGCCGATCCTTGTCAGCGCATCACCGCTGATCGGAGAGGTGGTGCGTTCGATGGGAGCGTCCTCCGTCCACTATCTCTGTCTTGACGATTTCACGAAATTCGAAGGGGCGTTCGAGTGTCTGGAGGCGACCGAACAAGCGCTCGTGGAGCGATCGGATACGGTCTTCTGTGTTTCTGACCTTCTACGCCAGACGCGTATACCACCTTCTGGCCTGTCGTATTTCATACCGCAGGGAGTGGATACCGATCATTTCCAGCGGACCGATGGCGAGCCTCCCACCTCCCTCCGGGCCCTTCCGAAGCCCTGGATCGGATTCTTTGGCATCCTCGCCCCATGGATCGATCAGGACCTTCTCGTCCAGGTGGCGCGGCGGCATCCAACGGCTTCGGTCATTCTTCTGGGAAGAAGTTCAACGCCGCTTGACCGGCTCCGTGCAGAGCCGAACATCCACCTGTTTGGTGAGGTCCCGTATTCCCAACTCCCACAGTGGGCACAGTGGTTTGACGTCGGGCTCGTACCGTTTGAGGTGAATGCCCTGACGATCGCCGCCAACCCTCTCAAACTGCTGGAGTACCTCGCACTCGGGCTTCCTGTGGTTTCGACCGACCTGCCGGAGGTGCGGAAGTTCGCAGACGTCGTACACATCGCGGACAGCCGGGAAGGATTCGTCGACGCCGTGACCCGGGCGTTGAAGGATACCACGGTCGACAGTGTGGAGAAGCGCCGCCGTCGGTCAATGTCCTATTCGTGGCGGAGCATCACGGATGATCTGATGGCGAAGATCCTTCGCGCCGACGACGGGCGCTCGCACACACCAGAAACGCCTCAATGAAGCGTCCCCGCATCCTCGCCTTGTCGTCCCGCGTGCCGTATCCGTTGGC
>CAYYOV010000013.1:1262-10693 GCA_964473365.1 uncultured Ignavibacteriaceae bacterium
CAATGAAGCGTCCCCGCATCCTCGCCTTGTCGTCCCGCGTGCCGTATCCGTTGGCAGGAGGGGATCGACTGCGCGTCTATCACATGCTCAGAGGTCTTCAGCAGGCAGGCGATGTCGAGTTGTTGTGCGTGTCCGAAGGTCCGCCAGATGCATCGGCCGCTCAGCACCTCCAAGACCTCTTCAGCAAGGTCACCATCATGCCGTTCAGCCCGGTTCGCTTTCGGGTGAACGCGGCTCGAGCGCTGGTGACACCCGGAGAGCCGATCCAGGTCGGGTACTATCGTTTTGCGGGCGTCTCAGAGTGGGTCGAGAACGCGCTGCGCCAGTGCGATCTGGCCTTTGCATTTCACGTGCGGATGGCCGACTACGTGACGTCTGCCCCGGTGCCAAAGATGGTGGATATGGTCGACGCGATCTCGTTGAATTACCGGCGCGCCCTCCATCATCCTTTGCCTCTGAGCTGGAGAACGATCTATCGAGTGGAGATCCCGCGGCTTGAAGCGTATGAGGTCCGGACGACGCGATTGTTCGACCGTTCGTATGTCGTGGCCGATGCGGATCGTGATCATCTCGTGGCGTGCGGAGCTGATGCCGTGCGCCTTCACGTCCTCGGCAACGGCACAGTGGCGGTATCTTCGGAAGCATTTCCGGCATCGCCCGAAGACATCGACCTTCTGTTCGTCGGTCATATGGGCACGCAATCGAATCAGGCGGCTGTGACCTATTTTGTCAGTGAAGTCCTTCCTATCTTGCGCGCTCATGGATTGAGACCGAAACTCTCCATCGTGGGGCTCCAGCCGGGATCGGCCGTGCGGGCATTGGCGAACGACCCCGAGATCACCGTGACGGGCGAGGTGGACGATCCCTTGACGTACGTGCGGCGCTCGAAGGTGGTGCTGGCGCCGATGGTCTTTGGTGCTGGCGTGCAGAACAAGATCCTCGAAGGAATGGCGATGGGGAAACCGGTGGTCACCACGACGATCGGGGCCGAGGGGCTCGTTGCGACCTCAGGCGTTCATCTGGTCATCGCGGATGGCGCTGCGGCGATCGCTGACGCCGTCGAACGACTGTTGAACGACCCCGATCTCCGGAGTCGTCTGGGTGCTGCCGCGTCACACCGTGTCCGGGAGCGCTATTCGTGGGCCTCGATCTACGACCGTATTGCTGAGGACGTCGACTGGTGCCTGAGAGGGACCGGTTCCCGTAAAGTGCTCGGCTGAACATCTGATGCCATTGATCCTCCATATCGTCGTTGCATTTGTGGTGTCGGCCATCGTTGTGCCGCTCGTGCGTCGAGTCGCCACGCATCGCGGCATCGGCGACCATCCGGGGGAGCGGAAAGTGAATGTCCGGTTCATACCCCGAATGGGAGGGGTCGGCATCATTGCAGGAACGACGGCAGCCGTCCTTCTCGAAAGCGTCGTTGGCCAGCGTAACCTGGTGGCGTTGCCGGAAATGACAGGCATCACGTTGGCGCTCGGTCTTGTCGTAGCGCTGGGCGTGTACGATGATATCCGGGGCGTCGGTTCGATCGGAAAGCTCTCTGTGCAGATCCTTGCCGCCAGTTTCGTCATCACGGGCGGGTTGATGGTCCACCAGGTCCGGGTCCCGTTTCTCGAGCCGATACCGCTCGGGATGTTCGCACTCCCTGTGACCCTACTCTGGTTGGTGGGAATCACGAACGCGGTCAACCTCATCGATGGACTCGATGGATTGGCGGCTGGAGTGAGTGCGGTTGCCGCCGCCACGTTCGCCGCCCTTGGCCTCTTCGTTGGTAACGAACCGGTCGTACTGTTCTCACTTGCGCTCCTTGGGGCTTGTGTCGGTTTTCTGGTGTACAATTTCCATCCCGCCACGATCTTCATGGGAGACACCGGGAGTTTGTTCCTTGGCTTCTTGCTGGCGACCATCTCGCTGATGTTGATGAACAGCGCGCCCAGCCTGTCAGGCCCGACCTTGTCGCTCATCGTCCCGGTCCTGGTGCTGGCGGTCCCGATCGTGGACACGTCGATCGCGTTCTTCAGGCGCATCCGAAAGGGGATGCATCCGCTCAAGCCAGACAAAGAGCATATCCATCACCGGCTGATGGATCTTGGACTGACGCATCGCCAGACCGTCGTGATGACGTATGCTGCCGCTGCTGTTCTGGGCATGATGGCGCTCTTCATGTCTTCCCTCGACGCAATGTACGGCGTGGTTCTCCTGGTCCTCGCCGTGTCGGGTCTCTACGCTGGGATCCGCCGGCTGGGATATGTCGAAGAGATGGCGGCGCGGTCGGGAGAATCACGTCCTCCAATCCAGCCGCTCAGTATCGCCCGCATTATCGATCGGGCGTTCCTGCTCTGTGGGGACGCTGTCGCGCTGGTGGCTGCCTTCTTGTTGTCGTACTGGTTCAGGTTTCATTCCGGGTGGATCCTCCCGGATGGCTTCGTTCCGCTCGAAACCTACCTGATCAGCCCGGGGATGCTTATTCTCGTTGTCGGATGGTTGTCATTGTTCTGGCTCGCCGGCTTGTATGATATCCCGTGGGACGTATCACGTGTTGACTACGTCTTCGCGATCCTGAAGGCATCCGTCGTCGGGACAGCGGCGTTATTCATTTTCACGTTCGATCCCGAAACGCCAACGGTAGGGGGGCGTCTGACGGCTCTCGTGTATGGTTCGACGATCGCGATGACTGTCTCGGTGATGCGGATGGCCATCGTGTCGTTCGAACGGCACCTGCAGATCCTCGGCTTCCGGAGACGTAACACGGTGATCGCCGGAACGCTTCCTAGCGCCCAGGAGCTTCTCGAAGAGATCCGGCGTCGTCCGGGACTGCAATACCAGGTTGTCGGTTTTGTGGAACGGGCTCCGCGGACGGACGTCTATGAGGGGTATCCTGTACTCGGATCGTATCTGGACATCCCGGAAATCGTTCGCACCATGAACGTGGAGGAGATCCTCATCGTGGCCGGCTTGGAGTCGCGCGAGGAAATCCTGGACATCGTCAGCCGATGCGACGGAATCGTGCCGTCCGTCAAAGTGGCGGCAACAGATGCTGAGGTTTTGAGCGGGTTCCGGACGGAAGAGATCGTCGGGCATCCGTTGATGCGATTGTTCCCACTGAACATGGTCCGCTGGCAGTGGGGAGTGAAACGGCTGGTCGATGTGGTGGTATCGCTCATCGTGCTGGTGCCCTTGTTGCCGTTCTGGTGCGTGGTGGGGATCTTGATCAAACTCGACTCTCGAGGCCCGGTGCTCTTTAAGCAGGAACGGGTGGGGAAGAAGGGACGGCTGTTCCGACTCTACAAATTCCGGTCAATGGTGACCGACGCCGAGAAGGAGACCGGGCCGGTTTGGGCGGTCCCGGACGACAAGCGCGTGACGCGCCTCGGCAGGATCATCCGCCGATTTCGGATCGATGAAGTACCGCAATTCATCAACGTGCTAAAAGGGGAGATGAGCCTGGTTGGCCCGCGACCCGAAAGGCCGTATTTTGTCAACCAGCTTGAGCAGGAAGTCGTGTTTTACCGACGTCGACTCCTCGTGCGACCGGGCATCACGGGATGGGCTCAGGTCAAGCACCGCTACGATACGTCGCTGGACGACGTGCGGAAGAAGATCACGTATGACCTCTACTATCTCGAGAACATGTCGCTGACCTTGGACCTGAAGATCATGCTCAGAACCGTATTCGTCGCATTGTCCGGACGGGGGACGCATTGAAGGTCTCCCGTCTACTCTTCGTTGCAGGGACCCGGCCAGAGATCATCAAGCTCGCGCCAGTGGTGCAACAGGCGCCGATGGCGCGTGTCACGCCGATCCTGTGTCTGACGGGTCAACATCGACAGATGGCCGAGCAGGCCATGGCCATGTTCGGGTTGTCGGCCCAGTACGATCTGGAGATCATGACCCCACGACAGACACTTTCGCAAATCATGGAGCGCGTGTTCGGGCGATTCCCTGCCGTGCTGTCGACGGTGGCGCCCGATGCTGTCGTCGTCCAGGGCGATACCACCACAGCCGCTGCCGCTGCGATGAGTGCATTTCAGGCGGGTGTGCCTGTCGTCCACGTCGAAGCAGGACTTCGTTCGCATGATCTTTCGGCACCCTTCCCCGAAGAATGGAACCGGCGAGCGATCAGCACGTGTGCAACCCTGCATCTCGCACCGACTCACCATGCCGCCGAGAACCTTCGCCGGGAAGGAGTGGAGAAGTCGCGCATACATATCACAGGAAACACGGTGGTCGATGCGCTCAGCTTTCTCAAGGAGCGGCACGATCTCTCAGACGCGCGTCACGTGGACGCACGCATCCGGGCCCCCTTCGTTCTCATCACTGCCCATCGGCGCGAGAGCTTTGGCGAAGGGTTTCAATCCATCTGTGCGGCCGTCCGAGAGTCGGCCGAACGGCATCCCGACGTGCAGTTCGTGTATCCCGTTCATCTCAATCCTCAGGTCCGGGAACCCGTGCAGGCGATGCTTGGAGGGGTGGAAAACGTGCTACTGCTGGAGCCGGTCTCGTACCTCGACCTGCTCACGCTGTTACAGCATGCGAAGTTTGTTGTCACGGATTCCGGCGGCATCCAGGAAGAATCGCCGTCATTCGGAAAATTCTGTATCGTTCTCCGAGAAGTGACAGAGCGAACGGAAAGCGTAGAGCAAGGGATGTCCGAGCTAGTCGGCACCGATCGCGAAAAGATCGTCGAGGCGGTCATCCGGGCGTTGCGTACTCCTCGGACGATCGAAGCCCGGCAGAATCCGTATGGGGATGGCCATGCGGCCGAGCGTATCTTGCGGATCCTGACTGAAGGTCCGTGAAAACTCATCCAGAAATTCAATTGCTCATTTCACAATGTTCAAGGTGCAAGCGTGACGGATCAACCACAACAGGTTCCATCGGGGAGACCTCGAGGCGGACCGCGCCGGGACCGCGGATACCGGAGAGGCCGGCGGCCCGATCGACAGGGCCAGACCGAACGCCGCGGTGAGTTCGCCGGCAAGGCGCTCGTCGTCATACCGACGTTCAACGAAGCGGAGAATCTGCCGCGCCTGCTGCCACGGATCTTCCAGCAGAACAAGGCCTTCCACGTCCTGATCGTCGACGACAATTCGCCCGACGGTACGGCAGGGATCGTCAAGAAGATGCAGCAGACGAACGACCGCATCCATCTGCTCGAACGGCCCCGAAAGTTGGGACTCGGAACGGCCTATGTGACGGGATTCAAGTACGCCATCCAAAAGGGTTTTGACCACGTGTTCGAAATGGATGCGGACTTCTCGCACAACCCCAAGGCCCTGAACGATCTGTATAGCGCTGCCAGCAAGGAATTCGACCTGGTCATCGGTTCGCGGTACAAGTCGGGCGTCAATGTGGTCCATTGGCCAATGCGCCGCTTGCTCCTCAGCTATTTCGCGAACGTCTACACCCGCATCATCACGGGCATGCCCGTGAAGGATGCGACCAGCGGTTTCAAATGCTATCGCCGGAAGGTCCTCGAAACGCTCGACCTCGACCTGATCCGCTCGAACGGCTACAGCTTTCAGATCGAGACGAATTTCTGGGCGTGGAAGCTGGGCTTCAAGGTCGGTGAGGTGCCGATCGTCTTCGTCGATCGACGGGTCGGCGTCTCGAAGATGTCGAAGGCCATCGTTCATGAGGCCGCCTTCATGGTCTGGAAACTGAAACTTCGCAGTCTCTTCAGTGCCCCGCCGCGCCGCACGCCCCCGCGTTGACGTATCCGTCATCATCGTCAACTACAACGTTCGGGAGTACCTCGCGAACGCGCTGGAATCGCTTCGCCCGGCGCTGAGCGGGATTCGGTCCGAGATCATCGTCGTCGATAACGCCTCGACGGACGGAAGCGTCGCCATGCTCCGTCGCTCGTTCCCCCGCGTTCGCTTGATCGCATCACCTGAGAATCTCGGATTCGCGCGCGCGAACAACCTGGCGATGCGCCAGGCGCGCGGCCGGTATCTGTTGTTGCTGAACCCCGATACGGTGGTGCAGGAAGACACCGTTCGTGTCCTGCACTCGACCCTCGAAGCGCATCCGGAGGTCGGATTGGCGGGATGCAAGATCCTCAACCCCGACGGCACGTTCCAATTGGCCGCTCGACGGAGTTTCCCGACGCCATGGGTCGCCGCCTCGCGTCTCCTCGGCCTCAGCCGTCTCTTTCCGAACAGCCGCGTCTTTGGCCGCTATAATCTGACGTATCTCGATCCAGATGCGACGTACGACGTCGATGCCGTCAGCGGCTCGTGCATGTTCGTTCGTCGTGAGGCGATCGAGCAGGTCGGCGGATTGGACGAGCGGTTCTTCATGTATGGAGAGGACCTGGACTTATGCTATCGGCTTGTCGGGGCGGGATGGAAGGTCCGCTACGCGCATGCGACGTCGATCATCCACTACAAAGGGGAAAGCACGCGTCGCAGCTCGATCGATGAGCTGGGGACCTTCTATCGAGCGATGACGCTGTTCGCCGAGAAACATTACGGGCATCGCCGATCACTGCTGGCGGTACTGAAACTGAGCATCCACGCAGCTCAACTGGCGGCATGGTTCGGGACCGGTTTTGCCCGGTTCTGGATGGCCGTCATCGACGGGATGATCGTCTTCCTGAGCATGCTGGCGGCGGAGTGGTTGTGGCGGGGAGGGCTGTTCCTCTATCCAGCGTACGCCTATCCGACCGTCTTCGTCGTGCCGATTCTGCTCGTCCTGGGATCGATCGCGGGAGCGGGCGTCTATACGGTCCGGTCTCTCTCGGTCTCCCGGTCTCTGAGCGGCGTGCTGGTCGCATATGTCGGTCTGGCGGCACTGACGGCCTTCTTCAAGGAGTACGCGTTCAGCCGAATGATGGTCGTCATCTCTGGGGCCATCACGGCATCGGCCATTCCTGGATGGCGTTTGTGGTTGCGTGTCGTCGGACGCTCGCGGCCAGGCGGTCGTGCGACGATCTTCGGACGAAGAACTGCAGTGGTCGGGACCGGTCCGTCCGGACAGTTGGTGGCCTCAAAGCTTCGCACGCGCATGACCGACGGGTTCGATGTGATCGGCTTCGTGGCCGAACCGGGAGCGGAGTACGGCGGATCCGTGATCGACCTTCCCGTTCTCGGACCCGTGGCGTCGTTGCGGCGGCTCGTGCGAGATCACCGGCTGACGGACGTTGTCATCGCTCCCGGAGTGCTTTCGAATAGTGACCTGCTTTCGCTCATCGCACGGCATGCTCGGTTGCCGGTCGCGTTTCACATCGTTCCGGGGACGGTGGAGGTACTTATCGGCAAGGCGAGCGTGGAATCGTTGCAGGACGTGCCGCTCGTGGAGGTCGGATATCACATTGAACGTCCCCGAAACCGCTTTGCAAAACGTGTGTTTGACCTGGTACTGGGCGTTTCGTTGATTACGTTCTATCCTTTCGTATATTTCATCCGTCCGGGCGGTAGGCCGCTGTTTGTCTTCCGCGGGCTTCTGGACGTCGTTTCTGGTCGCTGGAGCTTGGTGGGCCCACCGGAAGGAGCTTCGAGCAAAGAAGCGCCGGTAGGGAAGCCCGGACTGACCGGCCTGATCCAATTGCAGGGATCCCGGCAGCTTTCGAGCGAGGAGGAGCAGCATTTCCTCGTCTCGTACGCCCGGAACCAATCGGTCCTGCTCGACCTCGAGATCCTGCTGCGGTCATTCGCACGACGCCGCGGATCGTTCTGACCTTGTCACTGACCAACCGTATGGCCAAAGTCATCCTCGATTTTGAGCGTCCGATCTTCGAGCTGGAACAGAAGATCGAGGAGATGCGAAAGTACTCCGACAACCTCGACATTGCGCACGAGATCAAGAGTCTCGAGCAGCGCGTCGATCAGTTACGCCGTTCGGTCTACAACAACCTGACGCGATGGCAGCGCGTGCAGCTGGCACGGCATCCCGACCGTCCATATACCCTGGACTACATCGGCATGCTCCTGAGTGACTTCGTCGAACTCCACGGCGACCGACATCAGGGTGACGACAAGGCCATCGTTGGCGGCTTCGGGACGCTTGGCAAAGAAACGGTGATGATGATCGGCCACCAGAAGGGACGGGATACAAAGTCGAACATCTTCCGCAATTTCGGCATGCCCAATCCGGAAGGGTACCGAAAGGCATTGCGGATGATGCACCTCGCAGCGAAGTTCAACCGTCCCGTGATCACGCTGCTTGATACTCCCGGAGCCTTCCCCGGCCTTGAAGCGGAGGAACGAGGGCAGGCAGAGGCGATCGCGAGGAATCTGTTTGAGATGTCCAGACTGCCCGTTCCGATCATCGTGGTCATCATCGGTGAGGGGGCGTCGGGTGGAGCGCTCGGGATCGGGATCGGCGACCGGATCCTGATGTTCGAGAACGCGTGGTACTCGGTGATCGCACCGGAGTCGTGCTCGAGCATCCTGTGGCGCTCGTGGGATTACAAAGAGCAGGCGGCTGAGGCGCTTCGTCTGACGGCTCCCGACCTGATCGAGCAGGGGATCGTGGATCGCATCGTCCCCGAACCGCTCGGAGGAGCGCATCGCCAGCCCGATGTGGCCGGGTCGAACCTGAAGACCATCCTCATCGACGAGCTGAAGAAATTGAGGAAATTGCCGACGCCGAAGCTGCTGCAAAAGCGGGTCGAGAAGTTCGCTGCCATGGGTGCATGGAAAGAATGAAGGCCGTCACCCATCGGACGCTGATCCGCGTCCGCTATGCGGAAACGGATCAGATGAAGGTGGTGTACTACGGACGGTACTTCGAGTACTTTGAACAGGCGCGGACCGACCTGTTGCGAGAGCTCGGATTGTCTTATGCTGAATTGGAACGGCAGGGGATCTTCCTGCCAGTGATCGAGGCGCATGCGACATATCGCAAGAGCGCCAACTACGACGATGCGATCGTCGTCGAATCGGTCGTTCGAGATGTTCCCTCTGCCCGCATCCGGATCGCCTACGTCGTCACGAAGGAGGGATATCCGGAGGTCCTGGCGGAAGGTTACACCGTCCATTCGTTCCTCAACGCAGCCACGGGTCGTCCAACACGCGCCCCGGGTCCGCTCGTGGAACTCTTCGAGAACGCTCTCCGCTGAATCTCTATGCTGCCTCCCGAATTGCTTGAGCTGCTCTGTTGCCCCTCCTGTCGCGCCGACCTGCGCGAAGATGCAGCGACGTCCGAATTGGTGTGCACGAAGTGCGGCACGCGATACCCGGTCCGTGACGGCATCCCGATGCTGCTCCCCGAGCCCCCGAAGACCGCCGGCTGACCCGGCGTCCCCGTGATCGACCGCATCCTCCGTCTTGGCAAGGAGACCGCCCTCTACGGCCTGAGTACCGTGGTCGGGCGGATGCTGAACTTCCTGCTCGTTCCGCTGTATGCGCATCTGCTCCTGCCGGACGAAAACGGCGTCCTCGCTACGCTGTACGCGTACATCGCGTTTGCAGCAGTGGTGTACG
>CAYYOV010000013.1:10793-20271 GCA_964473365.1 uncultured Ignavibacteriaceae bacterium
AACGGCGTCCTCGCTACGCTGTACGCGTACATCGCGTTTGCAGCAGTGGTGTACGGACTTGGCATGGAACAATCGTTCATGCGGTTCTGGGCCGACGCGCAGGCGCCGGACCGTCCGCATATCCTCCGTCGATCGGCCGCGGCTGGCGTCATTGGGGTGCTCCTGTCCGGCGTCATCCTCTCCTCACCGACCTTCGTGGCGGGGCTCCTCGGCTTTCCGGCGGAGCAAGCGACCCTCGTTGGCTGGGCGGCGGTGATCCTGGCGTTCGACGCGCTCGCCGCAGTTCCCTTTGCGCTGCTTCGCATGCAGCGACGACCGTTGGCCTTTGCCTCGTTGAGGGTCTCCAACATCGTGCTGACGCTCCTCCTGACCGTGTATTTCTTGATGGTTCAGGGAATGGGTCTCCGCGGAGTACTGATCGCGAACAGCATCGCATCGGCGGGCACGTGGATGGTTCTCATGATCGTCACGCGTGATGCCTGGAGGACGGCAGGTCCTGCAAGCGGATCGACGTCGGTCGCGGACCTGTGGCGGTTCGGATTGCCGCTCATACCGGCTGGATTGGCCGGCATCGCCCTTCAGGTCATCGATCGGCCGATCCTGCGGCTGCTGACAGACGATGCCACGGTGGGCCTTTACCAGATCAATTTCCGGCTTGGCGTGTTCATGATGCTGTTCGTCGGGATGTTCGATTTTGCCTGGCGGCCGTTCTTCCTGCAACACGCCCGAGATGAGGACTCGCGTCCGCTCTTTGCGCGCGTTTTCACGTATCTCATGATCCTGCTTGGGTCGGTCTTCCTGATCGTCTCGATCTTCGTCGATGACCTCGTTCGGATCCCGGTCGGTGGTTCGACGCTGATCCCGCCCATCTACTGGGAGGGAAGTGTCATCATTCCGTTCGTCCTGGCGGGCTATATCGGTACCGGGATGTATGTGGTGTTCCTGTCCGGGACGTACCTGCAGAAGAAGACCTCGATGATCCCGCTCATCGGGTTGACCTCAGCGACCGTGGACGTCATTGCATTGTTTGTGCTCGTTCCCCGGCTGGGGATCGTGGGTGCTGCCGCGTCGATGGCGCTGGCGTACGCCGTCCAGGCGGCAGGGATGTACCGGGCAAGCCAACGCTTGCATCAGATCCCGTATGAATGGCCCCGTGTGTCGGCGATGCTCGCGTGGGTCGTCGCGCTCGTGGCGTTCGACCGATGGCTGGCTCCCGCTCCGCTAAGCGTTTCCGGCCTGATTGTCGAATCGCTCCTGTGCGCGGCGTTCGTCGGCGGTCTCATCGTGTTCAAGATCCTGCGCCGGGAGGAGCTGACGGAGCTTCGGTCGCTGATCCGAGCCCGACGAACCGGTGCCTGACCCGCCTTCCTTGGGCGCTCGCCCAACCTTTCGTATATTATACACTTCAACCACATTTCGATCGTCTGTCCGGCCTTCCGGCCGCTCAGGCATTGGATCTCTGTACATGGAGCTTCTGGTGAGCGAGTCCCCCCGTTCCTCGTGGGTCCCTACGAATCCGATGTACGACCCTGACAAACCGATGCAGATCGGCGGCCAAGCCGTGATCGAAGGCGTCATGATGCGCGCCCCCGGATCTGTTGCGACCGCGGTACGGCGGACGAATGGCGAGATCGTCGTACAACAGCTTCCCTATCGCTCCGTCATCGAAAAACGACCGTGGCTCAATAAACCGGTGCTTCGGGGGGCGATCGGGCTCGTCGATATGATGTACATCGGCATCAAGACGCTCAATTTCTCGGCCGATGTCGCCATGCGGGATGAGGAGGCGTCGGGGAAGGAAGAGGTCAAGAAAAAGACGGCCGAACCATCACGGTGGGCGCTGGCATTGTCGCTCGTCGTCGCGCTTGGATTCGGCATCCTGCTCTTCTTCGTCACGCCGCTTCTTCTCACGACCCTGTTCTTCGACCTCGAACAGCATGCGCTGGCGTTCAATCTGGTGGCGGGATCGGTGCGGGTGATCATGTTCCTCGTCTACCTTGTCGGCATCTCGTTTCTTAAGGACATCAAACGGCTGTTCCAATATCACGGGGCGGAGCACAAGTCGGTCTTCGCCTTCGAGCTCAACGTGCCATTGCAGCCGTCTGCCGTATCAGGGCAGAGTCGGTTCCATCCGCGCTGCGGCACGAGCTTCCTGCTCATCGTCATGATCGTGGCGATCCTAACGTTCGCCGTGCTCGACACCGTCCTGATCGCGTGGCTGGGCTCACTCACGCTCCTGGTCCGCCTGGCGACGCATTTGCCGTTCCTTCCGGTCGTCGCGGGTCTTTCGTACGAGATCATCAAATTCTCCGCCCGTCATTCTTCTACCTGGTGGGGCAAGATCCTCGTGGCCCCCGGGCTCTGGCTGCAGACGGTCACCACGCGCGAGCCGGACGAGACGCAGATCGAAGTGGCCATCGTGGCCCTCCGTTGTGCCCTGGGACAAGATGATGCAGCCCGCTATCCGTTTCGCGAAGCCCCTCCGGCAGCGGCCTGAATATGCTCGACAAGGTCCATAAGGTCATCGACCGTCACGCGGAAGTGCAGCGACTGCTGAGCGATCCGGCGGTGCTCACCGACCAGCCCCGGGCAAAGGAACTTGGACGAGAACTGCGCATGCTCGAGTCGATCGTGGCGCTGAGCGAAGCGTATATCAAAGCTGTGCACGATCTCGAAGGGAGCCGCGACCTGCTCGCGGCCGGGACCGACCCTGCGCTGAAGGAGATGGCGCAAGAAGAATACGATCGGCTCAAGGTCGAGGTCCCGCGGATGGAAGAAGAGCTCAAACTCCTCCTGGTCCCGCAGGACCCGAACGATTCACGCAATTTCATCATGGAGATCCGCGCAGGCACCGGCGGGGAGGAGGCGGCGTTGTTCGCGTCGGACCTATACCGGATGTACACGCGGTATGCCGAACGAAAAGGATGGAGTGTGTCGCTCCTCGACTGGAACGACACGGACAAAGGGGGCTTCAAGGAGGTCTCGTTCTCGGTTTCGGGTGACGGCGCCTACGGATACATGAAATTCGAAAGCGGAGTCCACCGGGTCCAGCGTGTGCCGGAAACGGAGGCCCAGGGTCGCGTCCATACCTCGGCGGCGTCCGTGGTCGTGCTTCCGGAGGTGGAAGAGGTTGAAGTGGAGATCAATCCAGCTGATCTGCAGTTCGACACTTACCGATCGGGAGGAAAGGGGGGGCAGAACGTCAACAAGGTGGAAACCGCGGTGAGGATCACGCACCGGCCGTCGGGGATCGTGGTGGCCTGCCAGCAGGAGCGGTCGCAGTTTCAGAACCGCGAGCGGGCGATGAAAATGCTGCGGGCAAAGCTGTATGAGCGCAAGCTCGAAGAACAGACCTCCGCCCAGGCGGCCCAGCGAAAGTCGATGGTGAAGAGCGGCGATCGCAGCGACAAGATCCGGACCTACAACTTCCCGCAGAATCGGCTGACAGATCACCGGATCGGTTTCACGCTCTACAGCCTGGATCGCGTCGTCGACGGAGAACTGGATGCGCTCATCGAGCAGTTGCGCTTAGCGGACAGGGCGGAACGGTTGGAGCAAGCATCGGCGCAGTGAGTCCTGGATTGAACGAGGCGGGAGGAACGCAGGGGAAGATATTCGAGGATCTGTCTCTGCGTTCTTTGCGTTCTCTGCGGCTGGTGTTCTAAGCAGATGGCGGGATGGAACGGATCCGGCCGAAGAATGTGCGGAGCAGACTTTCGCTCTCTGCATCACACACGCCGGGCACGACGTGCACCCGATGATTCAGGCGGGGGTCTTCAGGGATGGTGAAAAGCGTTCCACAGGCCCCGGCCTTTGGGTCATAGGCGCCGAAGACGAGGGTTGGGATGCGGGCCAGTACGATGGCACCGGCACACATCGGGCACGGTTCCAGCGTGACGTAGAGCGTGCAGTTCTCCAGGCGGCGTGACTGCAGATGGGTGGCCGCCGCGGTGATGGCTATCATCTCAGCATGGGCCGTGGGGTCCTGCAACCGTTCCATCTGGTTGTAGCCCTTGCCGATGACCTTGCCTTGGTGGATGACGACGGCCCCGACCGGGACCTCGTTCTCGTCGAGAGCCCGGGTCGCCTCACGCAGGGCGAGATGCATCCACTGTTCGTGCTCGGTCACGCATCGGCTCCGGGCACCGCCATTTTGCCGACGGGCGTTTCGACGGTATGGTAGCTCTGCGATGACGAATAGTCTTTGAGCGCCTGGCTGATCCGTTCAGTCGCCGTTTTGACCTCCGAAAGGTACTTGTCCATTTCCGGGTCATCCTTCGACTTCCGTTGGGCCTTGGTCGTATAGGCCATGACGATGGTGAGCGGATTATTGATCGAATGCTGCAGCGCCCGGGTCACCTGTTGAAGGGTCTCGAGTTGCATACGCTGTTGAGTGAAGTCCTTCTCAGTGGCCTCACGCTTCAGCCGTTCTTCGTGATTCCGCTCCCGATACTGGATCACTTTGACGAGCGCGAGTGCGAGGAGCCACATCCATGCAAGCGCGTCGAAGCTCTGGAAGATGTCGCCCAGGCCAAGGGACTTCTCCTTGAAGTCCTGGTAGTACTTCATCGTTGTGAAGAAGAAGTAGAGATAGATGATGTAGCCGGAGAGAACGGCCGGGTAGGCGACAAAGAAATCCCGGGCAGCGTGGAGGAGTTTTTTCACGGACTCTTCCCGAGGAGGTCGTGGCAAGGGATTGATTCATCGATAGTATCGTACTTTCGTGATAAAAGCCACCGGAGCCGCGGTGGCGGGAGTGTAGGACCATGAAGAAGACCATCTACGTTGTCGATGACGAGCCGACCGTGCTGCATCTGTCCCGGGCGATCCTCGAGAACCGCGGACATCAGGTGGTGGCGTTCGAGTCGCCCCTCGATCTCTTGAAGATGGTCGAGGAAGGGATGCCTTCGCTGTTTCTCGTGGACCTTTCCATGCCCGAGATGAACGGTATCGAGGTGATCCAGGCTATTCGGAAGCGATCGAAACGGGTTCCGATCATCGTGGTCACGGCCGAATCACGTATCGAAGTGGCCATCGAAGCTTTGAAGTCGGGGGCCAACGACTTCCTTCGCAAGCCGGTGGTGAGCGAGGAACTGGCCTTGGCGGTCCAGCGTCTGCTCGAAGTGCATGAATTGAAGGAAACGCTCGAGACCATCCGATCGGCCCATGCGAGCTCCTATGGCATCGATACGCTCATCGGGTCTTCCCCTCAAATGAAGGCCGTTCATGCGTTTGTCGAGCGAGTCGTCGAGTACCAAGATGCCACGTTACTTCTCCGCGGAGAAAGCGGCACAGGCAAGAACCATGTGGCGCGCGTGATCCATTTCAACAGTGGTCGGGCCGAAGGCCGGTTTGTGGATATCAATTGTGCGTCGATCCCTGACCAACTGCTGGAATCAGAGCTTTTCGGGTATGAAAAGGGGGCATTCACGGACGCCCGGTCCCCGAAGAAAGGCCTCCTGGAAGCCGGGCACAAGGGGACGGTCCTGCTGGATGAAATCAACGCCATGAGCCCTGCTCTTCAGGCGAAGCTGCTTACGGTCCTAGAGCAACACACCTTCCGTCGCCTCGGCAGTACGGATGACATCGAGGTCGACGTGCGGGTGATCGCCACGACGAATGCCAATTTGGAAGAGGAATTGATCAGGCGCGAGTTCCGGGAAGACCTCTACTATCGTATCAACGTTGTATCGATCGAGATCCCGCCGCTTCGGGTCCGGAGCGGTGATATCGAGCTACTCGCCATGCACTTCATCCATGCATTCAACCGTCAATTCGGAAAATCAGTCGTCGGACTGTCGAAAGAAGCGCTGGGTATCTTGAAGGCCTATCAATGGCCGGGGAATATCAGGGAGCTGCGTAACGTCATCGAGCACGCGATGATCTTCTCTGACCGCAACGAACTGCGCCCCGACGACCTTGTTCTGGGAAAAGCTGCTCCCGCAGGCAGTCGGCCGGCCCAGGACTCGCCCGTTCGATCATTGGTCGACGTCGAGCGAGAGCATATCGAACATGTGCTCACTCACACTGGCGGGGACACAGTGAAAGCATCCGCGATCCTCGGTATCAGTCGCAAGACCCTCTGGGAAAAGCGTAAAAAGTACGGCCTCCAGTAGTCCCACCCTTTTCTGACCCATGTGAATATGTCGCGCCGAATACACGGCATCGAATACGTGCGCGGTTTTCAAACGTGTAATTTCGTAACACCATCCCAAGAATGTAACATCGTCGAAATTTGCATTCCTGTAAACCATTTAATGACAATCGGTTACATGGTGGCACATTCGTTGCAACAGTCTGAGACATGCCTCCAAGTTGTTGCTGAGGAAGTACTTGGAGTCAGCAAGCGGCCGAGTGAAAAATCAGAAGATCGCCTACACCTCAATCGTTGACTTGCTGACGCCGAAATCGATTAAAGCAGACGAAATTTTAACGGTTCCGTGAAAAGGCCAGACGAAATATTGCATTTACTCCGTGGAGCAGCGAGAGCAGTTCTCCTGGTCGTGGCGTATTCCATCGCCTCGATGCAGGTGCATGCTCAGACGTTCTCGCCGGTCGCGTGGCCATCGCAAGCAGGATACGTGGCCTACACGGTCAAAGGCACACCGATCATCGACAAGGCAAATTCAGATCAGTCGAACGGAGGAACATCGCCGCAGCAGTATGTGAACATCAGCTCGGGAGTGCCGGACCAGTCGCTTCCTTCGACGTACTTCGGATATCAGAACAACACGCTCTTCGTTCGATTCAGACTTGAGACAAGCCCTCTCTCGTACTCGGCCGGTTCAAACGCCGCCAACGGCGATCCATGGAAGTCGGCGCAGTGGATCATGTTCATCGACATCAACGGCGATGGCTGGCGGGATTTCGCCGTCGCGCTCGACGGAGCGATCGGCAGCCCGTCAACGCCGCTCGACCGCATCAAGATCTTCTATTCTCGGCTCACGAACACACAGGCCCTTGATCCCACCGTTCCCGGAACGTACCAGTTGGCAGAGATCTTCGCTGCTGCAAAGTACACCAGCGGAACCTACAATAATCAACTGATCCGCTACGACGGGAATGGCAATCCTGTTCCGACGAACTGGACGGGCACCGGCGACACGCTGGATTTCGGAACGACCCGCGTCATCAATCAAACGGCGACGGGCGGACAGTACCTCCTGGACTTCCAACTGCCCCTCTCATTGTTCGATGCCCGGCCGTACAACGGACCTCAGTTGACCGTTACGTCGATTCAGTCCGTTGCGTTCAGTACTGCCAATAGCTTGAACGACCCCTTCCAGAAGGACTTTGCCTACAACACCGCTTTCTGCGCGAACTCCAGCAGCGTGATGCCCGGCGGTGATCCGGTGAATTTCCAGAACGACGTTCTCCCGAAGGTCATCGTGATGACGGTGAACGCGACATTCTGCCCGGACGTGACGCTGACGACCACGATCCTCACGTCGCAACAGGTCCCCGACTGTAACACGGTCATCAGCAGCGCCGTGGATGTCCGTTTTCTCTACTGGTGGGACAAGAACGCGAATGGTTTGGCTGACGACGCCGGGAGTTCTTGGACATTGATCAGCACGGGATTGCCGACGACGCTTGGTACCTGGTCTGCATCCTGGTCGACGGCGGGCCTGCCCATCGGGAAATACCTCGTCAAGGTCCTGGCCACCGATACGGAGAACAACGTCGCCGACTCATACGCACAGACTGTTGCGCAATACGCCGGGATCTACACGGTCGTGTCGAACGATTGCGGCATCATCCCCGCGACGCTAGCCAAGTCGGTTACGCCGACGGTCGTTCAATCCAACGCCTCCTACCGTCGCGTGACGTACACGGTGACGGTCAGCAATCCGCAATCTGGACCGATCACGTTGAGCAGCCTGCGGGACACGCTCCCTGCAGGATTCTCCTACATCTCCGACACCACTGGCGGGACCCTCAGCCCGTCTACGTCACCGACCCCCGGAGCGAGTGGAGGACTATTGTGGTCGTTCTCTCCGGCTGTGAGCATTCCAGCGGGCGGGAGCGGGACATTGAAATTCAATGCCCTAACTGCCGTCGGATCGGGCATGTACTCCAATTCGGCCTACGCGACGGGATCGACATTCTTCGCTCCTGCAATCGGCGTCGCCCCGGTGACCGTCACGAATGCATCGGCTTCGCTGACCAAGACGACCTCGACAAATCTCGGACTTACTCCCGGCAGCAGCCTTACATACACGCTGGCATATTCCAACACCGGAACGGTCAGTCTGAACGGCGTGACGGTCGTCGATTCGCTTGTCCAGGGGCTCAGCTTCGTGAGTGCGACGAATGGCGGTACCTTCAACGCAACCACGCGCAAGATCACGTGGAATGTGGGGACGGTGGGACAGGGTGCCAGCGGGACGGTGGCTGTGACCGTGTCCGTCAACTCGCCGTACAACGGGACGAACCCACTCGTCAATTCCGGACGGCTTACTGCAACGGAATTGTCGACGGCAGTGAACAGCAATAGCACAAGCAATACGGTCCTTGGCCCTGTGCTCTCACTCTCGAAGAGCGTGAGTCCGCAGAATGTTCTGCCCGGGAACACCGTCACGTTCACGATCCTTTACGGCAATTCGGGCACGGGTGATGCGACGAATGTAACGGTGCGCGATACGCTTCCGGCAAACCTCACGTATGTCTCCAATTCCGCCACGCCGCTGACCCCCGCTGTCGCAACGGTCGGCGGACGTCAGGTCCTGACGTTCAGCGTCGGCACCATCGCAGCGGGCGGCGGAAACCTGAACAACACCATCACGTTCCAGGCGCTGGTCGTCGATCCCTATCCGACGCTTGGGGTCGATCAATTGCTGACCAACGTCGCCGGGATCTCGTCGTCCGAGGTGACCGCTCCTCTGGTTGCCTCCGTGCCGGTCTTCGTGACAGCCATCCCGACGGTTGCGATCTCCAAAACCAGCAATCAAGCGGCATATCCATCTCTCGATTCGGCCACATTCACGATCACGCTGACGAATACCGGCTTCTTTGCTGCGTCGGTCGACTCGCTGGTCGATGTTCTGCCGAACACGTTCATCTACGGCTGGACGACCGGAGGCACGCTCACCCCCTCTACGCGTCCCAGTGCCGGCGCAACTGGAACGATTCGGTGGACATTCTCGCCCGCGGCTTCGATCGCGCCAGGAGCTACGCGTACGCTTTCCTTCCGTGCCCGGGTTGCGCTGGCCGGTGGTAGCTACACCAACACGGCACAAGCTTACGGCGTCGTTCAGGGCGTTGCCAAGACGGTGGTGACCGCCACGGTCCCCGTGACGGTGGCCGAAGGCTCCGAAGCCATCAACAAGTCGGTGGATCGGACCTCGGCGTTCCTAGGCGACACGGTGACCTATACCATCACGTACTTGAACGGGACGGCAGCCACGGCGAGCCGGACGATCCGCGATACGCTTCACGCGACGTTATCGTATGTGTCGCAGACCGTGACGGCTCCCGG
>CAYYOV010000013.1:20371-40752 GCA_964473365.1 uncultured Ignavibacteriaceae bacterium
GTCAGCGCGGGTCCCGGCGATCAGCTGACCTACACGATCACCTACCAGAACACCGGCCAGGCAACGGCCACGACCGTTGCTCTGATCGATACGCTTCCCTCGAATACCAGCTTCGTAAGCGCATCGAACGGTGGGACGCTGAGCGCCGGAGTTGTGACCTGGAGCCTCGGCTCGGTCGCCGCGGGAGCGAGCGGATCGGTATCGCTCGTGGTCCAACTCACGTCACCGCTGACGTCGGGAAGCGTCGCACAGATCGCGAATCGCGTTTCGGTCACCTCCTCCAACGCCACAACGAGAACCTCCTCGACGGTTCTGACAAACGTGCTGTATCCGCAGCTCGTGGCGGTAAAGTCGGTCGATAGCGTCACTGCCTACGTCGCGAATCCCTTCACGTACACGATCCAACTGTCCAACAGCAGCATCATTGACGGGACCAACACGATCGTGACGGACCCGATCCCCGCCAATACGCAGTACGTCGCCAACTCGACCACCGTGAACGGCTTGCCCGTGGCGGACGTCGGCGGGACATCTCCGTTGGTTACAGGTCTGAACGTCGGCACGGTCAGCGTCGGCTCCCCGACGACAGTGACATTCAAGGTCCGCATCACATCACCGATCGTGGACGGTACCGTTGTGACGAATCGGGCCCGTTTCACGACCGCGAAGTTGACGGGGCTGGATTCGAGCAATGTGGTCTCGACGACGGCCATCTCGCTACCGCAGATGACGCTCCTAAAGAGCGTGAACAAAAGCGCGGCCCAGCCCGGAGATACGGTCACGTACACGGTCAACTATTCGAATATCGGTTCGGCTACGGCCGGATTCGTCATTATCACTGATGGAATCCCCACGCATACGACGTATGTCGCCGGGTCGGTCGTGCTCAATGGGAGCCCGACGACGGATGTGTCCGGTGATGACGCTGTGACGGTATCGGGGGGGATGGTCACAGTCACCATCGGCACCGTTGCTCCAGGAGCTTCAGGTGTGGTGACCTTCAAAGTTCGAGTCAATTAACGGATCACGGAGGACCTATGCGAACACTCACTGTGCTGCTCATCCTCGTCACCCTGTCGATCGTCGCCGTTTCACAGGAGGCGCTCGAACTCACCTATCCGGGCCATCGGATCCAGGTCGTGGGCGGATTGAAGGGAACGCGAGACGCCGATCTGACGCCGTTCATTGCCGGATCCTTGGACAGACTGCCGAAAAAGCAGGAGAAGTCGAGATTTGGCCTCCTCTTTCGGGAGTCGGCGGCCAAACGGTCCACTGCGATGGTGCTGGAGGTGAGCGACGTCGTCACCGGTAAGGTTGTACGGGAGATCGGCATCGAAGAGTGGTTCGGCATCGGACCATTGACCTGGCAGCGGGTTCCGGAACGCACGGCTCTAACACCCGACAAGATCGTGTCGGTCTTTCGACCGGGGGCCACTGGCGTCGTGGTGACCCGAACGATCGAAAAGGTGGCTGATGCGGCCTATCCCTCCGGAGCCATGATCACGATGACCCTCCAGGTCGAAACGCCCGTCGCTTCGACGTTGCGGGCAAAGATCAAGACCAAGGCCGAAGGCACGGTGCTCCATGATGGTGCTGACCTCACCGTCGTCTCGGCGACAGACAGCGTTGCTCTGCATCCGGCCGTCGTGATGTCGTGGGGACGCGGTGCGACGATCAACGCCGGTCCAGCGGAAAAGGGGAGACTGCAAGAGGTCACGATCACCGGGGGAGAGGTCGCAGTTCCTGCGAACGCATCCACCACCATTCTTACGGTGAAGGTCAGCTCGACCACCGTCCCGGTTGCCGACAGGGTCCCGCTGCAGGCGAAGGAACTCGCGAACTACATGCGGGGTGAGGCAGCACGACCGCAACTGGTCCTCCTCCAAGGAGCCAGTTCAGTGACGGCGTTCCCTGGTGATACCGTCGCCTACAGTCTGTCTTACTACAATATCGGCACGGCTCCCGCAGCCGAAGTTCAGATCTCAAATCCCATCTCCGTGGGTACGCGCTACCTCGAAGGGAGCGCCACTGGGGACAACTGCGAGATCATTCTGGAACGCGGTCCCGCCCAACCGCCTGCCCAAGGAAACGTCGTCAAGCTCACATGGAAATTCAACGGTGCCATCGCACCGGGTGAAGGTCGCGCGGCGTCCTTCAAAGTGATCGTGAGGTAACCTATGGACTCATCATCAACAGGAGGGAGTGCCATGTCGCACGACCACACCACGTCCCGAAAGGGCATTCGAGTGTTCCGGAAGGTCTTCGACGCCTTCCGGCTTTCGCTTTTCTATGCACGATCCACTCACACACCACCATCACACATCTCACAGGAGGAACCCATGCGGTTCTCAGTGAAATACGTGCTCGCGGTCCTGAGCGTGATGTTACTGCTCCCTGCAGTGACATTCGCCCAATGGACGCCGGCGGGGACGACCATCACCAACACGGCGTACCTGGACTACAAGAGCGCGTCCGGGAGCCAATCCTTCACGCAGTTGAGCGCCCAGGCCAGCTTTGTGGTCCAGCAACGGGCGGCCGTCAACCTCGCTCTAGGCGCTGGTACGGCCACGACAGGTGAAGGCCAGTCGTACAATATCCCCCTCACCGTCACGAACCAGGGGAACGGTTCTGACAGCTTTACGCTGAGCTCCACGCAGCCTGCTGGATGGACCGTGGTATTCTATATCGATGCCAACGCCAACAGCTCCTATGACGCCGGTGAGGAACTGACGTCGACGGCGAGTCTGGCGGCAGGTGGCAGCGTGGCCACGATCAATGCGTGGGTCTCAGTGCCAAACGATGCTCCGAGCTCGACGGGGAACAACGTCGCCATTACGGCCACGTCGAATTTCGATGAATCATCGCTCGGCGGCAGCGCGGTGGATGCGAACGTCTTCAGCACGCAAACACAGGTGGTCGAGGTCAAGACGGCCGACGTGACGGTGACCAAGTCGGTCTCTCCGGCGAACCCGTCGCCAGGTGCCACGGTGACCTACACCTTGACGTACCAGAACTCTGGTACAGCAGCCGCTACAGGGATCAGCATCACCGACGTCCTTGCTGCGGGCCTCACCTTTGGCTCGACGCAATCTGCCCCCGCTACAACTACCACGAACACGACAGGCCTCCCCACGGTTGTCTGGAACGTCCCCAATCTGGCGGCGGGAGACAATACCGCCTACACGATCACCTTCACGGCGACGGTCGGCGCAGCCCTCACGTCGGGAACGGTGATCGGCAATACCGCTACGATTGCATACACCGACAACCAGAACGCCACGTCGGAAAACTTCACGTCAACCCCGTCCACTGATGTGACCGTCACGGCAGAGTTGTGGACGCTCGTGGTCACACCGACGGCCGGAACGCCTGACAACACGGGCGACCAATCGGTCGACGTCGGCTCGCAAGCGGTCTACACGCTGACGTTGTCGAACTCGGGCAATTCGGCGGCGGATCCCACCTTCACGATCACGCAGAACGCCCCGTCGGCCGGTTCGGCATTGACCTGGACCTACTATCGCGACGCGAATGCGAACGGCACGTACGAGGCCGGCACAGACGTCACGACGATCGCATCGGGCGCCTCGGTTGGCAGCATCGCGGCCAGTGGCAGTGTCGTTATCTTCGCGGTCAGTAACGTCGATCTGACGCCGACGGACGGTTCGACGCACCTCGTCGACTACGCCTTCGCTTCGACGAACGCCTCGACGAGCGGCTCTTCGTCGACGACGATCAAGAAGCCGATCATGTCGATCACGAAAGCGGTCGCTTCGACCGAAGCTGACGGTACGATGCAACCGGGCGATGTGATGGAGTACACGATCACCGTCACGAACACGGGATCGGGTGCGGCTTCCAACGTCGTCGTGACGGATGCGATCCCGACCAATACGACCTACGTCGCGAATTCGACGACGTTGAGCTCGGATGGCGGCGCAGCCGTGGCGCTCAACGATGGGACCGTCTATGCGGCCGGCCCGCCGGCACAGATCACGGTGAATCTCACCGTGCCTGGCAAGACGACCACCGATATCACACGCGTTATCAAGTTCCGGGTGACCATCAACTAGGTTCATCCCGTCCGGGGTCGGGCTTGCTGCCCGGCTCCGGACCCAGGCATCATGCGCTCCATCGTCCGACATATCACCCTCGTGCTGGCCTCCGCGGCGCTGTCTCTGCTCGCGGGAGTGCAGGCGTATGCCCAAACGGCCGCCGGCACCCGTATCGGAAACGTCGCGGACGTTCGCTTTGGGTTCGCGAACGGCGACAGCCTGGTCCTGAGGAGTGATACAGCGGTCGTCTTCGTGCAGGACGATGTCCCGGCACCTGCGTCGTTGCAGATCACAAAATCGGCTTCTGCCATCAGCATCATACCTGGAGGCGCGTTCTCCTACACGATCGTCGTCCGCAATGGCGGCGCGACGAAGCTGACGTTGGTTTCCATTGTCGATACGATCGACGCAGCGGCGCTCCAGGTGCAGTCGGCGAGCCGTGGACAGGTCAGCGGAAATGTCTTCGCATGGACGATCGACACGCTCGCGGCGGGTGCGGTAGATTCGGTGACCATCAGCGTCAGTATGTCACCGACGGCCATTGAAGGCGTCAGGGTCATGAACGTAGCCTCGGCCACTGCGCTTGAGACCGGTCCGGTCCCCGTGCAGGATTCCGTGTCGGTGGGTGTGGCGAACCGACCGTTTGTGCCGAATCCGCTGGGCTCGGTGACCAAGACGGGACGCTCCCTGGCGTCGTCCCGCGATACTGTGGTCTACACGATCACCGCTGCAAACACCGGAAATGTCGCGCTCGCCAACGCGGCGGTCGTCGACTCGCTCGACCACGTCATGCGGTTTGTGGCGGCAACGCCGCCACCAACGTCGGTCGACACTGCGGCGGGCGTATTGCTATGGGCCATCGGCGTGGTCGATACGCAGGAAACTCGGACGATCACGGTCCTTGTCCGCTATGCCGATTCGCTCACGTCCGACCGGCGCGTGACGAACGTCGCCGGTTTCAAGGGTGACGAGATCGGGTGGGTCCGGGCCTCCGCGACGACGGACGTGACTGTTCCCATCATTGTCCCGGCGGAACCGCGACTCGGATTGGTGAAGCGGGTTTCGGCGTCGTCGATTCCGACCGGAGGTCTTGCGACCTACACGTTGGTCGTCTCAAACTCGGGGAATGCGACGGCAACGAACGTCGCCGTCGTGGACACGCTGCCGACGGCCGTTCAAGCGGTCTCTGTCGGGTCCCCAGGAGCCCTGGGCGGAAGGATTGTGACGGCGAAGTTCGACTCTCTCGAGCCAGGGCAGAGCGACTCGCTGAGCATTGTCGTCCGGTTGATGGATGGCGTGACCGACGGAGAGATGGTTCGCAATACGGCTGTCGCGACCTCTGACCAGACAACAATCGTGTCCTCATCAGCCAGCTTTGCGAGCATCCGGACTTCGAACAGTTCTTGCAAGATCGTCGTAAGCGTGACGCCGTCGTTGGTGATCGGCAACGGGATCGCGGCCTCGGTCATCCGGGCATCGGTCTCTGATACGCTTGGCGTACCGAAAGCGGATGGAACGCCGGTCGTCTTCCGGACAAGCATCGGGTACTTCTCGAACGGGCGTGATTCGATCACCGTCGCGACGATCAACGGCGTTGCGGTCGACTCGGTTCGGGCGGTCATTTCCAGCAGTTCGATCGTAACGGCGCAAGCCTCGATCTCCGTCAATGAAGCCCTGTGCTTCGCCAATCAAACGGTAGATATCGTGTTCTTCCCCGGAGCGATCGCGGGCCTGGTGAACAACGCCTGGACAGGGACGCCAGAGCAAAACGCGACCATCCGTGTGTATAACTCGGCTGGGGTTCTGGTTGCCGAAATCCGGCCGGCGGCTGACGGTTCCTATCTGGTTCCCGTTCCCCGGACCGACGACTACCAGGTTCAGATCACGACAACTGACGTGTTTGGCCAGACGACGACGATCAGGTCGGATGTCACGGTGGTGGTCCCTGGCACAGGGGGGCGACCTCCAGTGCTCAATACCATCGTCGTGTCAGGGCGGGTGTACTACTACGTGTCGAGGAAGCCGATCGCGGCCGCGGGTGTTCCCGTGTTTCTCACCATCAGCCCGGCCGGATCGGGCGCTGCGGTGAGCGACCGGACGTTCGCGGGACACTCGGTCGTCGACACGACGGTGACTGATTCGACCGGCTACTACCAGTTCCAGGGCCTTCCGCCGGGCGTCCGATACGAGGTCATGGTGGCAGATCCCTCGCTGACCGGAAGCATCTCGATCAATCCGTTGAGCCCCGGCGAGCTCATGAAAGACGTGAACATTCCCATCGTGCTGAATCCGGCGATCCATTTGACGAAGTCAGGCCCCGCTCGTGCGTTCACCAACGATACCGTTTCGTATACGATCGTCCTGCGAAATACGGGCAACTACTCCGCAACCAATGTTGTGCTGCGGGATTCGCTCGATCGGGCCATGCGGTTCGTATCCGCAACGCCGGCGCCATTCGCGGTCGACAGCGCAAGCGGGATCGTCCGGTGGGCCGTCGGAACGCTCGATTCGTCGGCCGGCCCGCAGTCGGTTTACACGGCCATCGTCAGGGTCCGGTTCGCCGATACGCTACGGGCGGACCATCGCGCTGTCAACGTCGCCGGGATGACCAGCGACCAAACCACGGACACGCTGGTGCAGGTCCAGACGAGCATCATCCGGTCCGTCCTGGGGATCACGAAGGCCGCTCGCCGCAAGATCGTCGAGGTCGGCGATCAAGCGATCTATACGGTGAGCGTCAGAAACACCAGTTCCGATCTGGTGCTCCGGTCGGTCACGCTCGAAGACCGCGCACCGCTGGGATTCGTGTATCTGCCAGGGACTTCGTTCCAGGATTCGACGCGGACCGCAGATCCGTCAGTGAGCCGCGTCCCCGGAGGCCAGATCCTTCGCTGGAACATCGCCGATTCATTGGCAGCGGGAGGAAGCGCCTCGATCTCGTATCGGATGGTCGTCGGAGCCGGGGCCGGTGAGGGTGACGGAATCAACCGAGCGCAGGCATACGCATCGGAGCCGAATGGTGCCATTGTCGCATCGCCGATGGCGGAAGAACGTGTCGAGGTCCAGGCGGGCGTCTTCACCGATCGGGGCGTCGTTGTCGGAAAAGTGTTCTACGACCCGAATCGGAATGCGTACCAGGATGAGGGAGAATCGGGCGTCAAAGGCATCGAACTCATGACTGAGGACGGCACGCGCATCGTTACCGGTGACGACGGCAAGTACTCGATCCCGGAGATCACCCCAGGAAGGCACGTGATCAAAGTGCGCCGTCACACGCTCCCGGCGATGGCGACGTTGCATGCTGGCTTCAACGACTTTGCATTCGATCCTGCATCGCGCTTCGTCGACGTGACCCCCGGAGGGATCGCCCGCGCAGACTTCTATCTTGACGCACCGTTGCCGAATGATACGGTCGCGTTTGTCCAGCGCGTGGATCGGTTTGGCGTCGTGAAGGTCCAACGGTTCGTGTCACCAAAGAATGTGACGTTCATCGACGATGAACGGCCGGCGCTCATGAAGCTCACCGGTCTGAACTTCGAGGTTGGCAAGGCCGTCCTGCGTCCGGAAGCGTATCCTGTCATACGACAGCTGGCCGACATCCTGCGCGAAAATCCCGACGAACGCGTCGTGATCATGGGACACACGGATGCGTCACCCATCCGGACGGCGGAGTTCCCGAACAACCGTGTCCTTTCGATCGCGCGGGCCGAAGCGGTGAAGGTCGTCCTATCCAACGTCGAGGGGATCGACATTACACGGATCCAGACGCAGGGCTTCGGAGAGAGCGTCCCGGTGGCAACGAACGCCACGCGGGAAGGCAAGGCGCTGAACCGTCGCGTCGAGTTCTCGTTCGGTCCCGCCAAAGATCCATCGGCCGTTCGGCAAGATGCTGCGGTCATGGTCCGGATCCCTGTCTCCTATCGCGGCGGGCCGGCTCTGAATGCGATCGAGATCACCGATTCGCTTCCAGCGTTGATGACCTACGTTGAAGGTTCTGGCCGGTTCAACGGGCGGCGTGTCAGAGCTGCACATGCAGACGGACATCTCATCTGGACGATCGATTCAGTGGGGAGCGAGCTTAGCGGTGACCTGGTCTACCAGGTGCGTCTGCCTCGGCCGGTCGCCGGTGTCGAGGTCCATCAGTCTTCCACGCTGGGTCTTCGTCTGATGGCGGCCGAAACAGTCACAGTGGCGGCGCATCTGCCGACGGAGAACCGTTCCGCTATCGCTGTCCGCGGCCGCGCAGTGAACTATCTTATGCCGTCTGTGCTCTTCGCTTCAGGGAAGGCCACTCTGCAACCGGGTGCGATCAGCGCACTGGAAGCTACGGCGGCGATGCTCAAGAACGACCGCAGCTTGACCGCCGTCATCGAAGGCCATACGGACGCCGTTCCGATTCGGTCGAAGCAGTTCCCGTCCAATCTGGAGCTTTCGCACGCGCGAGCCACCACGATCGTCGACATTCTCGTCGGGTCGTTCGGGATCGATCGCGGTCGGCTCGAAGCCGTTGGCTACGGTGAATTCCGTCCCGTGGAAACGAACGCCACGCCTGAAGGACGCCAGGCGAACCGACGCATCGAGATGCGCCTGGTCCGGGACGAGTTCAGCACGAGCGTGTTGCCGGAGGGCGGAGTGGATTCCACGCGAACGCACGATTCCGAAGTTGCGCCGAACCCCAGTAGTGCTCCTTTGTCAGCTGAAACGCAGGTCTCTCCGGCGGATCGTCTGGTCATAACGCTCGAGACGGAGTGGAAGGGAACGGGGCGGAGGGCGTCGAACCTCCAGGTGGTCGATTCGCTCAGTTCGTGGATACGCATGGAGCGTGGAACGCTCGTGACGCAGGGTGTTGACACCGTGGTCTCGCTGCTTCCATTGCAGGTCATGGTCAGTCCCATCGCCGATCGTTCGATGGTCAGCTTCGTCGTACGCGTCCTGAAAGCGGCGTCCGTTCAGGATATTCTGAGCCGGCACGTGGGGGTTGTAACGAAACGACCCGAGGTTCGCGAGGTCGTTTCACGGGGCCGGAGTGACGAGCGAGAGGTGAGCCCGAGATGATCATGCGCCCCATTTCAACAACATACCGTTGGAGCGCTCTCCGGTCGCTGGTCGCATTGGCCGTGCTCTCCCTGGCGGCCTCGATCCCGGCGTTCGGTCAAGTCCTGAAGATGGTGTATCCTGAAGACGGTGCCGTCCTATCGTTGAGCACACAGTATGTGGTCGTCGAAGGATGGTCCGGCTTCGACGCCGAACTGCGCATCAACGGTTCGGCGGTCGAAACAGGGAAGATGCGTCCGGATGGGAAATACGATTTCTTCAACGTCCAAATGCCGAGCGGACCTGTGGAGGTCGAGGTGCGGCTGCTGAATCCGGACGGATCGCAGATCGCTTCCGTGAAGCGGTCGGTGCACGTCCTGGGCGATCCCGCGCATATCCGCCTGGCGTTGAGCCAATCGTCAGTTCCGGCGAACGGCTCATCCATTGTCGATGTCGAAGCGACCGTGTTCGATGCATGGATGGTACAAATCCGTCGCGACCTGGCCGTCACCGTGACGACAGACAGTGCCGAGATCCTGACGCCAGACCTCGACAAAGTGAATCGAGGCGTACAGGTCCCCGTGTTCGGAGGTGTGGCAACATTCTCCATCCGGGCCATTGGTTCACCCGGAAAGGACCGGGTCACCGTTGAACTCGGCGCGGCGAAAGAGACTGCCGAACTGCGTCTGACGACACCGTTGGAGCCCTTCTCGCTTGTTGGTCTTGCCGAAGGAGGCGTCCATTCGCTCTCGCTCTCAGGAGATCGAACGCGTCTGGGATCGGCCTCCACCTTCGTCGACGGCACCGAGGGGAACGGGCGCGTGGCCGTGTTTGCCCGAGGGACCGTGTTCGATGAGTATCTCCTTACAGCTTCCTTGGACACCGACCGCCGGAACCGTCAACGGTATTTCCGGGAGGTCGATCCGGACTATCTGTATGCGATCATGGGCGACAACAGCATGCTGTACTACGATGCCCAGACGAACCGGAACTTCTTCCTGAAACTCGAAAAAGACCAAAGCTCGCTGTATCTGGGCGACTACAATACTGACCTGACGCAGCAGGAATTCACGCTGTACAACCGAACGCTGAACGGCGCCAAAATTCGCCACCGGGACGAGATGTGGGACGTTACCGCGTTCGGATCTCTCACGGATCGACGCGTATCGCAGGTCGAGCAACGCGGTCAGGGGATCTCGGGGTTCTACTCGACGGGTGCGACCCGCATCACGTACGGATCTGACAAGGTCCGCCTCGAGACGCGCGATCTGAGGCACTCGGAAGTGGTCCTCAAACGCCAGGAGCTCTATCGTTTTGCCGACTACGAGATCGACTACGAACAGGGGACGGTGTTCTTCAAACAACCGGTCCCATCCATCGATGCAGCCGGAAACCCGGTGTGGATCGTGTTCACGTTTGAAGCTCCGACAGGCGGAGACTATTCGTATGTCGCCGGTGGACGGGTCGCTCGCTCTCTCGGTGATTATCTGACGGTGGGTGTGACCGGTGTGACGGAAGAACAAGCGCCCACGAACTACTCGATGCTCGGAGGAGATGTCGCATTCCGCCTGGGTACCCAACTCGCCGCCTCTGGCGAGGTGGCTCGCTCATCCTCGCTGAACGGTGATGGACTCGCGTACAAGGTCGACGTTTCGGGCTCACCTGTTGACGGTCTGAAGCTGAACAGCTACTACCGGAGAGTTGAGAACGGTTTTGAGAACACCACGCAGTCGGGAGGCGGTCGAGAAGTCGGGACGATCAAATTCGGAGCCGGAGCGCAAGCCCAGCCATGGGAGCAGACACGGGTGATGACCGATGCGTATCGGTCGTACCAGTCGGCTGGCGGTGGGATGGCGGTCATTACCTCGGCGACCGGGGCCGTCGAACACAAATTCATGGAATCGCTCTCCGGACGGCTCAAGGTCGAAGACCTCGACTACCGCTCGCCCGACAGCGTCGTGACGGCACAAGATCGCCATTCGACGCTGCTCTCTGCAGGTGCGACGTATGCGATCAACCGTGCGATCAGGCTCACGGCTGAACATGAGCGCAACCTCTCGACCGGCATCGACCCGGCCAAGCCGAATGCCACCTCGTTGATCGGCGAATGGCGGGCGACCGACTGGATCGTCCTCTCGCTCCAACAGAAGTGGTTCGAGGATGGCGGATCGACCACAACGATGGGTGCCTCATCGACCATTGCGGAAGGGACGGAAGCGTACGGACGATATGAGATCGGCAACGGGACGGCAGGATATCGGAACATGGCCAGCGTCGGGCTCAAGAACCGGCTGCCGATCACGGAAGCGTTGATTGCCCATCTGGCGGTAGAGCGGACGAAGAACCTTGGTACGCGCGTCACAGAGACTCCGACACAGGATAATGCGGCCATCTCGGCAGCGCTCGAGTTCCTCCCGAAAGAGGAGCCCATTAAGGCTTCGGCCAAGGTGGAAGTGAGCCAGAGCTCGCTGTCGGACAGGTTCAACCTCGCTCTGGCAGGAGACTATCGGTTCCAGCGTGATCTCAGTGCCATCGTCAAGTTCCGGTTGGGGCGTGATGCCTCACGGTCGACGGACGGATACCAGGACCAGTATCATCTCATCACGGGTCTGGCGTACCGCCCGGTAGACCACAATGTCGTCAACCTGCTGGCGAAGATGGAGGTCAAGGGGAATAAGAATCACTATATTGCCCCCTTCCTGGACTACCAAGCATCCATCGCCTCGATGCACGCCTACGTGGAGCCGGTGCGCCGCGTCGAATTGGGGATCAAGTATGCCTTCAAGGTGGCCGAAGAATCTTCTCCGGCGTTGTCGGTCGCGACACATTCACACTTCATCTTGCTGCGGGCGGATTACGATCTGACCGAGGCGATCAGTGTCGGAGGAGAGTTCAGATCGCTCTGGCAGGCGGAAGCAGGGGACCGGCTCGATGGATACAGCCTCGATCTCGGTTATGCGTTGATGAAGAATGTGCGTCTGACGACCGGATACAATTTCAAAGGATACTACGAACGAGACCTGGTGTCCGCTTCGCTCTCGAACCATGGTCCGTTCATCGGGGTCCATTTCAAGTTCGACGAATCGTTGTTCGGCCTGGAATAGATTGCCCGCAACGCTTGCGTCGTAGAAACGTCACAGAGGAATCCCATGGCAAAAGAACCTTCCACCAAACGAACCAGGTCTGCCCGCAAGGAAGCCAGTCAGCTTCCCGTGCCAATGACTTCGCCCGAAATCCCCTCCGCGCTTGCGGCATTCACGCGGCTGAAGGAGGAACTCGCGCAACAAACGGCCTTCGGGTTCACGCAGATCACGGCCGAGATCAACCACGAGCGACGCGAACGTGAACGGCTGACGCGGATCATCAACGTCGGCCTTGCGGGGATCGGTATCCTCCTCGTCGTGGCCACGATCGTCATCCTGTCCAGCATCGGCAGCAACATGCGCGACACCCTTGCCCTCGAGATGGCGACGTTGACGTCGACGACGGCGCAGACAATACGGGCCGGCACGGAACCGGTGCGCGAGACGGTCGATCGGCAGACCGAGGCCATGGCGCGTGCGGCCCAGATCGAACGGGCACTCGTGTCGGTCTATGGATATGAGCATCTGGCCACGACCGGATCGAAGCTAGCATTCACAGAGCTTCGAAAACTGGCCGCAAGGAAGGATGATGCAGGGCTCATCGCGCGAGACCGTCTGCAGCAGATCCATGCCCAATACAAGTTCCTGGAATTGCCCCAACGTGGCAATATTCGGGTGGCCGATCTCCAGGTGGTCCGAGCAGGCGTCGCCACCTCCCTCGATTCGCTCAGTTCGCGGGAGCTGGTCTATGTCCTGAATGCGCCCGGCACGAGCCTCGCACAGATCCACCGTGGGATGTCCTTGCTCTGGGACCGGCCGTTTGACAAAGACCTCGAACGGGAATTGTGGAGCTCACTTCAGACCTCGAACAATCTCCCCGCCGCGGTGGCAACGTGTTCGCTCCTGAAGAAGCAGTTCGGCACGAGGCTTGATATGTTCGATTTCGACGGTTGGCGTGCGTTTCTGGCGAAGCGGTTGTGACGTCGGGGTTCCGGCCCCTTCATGCGAACGGCCCCGCTCTGAGATCACTCAGGCGGGGCCGTTTCGTTGGTAGGTGTGCGCCCGTCAGGATTCGAACCCGAACAAAAGGCTCCGAAGGCCTTTGTGCTATCCATTACACCACGGGCGCAACGTACGACCAGATAATATACGAAGAACTTGCCGTTCGAAAAACCCGGTCTCAGAAGTACAGGTCCGCCCTCATATAGTAGCTGCGAGGATAGTACCAGTACTCCGTGAACGTTCGGCCATACGTGTATTGTCCGCCGACCGCGAGTGTTGCCTCGTCGGTCAGCGAAACGGAGATGGCCACCGAAACGAATCCGCTCTGATCATCTATGTTCCGTAAGAGGGAGGCCTGTCCGGTGACGAGAGGGTGGATGAGGTAGGACGACTGGACCATTCCATAGTGACGAGCGACATGTAAGATCTGTCCGGACAGCAGTCGACCAAGGTCGTAGCCGCTCTGGTCGTGCGCCCCCTCGCCGTTGAAGAGGTACTCGACCATCCCATACCACCGACCGGTGAACTGGTTATCCACGCCGAGAATGAACCGCGGGAAGGACGAACCGCGTGTCGGCGTGACGTAGATCCCCTCGGCTCGAACGCCTGCGTCGAGGATCGCGCCGGTCATGTCCCCGCCGACGACCCAACGATCCTCGAACCGTCCGGCCATGAGCGCGCCGTCGATCCCTTCCCAATTCGAGCGCACACGAACGCCGCCGGAGCTCTTTGCGTTGCGCTGTGGATTCCAGACGACGGTCACATCGCTGAGGTCGCCCATCCGAACCGTTGCTGTCGCGGCGTCAACGCCATCTTTCTCGATCTTGGTGAAGCTGGCGGGATTCAGAGGATTGAACAGGTCGGTCGGGTTCCAGATGCGGCCTGCACCCCATGCGATGCGCTGGCGTCCGAGCGTCAGGTCGACGCTTCCAACCATGCTCTTCACGAAGAGACGGTCAATGCCGTGCTGGACCGTCCACCGCTGGCCGGTGGAGATATCCCACGTGAGGTCGGCCAGTTGACCACGGGCGGCACTTGGTGCCAGGAACGATGCCGCGGTGGACAGGTAGGACGCCGACAGTTCATACTCCAGCCGGACATATGTGGAAGGTGACAGATCCACGCTCGGACGCAATCGGAGTCGGGTGATCTCCGCGAAGACCTGTTCGTTGGCTCCGACCAATTGTGCTAGCAACGGCTGTTGCTGGAGCACGGTCGGGAAGGTGACGACATATCCGTCCATCGACAACTGCGCGAATGCCGATGCCGGGAGCAGGAGCCCTGCGGTGATGAACGCACGCCGAAGCGTCATGGTCGCCGGGTGTTTCATGCCGAAGCGATATGCTCGTCCCGGTCGATGCGGCCGTCGTGCAATCGAATGACCCGGCGTCCCCGTTCGATCACTTGCGGGTCATGCGAAGAGAAGAGGAACGTGATGCCATGCTCACTGTTCATGTGGGTCATCAGATCGAGGAGCGCTGCGCCAGTGGCCGAATCCAGGTTGGCCGTCGGTTCGTCGGCCAGCACGATCGAAGGGTTCGTCGCAATGGCGCGTCCGATTGCCACGCGCTGTTGCTGTCCGCCGCTCATCTGGTTCGGACGCTTGTGAGCCAGCTCTGCGATGCCAAGCTCTTTCATGACCTCAAGCGAGCGGGCGCGCCGTTCCCGCTCGGCAACGCCCTGCAATGTCAGCACAAATTCGATGTTCTCGACGGCACTGAACACGGGGATAAGGTTGTAGGCCTGAAAGATGAAGCCGAACCGCTTGAGCCGGAGTGCTGCAAGTTGCGTCTTGCTGAGGCCGCCGAGCGGGGTTCCGTCGACGAACACGCTCCCTCCTGTCGGGGCGTCAAGAGCGCCCAGGAGGTTGAGTAGTGTCGTCTTGCCTGACCCGGAGGGGCCTGCGATCACGGTGAACTCACCGCGTTCGAACGACACATCGAGCGGAACAAGAGCGTGTACCGGCACGCCGTTGTCGTGGTAGGTCTTTTCGAGCCTTTCGGCCCGGAGGATCGGAGTGTTCATGGCGTTGCCTCGTTCGTCAAACGTGTCGTATCGCGTCGATCGGCTGCAGGCGCACGGCTTTCAACGCCGGATGCAGGGCCGCGAGAATGCACATCACGATAATGAGGAGTCCGCCTTGGATCGCACTGGCCGGACTCAGGACGGGATAGATGATCGCTCCGGAACCCCAAGCGGATAGACCTTCCGAGAGCCAGGAAAAGTTCAGGCCGGACCGAGCCGTGTAAGCGGTGAGAGCGACTCCCAGCACGATGCCGAGCGCCGTCCCCACGGTGCCGAGAATGGCGGCTTCGGTGAGCACCATGCGAAAAAGGGTCCAATCACGTAATCCGACGGCCTTCAGCACGCCAAATTCCCGGATCCGCTCGTACACGGACATCATCATCGTATTGATGATCCCGAAGATCATCGCAAGGCCGATGATGATGTAGTAGATGATCATCGACTTTTCTGTCAGTTCGACCGTAGCGGCGAGCGTCGGGATGACGTCCTCGTACGAGAGAACCTCGTACGATGGTCCGAGGACGACCCGCAGCGAATCGCGAACCTGAATCATATCAGCCGTGGTGTGGAGTACGGCCGCGAATTCTGCGGCGTCTGTGCCAACCCCGATGAGCGATTGGGCCGTCGCATACGGGATGTAGGCATGGTATCGGTCGAACTCCAGGATCGGCGTCCGATACAATCCCACCACTCTGAAGAGCTCCGACCCGACGCGGCCCTGGCGCGTCGACGACATGGCCACGATCTTATCCCCCAGGTCGATGTCGAGCGTCTTGGCCATACGTTCGCTGACGAGGATCTCCCGGGGATCAGTTCCCAGCGGGCGACCACGCACGACCGAGCCTTGAATGGTCGTCACATGCTGTTCGCGATCGGGCTCAACGCCGACGAGCATGACCCCCGATGAATTCCGGGCGCTGCTCAGCAGACCTGTTGCCATGATGCGGCGTGATGATGCGGCGATGCGCGTCTCCGTAGCAAGAGCTGCATCGACGACACCCGGTTCTGGCATGAATCGGTCGATGTCGGGATTGTCATGGTAGCCGGCCCGGTGGACCTGCAGATGTCCCGTATGGGCTCCAAGCTGGTTGTCGAGTGATTGGCGCATGAAGCCCCGGACCACCCCTTCGATGAACACGATGGCCATCAGGCCGACGACGACCGACGTGATGATGATGAGCGTGCGGCGGCGGTTTCGCCAGACGTTGCGCCAGGCAAGACGGAAGAGCATCATGTGTGTCTGATCCCTTTCAAGGGCTCCAGCCGCGCGACCCGGTAGAGCGGGTAGACAAGCGACAGGAGCGAAACGACGGTGATGATCACGACGACCTGGCGGAGTACCCAGAACTCCGTCGAGCCTACCATTTGCGGGAGGAAGCCGTATTGGGCGTAGATCTCTTCGAAGTCGCCCGTGAACACGATCGGATGTCGTTCGACGTATGCGTTGACGGCGTAACCGAGCGTTGTCCCTGTCACGATGCCAATGGCGATCATGTAGAGCGATTCGAGGAGCACCTGTACTACGAGGCGAGCCGGTGGCATCCCGACGGCGAGCGTCACGCCGAACTCACGGAACCGCTCCGTAACCGACATCAAGACGGTGTTGAGAATACCGAACGTGATGATGACAATCAGGACGAGCATGAAGAAGTAGTCGCCGATGCGATCGAACGCCATGGCTTGCGCGAGATCAGGCATGACCTCCGACCATGTGAGGACCGACGTGTTGGCGATCTCGCTTGACACCAAGGCATTCTGAAGCCGGTTGCGTACGTCTTCTAGTCTCTCGAGGTCGTCGATCGCGAGCGCCACGATGCTCACGCGTCCCTCCATCGCCAGCAGCTCTTGCGCGGCCCCCACGGTCATCAGGACCGTTCCTCCGTCGAACGTTTGCACACCCATCCGAATGCTCCCGACCACGCGGAATCTGAGGTTCCCGAGAACGCCGTCGTATCCCTGGGCAAGGATCACGAGCGTATCACCCACCTGAGCCTTCAGGTTGGCCAACAGCGTTTGCCCGACGACGACCTCGTCATTCGCACCCGCGGCGAGGAACCGACCTTCAACGACGCGCCGGTGGAAGCGCGAGACGCGCAGCTCAGCCTCGGGCTCGAGGCCCATCATGAGTACGCCCGTAGCCCGTTCTCGGAAACTGACGAGTCCATCGGCTTGGATCCGCGGGGCAAATCCGGTGACCCCGTCGGTCTGGAGCAGGATGGACCGCACGGTGGCGGGATACGGTACGCTCTTGGAGAGGGATGGATTGTCCTGATATCCCGTCCGTTGTACTTGGAGATAGCCTGCGAACATCTCGACCGTATTGCGGACGTTGAATTCCCACGTGCCCGTCGCCAGTCCACGCTGGATCAGTGACAGGAAGGAGGCGAAGATGATGGCGAGGATCGTGAGGATCGATCGCCGTCGATTTCGCCAAATGTTGCGCCAGGCCAGGGTCAGGAGGAGTTTCACCGGGTCGATCCTTTCTCGAGTTCCCGGAATGAGAAGATCCGGTCGCTGATGGCGACGTCAAACTCGACGCTGACGTACTGGAATGTGGTGCGATGTCCCGGTTTCAGGTCGTTGACCATGCTCTGCCGGGCGGGGATGAGCCGCCCTCCCATCCGTCGAACGTCTTCGAAGGTCATGGTCCGCGTCCGGACGCCGCGTTCATCGAAGTACTCTGCCCGTGCGGGCAGGTAGTCCGCTGTTCGGACCCAGTACAGGATGCGACCCCACACCACCGGGGCATTCGGCTTGGGGATCAGTTCCAGCTGCCAGGTAGACGCTCCGCCGACGGAATCCCTTGCGACGATCCGCATGGTGTAGTCGTCGAGAAGGCTCGATTCTCGAACGAGATCATCGTTCGTGAAGTCCGACCCGTTCCAGGATTGGAGCATCATGGACGGTGGTACCTTGATGGTCGTCTCCGTGTTCCGAAGGTACATCCACAATTCATTATTGAGCTTGAGTGTCTTGTTTCCCGCTTCCCGGCGAGGTGAGGTGACGACAATGAGGGCCTTTTCGTTTCCCACCCACCACGTGTCCATCTCCATCGTGCGGGTATAGTCGGGCGTTTCAATGGTCATTGTGAATGTGCCACGAGACGTCTTGCCCTTCAGAAGGTCCTCGGACCGGCGGATGATCTCCTGAGCGGTCTGTGCGAGGCTCACTGACACCGTGAGCAGGAACAAGGTGAGCCAACGGAGGAGGGGAGAGGTCATGTCAGAATCCTTTTCGCGATCGTTTCTGCAGGGTTTCCCATCGCTCGATCATCAGCGGGAACTCTCGTTCGAAGAAGGTGTAGAAATCAAGCAACTCCTGGAGTCGCTGGCCGGTCGGCGAGGTCCGATCCTTCACGAGCGTCAGTCCGTGTTCGATCGATCTGCGGAACACCGTCAATTGTGACAGGCTTCCGCGCAGCAGGTCGGATGTGGCGCCGGGTTTCATGCGGTAGTACGTCCGGCGTTCCCCGGTAATACCAACCTTGTCGATGAGTCCGGCCTGCAGCAGGAGGCGGCTCATCGTGCTGACAGAGGCGCGGCTGGCTTTGAGCGTACCGGCGATCTCGTCGGCTGAGAGATACGGCCGGTGGGATATGAGGAGGAGCCCATAGATCTTTCCGGCGATCCGTGGGATGCCGGCGTGCTCCATCACCACACCCATGTCTTCCGCAAAATGGAGGATCTCGTTCGCTGGCGGTCGCTGTGCCATGATGGTTCTCCTTGACATCTACGATATACATATTTTAGAAGTTTCAGTCAAGACTAAAATAATGTGGTGCACGTGACGTTCGCGAACTTGAGAATCGCTGAAGAGCCTCCCAGTCGCGCGGCCGGGGACCGCGGAAGAACGTATATTGCATTGCTCACAATCTGGGGGCTGCCATGAAATGCGAACACTGCGGCAACGAGTATCCATCGGAGTACTATTTCACGACGGAGGGCATCTGCCGGGATTGCTTCCGCAAACTCTCGCCGGCCGACCGGCAGAAGGCGTTCGAACCCCGCGGCATCGAACGGATGAGCACCACGGCCTTCACGATCGACGGCCACCGGATCGTCAGGTCGATGGGGATCATACGAGGGATCACAGTACGATCGCGTTCCATTTTTGGTACGATCGGTGCGTCACTCCAGACGATCGTCGGCGGGGATATCACGCTGTTCACGGAACTTTGCGAGGAGACGCGGCTCCAGGCATTCCGGCAGATGGCGCAGCATGCCGAGCGGATGGGGGCAAACGGGGTGATCGGCGTGCGCTATGATGCGAATGAGGTGATGGATGGAGTGACCGAGGTGCTGTGCTACGGTACGGCCGTCGTTGTGGAACCGACGACCTGATCCATCCGAGCACCGGAACGGCTGTACAGCACAAAACCCTCGCCGAGGCGAGGGTTTTGTGTGAGACAGCAACCGATCGTCAGACTTTTTCGACTGACTCAGCCGCAGGCCCCTTCGGGCCGTCCGTCACCTTGAACTGCACGGAGTCACCTTCGTTGAGCGACTTGTAGCCGTCTCCGACGATGTTCCGGTAGTGGACGAACACGTCTCCGCCGTTGGACCGCGAGATGAACCCGAAGCCCTTCGAAGCGTTGAACCATTTGACTGTTCCTTGTTCCATGAAACTACTCCTTGAAATGAAGCATGTACGTACCCGGGGCGACGTTCGCCTATCTGATCAATCGTGTTACCAGCGGATTGGCTAGTACTGCAAGGATGAAGCCCGGGAAGGAACCTAAGGAACCGATCGAGGGACTCAACAGCAGAGAACAACGAACTGAACAGCGGTGTACTGTGACATTGATAAGATACTACAATCCTGAATAGGATTCAAGGTAAATGTGCGCGAGAGGGGAGATGGGAATCGTGCAGACCCACAAAAGAGGCTGTTGTGGACGAATCTCGCCCTTCTCTGACGAAGATTAGATCTTTTCAACCAAGGATGGATCATTCACTGGGTCACGCGACGACGTGCAGTACGCTGGTATCACGTGGACGCGTGGAGATGCATCCCAAGACGGCTCGAGATGACGAATTGATCTAGAAGACTCATCCTTCCAGAATACCCCAGAACGAAAAACGGCCCCACGATGGGGGCCGCTTTGATCGTGCGCCCGAAGGGATTCGAACCCCTAACCCTCAGCTCCGTAGGCTGATGCTCTATCCAGTTGAGCTACGGGCGC
>CAYYOV010000013.1:40852-52514 GCA_964473365.1 uncultured Ignavibacteriaceae bacterium
ACCCCTAACCCTCAGCTCCGTAGGCTGATGCTCTATCCAGTTGAGCTACGGGCGCGACGCAATGGACAATAAATATAGCACTCCGAGGCCTCATTTTCAACTCCGAGGATCTTTCCACCTCTCTCGCGGAGTTGACACGCTTCCGCTTCTCCCATCTCTTTGGTACCATGGCTGGTCCCTCTCAAAGGTCTGCCAATGAATCTCCGTCTTCGGTGGCTGTCGCTCCTCATGATCGCTCTGTCAATGGTCCCCGCCTACGCCCAGCGGTCGGAACGGTTCGAGATCGGCACGGATCACTTCCTCCTGAGCGGCAAACCGTTCCAGGTTATGTCCGGAGAGTTGCATTATCCCCGCATACCGCGAGCGTATTGGCATGATCGTCTCACGAAGGCCCGAGCGATGGGGCTCAACACGATCTGTACCTACGTCTTCTGGAACCTGCACGAACCGAGCCCAGGGACATTTGATTTTACGGGCAACCTCGATGTTGCGGCCTTCGTGCGAGAAGCGCTGAAGGTGGGGTTGCGCGTGATCGTGCGCCCAGGTCCGTACGTATGCTCAGAATGGGACCTTGGCGGGCTCCCATCGTGGCTGCTCAAAGACCGGGACATCAAGCTCCGATGCAGCGATCCTCGTTATGAGCGTGCGGCCGCCATCTACCTGAATCGACTCGCGGCAGAACTCGCGCCGCTCCAGATCGACCGCGGGGGTCCGATCATCATGTTCCAAGTCGAGAACGAATACGGAAGCTACGGGAACGATACGGCTCATCTGAAGTTTCTTCAAACCACCATGCGTTCAGCCGGCCTGACCGTGCCGTTCTTTACGTCGGATGGACCTGCGCCGTATCTTCTGGCGGGAGGAACGCTCCCCGACGTGGTACCGGTCGTGAATTTCGGTGGCGCCCCCAAAGAAGCGTTCTCCGTCCTTGAACAGTTTCGACCGGGCATTCCGCACATGAACGGCGAATATTGGTGCGGATGGTTCACACACTGGGGCGATTCGACGTGGGGTTCGTCGAACACGAAAACGCAGGCAGAAGAATTGCGGTGGATGGTCGAGAACGGTAAGTCGTTCAATCTGTACATGTTCCATGGCGGCACCAACTTTGGCTGGATGGCTGGGGCGAATTTCGGCCGCACGTATGAGCCGGACGTCACCTCCTATGATTACGATGCCCCGCTCGATGAAATGGGCAATCCGACGCCTAAGTATGATGCATTCCGCCAGGTACTCGTCGCGCATCAGCCCGCGGGGGCTACCGTGCCTGACGTACCCTCCGCGAGCGTCGGAATTGAACTCCCGGCATTCACACCCCAAAAGGGTGAGCGTCTCTTCAACATCCTGCCGACCCCGCTCCGGACGCCACAGCCGCGCTCGCTGGAGGATGTGGGGCAAGACTACGGCTTCATGCTTTATCGTACCAAATTGATCGGTCCGACCAACGGCGTCCTGACCGTGACCGAATTACACGATTATGCCCTGATCTATGTCGACGGCCGATTCATCGATACGCTGGATCGGACCAAAGGAAAGTACAGTACGCGGCTACCCGAGACGACGTCCAAGAGCCCCGTGTTGGAGATCCTTGTTGAAGCGATGGGGCGTGTCAATTTCGGTCAGCACCTGATCGACCGGAAAGGGATCACGGAACGCGTGACGCTCAGAGGCGTGACATTGATGGACTGGGAGATGTTCCCGCTGCCGCTCCGGGATCCGTCATCTACGCGGTTGCCATCCGATGGGACTGGAGTGGACCATGGGCCGCGATTCTTTTCCGCCAGCTTGGCCGTCGCGAAACCGGGCGATACGTTCCTGGACATGTCGGCGTGGACGAAAGGCGTTGTGTGGGTGAACGGCCACAATCTCGGTCGGTATTGGAATATTGGTCCGCAACAGCGCCTCTACCTCCCGGGAGCCTGGATGAAGACGGGTGAGAATTCGGTGATCGTTCTTGACCTGTTTGCTGAAGAACCGGCGGCCATCTCCGGATATTCACGTATGAAACGCTGAACACACGGTGAAAGGAAGAGCATGGAACTGAGTGTACTCGACATCGGCATCTTCGTCGCATTCTTTCTGGTCGTGGTCGGCACCAGCATGTACAAAAGCCGCCGGGAGGAAACGGGGGAGGATTACTTCCTCGCTTCGCGCGGACTCCTGTGGCCCCTGATCGGCATCTCGCTCATCGCCGCGAACATTTCGAGCGAGCAATTCGTCGGAATGTCGGGGCAGGGGGCGGGAAACGTCGGGTTGGCCATCGCCAGTTACGAATGGATGGCCGCGATCACGCTCGTGTTCGTCGCCTTCTTCTTCCTTCCCAGATTCCTTCAGACGGGCATCTACACGATCCCGGAGTTCCTGGAGTATCGCTACAACCATGCGTCCCGGGCGCTCATGGCAGTCTATACCATGGTCATCTACGTCGGCGTCACCATAGCGGCGGTTCTGTATTCGGGCGGCATCACGATCTACACCATTTTCAACATCGATCTGACGACGTCGATCTGGATCATTGGGATCGTCGCGGCGCTGTACACAACATGGGGAGGATTGAAAGCGGTCGCTTGGGCGGACCTCTTTCAGGGCTCCGCACTGATCCTCGGAGGTGCTGTTGTGCTTTTCTTCGGTCTCGCGGCGATCGGCGGATGGGACGCGTTCTTTGCGCATAACGCCGACCGCTTGCATATGGTCCTCCCGTCAGACCATCCGGTCCTGCCGTGGACGGCACTGGTCCTCGGGCTTTGGATCCCGAATATCTACTACTGGGGACTGAACCAGTACATCACACAGCGGACGCTAGCGGCGCAGAGTCTGCGCCAGGGGCAGATGGGCGTACTCTTTGCAGCCGCCATCAAGATCATCATCCCGTTCGTGATCGTCTTCCCAGGCATCATGGCCGCGCAGCTGTATGGTGACACGATGTCGAACACCGACGCGGCCTATCCGCTGCTGATCAAGAACCTCATCCCGGTCGGACTACGGGGATTCATGTTGGCCGCGATCGCGGGCGCTGTCATCAGCTCGCTGGCCTCGATGCTGAACTCGGCGTCCACGATCTTCACGATGGACATCTACAAACGGTACGTGTCGGCTGACGCCGCACCTCGCCGTATTGTGCTCGTCGGACGGTCGATGACGGTCCTCTTTGTCCTGCTCGGGTGTCTGATCGCTCCGCATCTTGGCGACCCCCGGTTCCAGGGGATCTTCACATACATCCAGGAATTCCAGGGATACATCTCGCCTGGGATTCTGGCGGCATTCGTCTTCGGCATCCTCGTGAAGCGGGCGCCTGGTGCCGCGGGATTGGCGGCCCTTGTGGCGTGCGTGCCGATCTATGGACTCTTGCAATGGTTCTTCGGAGAGATCGCATTCCTCAATCGCATGGCCATCACATTCGTCCTCGTTTTGCTGATCATGTCCGTCATCACGTGGATCAAGCCGCTGCCGAAGCCGATCGAGCTCCCGCGCCGTGCCGACTTTGATATGTCGCCGACGCCCCGCGCGATCTGGTTCGGCGCTGCGGTCGTGGTGATCACGCTCGCCCTCTATGTGATCTTCTGGTGAAGACTCAAAGGAGTTTGCGGGTCGCGGGTATGGGTTAGGAGGAACGCTGGAAGAGTTGAGAAGCGGGCGGCCGGACGTTCGCGGCACCTCCAAAAAGAACAACCCCGTTCAGAGGTCGTCTCTGACGGGGTTGTTTCGTTTGAGTAGCCCTAACGGGAATCGAACCCGTATTTCCGCCTTGAGAGGGCGGCGTCCTAAACCGTTAGACGATAGGGCCAGATCCAAGGTAGGAGGGAGAAGGAAGAAGGTAGAAGTGAGAGAAAGAGCACAAAGAGCGCGGAGAGGGAGGCAACACCCACCTTCTCTGGACCTGATCTTTCTTCAACTTCTAAGTTCTACCTTCTACAATCTACCTCGGCTTGTTGCCCGACCAGGGCTCGAACCTGGACTCTTCTGATCCAGAGTCAGACGTGTTGCCAGTTACACCATCGGGCATCATCCCCTCCGGCGAACCTCGAGCGAGCGTAGCGAGTCGAGAGGTTACCATCGGGCAATATTCCTTCAGCGCAGCAAACGGGGTGGCCTCTGGAAGGCCATGGCACCAGGTACAAGATCCTGCCTGTCCCACGACATCGCCAGCACAAATATAATCAATCGTGTTTGTGAAACCAAGCCTCTGAAACCGCCCCGATTCGCCGCACGATCACGCCTCGCAACGATTCTCCGCAGGTCCTTCCAAGATGTGGCAACTACCATCTGCGGGCTCGGCTTCCTATATTGCGGCACCTACCTCAGGATCACCGTGCCGAACACCTTGGCTGTGCGGATCACCCGGATCGACGAAAGCCTTGCAGACCTGCCATTGCCGGCGTATGCCACTCCCGGCTCGGCCGGAATGGACGTGTGTGCAGCCGTGGACGGCGAACTCACGATCGCACCCGGACAGACAGTGCTGGTCCCCACAGGTTTTCGCATCGAACTGCCGGCGGGTCATGAGGCGCAGGTGCGACCGCGCAGTGGGCTCGCGGCGAAGCACGGCGTGGGCATACTCAACAGCCCCGGCACGATCGATTCGGACTATCGCGGAGAGGTAAAAGTGATCCTGACGAATTTCGGTCCCGCTCCGTTCACTGTCCGTCGAGGCGATCGGATCGCGCAAATGGTCGTGGCGCGGTACGAGCGCGTCCAGTGGCATGAGGTTGCGACGTTGGAAGACACGGCGCGGGGCGAAGGCGGATTCGGACACACCGGTGTCAAAGGATGACTCCCATGGCACGCCGACGGACACGCACGGTACCACGTCCTTCACCAGAGAGGGATGAAGATCTTCGGTGGGACTCGATCTTCTCGAGCCTTGGCCGCATCGAGATCGTTTTGCTTGTCGGGGGTGTGCTGCTCCTCCTGATGCTGTTGTACACGATCCAGGACATCCTCTCGCCGTTTTTGGTGGTCGGCGCGATGTTGTTCATGCTCTACCCGCTCCGGCAATACGACCTCGCCCGGAATCTCATGTGGTTGGGGGCGATACTGTTCGGCCTCTGGTTCCTGGACCACATCGCACCCATCCTGGCGCCGTTCATCGTTTCGCTCGTCTTCGCCTACATTCTGTCGCCGGTCGTCGACCTGTTCGAAGGGTGGAAGGTACCGCGGTGGGTGTCGTCACTCGTCCTTCTCGTACTGTTCGTGGCAGGCATCGCCCTGGCCCTGTTCTTCGTCCTTCCGATCGCTGTGACGCAGTTGGAAGGGGTGCTTGACGGTATTTCGACGCTCATCGGACAATGGCGCACGACCCTGTGGAGCAGCAACGTGATGAAGGTGCTGGAGCGATATGGCATTCCAGCAGAGGAGCTTCGCCAGGTCTTTTCGAGCCAGCTGACGCCCCGCTTCGAAGACATCTTGAAGACGGTCTTCCGCGCTTCATCGAAGCTCGTGTCAAGCATGTCCGATGTGATCACGCAGATCTTCTACCTCATCCTCGTCCCGTTCCTCACATTCTACATCCTGACCGACTTCCCGAAGATCGCTCATCGATTCCGGATGCTCTTTCCGCGTTCGATGCGCGATATGGTCTCGCACCAAATGGAGCAGGCCGACGAGCTGATCGGCCATTATCTTCGTGGCGCCCTGACCGTTGCGATCTTGCAAGGGTTCCTCGTGGCGGTCCTCTTCTCCCTGGCCGGGATCAAGTATGCGTTGCTGCTCGGTCTGCTCGCCGGTGCGCTCGACCTGGTGCCGTATTTCGGCCTCCTGATCACGATGGCCGTCTCTGTCATCGTCGCGTTCTTTAGCGATCCGCCTGTCGTCGGCAAAGTGGTGTTCGCGCTCCTGTCCGTCGGGGCGCTGCATCTCGCCGAGGTGACGTTCCTTTCTCCGCGGATCGTCGGCCACAAGGTCGGCCTGCATCCGTTGCTGATCATCCTCTCCTTGCTCGTCTTCATGCACTTCCTTGGGTTCGTCGGCCTGCTTGTGGCCATCCCTGCAACGGCCCTCGGCGTTCAGTTCGTGCGTGAGTGGGAACGCTCGCGACGGCAGGCTGTGGTCGAAGACAGCTCGATCGACAGCGCCGCATGACCGGGACCCTCTTTCTCGTCGCCACGCCGATCGGCAACCTCGAAGACATGACGCTGCGGGCCTCGCGAGTGCTCCGTGAGGCCGACCTGATCGTGTTCGAGGAGCGCAAGGAGGGATCGCGGCTTCTGCGTGAGCTTGGCATTCAGAAGCCGGTGGAAAGCCTGAACGAACACAATGAGGCTGCGGCCACAGAGATCATTCTGGAGTATCTGCGCGGAGGCAAGAACGTGGCGGTCACGTCCGACGCCGGAACACCAGTATTCTCCGACCCCGGTCAGATGCTTGTCGAGCGCGCGGCTGCCGAAGGGATCCGCATTGTCCCCATCCCCGGAGCGTCATCGCTGATGCCAGCCCTGACTGTTTCCGGATTCGTCATCGACCAGTTCCTGTTCTACGGGTTTCTGTCTCCGAAGCGGGAACGCCGGATCACGGAGTTGCAGCAGCTGAAGCGGGAACAGCGGACCACGGTCCTTCTCGAAGCCCCGTATCGGCTTGTCCAACTGATGCGGGACATGGCGGAGGTGTTCGGGACCACACGGCGCGTCTGCGTGGCGTTCGACCTGACGATGCCGGATGAAGAGGTGTTTCGCGGGACCGCGCCGGCACTCTACCAGCGCTTTGCCAAGGAAGGGAAGAAGGGGGAATTCGTCGTGGTGATCGAGGGGACCCGACGGCAGGGAATCTGACCGGCCTGCGCTAGCGGGTCAGGAGCAGCCGGACAGTCTGGACCTGCCCTTCGAACAGCGCTCTGCAAAAATAGATACCTGACGGCAAGCGGGATGCGTCGAAGCCATATCGACGTTCTCCCGCTTCTGCGTTTTCATCGGCCACGACGGATACCATGCGGCCGAGCACGTCAGTCACATCTAACCGAACCGGGCCGGCCTTGTGGAGGTGAACGCTGATCGTGGTCGTCGGGTTGAACGGATTTGGATACGCCGAAACGGAGAAGGCGCCGGTTCGATCGTCGGCGACGGTCTCGGGAGCCAATGAGATCGAGCTTCCTTCCACCAGATCATGCCGCCGGTCAACGGGCACGCCGGTGAACACCTGGACATACCCGGGTGACCACGTGACCTCTAGCGTGTCGATCACCGTCGCAGTCCCCAGCCCAACGTGAACGATCGATGTCGATTGTGACGCGTAACTGTTTCCCGCTCTCACCGACCGAACGCGGCTGATCCCACCCGCTACCACCCGCACGCGGGCACCGATCGCACTCCGGTTCGAAGTCGTTCCGACGAGTCTGAATGCGGCCCAGTGTCCGGATACCGACGTGTTGCGCAACAAGATGTTCTTTCCGCCTGATGAGACGTCCGTGATCACGAGGTCCCGCCGTCCATCATTATCCAGGTCACCCGAGGCCACACCGCTCGCATCGCGACGAAATGCCGTGCCTGCCTGGTGCGTGATGTTTGCAAAGACCCCGCCATTATTCTGATAGAGAAGGGCGAGCGGGTGTTTACCCCCGTAGCCCGACCGATTGGCGATGAAGATGTCCTCGTCGCCGTCGTTGTCGAGGTCATCGCAAACCACGCCCCACGCCATGCCATTCGTGTCGCAGCCGGTCGCGCCCGCTACATCCGTGAACGTTCCGTTGCCGTTGTTCCGAAAAAGACCGGCGCTGTCGATGCGTGTGACATACGCGTCTTCCCAGCCGTCATTGTTGTAGTCAAACCACGAGACCCCCATGCTGTTGCCCCGGCCGACCTGCGCGATGTTTGCCGTTCCTGCAACGTTCACGAAGGGGAACGATCCGGTATTTCGATACAGACGGCTCTGGTCGAGGCCATCGTGGACAAAAAACATGTCCTGCCTGCCGTCGTGGTCGTAGTCCACGAATGTCACCTGCATCGGGATCGTGCCCGCATTTCCGGCGGTCCCGGCACGGGAAGTGACGTCATCAAAGCGTAGCGAGTCGCCCGAGGTGATGTTGCGGTAGAGGAGGTCTGATCCGGCGGTGGCGATGGCGAGGTCAACGCGTCCGTCCTGGTCGATGTCACCGAATGCGGCGGTCGCGACGGCAGCGGTAGAGTCGATGCCGGACCCTGCGGTCACATTCTGAAAGGTGTTGTTGCCCAGGTTCCGGTAGAGGCGGTTTCGATATCCGATGCCGCCGATGAACAGGTCGGGCCAGCCGTCATTGTCGACGTCAGCAAACAGGCCGACGTTTGCGCTGGGTGAGACCATCCCGATGCCGGCCGATGTGGTGATGTCGGTGAAGTTCAGATCGCCGTCATTCCTGAGCAGCAGGATCGACGTCCAGCCCACGAACAGGATGTCGTCGTCGCCGTCCCGGTCGATGTCGGCCAGGCTGACGCCGTACCACTGCGAACCGGGACGGGCGATCCGGGCGCTCTCGTCCGTGAACTGGATCTGGGCGGACAGAGGGGCCAGCGATCCCACCAGGAGGATCAGAAACAACAAAGGCGCGTACCACGGATGGCACACGCCTTGTCGAGAGAGCCGTTGCGTCACGGGATGAGCACGGCCACCGCGATGACCGTCGTCCAAAGTCCCTTTTTATCCCCTTCGGCCGACTGCGTGATGTTGAACGTGCGGATGATCTTGCCGGAGAGTTTGAAGTCCTTCTCACGTTCGTCCCAGGCCGTGTTGGGATCGAAGGGAATCCCGAGCGTGGTGGCCAGCATCGTCGCGGCGAGGTCTTCAGAGTAGTCACCGGCGCGCTCGTCCGTCTCGCCGAACGGGTGATGCTCGGACAGATAGCCGTATTGCGTCTCGTCTGCAGGTTGGGCCACGCCGATAGACGCCGCCACGAGCCGATTTGGTTCATTCGTGGCATTCCGGGCCATGACGCAGAACGTCACGGCACCCGGCTGGAGGACTTTCAGACCCTCGTCCTTCGGGATCCGCTTGCATCCGGGAGGATAGATGCTAGAGACGGTCACGATATTGCACTTCTCGATCCCCGCATCCCGGAGTGCCAGTTCGAATGACTGGAGGTAATCTTTGTGGCGTCCGACGCCCTTGGTGAAGAACATCTTGGTAGGTACGAACACGGCAGTGACTCCGAAGAAAATGTGATCAGGATCGTGGGGAGAGGACGACTTTCATGAACCGACGCTTGCCGACCTTGATGATGAATTCAGACTTTGACGGAACAGCGGCGTGAATGTCTGATACTTTTTCGCCGTCGATGGTCACGCCGCCCTGTTCGATCAGCCGTCGGGCCTCACTGTTCGACGCAGCCAGTTTCACCTGGCTCAAGAGGGCCAGAACCGTGGAGGGAGTCTCATCGGCGCTGAGCGTCGTCTCCTCGACGTCGTCCGGAAGGCTCTTTTGAATGAAGATCCGGTCGAATTCTTCCTCGGCCGCCTGAGCGTCGTCGGGTGAGTGGTAGAGCTCGACAAGGGTCCTCGCCAGTCGGCGTTTCAGGTCACGGGGATTGGTCCCTGCGGCGAGTGATTTGCGAATAGCGACGAGGTCGGCGTTCGAGACATCCGTCGTGAGCTCGAACCACGGGACGATCTGAGCGTCCGGGATCCGAAGCGTCTTGCCGTAGATGTCCTTGGGCGAGTCGTTGACGGCGATGTAGTTATCCAGCGACTTGCTCATCTTCTCGACGCCGTCCGTGCCGGTCAGGATGGGCATCGTGATGGCCACCTGCGGCTCGAGGCCGTATTCCCGCTGGAGGTCGCGGCCGACAAGAAGGTTGAACTTCTGGTCGGTCCCCCCGAGTTCAACGTCGGCCTTGATGGCCACAGAGTCCATCGCTTGTGCAAGGGGATAGAGGAACTCGTGCACGCTGATGGGCTCTCCGGCCTTGTAGCGGATCGTGAAGTCGTCGCGTTCGAGCATCCGGGCGACCGTATATTTGCTGGCCAATCGGATGACGTCGGCAAAAGCCATCTTGCCGAGCCACTCGGAGTTGTAGAACATCGAGATGTTCTTGGCTGACAGGACCCGCGTTGCCTGTTCGAAGTAGGTCTGGCCGTTCCGGCGCGTCTCCTCGATGGAGAGCGACGGTCTGGTCTTGCTCTTGCCGGAGGGGTCACCGATCATGCCGGTGAAATCACCGATGATCAGGATCGCCTGATGGCCGAGGTCCTGGAACTGGCGGAGCTTGCGAAGAACGACCGAGTGGCCCAGGTGCAGATCCGGGCGGCTCGGGTCACAGCCAAGCTTGATGTTGAGCGGGGTGTTCGATGCGATGGAGCGTTCGATCTTGCGAACGAGGTCTTCTTCGGGGATCAGCTCCGAAGTGCCTCGCCGGATCACGTCCATCTGGACGTTCAGGGGGGGAAACAATTTCTTACGTCGCGCTCCTCTTGGTTCGCTGTCGCAAGTCGCGTTCCGCGTCGCGGCGCTTGATGCTCTCGCGCTTGTCGTACAGCCGTTTGCCTCGGGCGATCGCCAGTTCAACCTTGGCGTATGGGCCCTTGAAATAGATGGCGAGGGGGATCAACGCCAGGCCGCGTTCAGCGACCCGCCCTTGCAACTTGTAGATCTGTCGGGCATGCAAGAGAACCTTGCGGGTCCGGTCGGGCACGTGGTTTCGGTAGCTCCCGTGCTCGTACGGGTTGATATGCATGCCGAGGAGCCAGACTTCGCCCCCTTTGAGCAGGGCATAGGCATCCAGGAGGTTCGCCTTGCCGGCTCGGAGGGATTTGACCTCCGTTCCGGTCAGCACCAGGCCGCCTTCCAGTGTCTCCAGGATCTCGTACTCGTGCCGCGCTTTGCGGTTGGAGACGATGACGCGGTGCTCGTGTTCTGCCATGCCTCAATAAAAGTCGGCCACAACGTACGCCAAAAGTGAATCACAATCAACCGACTGCGTGGATCGCGGGTTCGGTTGTTTTTCGGAGCATCCTTGGCTATATTTCTCATCTTAGCGAGCGTCCGCCCGTCCTCGCCTGTGACGGGTTGGAGTCATCACCGAAAGGAATGATATGGCAGAACGACAATTCGACGTGACGGTCATCGGCGCGGGCCCCGGCGGCTACGTAGCCGCTATCCGGGCAGCCCAGAGCGGCAAGAAGGTCGGCCTGATCGAGCGAGACAAGCTCGGCGGCGTCTGCCTGAACTGGGGCTGCATCCCGTCGAAAGCGCTGCTGAAGAGCGCAGAAATGTACCAGCAGTTCAAGAAGGCCGAAGAATTCGGCTTTTCGTACAAAGACCTGACCTTCGACTTCTCGAAGATCATACAGCGGAGCCGCGGTGTGGCCGACCGGATCTCGAAGGGGGTCGAGTACCTGATGAAGAAGAACAAGATCGAGGTGGTGTACGGCGAGGCCAAGTTTAAGGATCGCTCGACGATCGAGGTCTCGAAGGACGGCAAGGTCGTCGACGTCGTGAAGTCCAAGCATGTCATCCTGGCGACGGGCGCTCGGCCACGGTCCATCCCCGGAGTGACGATCGACCGGAAAAAGGTCATCACGAGCACGGAGGCCATGACGCTTCCGGCACAGCCGAAGTCGATGGTCGTTATCGGTGGAGGGGCGATCGGAGTCGAATTCGCCTATTTCTACAACGCCCTCGGGACAAAGGTCACCATTGTTGAAATGATGCCGACCATCCTGCCCCTCGAGGACAAGGAGATCACCAAGGTCGTCGAGTCCAGCTT
>CAYYOV010000013.1:52614-54294 GCA_964473365.1 uncultured Ignavibacteriaceae bacterium
GGCAAGGCGAAGCATGGCATCGACCGGTCGAACGTCCCTGCGTGTACGTATTGCCAGCCCCAGGTGGCCAGCGTCGGCCTGACGGAAGACGCTGCCATCGCCAAGGGCTACAAGGTGAAAGTCGGCCGGTTCCCGTTCCGTCCCTTGGGGAAGGCCATGGCCATCGGCGAAACGGAAGGGATGGTCAAGCTGGTGTTCGACGAAAAGTATGGCGAGTTGCTCGGCGCACACATCGTCGGGGCTGAAGCGACCGAGATGATCGCAGAATTGGGAATGGCGAAAGCTCTCGAAACCACGTGGGAGGAATTGGCGCACACCATGCATGCTCACCCGACGCTGTCGGAAGCGATCATGGAGGCAGCCGGTGATTCCCACGGCGTGGCGATCCACATCTAGCCGGAGGCCCATGATGTATCGCGAAGCGATATCAACTTTCTCCGGGGTTGGTGCATTGGACGGCAATGATCCCGAGACAGAAGAAAAGTGAACCTGGATGGGGATTCCTCAATCGCGGATGACGCCAGGGCGGGTGACGGTCGTCGACCTCGGCCGTACGCGGTACGCCGAGGCGTGGGACCTGCAACGCCAGTGTTGGGAGCGGCGGGTTCGCGGCGACGTCGGAGACCTGCTCCTTCTCACGGAACATGAGCCGGTTTACACGATCGGTAAGGGAGGCGATGCCAATCATGTCCTCGCCGATGAAGCGGAGCTATCGAGGACCGGTGCAGAGATGTTTCGCATCGACCGCGGCGGCGACGTGACGTACCACGGACCGGGCCAGATCGTCGGATATCCGATCATCGACCTCCATGGACGGCAGGACCTGCACCGCTATTTGCGAGACCTGGAAGAAGTGATCATCCGTTCGCTCCGGACGTTCGGGATCGAGGGCAGTCGGGATGAAGGATTGACGGGCGTCTGGGTGGGGAGCGACAAGATCGCGGCGTTGGGCGTAAAGGTCAGTCGATGGGTGACGATGCACGGCTTCGCGCTGAATGTCTCCACGGACCTGCGTCGATTCGATCGAATTATCCCTTGCGGAATATTCCACAAGGGAGTCACCTCGATGGAGAACGTGCTTGGCCGACGCGTCGACGCGAGCGACGTGCAGCAGGCCTTGACGCATGCCTTCGCTGAGGTGTTTGCGTTACAGCTCCGAAGCGGACGGATCGACGACCTGAAACCGGGACCAGCGATCACTCCTGCAGCGTAAGCAAGAACGACGAGATGGATTGACTGTGGGTATCGTATTCACAACAAAAGGCGACTGCATCTGATGGGAAAGACCGCGACGGCGAAGGAGCGTGCAACCTCGCAGCTCCCCCACGGCCTGACGAAGGAACAGGTCCTGGCGGCCTACCGAACGATGCTCACGGCACGGCGCATCGACGAAAAGCATCTCATTCTTCTCAAGCAGGGGAAGTCGTTCTTCCACATCGGCGGGTCCGGCCACGAGGCTGCTCAAGTGGGCGCTGCACTCGCTTTGCGTCCGGGTCACGACTGGCCCAATTGCTACTACCGCGACGTAGCCTTTGCGTTGCAGAATGGGATGACAGCTGAGGAGGTCTTCCTCGCGGCTCTGCATCGGGCGGAGGATCCCAGCAGCGGCGCGCGTCAAATGCCATCACACTGGGGCAAGAAGAGCGCCCGCATGGTGACGCAATCGAGCCCAACGGGCAC
>CAYYOV010000013.1:54394-57111 GCA_964473365.1 uncultured Ignavibacteriaceae bacterium
GGGAAGGGGCCGACGCTGCTCGTCGCACACACCGTTCGATTGTTGCCGCACTCGTCGTCCGACGACCACGCCAAGTATCGCACCAAGGAAGAGATCGAGCGGGACAAGAAACTCGACCCGATCCCGAAACTGACGACGTGGCTGATCGAACAGGGGATCCTGACCGACGCGACCGCCACCGAGATGGTCGAATCAGTCAAAGCAGAGGTTGATCGAGCCGCCGACTGGGCCGAAAGCCGTCCGGTACCGGATCCGTCCACGGTCATGGACCATCTCTACGGCGAGGCGCATGCGACGAGGCCGGAGGGTTTTGTCGAGCCAGAGCACGCGGGTGCCAAGGTCGTGTTGGTTGATGCGATCAATCACGCATTGTCCGAGGAGATGGAGCGCAACGCGAAAGTTGTCGTATTTGGCGAGGACGTTGCCGGTGGCAAGGGTGGTGTGTTCACAGCGACGAGGGGCCTGACCGCGACGTTCGGTCCGGAACGGTGTTTCAACTCGCCGTTGGCCGAGGCCAGCATCATGGGCGTTGCCATCGGAATGTCACTGCGTGGATGGAAGCCGGTCCCTGAGATCCAGTTTGGCGACTATATCTGGCCGGCGTTCATTCAGATCCGTGACGAGCTGGCCATGCTCCGCTATCGGTCGAACGGCGCCTGGCCGTGTCCGGTCGTCATCCGCGTACCTGTCGGCGGCTACATCCACGGCGGTCATTACCACAGTCAATCGATCGAGGCGTTCTTCGCCCACATTCCCGGCCTGCGACTGGCGTTCCCGTCGAACGCTGCGGACGCCAAAGGTTTGCTCAAGGCGGCGATCCGTGGCGACGATCCGGTGCTGTTCATGGAGCACAAGGGTCTGTATCGCCAGGGCTACGCATCGTCGCCGGAGCCGTCAGCGGATTACGTGCTGCCGTTCGGCGTGGCCGCGACACGCCGGGTCGGAACGGACCTGACCGTTGTGACGTGGGGATTCATGGTACAGCAATCCCTCGAAGCGGCACGGATGGCGGAGGCGAAGGGCATCAGCGTTGAGGTCATCGACCTGCGGACGCTTAATCCCCTCGACGAAGCCACCATCTTCGCGTCGGTGCGCAAGACGAACAAGGTGATCGTGGCCCACGAGGATACGCTGACAGGTGGATTCGGGGCGGAGATCGTTGCGCGGATCACGGACCAATGCTTTGAGCACCTCGACGCGCCGGTGGCGCGCGTCGCGGCGAAGGACATTCCGGTGCCCTATGCTCCGACGCTCGAAGACGCGATGTTGCCGTCGAAGGGTGATGTACTCGCGGCGATCGAGCGCCTTGCTGCCTATTGAGATGACACGAGCACACGCCGCTGCTCCGAACGCTGCGGACGTTGGTCGAGTGAACGTCGTTCAGTGTTGTGCGCCATTGCGCCGAATTGTGACTCACTTTTCAACAGGGACGGACCTGCATGCTGGTTGACGTCGTCATGCCCAAGATGGGCGAGAGCATCCAGGAAGGGAAGATCCTTCGCTGGGCGAAGAAGGTCGGCGAGAAGATCGCGAAGGACGAGACGATCCTCGAGATCAGCACCGACAAGGTGGACTCGGAGATCCCGTCGCCTGTTGGAGGCGTTCTCGCTGCGATCGTGGTCCAGGAACAGGAGACCGTCCCGGTCGGAACAGTGATCGCCAAGGTCGAGACCGATGCGTCGGCAAAACTCGACGCCGCCGCGTCTGCGCCGGCGCCGACGAAGGCTGCCCCGGTCCCGGACGCGGGGCCGACCGCGGTTGCCTCTGCAATGACGACCAGCCACGTGCCCACCAGGGACGGAGACGACCGTTTCTATTCACCTCTCGTCCGGTCGATCGCGAAGCAGGAGGGACTGAGCGCACAGGACCTGGCCCGGATCAGCGGTTCTGGCGCCGGCGGACGGGTGACGAAACACGATGTGCTGGGGTATCTGAAGAACCGGCCAGCCGCGGCCGGCGGACATGGCATGCCCCGGTTCGACGCCACGATCCAGAAGATGGACCTCGCTGAGCTGCAGAAGAAGTATCCCGCCCCGCGCCACGAGATCCTGCAGATGGACAATGTGCAGCAGAAGATGGCGGAGCACATGCTGCGCAGCATCGCGACCTCTCCACACGTGCAGGCGATCGACGAGGTCGATGTGACGGGGCTGGTGAATTATCGAGCGAAAGAGGGCGCGGCGTTCGAGCGGCGCGAAGGATTCAAGCTCACCTACACCCCCTTCTTCTTCAAGGCTGTCGCCGATGCGCTCAAGGAATTCCCGATCGTCAATAGCTCTGTCGAAGGCGACAAGATCATCCTGAAGAAGTTCATCAACATCGGCATGGCGGTGGCGGCCCCTTCAGGGCTGATCGTGCCGGTGCTCAAGAATTGCGAAGAAAAGAGCTTCCTCGGCATCGCGCGGGCGATCAACGATATTGCCGTCAGGACCCGCGGCAAGAAGTTGCAGCCGGACGAGATCACCGGCGGGACGTTCACGATCACCAACTACGGCATCTTCGGGAACATCATCGGGATCCCGATCATCAACCAGCCGCAGGTGGCGATCCTGGGGACGGGAGCGATCAAGAAGCGTCCTGTCGTCATCACGGACGCCGATGGGACCGACCTGATCGGTATCCGGTCGATGATGTACCTGACATTGTCCTTCGATCACCGCATCATCGACGGCGCCATTGGCGGCCAGTTCCTGGCGAAGGTGAAGCAGGGGATCGAG
>CAYYOV010000013.1:57211-80376 GCA_964473365.1 uncultured Ignavibacteriaceae bacterium
CATCGACGGCGCCATTGGCGGCCAGTTCCTGGCGAAGGTGAAGCAGGGGATCGAGAGCTTCGATTTTGGAAAGATCGCCTAGGTCACATGGGGCCCGGTGCGCGCACGGGCCTGGACCCACTTGAGTCGAAGGTATCGAGAGAGGATCTGCACCGCGTGGAGATCATTATCGGTGAGGTTGCAGCAAAGGAAGCCACTCCTTCCGCCCCGCGGCGGCCGGAATGGCTGAAGGCCCGGATCCCGGGAGGGGAGACGTATGCCCGGTTGCACGGCATCATGCGCACGCACAACCTTCATACGGTGTGCGAAGAGGCCCGCTGTCCGAACATGGGTGAATGCTGGAACCACGGGACGGCGACGTTCATGATCCTGGGGGATACCTGCACCCGTTCGTGCGGGTTCTGTGCGGTCAAGACGGGCCGGCCGGAATATGGGCTTGATTGGGATGAACCCCGTCGCGTGGTAGAGGCGGTTGAGCGGATGTCGATCCGTCACGCCGTCATTACGTCGGTCAATCGAGATGAGCGGAAGGATGGCGGTGCGCCGATCTTTGCTGAAACGATCCGACTCATTCGTGAGCGCGTTCCCGGATGCACGATCGAAGTCCTCATCCCGGACTTCAAGGGGCATGAAGAGGCGCTCACGATCGTGCTCGACGCCGCTCCGGACATCCTTAACCACAATCTCGAAACGGTCCCCCGGCTGTATCGCACCGTCCGGCCGCAGGCCAACTACCGCCAGTCGCTCGAAGTGCTCGAGCGGTCGAAACGACGCGGCGCTCGAACGAAGACCGGCCTGATGCTCGGGATCGGTGAACGGATGGAAGAGGTTGTCGAGGTCCTGCGGGACTGTCGCTCGGTGGACGTCGACATACTCACGCTCGGACAGTATCTGCAACCGACAAAGGAACATCTGCCGATCGATCGGTATGTGCATCCTGACGAGTTCGCAGAACTGAAGCGTGTCGGGCTTGAGTTGGGATTCAAACATGTGGAATCGGGGCCGTTGGTGCGCAGCTCCTATCACGCGGAGAAAGCGGTCGAAGCACGAGATTGAGGCGTGGAGCCAGAGACCAGAAGTGGGAGTGCAGAAGGCCCGCGCCACGGTTCTCATCAGTCTTCGCTCCGCTATTGACCATTCACCATTTACTATTCACGTTCCAAGTTCTTCGCCTGTCCCATGATCACTCGATACGGATACGACGTCTACTTCACCGTCCTGGCGCTGTGCGTTATCGTGGGCGTGTTGGCGATCCTGTTTGTGGAGCCGAAATGGCTCCGGTACGGCCTTCTGGTCCTCTCGGCCGCTATGGCGTTGTTTGCGACAAACTTCTTCCGGGACCCGGACCGCACCACGCCGAATGATGAGAAGAGCATCATCGCGCCGGCGGATGGAAAGGTGCTCCATGTGCGAGAAGTGGACCAGCCTGAGTATATCGGTGGAAAGGCAACCGTCGTTGCCATTTTCATGTCGCCGCTGAATGTACACGTGAATCGTAATCCCATCTCGGGGACCGTTCGACACCTTCGCTACGTCAAAGGGGAGTATTTCGCGGCGTTCGAGGACAAGGCCTCGGAGGCGAATGAGCAGATGGTCATCGGAATGGAGAATCAGTACGGAAAGGTCCTGTTCAAGCAGATCGCAGGGTTCGTTGCACGGCGGATCGTGTGCACGTTGACGGACGGACAGGCCGTAAAGGCCGGTGAGCGGTTCGGTATGATCAAGTTTGGATCGAGGGTCGACGTCTATTTCGACCCGGGGGCAACCGTTCGGGTGAATCCGGGCGAGATGACCGTTGCGGGTGAGACTGTGCTCGCGACGTATCGATAACCACTCCAGGATACCTCCATGAAGATCACGAGGGCCGTCGTACCGAGTCTGTTCACGACGCTCAATGTCTTCTGCGGATTCCTCTCGATCGTGCATGCCAGTCAGGGCCGCATCGAACTGGCGGCGTGGTTCATCATCCTCGCGGGCGTCTTCGATACGCTCGACGGGGTCATGGCCCGCATCACACGTTCGTCCAGCCAATTCGGCGTCGAGCTCGATTCGCTTTCGGACGTCGTATCGTTCGGGGCTGCACCGGCATTCCTCGTCTGGAAGGTCTCGCTCAACGAATTCGGTCAATGGGGGCTCATCATCGCCGCCTTTCCCCTTGTGTTCGGAGCCATCCGTCTTGCCCGGTTCAACGTGCAACTCGTCGGGTTTGACAAATCGCATTTCACTGGCATGCCGATCCCGATGCAGGCCATCACGATCTGTGCCTTCCTCCTCCAGTACGCGGGCGAGAACGGCGCATTGACCGGCTGGCCGAAGGACGCCCTCGCCCCGATGACGATCGCCCTGGGCCTTTTGATGGTGAGCCGCGTGAAGTACGACGCGATGCCGAAGCTCTCGCGGAAGGAGTTGGCCGCGCATCCGTGGAAGGTCGTGAGCTTCATTGTCGCGGGCCTGATCGTCATCTTTTCGAAAGGCGAGTATCTTTTCGCCGTCCTGTCGGCCTTCATCCTGTTCGGCATTATCCGGGCGGGGCTGACAAAACTCCGCGGCTCACGGGATCCCGAGGCCGACGACGAACCGGAACCGTCAAGTGTGGATGTCTGAACATCGACCGTCGAACGAAAGGTCTGCCGTGTATCATGCAAAAGTCGTCGTAACGCTCCGCCGCTCGATCCTCGACCCGCAAGGGAAAGCCGTCGAGCACGGCATCCATACGCTGGGCCACAAGGCCGTGGAGAATGTGCGGATCGGCAAGATGGTTGAAATGAACATCGACGTTGCGTCAAAGGCCGAGGCGGAACGCATCGCCACCGAAGCGGCAGGCAAGCTGCTGGCGAATCCGGTCATGGAAGACTACCACGTGACGGTGGAGAAGGTCGGATGAAGCGAGTCCGATTCGGCGTGATCGTTTTTCCCGGGTCGAATTGCGACCACGATGCGCATCACGTGGCCAGCGCGATCCTTGGCCAGGAGGCTCGCTTCATTTGGCACAAGGAGGGTTCGATCGGCGACCTGGATGTCGTGATCGTTCCCGGCGGTTTCTCGTATGGTGACTATCTCCGTTGTGGTGCGATCGCGAGGTTCTCGCCCGTCATGCAGGATGTGGTGCGTTTCGCGCAACGAGGTGGCCTGGTCGTCGGCATCTGCAACGGCTTCCAGATCCTGACCGAAGCCGGACTGCTGCCGGGAGTGCTACTGCGTAATGCATCGCTTCGGTTCGTCTGCAAAGACGTCCATCTGCGCGTGGAGCGGACCGATCTTGCGTGGACGAACCATTGCAAGCCCGGAGAGGCGCTGCGCGTTCCGATCGCGCATGGCGAAGGGAACTACTTTGCGGAAGCGGAGACGATCAAACGGATCGAAGGGAACGGGCAGGTCGTTTTCCGGTATTCCGAACCGGATGGCCGGCTCACGGACGCGGCAAACCCGAACGGCTCAGTGAACAACATCGCGGGCATCGTCAACGAACAAGGGAATGTGCTCGGCCTCATGCCGCATCCAGAGCGGGCCTCCGACCCGGCGCTCGGGAACATCGACGGCCGGATGATCTTTGATGGACTTGTTGCAGCTGTACTCTCGTCACATGCCGGCGTCGCAGTCACACCGGCGGAAAGGAACTGAACATGTTCGGCAATCTCGGCGGCAGCGAACTCTTTCTCATTCTTCTGATCGTCCTCGTGTTCTTCGGCGCCAAGAAGCTTCCAGAATTGGCAAAAGGGCTTGGACAGGGCATCCGTGAGTTTCGCAAGGCGGCAAAGGACGTTCAGGATGAGGTAGAGAAGGAGGCGAAGAAGCTGGACGATTCCACGAAGCCAAACGATCCGAAGTGAGCTTCTCCGTCCAACATCGGTCGTTCGACCAGATCCGTCGGGATCTGGCCGCAGGCACCGCGACGGTCGAGGAGATCACGGCCGCGTACCTCGCCGCGGCAGAGACACGGTCGTCGCTCAACGCCTTCATCAGTCTTTTTGGACACGAAGCGTTGGCGGAGGCCAGGGAGGTTGACCAAAAGCGGAAGGCCGGAACGGCCGGACCGCTGGCAGGCATGGTCGTGTCGATCAAGGACGCCATCAGCGTCGCCGGACATCGGCTGACCGCCGGGTCCCGTATTCTCGAGAATTTCGTTTCACCATACGACGCGACCGTCGTTGCCCGTCTCAAAGCGGCGGATGCGATCATCATCGGCAAGACAAACCTGGACGAGTTCGCCATGGGCTCGTCGACCGAGCATTCGGCGTACGGACGCGTCGAACATCCCCTCGATGGCGCACTGGTTCCGGGAGGGTCCTCCGGCGGCTCGGCCGTAGCAGTTGCGGCCGGACTTTCGACGACCTCGCTCGGGTCAGACACGGGCGGTTCGATCCGCCAGCCAGCGGCATTCACCGGCGTGGTGGGCCTCAAGCCGACCTACGGCCGAGTCTCACGCTATGGATTGGTGGCATTCGCGTCGTCGTTCGATACGATCGGGCCGTTCGCGCTCACTGTTGCAGACGCCGCGCGTGTCCTGCAAACGATCGCCGGCCCCGATGCGTGCGATTCCACGTCGTCCTCCACAGCCGTTCCCGATCTCCTGTCAGCTCTCGGGCAGCCGGTGAAGGGATTGCGGGTCGGCCTTCCCAAGGAATACTACGCGGAAGGTCTCCAGCCTGCGGTCCGGGCAGCTGTTGAGCGCCAGATCGAACGTCTCCGTGAAGCCGGTGCGGTCATCACCGAAGTCAGCTTGCCGCATTCCGCCTTTACGATCGCCACATACTACATCCTGGCGACGGCGGAAGCCTCGTCGAATCTCGCCCGATACGACGGCGCACGGTACGGATTCCGTACGAAAGGCGCCCACGACCTCACGGACATGTATCTCCGTTCGCGGTCAGAGGGATTCGGTGCCGAGGTCAAACGTCGGATCATGCTCGGCACGTACGTCCTTTCCGCCGGATACTATGATGCCTACTACGGCAAAGGCCAGCGTGTCCGGCGCCTGATCAAGGAAGATTTCGACAAGGCGTTCGCGCAGGTCGATTGCCTCGTGACGCCCACGACACCGTCGACGGCCTTCCGCGCCGGCGAGAAATCGAACGATCCGCTCCAGATGTACCTTTCGGATATCTATACGGTCTCGGCGAATCTGGCCGGTATCCCCGGCATCAGCCTCCCATGTGGTGTCGACGAAGCTGGACGTCCGATCGGCGTCCAGGTGCTCGGACGCCAGTTCGACGAGCCCACCATTCTTCGCGTTGCCGCGTTTCTTGAAGCGGCCGCACCACCACATACCTGACTGAACACACCATGAGCATTCTTGTCAACAAACGCACGCGCGTCGTTGTGCAGGGCATCACCGGCGGTGAAGGGACCTTTCACACGATGCAGATGATCGAATACGGGACGAACGTTGTAGCCGGCGTCACGCCGGGCAAGGGGGGAACCTCTTACAAAGGCGACGAGACGAACGCGTTCAAGCGTCCGGTGCCCGTGTTCAACACGGTCCGCGAGGCGGTCGAGAAGGAGGGGGCTGACACGTCCATCATTTTCGTCCCGGCAGGGTTCGCTGCCGACGCCATTCTCGAGGCGGCCAACGCCGGCATCAAATTGGTGGTCTGCATCACGGAGGGGATACCGGCCGCGGACATGATCAAGGTCTACGACCAGCTCAAATCCAAAGGGACGCGCCTTATCGGACCGAACTGCCCGGGTATCATCACGCCTGGCGAAGCGAAGATCGGGATCATGCCGGGCTTCATCCATAAGCAGGGTCGCGTGGGTGTCGTGTCGCGCAGTGGAACATTGACGTACGAAGCGGTGTGGCAGTTGACGGAACGGGGGATCGGCCAGTCGACCTGCATCGGCATCGGCGGCGACCCGGTCATCGGAACCCGGTTCATCGACGCGATCAAGCTCTTCAATGAGGACAAGGCGACGGACGGCATCATCATGATCGGCGAGATCGGCGGTTCGGCGGAGGAAGAAGCGGCTGAGTACATCGCACGCCACGTCAAAAAGCCCGTCGTCGGTTTCATCGCCGGACAGACGGCGCCTCCCGGTCGACGGATGGGTCACGCGGGCGCGATCATCTCAGGCGGGAAGGGGACTGCGGCGGAAAAAATGAAGGTCATGCGCGAGTCCGGTATCTTTGTCGTCGAGAGTCCGGCGTTGCTCGGCGAAACGATGGCGAAGGCGCTGAAGGCAAAGAAGCCGGGGAAGAGCAAGGCCCCGAAGAAACCCGCGAAGAAGGCTGCAGCAAAGAAAAAGAGCGTCTCCAAGGCAAAGACGGCAAAGAAGAAGCGTTGATCATCCCGCAGTCAGCTCGTTCGTCCACAACCATTCAGAGCAACTCAATCATCGTCAATCAACAGTCACCCTATGGCCATTGAACGTTCCCTCGCGATCCTCAAGCCGGATTGCGTCCGCAAGAACCTCCAGGGCGAGGTCATCGCCCGTATCCAGAAAGCCGGATTCAAGGTGCTCGGCATGAAGCAAATGCGTCTGTCGAAGGAACAGGCCGGCGCATTCTACGCCGTTCACAAAGGTCGTCCGTTCTACGACGGACTCGTTGAATTCATGACAAGCGGTCCGTGCGTCCCGATCGCCCTCGAGAAGGAGAATTCGGTGGCCGATTTCCGAAAGCTCATCGGTGCGACCGACCCGAAAGAGGCTGCGGAGGGGACCATCCGCAAGCTGTTCGCCGACAACAAAGGCGAGAACATCGTCCATGGGTCTGATTCTCCGGAGAATGGACGGATCGAGGTCAGCTTCTTCTTCAGCGATTCTGAGCTGGTGTAGCTCTCAGCTGGGCCCGCCTCGGGGACATCCTCGGGGTGGGCCTTCGCATGTACAAGCCCCAGGTCGTATCTCTTCTCCCAGGCCTTCTACCTTATCCGGTGAGCTCCCATGGCCCTTCCGCGCTGGACCCGCCTTTCATCAGAAACGCTGTTCAAGAATCCGTGGTGGACCTACCGCCGTGATGCATTCCGCCTCCCCTCGGGATCGGAAGGAGAGTATCACCTCGTCCATACCAACGGAGCCAGTTTGATCGTTCCCGTGAGGTCCGACGGACGCATCGTGATGGTAAATCAGTACCGCTATCTGTGCGACCGCGAGAGCCTCGAGTTTCCGTGCGGCGGCGTGAAAGATGGGCAGACGTACGATGACACGGCACGGATGGAACTCCAGGAAGAAGCAGGCTATATCGCCAGGTCCTGGATGATCGCAGGCGAATTCAACCCTTACAACGGCGTCACAGATGAGATCTGCCGGGTCTACATCGCCAGAGACCTGCGGACGGTCCCCGCGAAGCCGGACGCGACGGAGGAATTCGAGATCGTAGCGCTCACGCCGGATGAGGTGGAGGCGCGGATCGTATCAGGTGTGATGTGGGATGGAATGAGTATGGCGGGATGGTGTTTGGCGAAGAATCACCTCTGAAGCACGAATAGGGAAGTCCGAATTCCGAAACAAACGTCAAATTTCAACGACGATGGATCCAATCAACCTGGAACATTCGCATCGAAGGCAAAGGTCATGCATACTACATCTGTCCTTTGTTCTCGGATTTGGTCAAAATGGCACCAAAGATCTTCATCAACTGCGTTGACTCATCGATGAGTCGCTCTTTTTTGCTGATCAACTCAGGTGGCGGTTCAGAAAGCGTGAAAAAGAACGCTGATTCTTTGGCCTCCTTCCTTGAGATCCGGATATGCATGAGGAAATCTTTCTTACCGAGCGCATCATTGGCCTCACGATAGTTTGCGCCGACGGACGATGTGCATCGAGACAACTGCCGAGCAATCTCGAGATTGGGAATCGAAGGCCGTAGTTTGTTGATGTACAGGATGCTATCTTGTGCGAACTGAAGCGTGCGGGCTTCGAGATCGTAGATCGTTGCCATCGTCCCCTCACAGAAGGTTGTTCGTTGAAAGATACCCGAACCTTTCAGATATCTGCAAGACCCGCTCAAGCGTGATAGGCTGACGGCTCCGTGAACTAGACCTTGGAGCTTCGGATTTTGACATTGTTTCGCATTTCGGGATTCGCATTTCGAATTTCACCATGAAGACCTTCCTAGCTCTCTTCACCATCCTCACGATCCCACTCGCAGCCCAGGTGATTCCTGGTGCCGATGTTCTTCTCAACGACCGCCTCGACCTCATTCGTGGCAAGCGTGTGGGCATTGTCACCAACCACTCCGCGATCCTGAAGGACGGCCGGCATCTCGTGGATGCTATCATGGCCGTTCCGGACGCTCGGGTGGTGGCGCTCTTCGGACCTGAGCATGGCATTCGGGGTGATGCACCCGACGGTCGCAGCGTCCGCGACACCATCGATGCACGGACGGGCGTTCCGATGTATTCGCTCTATGGCCGCATCAATAAACCGACGCAGGAGATGCTGAAGGATGTTGACGTCCTGATCTACGACATCCAGGATGTCGGCGCCCGATTTTACACATTCATCAGTACGTTGTCGCACGCGATGGAGGCGGCCGCAGAAAAAGGGATCCCGTACGTCGTACTCGATCGGCCGAACCCGATCCGCGGTACGTGGATCGAAGGTCCGATCCGCCTCGACAGCCTGCGATCGTTCGTCGGCCTGCATCCGATCCCGATCGCGCACGGCATGACGGTCGGTGAGCTCGCGACGATGTTCAATGAAGAGGGATGGCTGGCGAAGGGTGTCAAAGCGAAGTTGACTGTGGTCCCGATGAAGGGCTGGACCCGTGACCTGTGGTACGATCAGACCGGATTGACGTGGGTGAAGCCCTCGCCGAACATGGCGACGCTCGCCACCGCTACGGTCTATCCTGGGACCTGCCTGTTTGAAGGGACGAACCTCTCGGAAGGACGGGGTGTCGAGAAGCCGTTCGAGACCATCGGTGCGCCGTTCGTGGATGGGGAGGCGTGGACAAAGGCGCTGAATGCGCGAGCTCTGCCCGGCGTGCGTTTTGAACCGGTCCGGTTCACGCCCCGCGAGATCCCGAATGTTGCGAGCCGCCCGAAGCATCAAGGGGTTGAATGCAATGGGACCTTGGTCGTCGTGACCGATCGGGACAAGTTCGAGCCAATTCGGACAGCCGTCCACATGTTGGAGACAGTCCACCGAATCGCCGGCGCGAAGTTCCAATGGCGGACGGGGAGTATCGATCGGTTGTCAGGAACGCCGGGCTTCCGTAGTTCGATCGATGCGGGGACGCCGGCAGACGTGATCGTAACCGGATGGAACCTGGAGAAGGAGCGGTTCCTGGAGGTCCGGTCGCGATATCTGATGTATCCGTAGCTGCTGCTGGGTGAATCGAGCCGATGGCATCGTCAGGGGCCGAGCAGAGCGGCGATCAGGCCGACTGCAATGCCGATCCCCATACTCGCGGCGAGGACAATGATCGATGCCTTGTGGTAGGCGGCAGATATCTCGCGCCCATGATGGCTGAAAAATCGTTCAGTGGGCACGGTCTCGGTGATGAATACTGCGGGTCTCCAACCAAATCCAGCGAGGATCGCGAGGATCGTCAGCACGACGAAGGTAAGGAGAACGTTGACACCCAGGCCTACCGCAAGCGCAAAGCCAACGATGATCTTGAGCGTGGTTTGGTAGGCGAGAACGGCGAGGTGTGCGCGCAAGGGTACGCCAAGCTCTCCGGTCAGACGCATGCAAATCGCTGCTTGCGCTGGCACAATTGCCAGAACAAAGACGATAAAGTATCTGGCGAAGATCGCGTGGAACAGCATTCCGATCGTTTCCGCTTGATCGGCCCTGTTCGCGGCGCGATCGTCCGACTTCATGCCGAGCGACTCAAGTGCCTCAAAGAGCTGAGTCGCGTACTCCCTTCCTATGGCATGCCAGTCGAAGAGGAAATTCATCACCAGGACCCAAATCGCCGCGATCGTGAACAGCGCCTTGAAGGGGCTGACATAGGTCCGCTCATGGCGAAGAAAGCTCTCAACGACCGTCGAGGGCGTGCGAGTGAGATCCTTGATCGTTCGCAGGAGGCTGAAGTCCACGCCGATGGCCTCGCCAACGAATTCTCTCATCGCGCTGCTGCCGGTCGCCTCCGCCACCGGCTTCGGAGGAGGCTGTTCCATCTCTTGCCGGGCGCGCGAAGGTGCCTCGGCCGCTCGCTTCCGAGTTCCCCGTCGGATCGATTTCGATGCGCTTCGCCGCTGCATCACCCTGCCTCCCTTTCTCCTGACGGTGCTGACAGCCGAGATACCGTCGCTACGCCTTTCCCAACGCCTGCTTCAGGTCCTCGATGATGTCTTCCACATTCTCAATGCCCACGGAGATCCGCACCAATCCGTCCGTGACGCCGATAGCTTGGCGTTGCTCGGGCGGGACCGATGCGTGGGTCATTGTGGCTGGATGCGAGATGAGCGTCTCGACACCGCCGAGGCTTTCGGCCAGCGAGCACAGTCTCACCCGTTTGAGGAACACCTTGGCGGCCGACAGACTGCCGAGGTCGAAGGAGATCATCCCGCCAAAGCCCCGCATCTGCTTCCGGGCCAGATGGTGCTGCGGATGCTGCAGGAGGCCCGGGTAGTTCACCTTTTTGACCTTCCCATGATGCGCCAGGAACTGTGCAACTTCCATGGCGTTCGAACAATGCCGGTCCATTCGGATCGCGAGCGTCTTGATGCCCCGGAGGCACATCCACGCTTCGAATGGGCTCAGGATCCCGCCAATCGACTTCTGCAGAAACCGCAGCTGCTCCGCGAGTTTCTTGTCGTTGAGGACGAGGAGGCCGCCGAGCATGTCGCTGTGACCGTTCAGGTACTTGGTGGCGCTGTGAACCACGATATCAATACCGAACTCGAGGGGATTCTGCAGATAGGGACTCGCAAAGGTATTGTCCACCACGGAGATTAGCTTCCGTGCCTTCGCGATCTTGGCGACCGCTTTCAGGTCGGTCAGCTCGATCGTCGGATTGGTCGGCGTCTCGACGAAGATCATCCGCGTCTGCGGCCTGATCGCCTTGGTGATATTCGCTGCGTCCGTCGTATCGATGAACTCAAAGTCGAGCTGGAACTGGCTCAAGACGAGCTTCCCAAGCCGGTACGTACCGCCGTACACGTTGTTGGACAGGATGACGTGGTCGCCGGACTTGAGCAGGTGGAAGAGGGTGGTGATCGCGGCCATCCCCGACCCAAACGCCAATCCGTGCGCGCCCCCTTCGAGCGCGGCAACGTTCTTCTCCAGTACAGTACGCGTCGGGTTCGAGACCCGGGCGTATTCGTACCCCTTATTGACCCCGAGCTCTTGTTGAACATATGTCGAGGTCAGATGCACCGGTGTCATGATGCTCCCGGTGAACGGGTCCGGTTCAACGGCAGCATGGATAGCGTCGGTGGCGAAGCCACGAGGGCGAGGTGCCATGGTCAGACCTTAGCGTGACATGTATTCGATGACGTCGTACCGCGTGACGATGCCGAGGACCGATCCGGCATCTTCGACGAGGACGGCATGATGATGCTGTGAGAGATATGCGACCGCCGCTTGCACGAGGTCGTCCGCTGGCAGGACGGGAAACGGGTCGCGCATGTGCTGTTGCACGGTGTGCTCGATGGCGTTTGGTGTACGGAGCACCGATCCCATAAGGTCTGCCTCCTGCACATGACCGACGCACTTGCCGCCGCTCATGACCGGAAGCTGAGACACATTCGACGCTTCCATGAGGTCGATGGCACTCCGTAGGATCGTGGAGGGATCGACCGAGATCACGGGCCCCTTCGTCCGCTTGCTTTCGAGCACATACCGCAACGTGACACGTTCGGGCACCAGGAATCGATGCTCGCGCATCCAGTCGTCGTTGTACATCTTGCTGAGGTAGCGTTCGCCGCTGTCGGGCAGAAGGACGACGACGATCGAACCCTCGGGAAGGTCTTTCGCCACCTTCATGGCACCGGCCATCGCCGTGCCGCACGAACCACCCGCCAACATCCCTTCCTCGCGCGCGAGGCGCCTTCCCATCAGGAAGGACTCCTTATCATCCGCCTCAACGATCTCATCAATGTAGTCAAAGTTCAGGACGCCAGGTAGATAGTCCTGTCCGATCCCTTCGACCTTGTACGTCTTGAAGACCGGGGTGATTTTCTTCGTATAGAAATACTCTCGCAGGACCGATCCTTTCGGGTCGACACCTACGACGCGGATCTTCGGATTCATCTCCTTTAGATACTTGCTTGTTCCCGTGATCGTTCCACCGGTCCCGATGCCGCATACGAAACAATCGATCTGTCCGGCAGTCTGTTTCCAGATCTCCGGGCCGGTCGACCGGTAGTGGGCTTCAGGATTCCGTGGATTATAGTACTGGTTCGCGAGGATGGAATTCGGAGTTTCGCGGACGATCCGTTTGGCCACTTCGGTATAACTCTCGGGAGAATCGTGCGGGACGGCCGTTGGTGTCACAATGACCTCCGCTCCCATGGCCCGGAGCAGAAGGATCTTCTCCTGGCTCATCTTGTCGGGCATGGTAAAGACGCACCGATATCCTTTCACGGCCGCCGCCAAAGCCAGACCCATCCCGGTATTTCCCGACGTCGCTTCCACGATGGTTCCGCCGGGTTTGAGCCGTCCATCACGTTCGGCGTCCTCCACGATCTCGACGCCGATCCGGTCCTTGACTGACCCGCCAGGGTTCAGGAATTCCGCTTTTGCGAATACGGTTGCTGCCAACCCTTTGGTGATCCTCTGGAGTCGGATGAGAGGAGTCGAACCAATGGTGGACAGGATGGATTCATGGTAGGAAATTCGGGTCAGGTCTCGATTCATATCTCCGCCGTTCAAGGGATTTTGCCAATATATCATTCCTGAACATCCAATGTGTGTCCGAAGGTTCTTGCGCCTGTCCATACTCCGACTCGATCGATCCGGCCAGCACCGAGCTAGCTCGCTTGGCTCGATCCTCTCCCGCATGAAGTGAAATCAGATCAGACTCGCTGCTTGCGGGTTGAGGTCGGCCTTCCCCGTCTTCCATCCGATTCAAATGGTGGGGGATGGTTCGGGATTGTACCCAAGCTCTGCTAGCCCCCCCCATCAGGGAGCACCGGTGTATGGGAGCCAGTTGGTGTGTCCGAGGGGAGCGCAACTTGACATTTCTCAAGGTTTTGCCTATTTTTTGGTCCGTTTTTGTGAAAAACCGCTCAGTTTTCAAACAGTTTCAGCAATTTACGAGAGAGTGTTTCAATGGCGACGACGGGTGATTTCAGGATCGGGATGGTCATACGCTTCAATGGGGAGTTGCACAAGATAGAGGAGTATATTCACCGGACCCCTGGGAACCTTCGGGCATTCGTTCAGGCCAAATTGCGCAACCTCCGCAATGGCCGGATAACCGAGACCCGCTTCCGGTCGGGGGAGGAGGTGGAAGAGGTGCGGATGGAACAGAGGGAGTTCCAATACCTCTACCACGACGGCGATTCCTACCAATTCATGGACAAAGAGAACTACGAGCAGCTACCTGTGGATGAGAAGATCCTTGGCTTCGGGGCCAAGTTCCTCAAGGAAGGGCATTCCGTCCAGCTCTTTCTCGTGGAAGGGGCAGTTGTCTCGGCGGAGATCCCTTTCAAGATCGAGCTGAAAGTGACCAACACCGAACCCGGAGTTCGTGGCGATACTGCCACAAAGACCCTCAAGCCGGCCGAAGTTGAGACCGGGGCCACGGTGAACGTGCCCTTGTTCATCAACGAGGGTGACATGATCCGGGTGGACTCGCGGACGGGCGACTACTTGGAGCGCGTGAACTGACCATGGACGAAAGCCCAAAGGACCGTTCGACAAACCGGGAGCTATCGATGGAGATCTCGTACATCAAGAAGATCATCAAACTCCTCGAGAACAGCAGTATCGACGAGATCGAAATCGAGGAAGAGGGAAAGAAGCTGCGCGTGGCCCGGAACAAGCCTTCGTCCATTGCATATGCGGCTCCTCCAGTCAACCTGCCCATGCCGGCGCCACAGCCGATGGCTACGCCAGCTTCGCCGGTTGCGCCTGCCGCGACGATGGGCGAAAAGGCCTATCATGAGGTTCGCTCTCCCATCGTCGGCACATTCTACCGAGCCCCGTCGCCCGACGCAGATCCCTACGTTTCCGAAGGCCATACGGTCCGATCCGGCCAGGTCCTTTGCATCGTCGAGGCCATGAAGCTGATGAACGAGATCGAATCGGACACCGACGGCACGATCGTCAAGATCCTCGTTGAAAACGGCAAGCCGGTGGAGTACAACCAACCGCTCTTCCTGATCGACAAGAGCTGATCGCTTTCCCCTCACTGACCAGCGAGTACGCGTGTTCAAGAAGATCCTCATCGCCAACCGGGGAGAGATCGCCCTGCGGGTCATCCGCGCCTGCCGGGAGCTCGGCATCAAAACAGTCGCTGTGTACTCCATGGCCGATCGTGACTCCCTCCACGTTCGTTTCGCGGACGAGGCCGTCTGCATCGGCCCTCCTCCCAGCAAAGAGAGCTACCTGAACATCCCGAGGATCCTGGCCGCGGCAGAAGTGACGAATGCCGACGCCGTCCATCCCGGGTATGGCTTCCTCTCCGAGAACGCCAATTTTGCCGAGATCTGTGCTGCCTCGGGGCTGACCTTCATTGGACCGCCTTCGACGGCGATCACTGCAATGGGTGACAAGGCCTTGGCCAAGGATACAATGCGCAAGGCTGGCGTGCCGGTCGTGCCTGGTAGCGACGGCATCATTGGGACCCTGAAGGAAGCGCGGGAAGTTGCGCATGAGGTCGGTTTCCCGATCATCATCAAAGCCACGGCGGGCGGGGGCGGACGGGGCATGCGCATTGTGCGGGAGGCATCGGAGCTTGAGAATGCGTACCGCACAGCAAGCCATGAGGCGGAAACGGCCTTCGGGAACGCGGCCGTCTATATCGAGAAGTACGTCGAAGAACCTCGCCACGTCGAGATCCAGGTGATGGGGGACCGTCACGGGAATGTCGTGCACTATGGCGAGCGTGATTGTAGCATCCAACGACGCCACCAGAAGCTCGTGGAGGAGTCTCCCTCGCCTGCGCTGACGCCAGCGCTTCGGGAGGCGATGGGCGCGGCCGCCGTCAAAGGATCGAAGAGCGTGGGGTACTTCGGGGCCGGTACGATCGAGTTCCTCGTCGATAAGTATCGCAATTTCTATTTCATGGAGATGAACACCCGTATTCAGGTGGAACATCCCGTGACGGAGGAGGTCTACGGCGTCGATCTGGTGAAGCAGCAGATCGAGGTTGTGGCAGGGGCGAAGTTGAAGAAGGTCGCCGCGAAGCCGCAATTCCACGCCATCGAGTGCCGCATCAATGCCGAAGATCCGAACCATGGATTTCGGCCCTCGCCCGGCAGGATCAACACGCTGCATTTCCCGAGCGGATTCGGCGTTCGCGTCGACACCCATGCATACGACGGCTATGAGATCCCCCCGTACTACGACTCTCTGATCGCCAAATTGATCGTGCGAAGCACGAGCCGTGAGGAGGCGATCGCGAAGATGGCCGGCGCGCTGGAAGAGTTCGTTATCGAAGGCCCAAAGACCACCATCCCGTTCCACCAGAAGCTGATGCGGAACGAACGCTTCCGCAGCGGTGAGTTTGATACGAAATTCATCGAGACGTTCGATTTCAAAGACTGAGCGAGTGCTCGGTTCTCGCGGCGGATGCAGCGAGGGCGGCGATCGCGAAGACAGATCTTTCGACCATTTCAAGAACGTAGCTGACGCCGCGGTTCGCCGCGAACGCCGCGCGAAATGCATTTGAGATCATCGCTAGGCATTTGACGAGGCCACCATGCAATTCCCCGAGCATCTGAAATACACCAAAGACCATGAATGGGTCCAGGTCGACGGAACGACCGGCACGATCGGCATCACGGAGTACGCCCAAGGTGAATTGGGCGATGTCGTGTTTGTGGAGCTGCCGAAAGTCGGTACTGCCGTTGGTCAGGGCAAGACATTCGGTACGATCGAGGCCGTGAAGGCCGTATCGGACCTCTACGCGCCCGTGAGCGGCGAGGTCACCGAAGTAAACCCCGGCCTGGCGGCAAACCCCGAAACGGTTAACAAGGATCCCTACGGCGCCGGATGGATGGTGAAGATCCGTCTATCGACCCCTGCCGAACTCTCGACGCTGCTTGATGCGGACGCTTATCGTGCGCTGATCGGCAAGTAGCGTTGCGCCGGACCTGCCACTCGTGCGGTCATCGGTCGCGGGTGGTGAGGACGATACCGGCCAGGACGTCCGAACGCCCATGCCTCAGCGCTTTCGTTTTCCTCTTTCCATCGCCGTCTGGGCGACCCTCATTGGGGCCAGCGCCTTGCTGGCCCTCTTCTATGGTAGTTTTCGCGAATCGGTCAGCCGCGAGCATGATGCGTACGTCAGGCTCGTCCGGCACGATTCGTTGCTCCAACGGGCCTACCGGCTGACCTGGGATGCACATAACTTCGTCCGTCAGTCGCTGACTGAACATCGCCCGGCCCGCGAAGCGGCTTCCCGTCTCCGTTCCATCCGCGTCGAACTCGACAGCGTCAGCGCGTCACTCCGTTACGAAAGGCCATCGCTTGGCGCGGCCGCTCCGCTCGTGAGTGCCTTCCTTGATTCTGTCGACCAGATCAATTCGTCCATCAGCGAGGCGTTGGCAGCACCAGATCGAGCACGTGAACGCACCCGGTTTGCGACTGCCATGCTTCGCGGTGAGATCCCCTCCGAGATGGAACAGTTCCGCCGCGTCAAGGAGGAACTTCAGCAACGGTTCATGCCTGAGCGGCTCCGGGAAATCGCGAATGTTGACGAGGAGATCGAGCAGACGTACTCATGGTGGGCGCTCCTGGCGTTCGGCTTTGTGCTTGCCGGCGTGCTGGTGACGCTCGCCCTGCGACGCTACGAACTTCGTCAGGCTGAGGTGACGCTCCGGATGGCGGCAGGCGAAGAACAATTCCGCGGGCTCGTCGAGCAGACACAGGATGCGCTCATTGTCGTTCAGGATGGCTCGCTCGTCTATGCGAATGCCGCAGCCGCCCGGTTGTTCGAGTTCAATTCGTTCGATGAGATGAGGCGCGGAGATGTTTTTGGCCTCATCGGACCGTCCGTTCGCGTTCTTCTTCTGGAACAGGCGGTTGGTCGAGGGCCAGGGGAGGAGCTCACCCGAGCGACGGAGGTCCGGAGCATGACGCAGCAGGGTCGCATGCTTGACCTTGAGGTCAGCGCGTCGGTCATCCAATGGGACAACCGCCCTGCCGCCCTGGCGACCTTGCGTGATATCACGGGCCGAAAAATGCAGGAGCGCGAGCAGGCATTGCTCTTGTGGGAGCAGGAGGCGCTCAGTCAGATCGACCGCCGACTCATCGGCGTCGTTGACCTGGGACGCATCCTCGATTCCATCCTGGGGCATCTCGTGAATCTGACGAAGGCACACTGGGCAGGGGTGCTTATGCGCGATGGCCAATCTGGACGGTTCCGGTGGCGCTCCATGGTGGGTGCCTCGGGCCCGATGCCGACCGCACCAGTGATGCTGGTCCCTCAGCTCCAGGCCGTTCTGGGAAGCAATGAGCCGTTCGTACTGCAAGAGATCTCGACGCCCCTCGAAGACCGAATGATCCGCCTCGCCGGCGGCGGGGAAGAACATGTCATCTCTTCCGTCTGGATCCCGCTAAAAGGAGAGGAGGAGGTCCGAGGTTTGTTGGCAGTCGGATTCCGTCAGGCGCATGATTTCAGCACACGAGAACTCCGCCTTCTCGTTTCACTCGCGGAAAAAATGTCCATTGCTGCCACGAACGCTTCTCTGTATGACGATCTGCTTGCCCGGGAACGTGATCTCGAAGTGCTCTCGGGCCTTCGCGTGAACGCCCAGGAGGAGGAGCGACGGCGCATCGCTCGTGAAATCCACGACGGGCTCGGTCAGATCCTGACGGCGATCAAATTCAACGTCGAGATCCTGGAAGACTCCATATCTCTCAATGAAGACGATCGCCGGCGGATCGCCGACGTCAAGACGTTGCTGGATAACGTCATGAAGGAGGCGCGTGAGATCTCCTACAACCTCATGCCGAGCGTGCTCGATGATTTTGGTCTGGCGCCCGCGTTGCAGCTGCTGGCGGAACGGTTCGGCGCGCAAATGGGTGTTCGAGTCACATTCGTTGCGCAAGGCATGTCGGAACGGCTCTCCGGTCCGATAGAGATCGCACTCTACCGGATCGTTCAGGAGGCGCTGACGAATGCTGTGCGTCACGGGGAAGCGACGCTCGTCGCGATCCAGGCCTTCCGGTCGGGTGGCAAGGTGCGCCTGACGATCGAGGACAACGGCAAGGGGATGGACATGGACCACGCAATGGCCCGACGCTTGGTCGATAGCGGAATCGGTTTGGCGAGCATGCGTGAACGGGTCACCTCATTCCGCGGCGATCTGGATATCGAAAGCTCGCCGGGGAACGGAACGTTGATCACGGTCCACATCCCGGTCCAACCGGCATCGGAGCCAGTATGAGCAAGATTCGCATTCTTCTGGCCGACGACCATCCATTGGTCCGTTCAGGTCTCATGGCGCTGCTCGAGCCGTTGAGGGAGTTTCAGGTCGTCGGCGAGGCGGGCGACGGTCGTGAGGCGGTTGCGCTGACCAGGAAGTTGAAGCCCGACGTCGTCATCATCGACCTTTCCATGCCGGTGATGTCAGGTATCGATGCCACCAAGGTCATCCGCGAGGAAGTGCCCGCGTCGAAGGTGCTCGTATTGACGATGCACGAGAATGAAGAGTATGTGTACCAGATCCTCCGGTCTGGCGCCGGCGGGTACATTCTGAAGAATTGCAGTCGGGAGGAGCTCGCGGCGGCCATTCGGGCCGTCGCACGGGGTGAGAACTTTTTCAGTCCACGTGTTTCGGAGATGATGGTCCAGAGCTATTTGCGGAAGGCGGAGGCACGTGAGACTCACGCCGTCGATCCGGGTAATGCACCACTCACTCCGCGAGAGAAGGAGGTCTTGGCCTGTGTCGCGGAGGGGCTGACCAACCAGGAAATGGCCGAGAAGCTCTTTATCTCGGCCCGAACGGTCGAGACGCACAAAACAAACATCATGCAGAAGCTGGGTATCGAGGATACGTCGAAACTGATCCGTTACGCGGTGGAGCTCAGAATGAAGGGCCGGTAGCCTTAGAGCCAGCGTCTCCCCCCCATGGGCCCGACCCGGGCCGCGTGGACACTCCCCTTGCCCCGAATATGGCAGAATTCGGGGCATTTTCATACCCCTCCTACCTACGAGTATCCCGTAGAGGCATCGGATTCCTCCGTATTCGCCAGAAATCCGTGGATTCCGCGATTCAACCCTAGTCAGATTGCCCGACTTTTCATTAGCAATCATCCACATCTCACACAACAGCAAGGAATCGGCCATGAACAAGATACGCGTCTTGATCGCCGATGATCATGTCGATTTTCGACGGGTCGTGCATGAATTCCTCGACCGCCTGCCCAATGTACAGGTTGTCGGTGAAGCGTCCGACGGCTCGGAGGCCGTGCGGCAGGTCGAAGCGCTTCAACCGGACGTTGTGCTCATGGATATCGCGATGCCGCGCACGTCAGGACTCGAGGCGACGCGCATCATCAAGCAACGGTGGCCGCACCTGCGCGTCCTCATTGCTACGATGCACGACAATCCGATCTATCGTCTGCAGGCCGAAGAGGTGAAGGCTGACGCCTTCATCCTCAAGTCGATCCTGAAACCTTCGCTCGAACGCGAATTCGGCTCGCCGGGCACGCTCGCCTACGGACGTGTCAAGGCTGTCTGAACTTTTTCATACACGGGAGTACACCATGAGCAACATGAGGATCCTCATTGCCGATGACCATGCCGCCATCCGGGGCATGATCAGCGCCTATCTGCGCACGCGCAGCGACGTGGCCCTCGTCCTCGAGGCTGTCGACGGTGTTGATGTCGTCGAGCAGGCACAGCACGCCCACCCTGATGTCGTCCTGGTCGACGTGCGCATGCCCCGCAAGAACGGTCTGGATGCTGCGCGTGAGATCAAATCGGCGTTTCCCTCGGCGCGTGTCTATGTCATGTCGTCGGAAGAATCGTTCCGGTCGATCGCGATGGCCAATCTCGCCGACGCGTTCATTTCGAAGGGATCGCTCAAGCAGGCCCTCAACGAGCTGTTGGCCTCCGAACCGGTTGTCGCTGCCGCCTGACGTGCGTGTCGCGGTCACACATCACGTGAGTGCCTGACGGGAGCTCGTGAAGCATCGCCTTCACATATGGCTTCTCGTCGCGCTTGAAGTCGCCGGCCTCCTGGCCATGGCGACCACCGACGCGTACGCCGTTCGGTTCCGCAGCCGAACCACAGGCGTTTGGGCCACGGCCAATACCTGGGACCGTTCGTTGGACGGCGGTCTGACATGGGAGCAACCATCTACGGTTGCACCATCGTCTACGGCTACCGATACGGTCCTCATCCAGCCAGGCCATACCGTGTCGATCGGTGCAAACAGCGGCTGTCGGACCCTCACCGTCATGGGAATCGCGAATTGGACGGCAGGCCGAACGATCACTGTTGGAGCGACCGGAGCGGGCGACTTGGTGTTGCAAGGAGGTGTTCTGCAAGGGTCGGCAACCGGCACGCTGAACGTGCAAGGCAGTCTCATCATCCCCAACGGATCCACCGGAGAGATCCAGCGCTTGACGCTGAATGTCACGGGGAGCACGTCCATTTCCGGCACGCTCAGCTTCACGACCACGACGACGGGCGGCCTGACCTTCATTGGGCAGGTCACAGTCAATCCAGGGGGCACCTGGAACAACGTCATCGGAGAATCATTCATTTTCCGGGGCGGGCTCGTCAACAACGGCAGCCTTGCTGACGTCACCGCGGGGATCTACACGTTCAACACGAACAGCCAGGCCATCGGGGGCACGTCGCCGATCAGCATCGGCGGAAGCATGGCGATCACGGGTGCCATCACCGTCACCAATAATTCGACCGTTCAAGTCGGAACCAACATCACCGGCAGTGTCGCCGGATCCACGTGGCTCAATGCTGCTGGATCCAGCGTCAGTGTCGGCGGAACGATGATGGCCACGGGGACTCTGACGGCAACGGCAGCCGTCAACAAGGTCAACTATACAGGGGCCGCACAGAACGTCAAGGGGACGACGTATTCGAACCTCACTCTCTCCGGGTCTGGTCTCAAGACGATGGCGACCTTCAGTGTGAACGACACCTTGTCCATGGAAGGAACTGCAACCGCGTCGGCCGCACCGGCGGCTTATTCGGAGAGGGCAGTCTTGCGATACGCGGGGAGCGGTGCGCAAACGACGGGCAATGAGTTCCCTGCGACCATCGCCGCAACGGTCCTGATCGAGAACAGCAACGGCGTCACGCTCAACGCGGCCAAGACGATCAACGACAGCTTGATCATCCGCACCGGTTCCCTGAGCGACGCCGGTTTCCAGATCACGGGCAACGCCACCAAGCGACTGATCCTCGAGTCCGGCGGCACTCTCATTCTGGGGGCCGGAACAGCCACCGCATTCCCAACGAACTACATTGCCCAGCTCGACCCTGCCAGCACCGTCATCTACAATGCCGATGTAGCCCAGACGGTCTCTGCGACGCCTACCTACGGCAATGTGACGATCCAGGGGACCGGGACGAAGAGCACGATCGCGTCCAGCACGCTCACCGTCGGCGGGTCGATGACGTTGAGTGCCGGCTCGTTCGCCCCCGGCGCCAGCAGCATCGTCGCGCTTTCCGGCGACTGGACGAACAACGGCGGCACATTCACGGTCGGGACGAGCACAATTCAGTTTATCAGTACCTCCGCAACCCAATCCATCAATGGTTCGGCTGCCAGCCAGACGTTCAATGCGATCACCGTCGCGAAGTCGGGGACCGCGTTGAGCGTTGGCGGAAGCACGACGTCGCTGATGACGTCAGCGCTGACCATGACCTCCGGCACGTTCAACGTGGCGCCAACGACGACAGTGAACGGCACGCTGACGTTGACCGGAGGAACGCTTGCCGTCGGGACTTCCTCGCTGACGCTCAATTCCACCGTCACGGGAACAGGGACGACGATCACGAGCGCCGCGACGGGAACGGTCGCCTACAACCAGGGCTCCAACGGTCAATCGATACGGGCGGCCAATTACGGTAATCTGACCCTCAGCAATTTCAACAAGACGCTCCCGAGCAGCGGATCGGTCGGGATTGCCGGGACCTTTACGACAGGTTCAGCGACCGGCCACACGATCACCGGAAGCACGATCGACTACAACGGCGCCGGAGCCCAGACGATCGCGCCATTCACCTACCTCAACCTGAACGTCTCGGGTGTCCGGAGCAATCAGGTCGTCACACTGGGCGCCGGCACGATCAATATTCAGGGTAATCTCAGCGCGACCGCGACATCGGTGCAGTACATCGGGACCGGCAACACGGTGAACTTCAACGGCGGCGCCGCCGGCCAGACGGCGTCGGCCTTCACCTTCGAATCGCTGACGGTCACGAACGCCAACGGCCTCACCCTTTCCGGCGTCGACACGATCAAGGGTCTTCTCACGCTCGGCGCGAACAAGCTCATCACCGGTTCGAACCGGGCGGTCCTCACATCGACGGCGAGCGTCTCGCGCACGAGCGGTTACGTGTACGGAACGTTGGAGAAATCCGTGGCGACCGGATCTCCCACGGCCTCCTTCGAGATCGGAAACGCCAGCGTCTACGTTCCGGTCTCAGTGGCCTTCACGAACGTGACCGTCGGCGGACGCCTTTCGGCTTCGACCACGGACGGCGACCATCCGAACGTCGCCACCTCCGGTCTGAATTCGGCCAAGACGGTCAACCGGTACTGGACCCTGAACGGTTCGGGCCTCACTTTCGACAGCGTCGCGGTGACCCTCACGTTCGTATCGGGTGACATCGATGCCGGTGCGAACACCGGAGCGTTCCTCGTCACAGTCCGAAATGGCGGCTCGTGGTATCAGCAGGACGTAAGCTCCGCGCTCGTGCTCTCGACGACCACGAGCGGCGTCACACTGTTCGGAGACTTTCAGATCGGTGAGCCGTTCACCGGCGTGACCTATACATGGGATCACGGCGGTGGGACAACGCTTTGGAGCAATGCCTCCAACTGGAGCCCGGACGGCGTGCCGGGAGCCTCGGACGTGGCAGTCATTAGCACGGGTGACACGGTCGACGTCGTAACGAACC
>CAYYOV010000013.1:80476-85308 GCA_964473365.1 uncultured Ignavibacteriaceae bacterium
GCCTCGGACGTGGCAGTCATTAGCACGGGTGACACGGTCGACGTCGTAACGAACCGGAGCGTGAATGCCTTTACGGTCAATCACGCCTCGGCGCTGTTCAGGCTTCTGACGGGTGGTACGCTGACCGTCTCCGGGAACATGAACCTGTTGAATGGAACGCTCGAGACGCGGACGAGCTTCCCGACGGTGTCCGGCACGACGACCATCAGCGGAGGAACGGTCAACTTTGCCGGAGCCGGATCACAGACGATCCCGGCACTCAATTACGTCAACCTGACGAGCAGCAGCACGGGTGCGCGAACATTGACGGCAGGTACGATTGGCGTTTCCGGGACGTTCACCCCGGGCACAAACACGTACACGGTTACCGGTAACACCATCAATTTCAGTTCATCCGGCGCACAGACGATCCCGGCGTTCTCCTACAACAACCTGACGAACTCGGGGAACGGAAACCGGACGCTCGCCTCCTCCGGGACCGTAGCCATTGCCGGAACATTTACGACGGGGAGCGGCGCGTACACGACGACGGGAAGCACGGTCGACTTCAACGGGACCGGTTCTCAGACGATCCCGGCGCTATTGTACAACAATCTGACCTCGAGCAGCACAGGAGCCCGGACGCTGGCCGCATTTGGCACGATCGGCGTTGCGGGCACCTTTACGCCAGGTGGCAATAGCTACACGGTTACCGGTAGCACGGTCGACTTCAACGGTACGGGCGCCCAGACCCTCGCCGCCTTCACCTTCAACAATCTGACGATCTCGGGCTCGCGTGGTGGAGCCACGGTAGCGCTCGGCTCTGGCACGATCGCTGTCGGCGGAACGTTCACGGCTTCTCTCGCCGATGCAACCATCGATCCGAACGGAAACACGTTCGACTTCAGCTCGGCTGGTGCGCAGACGATCCCGGCGTTCTCGTACAACAATCTGACGAACACCGGGAACGGCAACCGGACGCTGGCCTCGTCCGGGACGGTGGCCATTGCGGGCACATTCACGACGGGGAACGGGACGTACACGACCACGGGAAGCACGGTCAACTTCAGCGGTGCCGGTTCCCAGACGATCGCGGCGCTGCCGTACAACAACCTGACCTCGAGCAGCACGGGGGCCCGGACGCTCGCGTCGTCTGGCACGATCGGCGTGGCTGGGGCCTTTACGACGGGGACGAACAGCTACACGGTGACCGGTAGCACCGTTGACTTCAACGGCAGCGGGGCCCAGACGATCTCTGCCTTCACGTTCAACAACCTGACGATCTCCGGCTCGCGTGGTGGTGCCACCGTCACGCTCGGCTCTGGCACGATCGCCGTCGGAGGGGCGTTCAGCGCTTCGCTCACCAATGCCATCATCGACCCGAACGGCAACACCTTCGATTTCAGCTCGGCTGGAGCGCAGACGATCCCGGCCTTTTCCTACAACAATGTGACGAACAGCGGGAACGGCAACCGGACATTGGCGTCGTCCGGGACGGTCGCCCTCACCGGCAACTTCACGTCCGGCGCAGGTATCTACACTGTCACCGGGAGTACGGTCGCCTTCACCGGCTCGACCCCGCAGGTGGGTTCCGCTCTGACGTTTGCCAATCTCACGGTGAGCAATCCCGCTGGCGTGACGCTTGGCGGCGCCACAACCGTGAACGGAACGTTGACGCTTTCGTCAGGCACGCTCGCATTGTCGGTCGATACACTCACGATCGGTTCGGGCGGCAGCGTCAGCAGAGCGGCCGGCTGGGTTGGCTCGCCGCTGAAGAAGACCATTCCGACGGGACCGACGTCGCGCACGTTCGAGATCGGGAGCGCTTCGGTCTACACGCCGGTCGATCTCGTGTTTGCCAATGTCACCACGCAGGGGACGCTGGCCGTTTCGACGACGAGCACCGACCATCCCGACGTATCCAATTCTGGCGTCAGCATAGCGCTCAATGCCAATCGGTACTGGACGATCGCTCCGGACGGCCTCGCTTTCTCGACGTACGACGCCACGTTCACGTTCGACCCGTCCGATGTGGATGTAGGAGCCGATCCAACCACGTTCATCATCGACCAGTATGCCGGGGCAGCCTGGGTCCTGCCGACAACGGGAACAGTGACGTCGACATCCACCCAGGCGACGGGGCTGACGGACTTCGGCGACTTCGTTACAGGTACTGCCGCCGCGAGCATCTTCACCAGCACGAGCACGGGAGGTGACTGGAACGTTTCCACGACGTGGGTGGGTGGCGCGGTCCCCGGAAACAATGCCAATGTCGTGATCGCAACGAGTGGTGGCAACGCCGTGACGCTGACAGCTAACCCGTCAACGGTCCGTTCGATCGTCATCGACAACGGAGCGATCCTGCAAGGCAACGGAACGGCGGTCACGATGAACCTCAATCTGGACGCCGTCAATTTCATCAACAACGGCACGTTTAGCGCGAATGGAGTGACCCTGCGTCTGACGCGAGCCTCGACGTGGGATGGCACCGGCGTCTTTGATCTGGATGCCATCGATCTCAACGCTAGGACGTTGACGTTGGCCTTCTCGAGCCCGGAGACACTCTCCGTGCGTTCTGCGGGGGATCCCTTCCTGAACGCCGGCACACTCGTCCCAGGCACCAATTCGTTCGTCCGGTTCGCCGGATCGTCGCCGCAGATTCTGCCGGTCGCAAGCCTGAACTTCAACGGCGTGATCATCGACAATCCTGCGGGCGTGACGTTGGACGGCAACATGACCAGCAGCAATGTGTCGGGCGAACTCACTGTCGTCAACGGTCAACTAGATGACGGTGGATTCCAAGTGACCCTTGCGGCCAACAAGGACTTCATCGTCGGTCCGGCTGCCACGTATCGGACCGGCGGAACGAGCGGTCTGCCGGTCGTTTCGGGTTCAGGCACGATCCAGATCGATCCGACCAGCACGGTGGTCTATTACGGATCGACGCAGACGATCACGCGGACCGACTATGGTTCGTTGGTCCTCCAGAACGTCGGAACGAAGACGTTCGCGTCCGATACGACCCGCATTGCCGGCGCTCTGACGATCAGCGGCGCGTCCGCTGATGCGACCACCAACAGCGCCGTGCTCCATTTCAACGGCACGTCCGCTCAGGCGATCGACGGAATGGCGTTCCATGCTCTGTATTTCACCAACGGAGGCCTCAAGACGTTGAATGGGGCGTCGACGACCGTATCGACGATCAGCGTTCAGGCCGGATCGACGGTCCGGGTCGCGGCTGCCGCATCGCTGCTGCTTGGGAACGATGTGAACAATGATGGTGTGTTCATCAACGACGGCTCGATCAGCGTGCCGTAAGGAATGAACCCGATGAACACTGAGAAGAACATAAACCTGCCATACACGAAGGACAAAACGATGCCCCAGCGGCGACGTGAGGCAAAGAGCATGATGCCGTTGATCGTATTCCTGTTCGCCACGGTGACGAGCACGTCGATGGACGCCCAGACCCTGAAGAACAAAGGGACGTTCATCAACACTGGTACTGCCACGTATAACACGATCACGAATTACCAGGCTGGCACTGGCGGGACCATCGCGAACAGCGGGATATTGACGGCAAGCAGCACATTCGACAATAACAACGCTGGCAGCGTGGTTCGGAACTACATTGGCGGAACCTCGGCTGGGACGATCCAAGCGGCAACGCTGTCGAACGGCGTCGGGACGTACGATAACGACAGCCTCAACACCTACGTCGGGCTCACCCGTGTCAGCGGATCGTTCACGAACAGCGGCACGATCGACACCGACAGCGGAGCGGTCGAATACTACGGAGGGGCCGGACAAACAGTCCTACCGCTCACATATGGGACGTTGGTCTCCTCGGTGGGCGGGACGAAGACCATGTCGGGGACCGTCACGGTGCTCGATACGTTCCGGATCACGACGGGCGCAACGTTCGCTTTGGGGGCGACCACCGACTCGCTGGCGATTCGCGCGACAAGCCAGACGGTGGTCGGCACGTTCACGACCTCGCTGGGAGCGATCAACTTCTTCGCGGATGCGAACCAGTCGATCCAAGGCGGCCAGTATCAGCGGCTCTATTTATCCGGTGCCACAGCGGCCCGGTCGAAAACGACGACATCCGGACTTTCGTTCGCATCGTCAGGTGTCTTGAATGTGGCAGCCAACGATACGCTGGTCGTCTCTGGCGGAAATCTGGACCTCAGCACAAACTCGCCCACGTTCACGAACAACTCCGCCATCAAGGTGCTCGTGGATGCTTCGTTCCACGGCGGGATCACGACCGCGGGTACGTTCTACTACGCTGGCACTGGCGGACAGAACATCGGTGCAGTGACATATGCGAACTTGCGGCTCGGCGGCTCAGGAGGGAAGACGCTCCCCAACGGCAGTACCGTGGCTGTGACAGGCACCTACAGCATCGATGCGGGTGCTGGAGCGCGGACGTACACCGGCAACACGTTCCAATTCGCTGGAACGAGCGGTTCGCAGACGATCAGCGGTCTTTCGGAGACATTCAACCTGCTCCAGTTCGCCGGAGCGGCGACGAAGACCATCAGCGGCACATCGCTGGGGGCAGCGCGCGTTGACATCCTGGGCGCGTCCGGCACCGTGACGAACAATCTCACGACGTTCACCATCACAAATATTTCGGCGATCTCTTTCACGGTGGCAAGCGGCACGACGTTCGTCCAGGGCACGGGTACGCTGACGACAACCGGCGGCGACGTCGAGAATGACGGAACGTTCGAAAACAACGGCACGATCACGGTGAATTGAGCGAGAGAGGAATATGAGCGGTGAATGGAGAAAGGTAATAGGTAGTAGGTAATAGGTAGTAGGTAGTAGGTAATAGGTAATAGGTA
>CAYYOV010000014.1:0-73881 GCA_964473365.1 uncultured Ignavibacteriaceae bacterium
AAGATGTCGCTGCTCTATGACGCCTTCACCGAGCCTGAGCCGCACTACGCGCAGATCATCAAGGCGGACAAGCTCAACCCGATCGAGGTGTATCCGAAGGAGGAGAACAAACATCCGAAGGCGATCTGGGACATCAAAGATGCGAAGATCGTGCGCAATGGCCGAAACGTCGAAGTCTACATGATCGCGGTTCGTTCCTCCTTCGAGCCGTGGAAGCTCGAGGTCAACAAAGGAGACAAGGTGACGATCTACCTGACGAACATCGAGCAAACGACGGATGAGCTGCACGGCCTCGGCATCAACGAATACAACATCAATGTCGTCGCCGATCCGGGCGAGACAAAGGTCATCGAATTCGTCGCCGACAAGGCCGGCGTGTTCCCGTTCTATTGCACGAATTTCTGCTCCGCATTGCACCAGGAGATGCAAGGATATCTGCTCGTCAAGGGCGGGTCCGGTTCGCTGACGATGCGGTAGGGAAGTTCCGCCAACGCCCCTCCTCCGGATCTCACCGGAGGAGGGTGCGCTCGGCTGAAAGGAGTTACATGCAACGATCGCTCGATGTCGCAAACCGTTTCTTTGAGATTCCACTGGATCTGAGGAGCAGGATTCTCGTCTTCATCGCGGCCCTCCTCATGCTCCCGACGTATATCGCACCGTTGTGGGAAATGACGCTGTATTCCAATCAATTTCCCGAAGGCCTCACGCTGCAGATCTATTCGCACAAACTCGAAGGGGGAAAAACCCCGAACCGTGACGACCTGAAAGAGATCAATGCACTCAACCACTACATCGGCATGAAAGCGCTCCAGGAAGAGGACTTCACAGAATTCCAGTGGATCCCGTTCGTCGTCGGCGGGATGGTCTTGCTCGCTCTTCGCGTTGTCGTCCTGGGCAAAATGGCCGCCCTGGTGGATCTCTTCGTGCTCTTCACATACTTTGGACTGTTTTCGCTCTGGAGTTTCTACCACAAGCTCTACGTCTACGGTCATTCGCTTGATCCGACCGCCGCGGTCACGGTGCCACCCTTCACACCTCCGTTGTTCGGTCACCAGACCATGGCAAACTTCGAAGTCTATAATTTCCCATCCGTCGGTTCCTATTTCATGGCATTGGCGCCGTTCGCGCTCCTGGCGGCCGGTTGGTTCTCGTATCGTGCCCATCGCCGGGAGCTTGTCGCGTGATCCGGATTCCGTCACTTCCCCTGACGAGGGAACACGGCTCATGGGCCCTGCTGGCCGTTCCGCTGGCGATCGGGTCGGCATCGGCAGAGACCGTATCAATGCGGCATGCGGTCCTGGCTCTGGCGGCGTTGGCGGCGTTTCTCAGTTACATTCCGCTGCAGACGCTCCTGGACCGCTCCACCGACCGGGCGCTTTCTGATGCGACATTGCGTGGTGCTCGTTTTTGGGCCGTGACCTTGATGGGAGGAGCGTTCACGCTCGGTGGAGGGCTTGTTCTGGTTGGGGAGCTTCATCTTCTCGCCTGGGGTACGGTCGCCGCCACAAGCCTGGTGATCCGGTCGGTGATGAACCGATCAAGCGGAAGATCGGCGGGGGCCGATCTGGTGGCAGTGGCGGGGCTCTCCGTCGGCTCTCCGTCGGCGCTCCTCCTCGGGGCCACCGACGACTGGCCGCGGGCGATCCTGCTCTGGTTACTTGTGGCCCTCTTCTTTGGCTGTTCTGTTGTATACGTGCACATGAAGATGCACAGGACGGCATTCAGGTCCATGAACCTGCCACTTCGTCGGCGACTTCGTCTCGGCTGGATGCCGTTGACGTATCATGTTTTCGTCATTGTACTTGCTGCCGTGATCGTGCACATGGGCGCCACCAGCTACATGACGGTGCTTGCGTATCTCCCGATGGCCATCCATGCCCTCATTGGCACCATCCGTCTTTCAGCTCCCGTGCGATTCCGGCGACTCGGTTTCCTGCTCGTCGGTCAATCGGTCATCTTTGCCGTCCTCCTGACCGGAGCGTGGCGCGGAATGGTATGAACCAGGCGACCCATCTCTTGACGGTGGTCCTCGTGGCCGCCCTGCTCGAAGCTCCGGCGCAGTCGCAGGAGATCCAGTCGTGGATCGACGCTGCAGGGCCGGGGGATACGGTAGTGGTCCCACCGGGCACGTGGACCGGCAATATCGCCCTCCGGGTACGCACGACGCTCATCGGCCTTCCGGGGGCTACGGTCCGGGGTGACGGAACTGGCAGTTGCATCGTGGTGCTTGCTGATTCCTGCGTCATCGAAGGACTGGTGATCGAACATTCTGGAGCAGCGTTGGCCCAGGAGCACTCTGGTATCCTTCTGAGGTCTGACGGCAATCGCGTTCGGAATAACCGCTTGCGTGACATACTGTTCGGCGTCTACCTCTACCAGTCGGACGACAACGTGATCTCGAACAACGAGATCGCCGGACGGGTGGAGTTGTCCGAAGGTGAACGAGGGAGCGGGGTGCACATCTGGGATTCATACCGTAACCGTCTTACGGACAATACGATCCACCACATGCGGGACGGCTTCTACTTTCAGAATGCGTCGCATTCGTGGATCGAAGGGAACGAGGTCTTCGCACTTCGGTACGGCCTTCACTACATGTACGCCGACTCGAACACGTTCGTCGGAAATCGATTTCACGACAACGTGGCGGGAGCGGCCGTCATGTATTCCCACGGCATTGTGATGCGGAGAAACACCTTTCTCCGGAACCGAGGTTTCGCGTCGTACGGGATCCTCTTCCAGGATTGTCACGGGATGAAAGCTGATTCCAATCTCATCGTGGACAACGTCGTCGGCATGTTCTTTGAGGCATCGTCACACAATGACTTCCGATACAATGTAATCGCCCAGAATGATATTGCTCTGAAGATGTTCCAGAACTCCGACGAGAATCTCTTTGCCGAGAACGCCTTCATCGACAACCTCATTCCCCTTTCGGTGGTGGGGAAGAGAACAACGACGCGATGGTCGTCACACGGCCGCGGAAACTACTGGAGCGACTACGATGGCTACGACCTTGATGCCGACGGAGTCGGTGACGTGCCGCAGACAATCCAAAATGCGTTCGACTACCTTGAGGGACGTCAACCTGCGTTCCGGCTGTACCTCTATAGCACAGCGTCGAAAGCACTGGCAGCAGCGACCAAGGCCTTTCCCATCCTCCAGCTCTCTTCGGAACGTGATCCAGCGCCACTGATGCGTCCGATCACGGTACGACGAAGTCAGAGCCACGCCTCAGCGGGCGTTCTGGTCCAGGGCCGGCGGGCGTCGGTACTGCCGTGGCTGTTGACCATCCCGCTCGTAGGAATGGTGATCGTGATCATCGCGCGAAGGCGAACGTCATGATCGTCCAAGTCGAAAACCTTACAAAGCGGTACGGGTCGTTCACCGCAATCGACGGGGTCTCGTTCGATGTTGGTCGCGGTCAGGTGTTCGCGCTCCTGGGTCCGAACGGCAGCGGCAAGACGACAACGATGAAATGCCTCGTGGGGCTCAACGTTGCGACGTCAGGGCAGATCGTGGTGAACGGCGTCGATGCGATCGGCTCCTCGAATGCCGCCCGACAGCACATCAGCTACCTTCCGCAACGCGTGGTGTTTCCCGAATCACTCACGGCCCGAGAGATCCTGCGATTTCACGCACGGCTACGCGGGCTGTCGAATGACGTCGCGGACGAGGCGTTGGAAGGAGCGCGATTCAACGGATCCGCGCACAAGCCGGTGGGTACGTTCTCCGGAGGCATGGTTCAACGACTGGGACTGGCGGTCGCCGCGCTCGCGTCCGCTCCGGTGTTGTTGCTCGACGAACCGACGGCAAGTCTAGATCCAGAGGGCGTCGTTCGTTTCCGAGCGTTCGTGCGGGAACAACGGTCTCGCGGCACAACGGTCATTTTCTCCACGCACCTTTTGTCGGAGGTGGAACAGCTCGCCGATCGGGTGGCGGTTTTCGTTGGCGGAAAGCTCGTGGCTCGGACGGGGATCGACGAGATCAGACGTACGTTTATGGCGAATGGAACGATCGAGGACATGTATCTTCATTTTGTCGGAGGCGGTAATGAACATGCGTACGAAAGTAAGCAGAGTGAAATACCCAAGAATTAGCGCGCATTCGTTGATCGGGTGTGCGATGCTGGTTTGGACTGCCGGGTGTTCTTCGGGCGAATTGCGCCCGGTTGACCTCTATCCGGAGGACGCATGCGCAATGTGCCGGATGGCCGTTTCAGACCCGGCGTTCGCGTCCGAAATCATCACGGAGGAGGGCGAAGCGCTCAAATTCGACGACCTTCGTTGCCTGGAGAACTATCGCCGTGAGCATGCCACGATGAAGATCAAGGCCGTCTTCGTCAAGGACTATGTGACGAAGTCGTGGTTGCCTTTCGAGAAGAGCGTGATTGTGCGGACGAGTATCGACACGCCCATGGGATCGGGACGGATCGCCACTTCGGGTTCCGACGAAGCGAAACGTCTCGTGGACGCCTTTCCACCTGCGGCCGATGAGACGGCCTGTTGTCCTGACTGTGCGACGAAATGAGCGCGCTGAAGCAATTCGGGGCGATCGCGGGCCAGGAGTGGACCGTCCATGCCAGAAATCGGTGGACGATCGTCGTGGCCGCGACGTTCGCCGTGCTCGTCGTGGCCATCGCCAGTGCGGGCATGATGGCCGAAGGGTTCGAGGGCGTTCAATCGTTCCGGAGAACGTCCACGAGTCTGCTGAATCTCGTTGTGACGTTCATTCCTCTTCTGGCGCTGATCGTCGGCACGCTGAGCTTCACTGGCGACCGGGGGAGTGCCGAGCTTCTCTTCTCACAGCCAGTGAGCCGAGGGACGGTCCTCTTGGGCAAAGCAGCGGGTGTCGTCGCATCGCTGTGGAGTTCCATGCTCGCCGGATTCGTTGGCTCGGGAGCCATCATCCTTGCAACGAGCGGCGTTGAAGGACTCTTTCCGTACCTCTCCCTGGTCGCGCTGTCGCTCGTCCTGGCGGCAGTGTTTGTCGCGATCGCAGTGGCCTCCGCGATTGCCGCACGTCGCAAGGTCCGAGCCTTTGGGATCTCGCTCGCGTTGTGGTTCTTCTTCGTTCTCTTCTACGACCTCCTAATCATCGGCACTGTTACGTTCATCGATGGTCCGCTAGCCACGACGACGCTCTTTGTGTCGCTCTTCGGAAATCCCGTTGACATGATACGAGTCGCGGCACTTCTTTCGATGGAGAATGCCGCGATCTTCGGACCTTCCGGTGCGGCGCTTCTTCGCTTTCTGGGAGGGGCGTGGGCCAGCGGGATCGCTATTGCCGCGGGGCTTGCGTTGTGGATCGTCTGTCCGCTCTACCTTGGACAGCGGTTGTTGAAGCGCCAGGACCTGTGATCGGAAGAACGATCGTCGACATCATGAATTGCCGAGACTCTACGTGCGGAAGCGTGTTGATCGTTCCGGTGTTCGCTGCCGTCACGCTAGCGGTGGGATGCAACCACGACCAGAGCGAGATCCAGCATTTCAACACTCGGTCAACGCTTGTAGCGGTCTCGGCTCCCGAGGGTGTGTCGGTGACCCTTCTTCAGTCGGGTGACGGGATTGATGATCTTCGCAACGTCAGCGAGCACGCGGAGGGCGAACGTTGGCTCGAGCCGGGCCGATGGGTGCTCCAGGCCTCAGAGGGCGGGAGAACCTGGTACTATCCGGTCACCACCTCCAGATACCGGGGAGGTCCGGACGACGACGGGCGACTGATCGTCAGTGTCCGTCGACCTACCGATGAAAGCCCTGCAGAGTTCTTCGGCATGCGGTTCGTGACTGTTCCCAGCGGGTGGTTCCTCTGTGGCGACAGGCGAAATCCGCAAGAACCGCGATACGTCTGGCTCACCACCTACTTCATGTTGGAGGGCGAGGTCACGAACCGCGCGTATCGGGCGTTTCTTGCATCTCCGTCAGGATGGGGAAACGACTCGAATTGGACTCCGGAAGGCATCGAATGGCGCCGAAGGACGTCTACCCGTAGTTCCGCTGCACTTTCTCCCGATCATCGGGAGTATGCGCGTTTCGGCCAGGAGGATCTCCCTGTAACAAATGTTACGTGGTACGAGGCCACTGCATTCGCCTCTTGGGCGAAAGAGGTGTTTGGAGCTGGCCTCTGGGATATCGCACTTCCGGACGAGTCAGAATGGGAAAAAAGTGCGCGAGGTCCTGACGACTGTGAGTACGGACTCAGTCAATCGATCAGCGACCGAGAAGCGGAATGGTATAATTGGAGAAAGAACCCAGGGGCCCAGTTCACGGTCGTCTCATGCTCGGATCCAGCACATTCGTACCGACCGAATCGATACGGATTGTTCCACATGGCTGGAAATGTTACCGAATGGACGAGCTCCATTTCGACGCCCACCGGAAGGCCGTCATCCCGCCACGAGGATAGTCGGGATCTGAACACGACACCGGCTCAGCGCATCGCTCGGGGCGGATCTTGGTACAGCGCCAGCGTTGCATTGTTGAACGTAACCTACCGCGAGACGTTTCCACCAGAACACTCCACCCACGAGTTGGGCTTTCGGCTCCGTGCTCGCAGGGTGCCCAGGCTTGTTCGCCCCCACGATCCTTCTCATCTCGGAGGATAGGGTTTGTGCGGAGCCGCTCAATTCCCTCACACAGTTCTTCTGCATCTGCGGCAGGCTGTATCCTGTTCGCATGGTGAAGGCGAGACTCGATCTCCGTCAGCACGGCTGATCAATTCGGTCAACGCTCTCATACACCTCCGGACCGATTCCTACGTTCGCTCATCCAAATCCAACGGCCGTCGGACCTTGTGCGGACGAGGCAAGAGCATCAGCGGTACACGGAAAAGGCAAAGGCCGCGACGAAGTCACAACTTGTGAGCAGCTCCCTGGAACCGGACGTGTGGTCCGCGATGCGGACCGAAGGGGTGACGGGGTTTCTGCAGAAGCCATACGACCTGGACACATTGGCGGCGAGCATTCGAGCGGTCCTGCAGCCGTAGGCCGGGGTCAGCGGTCCATCAGCTCGCGGAGCCGGTCGTATCCGGCGCGACTCACGTTCCACGTTGAACCATCTTTGAGTGTTGCCACGCGGCTGTCCTTGGCGTAGAGCTCGATCTTCGCCAACCGGTCGATATTGATGATGGTCGATCGGTGGATCCGCACAAACCGACGGGGGTCGAGATGTGACTCAATCTCGCCCATCGTCTGCTGCTTCAAGAACTTCCTACCACCCGCCATTACCTGCACGTAGTCGTCCTGGGCCGTTATCACATCGACCGTCTCGGCCGGGACGACGTGCACATTCCCTCCGTCTCGGATGAGGATGCGGTCGGTCCGTTGTTCACCGAGCGCCGCCAAGGTGCGCATGGCAGGAACGGCATGCCGACGGACCGCAGAGCTCGCTTTGTCCCACGCTTGACGAAAGCGTGCCTCGTCGACCGGCTTGAGCAGATAATCGACGGCATTGACTTCGAACGCTCGTACCGCATGTTCGTCGTGTGCCGTGACGAAGATAACGGCAAACGTTCCATCCACCAGCTCGAGCACCTCGAATCCGTTCAGCTTCGGCATCTGGACGTCGATGAGCACGATGTCCGGCCTCAATTCCTGAATGGCCTTCACGGCCTCGAACCCGTTTGCGCATTCGGCCACCACCTCGGCATCAGCGAGCGCGGTGACATGCTCACGTACCAGCCGGCGTGCCAACGGTTCGTCATCGACAATGATAGTGCGGAGTGGCATGGTCACAGATCGCTGGGGAGGACGATATCGACCACAAACGAACCGCCCTCACGACGGGCGTCGACACTGGCCTCACCTGCGGCAATGGCTCGCAGGCGAGCCCGGACGGCTTCGAGTCCGAAGGATGTGCCCCCAGCCGGAGGGCTTTCGGGGTCGAGTGGGTTGGCCACACGAACATGCACCTGCGATCCGCGGACCTGTGCGGCGACCTCGATGCATCCGCCGTCGAGCATGCGGGCGATGCCGTGCTTGACCGCATTTTCGATAAGGGGCTGGAGCAGGAGTGAGGGGACGCGACGCGTCCGAACGTCGTCCGAGATGTTGAAGGACACCATCAGCCGATCGCCGAATCGGACCTTTTCAATCTCGAGGTACTGGCGAACGAGCGTCAGTTCCGTCTCGAAGGTCGTCAGCGGTTGGCGGCCAGCATCGACGCTGGCGCGGAAGAATCCGGCCAGACGTTCCGTCATGGTGCGTGCGGCCGCAGGATCGGCCGTGGTCAGCGCACTGATGGAATTCAGGCTGTTGAAGAGGAAATGCGGGTCGATCTGGGCCCGAAGGGCCTTCAACTCTGACTCGCGCGCCAGCAACTGAGATTCAAACGAGTGCCGTTCTGCCTCGCGCGACGATTCAAATGCGGCAAGCAAATAGTGCGTCGCGGCAGCGAGGAGATAGAGCACGATGCCGCCACCGAACAACAACCGGAGTTCGGTCGAAGCCAGGTTCACCTGCAGGTCCATCATGCCACGAGTGGCGGAGGCCCATCCTTGCAGAAGGAGGACCAGTCCCGAGCTCGACACAAGCGCCGCCACGATATGGACGCCTACCAGCCGGGATGCTGGAATAGTTGCGATCGGCATGGCGCGCACCAAATACCACGTCGATAGCGAAAAGGCGCCGTACAGGAGGGTAACAGGCAAGATCAGGATAGCAGCCTCGAGCCAGCCGAGGCGTCCGGGTGCAATCAGGACCGTGAGGAGCGCTCCAATGGAGGTCCATCCACCCAGATACAGCAGGAGTCGTTCGCGACGGGCGAGGAGCGGATGCATGAAGGCAAGATACGCGGAAGCTGGCTGGAAGTCTACGTGTACATCGCCGGCATCAAATGAGAGGAATATCTCCGAAGGATACCAATCGGGTTGAGCATCGCGAGCACGGATGAGATGCGTCTCCGTGCTCGCGACCTCGCCGCACACTTCATGCGCCTCGGGGAGACGCTTCTAGTTCTTGATCTCTACGCCTCCCATCACGACGCTGCCACGGATCACAAGACGTTTTGTGGAGCCGTGAATGGGCCGGGTCTCGTCAGAGAATCCTCCCATGATGGGCATGCCCTCCAATTGCACGGTCCAGGTTTCGGGGACCTTCAGGCTGATGCCACCCCAGATCGCGAACACTTCCAGCACCGCCGCTTCGCGGATATCGGCCTGGCGAAGGTCGAGCTCGCATCCTCCCATGATGGCCGTGATCTTCCCGCCCCGAAAATCCCGGCTATTGTTGCGCCGCTCGAATCCGCCCATGATCGCCGTGAGGTTAAGGGTCGAATCGTCCGACAGCCCCTTGTCACCCGTCAGGATCGCGGTCTGGCCGGGTGTCTTGCGATACGACCCCCACAGGACGGCGCCGCCAATGGCGATCAAGACGATCGGCCACCACGTGTGCAGGCTGAACTCGAACAGGTCGAGATGGTCCAGGAGCAGCACAGTTCCTGCGAGGACCCAGAAGATGGACCAGAACCGATTGCAGGTCGGGTCGAACAGCCGCACGAGACCGTATCCGAGAACGAGCGCCGGCCACCACCGCAGATACTGGTCGGCATAGATCAGGTCGAGATTGTCCAGCATGAGGATCACGCCGACGGCGAGGACGATGAGGCCGAAGACGAGTTGTGCTGAGATCCGATGGGTGTTCATGACACGACTCCTTCTTGCCGGTCTTCCTTCGGCTTACGCGGCAGGAGCGATTTCCAAATGACGCTGATGCCCCATGCGATGATGAGGAACGGCCACGAATCGCTGAAGTGAAGTCCCCAAATGTGATTGAGGGAAACGAACAGCCAGAGCCCGATGAAGAGCAGCCACACGCCACTGCCCACATCGTCACGGTCTTTGGCGTTGACTACTTTCTGGATGCCGAGGAGAACGAGGATGAACGGCCAGTACTTCCAGATCGGGCCGATCTCGAGATAGTACAGGTTGTCGGCCAGGAAGAGCACTCCCATGCCGATGAGCAGGAGGCCGAGGAACAACTGGCCTCCGAAACGAGATGACGTGCCGCGGGACATGCGAACCTCCGAAGTGTGAAGTGCATGGACCAACATACAGCAGAAATGCTCAGATGTTGCGCGGGAATCGGCGAACGGCGGTTACGCGTCGGTCAACGGAGGATGGTTGATGCTCAGAGGTCGTCGATGGTCTTCGGCCAGTCTTCCTTCAGAAGCCTCGAGAGCGACCGGTCGGCGAGAATCCGCCCGTTGGTCTGGCAGCGTGGGCAGTAATTGCACTCATTCTCAGCGTACACGATGCGCTGGATGACGGTGCCGCAATTCGGGCACGGCTTCCCGAACCGACCGTGGACGGCCATGTCCGGCCGGAAGGCCGTCACCTTTGCCGGGAATGCGCCGTTCGCCTCCTCACGCAATCGCGCTGTCCACTCGGCCAGGACGGACCGTGTGGAATCGAAGAGACGCCGCGCTTCACCATCTGCCAGATTCTGAGAACGCGCCAAAGGTGAGAGCCGGGCATGGTGCAAGATCTCGTCGCTGTAGGCGTTCCCGATGCCGCTGAACAAACGAGGATCGGTCAGACATCGTTTGAGTGTATGCTGTTCGCGTCGGAGTTGTTCGTGGAATTGCTCATACGTCGCTTCTCCGATCTCCAGGCCACCTCGATCGAAAGCCCGAAGCGATCCTTCACCACGGACCAGATGCAGCGACGCACGTTTCTTCGATGAGGCCTCCGTGACGAGGAGCGATCCGCCCTCGACGTCGAACGCGGCGAGGCCGATCTTTCCCGGTGGCCGTGCACCCGGCTTAGCCCACCGGAGACGACCGGCCACCATGAGATGCAGTATCGCGTGCAGGTCGCCATCGAGATCGATGATGATCTGTTTCCCGAGGCGGCGGATGCCGGTGATCGTCCGGTCCGCAGTCGCCTCGATCGGCGGATCGACGGATCGGAGGAGGAATGGGCTGAACAAGCGGATCGATCGGAGCTTTTTCCCCGCAAGACGATCCGACAGCGCCTCAACGTAGAGGGCAATGTCCGGGAGTTCAGGCATAGCTGCCTGTCCGATCAGACGCGACGGACCGTCGTCGATCGCTCCGGCGGCGAAGGCGCGGCAGTCTGTTGGAGGATCTCCGTGAACGAGCGGAGGAGAAGCGTTTCGTCAGAAGGCAACGTGACATTGTGAAGGAGATACCAATGCTCGGTGTGGCTTGTCGTCTCACCCGGCTTGAGCGTACTGAGACCACCGAGGCTCTCCATTTCGAGCATCCGGGCATTTGTGAAGAACTCCGCGTTGACGCCGAAATCGGGATAGACGGCGGACGGGTCGTATGGAAAACGTTTCACAAAAAGGCGGTTTGTGTTATGGTAAGCGGCCCATCCTTGGGTTACGAGCGCCCCAAACTTCTGTGGGATCGTTGCGGACGTGTCCTGCCGGAGGAACACGAAGTGCCGACCCCAATTCCACCGGGGGTCGGTCATGTCCGTGTAATGCCACAGCGAAAGGGGTCGTGCCGGGAGGACCTTTTCAGGATGCGGGATGGGACGTTCGTGCGGAATGATCGCCGTTCCGCCGGCGGCCATAACACTCAAGGCCCAGGGGGCGAGTTCCACAGGTGTACGTCCAACGTTCTTCAGGAGATGTTCGACCCGGACACCTGTTGAAGAAGGAAGAAACGAGATGCGCAGGGACTTCTGGAGGGCGGTCCCGGCCTCTGCGGCGGGAGTAAACAGGGCCACATCCTCCTCTTCCTTCACGAGTACTACGGGTCCATTATCCGGATGATCGGTCCAGCCCTTGGTCTCGGGAGCGACCCATAGTCGGTGTCCGCCATACGAACGGTAGATCGATTCGCCGGACTTTCCCATCTGGTCGGAGTATTCGACGAATTCATTCGGGCCATCGATGAACCCGAAGCGGATGACGCGTGGGCCCACCTCGAGCGTGACAAGGAGGTCGACAGTCCCGTTGGAGAGACGGGCGCAGCGGGACCATCCCTGGTACGGTATGATGGAGATCATAACGGCTACGACAGGGTGGTTGGGGGTCTGGGGCGTTGGGCGGGAACCCGATCAGCTTTTCAAGCGTACGGCCGTTCCTGACGCGCTGACCATGAGCATACTATTACCGACGGTCTCGTAGTCGAGGTCGATGCCGATGACCGCGTTGGCGCCCAGGCGCGTGGCCTGTTCGGACATCTCCTGCAGAGCGATCTCCTTCGCCTTGCGAAGTTCGTTCTCGTAGGCAGCCGAACGTCCGCCGACGATATCGCGAATACCGGCAAGGACGTCGCGGAAGATGTTGGCACCCAGAATGGCTTCGCCCGTGACGAGGCCGAGGTACGCCTCGGCTGGCTTTCCTTCAACGATGGAAGTGGTCGTAAGGAGCATGGCTCTTCGGAAAGGTTGTGATGAGAGATCGGACCGTCCTGGGACGGGTCCGCAACGGGGCTTCTGTATCTTCTCGTCAATCGATCATGAACACCATCATCGCTCGTTCACTCGTTTCCAGTCGTCTTCCGTATCGACGTCGATGCCTGCAGCCGGAAAATCGACGTAGGCAGTATCCTCAACCCGGAGCAGCATTACGACCTCGGCGCCGGCATCTCCTCGCAGGTTGCCGATGTCCTGGAAGTAGCGCCTCGTGAACAAGGCCGGGGCTCCAGGCATCCCTTTGACCCGGGTGGCCACGAGACCCTTACGCCGCGTGCGTTGGGTGTCGATAAGCGTGTTCAGATGATCGCTCGAGACCCGAGGCTGATCGGCCAGCATGAAAATGACGCTGTCAACGTCGTTCGGAACGGTCGCCAATCCTGCCTGGATCGAAGTGCTGAGTCCACCGCTCCAGTGTTGGTGATCCACAACCGTAACGATCAGGCCCGAGACCTGATCCCGGATCACGTCTGCATGTGCGCCGAGAACGACGCGCACGTGGCGAGCGTTCGAGGCGATGGCTTGTTCGGCCAGATAGCGCAGGAGTGTGGAGCCATGGTAGGGCAGGAGTTGTTTCGGACGCCCGAATCGGGCGGAGGGTCCGGCGGCGAGGAGGATCACCTCGGTGGTCTGTACGGGTTCGGTCGGCATCAGCGTCCCATCCGTGTGAGGAGCGTTTCGATATCGTCCATGATCCGGTTCATACGTCGCATCGTGGCAGCGAGCGGCTCGTCGGAGGTCATGTCGACGCCGGCGGTCCGAAGCTGCTCGATCGGATACTCGGAACCACCGGAGGCCAGCAGGGCCGTGTATCTGCGCGTCGTGTCGCGATCACCGGACAAGACGCGCTCCGCCAGCAACGATGACGCAGTATACGACGTTGCGTACTGATAGACGTAGAAGTTATAATAAAAATGTGGGATGTAGGCCCATTCCGCCTGGATCTCATCATCCACGACGCAGACCCCGTCCGCGTGTCCGTACGCCTCCTCGACGATGCTTCGGTACATCGCGCTGAAGTCGTCGCCCGTCAGGGCCTCTCCCTGTTCCGTTCGTTGGTGCATACGCAGCTCGAATTCGGCGAACTGGGTCTGGCGGAACACGGTTCCTTTCATCCCCTCCAGCTCGTGCCCGAGAAGGGACAGGCGTACGGCGTCGTCGTCGATGGTCTTGAGCATGTGGTCGATCAAGAGTGCTTCGTTGAACGTCGATGCGACCTCGGCGACGAAGATCGTGTAGTGGGACCGGATCCACGGTTGGGCGGCATTGGCGTAGTACGAATGCATCGTATGTCCCAGCTCGTGCGTCAGCGTGCTCACGTCATCGTACTTGCCGTTGTAGTTCATCAGGATATAGGGGTGGGCATCGTAGGCCGACCCGTTGGAATAGGCTCCCGACCGCTTGCCCGGCGTCGGATAGAGGTCCACCCAGCGTTCCGTGAAGACCCGCTTCGTCACACGCCGATAATCATCACCCAGCGGCTCGAGTGACGCCAGGATGTGCTCCTGGGCCTCCTCCACGCCGAACGTCAGGGGAACGTCTGCCAGCAGCGGAGCATAGAGGTCGTAGTAGTGCAGTCGCTCGACGCCGAGGATCCTCCGCCGAAGGCGCAGATAGCGATGGAAGGTCGAACGATGCGAACGAACGCCGTCAATCAGTCGATGGACGACCTCCACCGGGATCCGGTGTGCGTCAAGGGCGGCCTCCAGACACGACCCATACCGGCGGGCCCGCTGGTAGAACATGTTCTTCTTGATCTCGGCGCTCAATTGTACGCCAAAGGTCCGGCGGTAGTCGTACAACCGGGCGAAGAAGCTTTTCATGACCGTCTGCCGATCGGACCGTACCACACTCGCGCGATGCAGCGAGTACGCGGCCGGGGTCAGACGCACCGATTGGCCGGTCGAAAGGTCGACGTCGGGGTAGGGGAACTCGGAGTTCGAGAAGATGCTGTTGATGTCCTGCGGCCCGGAGGCCATGAGAGCTGCATCTGCGATGATCTTCTCCTCCGCGGCGGTTCCGGTATGCTCACGGCGGCGAAGCAGATCGAGCAGGAAGAACCCGTAGGGCTCGAGTCCCGGGTGCGTGTCGAGCATCGACCGGATGGTCGCATCCCCCAGCCCGAGAAGCTCCGGCTCCAGGAACGCCGTCTGTGAGCCGACGTCTGCGTACGTCTGCTGGATCTCTTGCTGAAGCGCGAGCATCGACGAATCGCGCGTGTCTTCGTCCGATGCCATGCCCGCGTAGGCGGCCAGAGAGGCGAGCCGTCGACCGATCTCACTGTACAGATCCAGACACTCCTGAACGGTCTGCGCCCCTGAAGAGAGCCGGTCCCGAAACCGAACAAGCTCCGGGATACGGCGAACCAAATCCTGCTTTTCGGCGCGCCAGGCGTCGACAGATGGGAAAAGATGGGTCAGGTCCCACTGGTAGCGAGCCGGGATCTGTGATCGGTCGGTAAATATCGGCACACCGGGTTGTTCGATGGCGAGAAGAGGCGAACGCATGAGGTCAGGGCAGAATCTCTGAAAGGACGGCTACAGAAGAAAGATACAGGACACCGCTGGCATTTACAATGCAGGACCGCCGGACTGCAGCCACGCGTCCGCCTCGCGAGCGTTGCGGAACGCGCGAATGGCAAACGAACCCCCATGCCGGAGTGATTCGTACATACGTGCGATCCCGAACATCACGTCGCCTGGCGCCACGATGGCCCAACGTGTCCCGCGGAACAGCTCCTCCACCTGGGTGACGCGGTCGGAAATGCGCCGGACCTCATCGAACGTGATGGATGCGGAAGCGATCCGGGATGAGTCGATGATCCCATTCCTACCGCGGATCTCCATTCCGGCCTTTGAAAGGTCATCGATCAGCCGCAGGAAATCATCGAGACCGATCGTTCCCGTTCCGTCGATGACGACGAGGCCGCGTGATGGCTCAATGTTCACGGTCAAGGGCATGCCTTCGCTCCGATCTCTCCTGAGGGAGTCAGCCTAGAACGTCAAAGCCCCGGCGTTCGATCGAGCGTCCAGGGCCTCCGGGCATACTCCACCGCAGTTCCTCCCCAGGAATAGGCATGCCACATTCGGAAACTACGCTGCAACATCGCCGATGTCAAGCCGTCGATGAGGACCTACCGCACGACAATCTCGTCGACGAACAGCCATGCCTGATTACCGGCCCCCGGACTCCCCGCTGGGATCGCCCCGTAGCGGTGGGCGATGGCGCGGACGTACCGAGCTTTCACTGGCTCGATCGTCAGCTCGACAGGGATCACTTTATCCGTGGTCGCGTAGTTGAACTCGTTCCAGCGTGCGACAGTCCTGTACTCCACGCCATCGTTCGAGACCTGGACCTCGACCGATCGGGGAAGCCAGATCCATTGGCCGACGCCGCTGTAGAACCGGAATCCGAACGACCGCAAAGGCCGCGGTTCGAGGAGGTCGATCGTGGCGTCCATGTCGGCGCCGCTCCAGCCGAGCCATTCGCCGTCCCCATATCGGTCGCTGCTGGCTGGCACACCATTGACAAGCGCCTGCCGGCCGCCGATCGCGTAGCTCCCCTGCGGCGGCGTTACCAGGCTGATCGGTTTTCCGGCGGCAGCATGCATCACGATCGGCGTACGGGTGGTTCGGGTCGAGCGCCGTCCGTCGGAGAACCCGGCAGCGCGGACGTCGAGATCGGTCGTCACCGCGAGCGGTCCCTCGAACCTGTTCGAAGTGGCTGTCGGCTCCGTGCCGTCGGTCGTGTAGCGCACGATGGCGCGCGGGTCACGGCTGGAGAGGGAGAGGGTGACGCCATTCGGTGCAGGGCCGATCGTTGCGCGCACATCGAACAGATGGTTCGCATAATTCACCCCGAGCCGGTCAAGTCGGGCCATGTGGTGTGCGAGGCGGTCGGCGAAGTCGTCGAAATCGCGGAATTCCGGCGGACTCCACAGCACCTCTGCGAGGGCTGCGGCACGAGGATAGACCATGTACTCGACGTGGCGTTCGTTCAGGATATATTCCGTCCACACGTTCCCCTGTGCCCCCAAAATGTGCCGGGCTTCCTTTGCGGTCAGTTCTGCTGGCGTCGGTTCGAAGGAATAGACCTTCTCGAGCGGAGTGAATCCACCGATCGCGATCGGTTCTTCGGGCGAGCGTGACTGATAGTAGTCGAAATAGCAGTGTGACCCCGGCGTCATGATCACGTCATGACCCAGACGTGCGGCGTCGATCCCGCCTTGTGTTCCCCGCCACGACATCACCGTTGCACCGGGCGCAAGGCCTCCTTCGAGGATCTCGTCCCAGCCGATGAGCCTTCGGCCGTGTGACGAGAGGAATCGCTCCATGCGTCGAATGAAGTAGCTCTGCAATTCATGGTCGTCCTTCAAGCCCTCACGCGCCTTTGTGGACGCACATTTTGGACAGACGGCCCAACGGGTCTTGGGGACCTCATCACCGCCGACATGGATGTATGTCCCTGGGAACAGATCGATGACCTCGGTCAAGACGCCTTCCAGAAAGGTGAAGACGCTGTCGGTCGTGCAGAAGACATCGTCGAACACGCCCCAGAGCTGGGACGGCTCGAACGGACCGCCGGTGCAGGATAATTCCGGGTATGCGGAGAGCGCGGCCAATGCGTGTCCGGGCATCTCGATCTCGGGCACGATCGTCACGGATCGTTCCTGCGCGTAGCGGACCACCTCGCGGATCTCGTCCTGCGTGTAGAAACCGCCATACCGTACGCTGTCGAAGCGGTGTGGTACGTCGCTGTAATGGCCGATGAGTGTCCCGTTCCGCCACCCGCCGATACTCGTCAGCCGCGGATACCGTTTGATCTCGATGCGCCATCCCTGATCGTCGGTCAGGTGCCAGTGGAACCGGTTCATCTTGTGCATCGCCAAAAGGTCGATGTAGCGCTTGACGAAGGCGACGGGGAAGAAGTGCCGCGAGACGTCGAGATGCATTCCTCGGTACGGGTAGCGGGGCGCGTCATCAATGACGACGGCCGGCACAGACCATGTGCGAGACTGCGGATCGTCGTTCTCGATGTCGGGGGGGAGAAGTTGTCGGAGGGTTTGCAGCCCGTAGAACGCTCCGGCAGCCGTCCGAGCTTCGATCACGACCCCCGCAGGCGAGGATGTCAGCCGATAGCCTTCTTCATTGTCGATCGTGCTCGATGCGCGAAAGACGATCGAGTTCGTGCCACCATCTCCGTGCTTCAACGGCAGCGGAAGACCGGTCCCGCGTCGCAACAGGCCGGCCGCCATCTCCGCGACGTGAAGGAACGCTTTGTCGGACGTGTCCGCCGCGATGACGCTCTGTGCATTGATGTAGAAGGCGCCGGTCGCAGTCTGCACCGTCGTGGGGCGTGGAACGACCGGGACGGTTGATCGTTCGGGACGGGGTCCGGGAGCGCAGGAGAGCAGAAGTCCGGTGACAAGGATGAGTACGAAGGATCTCATGTCATTGAGCCGAGGTTGATCCAGGTTGGCCAGCGGGTGATACAAAGTGAAGGAAGGTGGCGGGAATTGCAAGCCGTTCCGGTGCCCCAAAAAGACGAACGGAGACCAACGCCCTGCACGTGGTCTCCGTTCGCTGATCCCTTGACCCTCAAGCGGGCTACCTGGTCAGGACCTCCTCAAGTGGCCTTCCGCTGACAGTCTTGGGGGTTTTCAGGTTCAGCATTTTGGCGATCGTGACGGCAACGTCCACCGTTCGTACTGGCCTCGTGATGCGATTGACGCCGAATGCCGGACCCCAAAAGAGGACGGGGACATGATTGTCGTAGTTGTAGCATGACCCATGGCTCGTGCCCGTCTCACGCGACGATGGGAGCAGATACTCCTTGAACCTCAGTTGGAAATCCTCTCCGCGCGGCGCGTAGTAGCTGTTCCGAAAGCGGTCGAGATACGGCCGATGCGGTCCGCCCGTGTCGACGAGCTCGGACTTGAAATAGACGTCGGCGATGCCGTCGATGGTCCGCAGACCTTCGCCGATCCTGACATCGAGCGCCCGCGGCTTCACGCCCGCCTTGGTTGCTTCATCATAATTGACGAAACCGTTCGTCGAGAAGAGTTGACCCGTTACCCCGATGGAACGGCGAAGCGTCGAATCGAGCGCCACCGCGTTCGGCCGGATCTCCGTCGATACGTTCAACCGTTTCGCGAACCTGAACTCCACGTCCTGCATATATTCCGGAAGGGGCATGCACGCATGGTCCGCGCTGAGGGCCACGAACAGATGGTTGCGGCCGACCAGCCGTTCGAGATCTGCCAGGAATTGGCCAAGGGCCGCATCGATGCGCGCCAGATGGTCCTGCATCTCGTGGCTATTTCCGCCGTAGGCATGCCCGACATAGTCCGTCGATGAAAGGGAGATCATGAGCAGATCGGTCGTGTTGCGGCTACCGAGTTGTTCACCTTCGACGGCCGCGCGGGCTGCGTCGAGGATGAGCAGGTCACCCCACGGCGTGCCTGCCAGTTGTTCGGCGCGCTGTGCCAGGTTGAGGACCTTCGGCATTGTGCGAACGCCGTTCCACAATTGCTCGCCACGCTGGTCGTCCGGACCCAGGTATAGACTATCGGCGAGGAGCTTACTCCAGACCGGCGGCACATGCTTGAAGACCCAATTCTGTTCGTTGAACGACTTCATCCATGGAGCGGTCGTCTTCATGTACGCGGCCGAGGTCACGAGCTTGCCGGTCTTTCGGTCGTACCAATAGACCTGGTCGGGTTCCTTGCCGCCCATCAAGATGGCCGCTCGGTCCTTGATCGAGAGCGAGATCACCTTTGACGACCTCGAGGAGGCCTTGAGCCAGTCGCCAAGCGCCGGTACGGCAAGGTTGCGCGAGGAGAATCCGCCGCCGAGCCCGTCCACGGGTTTGGCCGTCGAGTCTTCGACACAGTAGACATCCTTACGCGTCTTCGGGTCGATCCATTCGTTTCCGAGGATCCCGTGGACTCTCGGGAACGACCCGGTCGACAGCGTCGCGTGCCCGGGACCAGTCTCGCTCGCCGCATAGTCGAGCATCGCGTTCGCAAAGACGGCCCCCTCGGCGTAGAGACGTTTCAGTCCGCCATTCCATTGATGGCCGTACCAGTCAACATACTCGGCCTTCATCTGGTCGATCGAGATGACGACCACAAGCGATGGCCGGGGTGAGACGTCTGCTGGTTGCTTCGGTTGGGCTGACAGCGAGAGCGCCAGGGCGGACGCCAGGAGGAACGGCAGGGTTCGGTTCATTCGAACGACCTCAGGATGAGCCGGCGGAGCTCGTGGCGCCGGGCCGGTGTGAGGTCGCGTTCGTACTTGAACGCGGCCGATTCCCAATCACCGTAGAGCGGGTTGGGCAAGACGATGAAACGAGAGCCAAATTCGCTCCGCCATCGGTCGACGGCGGCGTTGCGTTCTTCGAGCGGCTGACGATCGAACGCTGAAGCGAAATCAGCAAGGTTGTCTCCAACGAGGAGAACGATCTCGAAGTCCTGTGCGATCCGGCTCCGGCGGGCTTCCTTGCTCGACTCACGCTCCCGCGTGAGGAGGTGTGCGTCGTCGGCGTTCGGGAACCCTGCTCGACGCAGGTTCGAAAGCGTGGCGGCGCGTTCGTCGGCGGAACGATTCGTCACGTAGAAGACGGCAACGCCCTTCGCCGATGCCGCAGTGAGAAATTCGTGCGAGCCCGGGATCGGACGGGCTTGTGCGTGATCCACCCATTCCTTCCACCATGCCGGGAACGCCGTATCGGTCTCCATGACCTTGACCTGATGAGGGCTGTTGTCAAGGACGGTCTCGTCGATGTCGACGATGACGGCCCTTGGGCGTTGGCGAACAGAATCGCGGAGGTCGGCATCCAGGCGCATCGCCGCCAACTGGTATGCCTGATAGCACAACGCCCGATACTCACCGGAGGTCTGGAACCATACGGTGGCGGAGAGGGCATCGAAACGTCCCCGGTCGGGCTGTGGTTGCGCCGCTGTGCACGCGGCAAGGATCACAGAGCACGATACCGCGAAGACAAATCGGGTGGAGCTGGTCATGGCGGTCATCCCATCAGAGCGCGTGCGCGCGCAACGACATTCGCCGGCGTGAAGCCGTACTCCGTGAAGATCCGGTCTGCCGGAGCGGAAGCGCCGAAGTGATCGAATGCAATGATCTCTCCGCCGTCTCCGACGAACTGATGCCATCCAAGCGGAACGCCTGCCTCCACGGCCACACGTTTGCGTACGCTCGGCGGTAGCACCGCATCGCGGTATTCCTTCGACTGACGTTCAAAGAGCTCCCACGAAGGCATGCTGACCACGCGGACCCGCACTTGTTCACGAGCGAGCATTTCGTATGCTGCCACCACATGCTGAACCTCGGAGCCGGTGGCCATCAGGATCAGCTCTGGGGTCGGGTGCGTTTCGGCCAGCACGTAGGCGCCGCGGACGGTTCCCGAGGCCGGAGCGAATTTCGTCCGGTCCATCGTGGGGAGCTTCTGACGGGTCAGGATAAGCGCGACGGGACCCGTCCGGTGTTCGACGGCGATGCGCCATGATTCAGCGGTCTCGTTCGCATCGGCCGGGCGGAGCACGATGAGGTTTGGGATGGATCGCAGCGAGGCCAGCTGTTCGACGGGCTGGTGGGTCGGGCCGTCCTCGCCTACGCCGATGCTATCGTGCGTGAACACATAGATGGGCCGAATGCCCATCAAGGCAGCGAGTCGGATGGGGGGACGCATGTACTCGGAGAAGATCAGGAACGTGCCGCCGTACGGGATCAAGCCCTCGGTCAGGGCCAATCCGTTCATGATCGAGCCCATTGCATGCTCCCGAACGCCGAACCGAATGTATCGTCCGTCGGGCGTGGCCGGCTGCAGGTCGGCCGCTCCCTTCAGGGCCGTGTTGTTCGATGGCGTGAGGTCGGCAGATCCTCCAAGTAGCGTTGGGAGATGCGGCGCGATGGCGTTGAGGACCTTGCCCGAAGCTTCGCGTGTCGCCATCGATTCCGTAAAGGTCGGGACGGCAGTCTTCCATGCTTCGCCATAGTCGCCGTGTCGGACCTTCTCGAATTCGGCGGCAAGCTCCGGATATTCTGCCCGGTAGGCATCGAAGGCCTTCGACCACGCGGTCTCGAATTCCGCGCCCCGTTCTTCGGCCTTTCGGAACTGGGCAAGGACCTCGGCGGGGACATCAAACGTTGCATCTGGGTCGACGGCGTATGCCTTCTTCGTCAGTTTGACCTCTTCGTCCCCCAGCGGCGAACCGTGGGCGTCGTGGCTGTCGACCTTGTTGGGACTTCCGAACCCGATGTGGGTGCGGATCATGATGAGCGACGGACGATCGGTCTGGGCCTTGGCCTCGACGATGGCCCGATGGATGGCCTCGAGGTCATTACCGTCTTCGACCGTACGCACTTGCCAGCCGTAGGCCGTAAATCGCCGGCCGACGTCTTCGGTGAAGGACAGATTTGTCGAGCCGTCGATGCTGATCTTATTGTCATCGTACAGATAAATGAGCTTTCCGAGCTTCTGATGGCCGGCGAACGAAGCCGCCTCGGATGAGACGCCTTCCATCAGGTCGCCGTCTCCGACGATCGCATAGATATGGTGGTCGATGATGGTGTGTCCGGGGCGATTGTAGCGCGCGGCCATCCACCGTTCGGCCAACGCCATCCCAACGCCGTTCGCGAAACCTTGTCCAAGCGGCCCCGTCGTCGTTTCGACCCCCGGAGTGTGTCCGTACTCCGGATGACCGGGTGTCCGGCTTCCCCATTGGCGGAAGTCCTTCAACTCGTCCAGCTCGAGCCCGTACCCCGTAAGATAGAGGAGGGCGTAGAGCAGCATGGACCCGTGGCCGGCCGACAGGACGAATCGGTCGCGGTTAGCCCACCGGGGGTTCCCTGGCTGGTGCCGCAAATGCCGGTTCCACAGGACGAAGGCCATGGCAGCGGCCCCCATGGGCATTCCGGGATGTCCGGACTTGGCCTTCTGTACGCCGTCAATGGCGAGCGTGCGGATCGTGTTCACGCAGCGGAGTTCGAGGGAGGGAGTCAGGGTCGTATCCTTTCAGAGACTCCGAGAAGATAGTGAACAAATGAAGCGGGAAAAAGAGGGGAAGGAAGGCGGGGCGAGATGTGTGCAAGCACACTCGATGCATCCGTCCATGATGCTGAATGCTGCCGGAAACACATTATGGATGCCAGTGCAAACGCCAAGCGCCAGGATCACTCCCGGCGCTCGACGTCAATTGCAGCTCGTGCAAACGTTCAGTTCCTAGCGCGGGGCCTTCTCCGCGGGTTCGATGCGGTACGAATGGGTCAGCTTTGCGCTCGCGCTCACGATGGCGCTGACGGAGCAGTACTTTGTCGAAGAAAGCTCGATCGCCCGTTCGATATCTTCCTTCTTGAGGTTGTCGCCATAGAACACGTACTCGACGTGGACCTCCGTGAAGATGCGGGGATGTTCCTCGCGCTCATGGCCGACGATGTTCACCTCGTAGCCTGCCAACGGGACCCGCTTCTTCTTCAGGATCGGGATCACGTCGCTCGACGTGCATCCGGCCAGGCCGATAAGCACAAGTTCCTTGGGTGTCGATCCGGCCAGACTGCCGCCGAAATCCGGACTCCCGTCCATCGCCACCCAGTGATTCGAAGCGCCTTTTCCGACGAACGTAATGCCCTGAACGTGCTTCAGCGTGATCTCTTTTTTGCCTGCCATAGTGACTTCCTTCCGATGGGAACGGTGTGTAAAGGTCAGCAAAGATCGCCCGAACTTCCAGCGTCGGGCGACCGCAGCTCCTTTGCTGCTACCTTTCGTTCAGCTCAGGCTTTGCTTTCCGAACCCTTGTTCGTCGACAGCTTCAGCGCGAAGTAGATCGGGCAGAAGCTCATAAGGCTCGTCGCAGCAAGAATGAGGGCGGCGGCACCAAGCACCAACGCGGCGGTCCCCGTGATCTGATCGGTGAAATAGAGGATCGCTACGACGACGGCGAACAGGGCACGGGCGATGCGATCGGCGGAACCGAGGTTCTTTTTCACGGCATTTCTCCGTAAGTGATGTTGCGAAACGTGGTCGGTCAACTGATTATTGGATGCCCGGGCTCCCCAAAGGATTCAGGCGGATGGCCGCGTTTCGTCTTCCTTTTCACTCTTCTGTTTGCGTTCTTACGCCATCACACACGTCTCCACGCCATGCGACCCCGAACCCTGGTGTTTCCGGTCATCCTGTTTTGCCACCTTTCCCTGGCACAATCTGACAAGCCTGTGGATCTGGTGGACCCGTTCATCGGCACCGGCGGTCATGGACACACCTTCCCCGGCGCGACGGTTCCGTTCGGCATGGTCCAGTTGAGCCCCGATACGCGCGTGGAAGGCTGGGATGCCTGCGGCGGATATCACAGCTCCGATTCCTCCATCCTGGGGTTCAGTCACACGCATCTGAGCGGAACAGGCGTCGGCGACTACGGCGACGTGCTGTTTGCCCCCACGATCGGCGCGGTCCAGTGGGAACCAGGATCGTCGACGGCCCCGGGGTACCGGTCGTCATTCCGTCACTCGACCGAGGTCGCAACTCCTGGCTACTATCGCGTCAACCTCGACGGCCGTCAGATCCTGGCAGAGTTGACGGCAGGTCGACGCATCGGCGTCCACCGCTACACGTTCCCCGACCGGGACACGGCCAACATTCTCATCGATCTCGTCCATGGGATCGGACCCGACGTCGTGCTCGACGCAACGCTCCGGGTCACCTCCGATCGTGAGGTGGTCGGAATGCGCCGCTCGCGCGGGTGGGCCAACGACCAGGTCATCTACTTCGTTGCACAATTCTCGCGTCCGTTCGATCGTGCGGTGGTGATGGCTCCGGAGGAGGGCGGAACGCTTCCAACGGCGTCGGGTACGGTCGTGAAAGGAGCGGTCCGGTTCCTGCCTGCCAGGGGACGGATCGTCACCGTGCGCGTCGGCATCTCTGCGGTCGACATCGATGGGGCGCGCCGCAATCTGGAGTCAGAACCCGGCTCCTTCGACGCGGTCCGACGTTCTGCCCGCCTGGCATGGGAGAACGCGTTGGGTCGGGTGACCATCGAAGGCGGAACGCGGGCGCAGCGACGTGTCTTCTATACGGCGCTGTATCACACGATGGTCGCTCCGAATGTCTTCTCAGACGTCGACGGACGATATCGGGGAATGGACGGCGTGATCCGGACAGCTGACGGGTTCGACCGCTATACGGTCTTCTCGCTCTGGGACACCTTCCGAGCGACGCATCCGCTCTTCACGATCCTCGAGCCGGCTCGGACGAATGACTTCATCCGTTCGTTCTTGTCCATCTACGAGGAGGGAGGAACACTGCCCGTGTGGGAACTGGCGGCCAACGAGACGTGGTGCATGATCGGCTATCATGCCGTTCCGGTCATCGCCGACGCCGCTGCCAAAGGGATCCGCGGATACGACGCCGCCCTGGCCTTACGCGCAATGGAGGCGAGCGCCAACAAAGACCACTTCGGGCTCTCATTCTGCCGCCGCAGCGGATATGTGCCGGCGGAGAAGGAGTCGGAGTCGGTGTCGAAAACGCTGGAGTATGCCTACGACGATTGGTGCATCGCTGAGTTCGCTCGAACGGTCGGGCGGCCGGAGGTCGCAGATGAGTACCTTCGTCGTTCGCAAAACTATCGGAACGTGTTCGATGCTTCCGTCGGGTTCATGCGTCCAAAGCACAACGGCGGCTGGTCTGAGCCGTTCCGCCCACTGGCCGTCACGAACGATTACACCGAGGCGAACGCGTGGCAGTATGCGTTCTTTGCTCCCCACGACATTGGGGGATTGGCGGACCTCTACGGCAGCCGAGAACGGCTTGCCGCGAAATTGGATGAGATGTTCTCGACATCGCCCGTGATCGAAGGACGTCAGCAGGCCGATATTACGGGCCTCATCGGTCAGTATGCGCATGGCAACGAGCCCAGCCATCACATCGCGTATCTGTATGCCTACGCCGGCCAGCCGTGGAAGACACAACAGCGCGTGCGACAGATCCTCGACGAGTTCTACTCCGATCAACGAGACGGGCTCATCGGAAACGAAGATTGCGGTCAGATGTCGGCGTGGTACGTCATGAGCGCGTTGGGTTTCTATCCCGTCAATCCAGGACAGCCTATGTACGTTCTCGGCTCGCCCCTCTTCCCGAGAGCGACGGTCCATCTTCCGAACGGCAGGTCATGGACGGTCCGATCAGAGGAGGGCGGCGCGGGTCGGCCCTATGTCGCGTCAGTGGCGCTAAATGCGAAGCCGATCACCCGCTCCTGGATCTCGCACGAAGAGATCGTGAACGGGGGAGAGTTGCGATTCAGGATGGGCCGTGAGCCGGACGTGACGCGCGGTGTCTCCTCCGCGGATCTTCCGCCCGTTCCGAAGCACCTCGAGATCACGCTCACGCCGACCGTGACGCCAGCCCGTTCTTCCTTCTCCGAACCGGTTTCGCTGACGCTCATGACTGCAACCCCGGGTGCGACGATCTTCTACACGATCGACGGCAGTGAGCCAACGGCATCCGCAAAGCGGTACAGCGGTCCGTTCACATTGGATGCATCGGCGGTTGTCAAAGCCCGTGCGTTTCTGGATGACCGTGCACCGAGTGGTATGATGGAAGCCTCGTTCACGCGCGTCGTACGGATCGGGGCGATCGCGCGTGCCGGGAGATACAGTCCACAGTATTCCGCTGGCGGCCGTGACGCGCTCATTGACGGCGTGCGAGGGGTGGAAGACTTTCGGGTCGGGGGATGGCAGGGATATGAGGGGAACGACATGGAGACGGTCGTGGACCTGGGAACGATCAAGCCGGTGAAACGCATTGCGGGGACGTTCCTCCAGGACCAGAACGCGTGGATCTTTTTCCCAACGTCCGTGCGATTCGAAATCTCGACGAACGGCGCCGACTATCAGACGGTGTATGAGGCAGGGACGGGGACCGATCCGCAGAAAGAAGGGGCGATGCGGGCAACGGTGGCGTCAACGATGGATGGGATCACGGCGCGATTCGTTCGGGTCACGGCCACGAACATCGGTTTGTGTCCGCCGTGGCACAAGGGGAGCGGAAACAAGGCGTGGTTGTTTGTGGATGAGATCGAGGTGGAGAACTGAAGGGAATTTCGGATTGCGGATTGGAAATTTCGAAATGGCGAAGAAATGCTTCCAGGCGATAATCCGAAATTGGCGATCCGCAATTCGCAATGCATCGGGTCATCCTCTGTACCTCGGTCTCCGGATCTCCGGCTTCGGACCGCGCCATGCTTGAAGTCGTTCCACGACGAACGCCACGAGTCGCTGATCGAGGGTCGCGCTGGCATTTCGGAAGTCGGCAATGACGCGAGGAGCATCGAAGGTCCCGTCCGGAATGAGGATCGGCGTCGACTTGTACTGTCCCGGGTTCCCTTCTCCGTCGTCGACGCGGTCATGTCGCGAGGCGCCTGGCGCCTTCCACGTGAAGGCTCGCTGGTCGTTCGACAGGTCGTAGCACAGCTGGAATCCGATGATGGTATCGTCGTCGCCGTACCACACGATAAGATCGAACAGGTCGTCGGTGAACCATCGGCGCTTCGGTTCACCCTGAATGTGCTTGACGTACGTGATCTCGCTGAGCATCTGCGTATGCCCTGGTCTCAAGATCTCAGGTCGCGGGACAGCCGTCCATGCCGCACGTCACATTCGTGCATAGATTCCAAGCGACGACCACGAGCCGCCACGTGCCCTCACTGATATTCGATTGACGTCAGCTCTAGCCGGAACCAGGTATTGTCCCCCTCCTTCAATCGCCATGTCACGCTGGAACGCACGGGGATACGGAAACCGCCGAGGTTCTTCGACTCTTCCATCGTGATCACCCATCGTTCGAGTGTGGCCCCTTCAGGCCGGTCCATGTAGCGGTCTGCTTCGAAACCTGTCAGATCGCCGGAGGCGTCGAACCGGAAAACTCCCGTGACGCTGTTGCCGCCGTCCGTCAGTGTGGCGCGCGCTGATGCGCTGTCCACGGCCTCCCACCTGATGGAAGGGCTCAGTGCCGCAGTGGGGAACCAGCAGATCTCGGCCAGAAAACGGAGCAGCGTTCCTTGGTCCATCTGCGCGCCGCTTGCGTCCACCATCGTCAGAAGCCCAAACGCGCTGATCTTCATCCGGCCGTGGCCGTCGGAATACGTGTCTTCTCCGAGCACGGTGACGACCGGCATCATCTGCATCGACGTCCGCCAGACGAAGCCGGGTGGTTCGACCCGAAAGACCTGCTCTGCCACGGCCGGCACCCAATCGGCGTCCGGTCGCTGGCGCATCTCGCCCCGTTGCGTGAGGCGGACGGACGTGACAGGCCTCGACCCGACGACGCCGGAAGCGTTGAGCCAGCGTTGGACCGGGGGAGGAAGTAGCGCGATAGACTCCGCGGTGATGACCGCCGTGGGCTGAGGTCTGGCCGACCGGACCAGAGCCTCCATGTCGTTCCGCGCAGCACGGTCGAATCGGACCTCGGCCGCCGAGGGGAGCGCCGCCAGGAGGATAATGAGGTTGGCGATCGTGCCGTATTTCGCGTCGGGCCATGCGACGATCACGAGGAGTTGGGAGACAAGCACGCCAATGCCGGCGAGGAGCGGCCACCACTCCTGACGGAGCATCATTCCCACGCCACCGGCGAGGAGCAGGAGCGTGGCGAGCAGCCAGGCGATGCCGTACACCGGGTAGGCCCGCGACGGCACACTGATCATCGTGCGGCCCGTCAACTGCGAAACCGGCGCCAGCCCGAAGTACTTGACGAACCCAAGCAGATGGATCAACGCATGAAAGGTCAGAAGCAGGAGCAGGAGAGAGCGCAGCATGGTAGCTATGGAGGATGCGTGAGCGTGTTTTCGATGATGGTCGGAGCGCGATTCGTCACAGTGAACGTGCGGTGTGCTGGAAGCGGAGTGTCGGCGTACGAGGGAAAGGTCGGAATCACATGGAACACTGAAGCGGCATGCGTTGTCGCGGGAATCGGTCTTCGATGGGGCTCATGTGAGGCGCAGGTATGATCTGAAGAGAGCGCGCCGGCGCATTTTCGAGAACGTGTCATGGATACCGCTCACGAAGGCGTCTGACCGATCGCCGAACCAGCTCCCCGAGGACCTTAAGATCGACTCCGTCGAGCGTCTTGAGATACAGACATCCGCCGCCGACCTTGTGCTTGCCGAGCTTCGTGAGCAATGTCTTGTCAGCTTCCAGGCCTCCCATGAGATACACCGTCAGCGCACCCTTGCGAGGCGACAGACCTGCCAGCATCCAGTCCCCTTCGCGTCCGCTGGCATAGGTATAATGATACGAACCGAAACCGATGATGCTCGGGCCCCACATCGCAGGACGCTCCCCTGTGACCTTTCGCATGATCGCGATCAACGACTGCGTGTCCTTCCGCTGCTGCGTGTCCTTGACGGACTTGACGAACTCCGTGACGCTGCGTTTCGTCCGGATGGTCTTCAGTTCGGTCGGCATGGGGAGGACGGGAGTTGGAGGAGAGAGTGATCGCAGGGAAGATGCGAGACCTACGGGAGGATGTCAAGGGGCGTGCCGAAGCAGACCGAAAACGTAGCGTCGCGTGACGAGCCACCATGTCACACCAACGACAACGCCGCGTCGGGACGTGAGGTCTTCGACGCGGCGTTCAGGTTCCGAGCAAGGTGTACGCCGGACTGGATCAGCCCTTCAAATCGGTCACAGCGGGTCAGAACCCGATGCCCAGCGTGAACAGCACGACATCCTGCTTCTGTTCGCTCTCGCCGGACGTCGACGTGCCCGGGGTCGAGGTGCTCTGTTCATACTTCGGTTTTGCGGCCAGATAACGGACCATGAAGGTCAACCCTCCCGCCGATTGGAGGCCGATACGGCCGCCGAACGCCGGGGCATTGCCCTTTAGAGGATCCTGCGAGAATTGCATGCCCAGATAGTCGATCGAAACCTTCGGTGATGTGGAGATCATATACCCGAAATCGCCGGCGATGAAAAATCGCACACCCGTGGACGTGCTTCCGAATCCGAGCGAGATGGATGGGACGATCATGTTCCAGGAACCGATGTCGGCAGAGATCCCGGTCGTGCCGCCGAACATCTTGAGCAACGCATCTTCATCGACCTTGTTCATGATGTAGGACCCGCCGATGGCAAAGTAGATGCCGCCGGAAGAGATGTGCGAGTACTCCATACCGGCCACAAACCCGAATTTCGCCATGCCCCCTTCAGGGTCGTCCGTTTTCGCAAATGGCCCCGTTGGCATCGCTCCGCCCGCGACAAACGAGAAGAATCCCGACGCGCGTTCAGGTTCTGCGGCGTTGGTCTCTGCCGCTATCGCAGGAGGCGGCACTCCTTCCTTCGTGATCCGCTCGACCTCGCTCATTTGAAAGACGAAGATGCTTCCGTCGGCGGTCTGGATCTTGACCGTCTTGTCGGGGATCTGTTCGAGGACGGCCCCCTTGATCACGCTGCCGTTCTTCAAGTACACCACATCGCGCTGCGTGATCTGTGCGATGATCGATGTGGTGAGAAGCACTACCAAAGCGGAAAGCAGCAAAGCACGCGACACGATGGCGATTCTCACGTCGTACTCCTTTGGATGCACAAGAGTGGTGATCTGAACGCGTACCCTAATCTACCACCTTGAAAAGACAATCGTAATCGAAATTCGTACGAGCGAGGATCGAAACCCTCTCACTTCTGAGAATGAGATCGTCTCCACATGGACCTCGCCAAGAGACTCCCACGATTTGCACCCAGGACGGCTCCACGGAGTTGTGGCATGATGATCCTGTCCGGATGTCGGGCCTTCACTTCTTGGGCTTGTTGCGACCGTCGGGTCGTGTGAATCGGACCTCGACCGGTTTCTCGAGGTTCTCGATCGACTCACCGATGTCATCGACACGCTTGCGGAGGACCGCCCGGGCATCCCGAAGCCCCTGATTGTAGAAGAACGGACCTACCTCGTCGGCGAAAAAATTCAGGAGGTCTCCGGCCTCGAATTGTCCAAGCTCCAGGCCGAACTCCCTCGCGGCGAACGCCTGGATCTTCTGGATGATCGCATCTTTGTCGGGCTTGGCGAAGTTTACCAGTGGCATATGGCATGCAGGGGTGGCGAGTGAATGTGGATACTCGGCGTCGTCGCAGGTGCTGAGGAAGATGACTATGGTTGGCCGACAGCGTCCCAGACGGCCCGGGCGACCGAGGCGATCACCCCTTCGCGCGCGGCCTCTGAAGCCCGAGAGTCTGAAACGAAGACCACGACGACGAGTCGCCGTCCGTCAGGCCGCACGATGATGCCCGCGTCGTTCGTGGCCGCCGCGATCCCGTGACGATCAACGCCCGATGTGCCGGTCTTGTGGGCGACGACGGTACCCGGCGGAAGGGCCCCTCTGAGCCGCTTCGGTCCGCCCGGGCTTTGTGACATGATGCTCCAAAGATAGGAACGAAGATCTTCGGAAAAGATGTCGCGCTCCGCGAATACTCGCAGGAGACGCGCCATTGCGATGGGCGTACTGAAATTTCGGTACTGGACTTCGCTGGAGGCGTGCATCTCCTCTTCCGTCGCCACGATAGCCATTCCGTCGATGCCAAGTCCGCGTACGTAGCGGTCCACCGTGGCCGGTCCGCCGAGTTGCCACAGTAGAATGTCGCAGCCATTGTTGTCGCTGAGTGCAACCGTGGTTGCAAGAATGGAATCGAGCGTGAGATCGACGTTCCCAGCCGGGTGGGCGTCGCGGAGTGGGCTCCAGGTGTCGGGCAAGAGGTCTGACGCCGTGACATGCACGACCTGCGACAACGAGAGCGCTCCGCGTTCTACCTGGTCAAGCACTGCCAGGGCGATGGGGAATTTGTACACGCTCTGCATCGGAAATCGGCGGTCGCCGTTGAACGTGAGCGTGTCGCCCGTCGCGAGGTCGATCGCCGCGACTCCCACCGTCCCGTCGATGGATCGGGCGACATGCTCGATCGGCCCCCGAGCGCGTGACAGTTGCGCCTCGACCGGCCGGAAGAACACGACCGACATGAGGCATGACAGGAGCGTGTATGTGGTTCTGGACATGGCCGAACGCTTTCGGGTATGATACCCAACCTCCGGAAAATTTCATTCTCCGGCAATTGGCGGCTGAGGGTCTCGTCATGCTGCCGGGGGGTCCCCGCTCGATCGGAGAGCATGGCTTCTTCAAAAAAATCCCCGCAAGTTCTGGCAGAGGAGACCTATGATTCTCGAGATCGCTATTGATTCGCTGTCCGACGGCCTTGCCGCTGCGTCTGCAGGCGCTGACCGGTTGGAAGTCTGCGCTAGCCTGGGCGAAGGGGGTCTGTCGCCCTCCCTTGAGTTGGTCCGCTCATTGGCTGCTCAGACCCGAGTACCGCTCTTTGTGATGATCCGTCCCCGGGGTGGAGACTTTGCGTACTCACATGCGGAATGTGGAGTGATGGAGCGTCACATCGACGAGGTCAAAGAGGCTGGAGCACATGGGATCGTGCTCGGTCTCCTCACACCGGAACATGCTGTCGACCTTGAACGGACTGCCGCCTTTGTGAAGCGTTCAGCCCCGTTGCCTGTGACGTTCCATCGGGCCTTCGATCGGTGTCACGACCTTCCAGCGACCGCGCAACGTCTGTCGGACATCGGTGTGCGCCGCATTCTTACGTCGGGGGGCGCGGCGTCTGCGGAACTCGGGATGGCGATGCTGAAGGAACTTCATCAACAGGTAGGGAGGAGCATCGGCATTCTGCCGGGTGGAGGCGTCAGACCGGCGAACATCCGGCGTCTCATCGAATCGACGGGAGTTGCAGAGATCCACTCTGCGGCGCGCGATGCAGCAGGGTTGTTCGATCCGGAGATCGTGCGCCGCATGAAAGGAGCGATCGAATGATCATCCGCTCGTGTCCGCTTACCTCGGCTTCATCGAGAACGCCGCCATCTTTCGGGCCAGGATCCGGGGGAAGGCGCCAATGAACCATCCGTTCAGCTTGTTGAACCATCCGGGGACCACGACCGCCCGTCCCCGCATCATCCCGTCCCACGCGGCCTCGGCCACCGGACGGCTCTCCATCGATAGATAGCGATCCAGGATCGACCGGCCTGTATTGGCGGTTGCCTGGAATCCCGTCGCAGTCGCACCAGGGCAGGCTGCGGTGACCGTCACACCTGTGCCCCGCAATTCCTCGTGCAGTGCCTCGCTCAGCGAGAGGATGTATGCCTTCGTGGCAGCATAGACCCCGAATGTTGGGGCGGGTTGGAATGCAGCCGTCGAAGCGAAGTTGAGGATCCTTCCCGAGCGTCGAGCGACCATCCCCGACAGGACCACGTGGGTCAACTCGCTGAGCGAGACAATATTCACCTGCAGCATCGAGGCGTACAGGCCCCACGGTTGCGAGGCGAAGGGGGCGTAGTTACCGAAGCCGGCGCAATTCACGAGAATGTCGATCGGACCGATCGATTGGGTCTTCCGAAATACCTCGGCGGCACTGCCTGGACGGCTGAGGTCTGTCGGGAGCACGTGGGCCCGTCCGCCGGTCTCGCGGAGCTCGGCAGCGAGGGAATTCAGTTTGTCAGTGGTGCGTGCCACCAGCACGACGTCGTAGCCGTGGCGTACAGCGATGTGGGCCAGGTCGCGGCCCAGGCCGGAAGAGGCGCCTGTGATGAGAGCGAGAGGCATGGGGGAGAGGAAAGATGAAAGATAGAAGATGGAAGATGGAAGATGGAAGATTGAAGATGAAAGATGGAAGATTGAAGATGAAAGATGAAAGATGAAAGAGTGAAGATGTAAGATGTGAGAATGAAGACGAAAAAGAGATTGATCGCAGATCGATCGTGTAGATGGAGAAATGCAGGGTAGGACAGGAGGAGCGATGACAAAGAAAGGCGGTGGAGCGTAGGTCCTGACGAGGGAAGCGGGTTCGATGGGAAGGGGGCAGCGCGACCGATCTATGCCGGATCCCGTTTGATCACCAGTAGTGTCACGTCGTCCCGCATCGGCACGGGTCCAGCAAAATCGTGGATCTTCTTCTCGATCGCATCGGCCATCGCGACCGAATCGAGGTGACGGTTCTCCACGACGAACGCCTCAAGCCGCTTTTCGCCAAAGAGTTCGTTGTTCTCGTTGGCTGCTTCCGTGACGCCATCCGAAAAGACCACGACAAGGTCGCCGGGCTCCAGTTCGATGACATCCTCCTCGAAGAACAGGTCGTCAAGGATGCCGAGAACGGTCCCGCCGGCACTCAGTCGACGTACTGTGCCGTCGGGCTTTACGACGATCGGGTTCTCATGCCCCGCATTCGTGAAGACCATCCAGTGACGCTCGATATCCAGGATGCTGTAGAACAACGTGACGAACTTACCCTCTGCAATGCTTTGGCGAAGGAGCTTGTTCGTCCGGTGCATGATGCGGCGCGGCGTCGGTCCCACCATCCATTGACTGCGCAGAATGGCCTGGATGTTGGCCATGAGCAGTGCCGCCGACAATCCCTTGCCCGTCACGTCGCCCAAGCACAGTGCAGTGCGGCGTTCGTTCATCGGGATGAAGTCGAAGTAGTCGCCTCCGACCCATTGCGCCGGCTTTGTCCGCCCGGTGATGTCGTAGCCCGGGATCCGGGGAGCTTCGTGCGGCAGGAGGCTCATCTGCACGTTCCGCGCGGCGTTCAGCTCCTTCTCCATGGCGATGCTCTGCCGCTCGAGCGCATACAGCCGGGCATTCTCGAGCGCGATCGCGCCATGGACCGACAACGAAAGGATAAGGTCCAGGTCCTCTTTCGTGAAAAGCCCATCCCGCTTGTTGATGAGCTGAAGGACGCCGATGGTCCGATCGTCCTTGTTCCGGATCGGCACGCAGAGGATCGTCCGGGTGCGGTAGCCCGTCTTCGTATCAAAATCCGGGTTGAACCGGGGGTCCAGGTACGCGTCGTCGATGACGAGCGGCTCACCTGTCGAGCCGACATATCCGGCGATACCGCGTCCGAGCGGCAATCGGATCTCGACCAGGTCCGAGCCCTGAAGCACCTTCGACCAGAGTTCTTTCTTTGCCTCGTCGACCACATACACGGTTCCACCGTCGGCGTCGACGATGTCGCGTGCGGTGTCAAGGATGATCTCCAGCAGGCGGTCGAGATGCAGCGTAGAATTGACGATGCGTGAAGCCTCGGAAAGGCGCCGCAATTTCTCGATCTCGAGCGAATGCTGGTCGCCAATGCGCTCCAATTGGCGGACAAAGTGCTGGCTCAAGCCGCGCAGCCGGACGCTCAGCACCTGAGCCAGACGCTGGGCGACCTCCGGCGACGACGCGATCAACGCCTCGAAGTCAGCCTTCGGCAACTCAGCGGTCACCGTCTCGTCGAGGGCGATCGCCGTCGACATCCGCGGACGCCCGTCGAGGAGCTCCGACTCACCGAAGAAATCGCCGGCATGGAGCAACGAGAGCAAGATCTCTCCGCCAGCTGAGGTTCGCTTGCTCACCCACACCCGCCCCGAGAGGATGAGGAACAAGGCTTCATGCGGGTCATCGACACCGAGGATCGTGGAACCCTTGGCCCACTCGCGGCGGATGAGCGATGGACGCACCTGTTCGAAATCCTCGTCGCTGAGGGTTTCGAAGAACAGGTTCAGTCGGGTGGGATCAGGTGTCGACATGGATCGCAACAATGATCAGAACTGGGTAGCGAGGCGTCAGAGGTAGGCGCGGTTTTGGGTGAACGTCACCGGCAGGTCGGTCATTCCTGCTCGTCCTGACGGGCGGAGAGGGGTGCGCGCATCTTCCTTCGCCACACGAGAAAACCGGTGATCGCTCCGGCGATCGCAAGCCCGGCGCCGAACTCCCCGATGAGATAGGCCGTCGGACCTGTGTCCACGGTTATGACGTCGAAGAATCCCTGGATGAATGCGTTGTGGCTGGCGTGCAGAAATGCGCCCGTCCATAGACTGCCCGAAGCCAGCCGGAGCCACGTGAACGGGAAGCTGATGCCGACCACCATGATGAAGAACATCGACGCTGAATACCACGAGGGCGTCGCGCCGGTATACTCGAGCAGGAAGATCGCAGGAAAATGCCAGAGCGCCCAGACCGTTCCGGTGACAAGCGTGGCCTTCGTCGGACCAAGAGCCGCGGCGAGCCGGGGGACAAGATAGCCCCGCCACCCGATTTCTTCCCCCGTGGCAGACAGACAGCTCTGCAGGAATCCGATGGTTCCCACCACGCCAAGCCAGACAACGACAGAGGTACCCGCAGGCAGCGCGCTCGCGATGCCGATCGATTGCAGGGCTCGCGCAATCCTGGCCGTGTCGGGCACGGACCCGAGTCCCGTGAGCCACACCGATCCGTATGCCACTCCCGCGTACGCCAGCGGCAACAGATAGGCGATCGCTTGGAACTTCGTCTTCCCCCATCCCCAACCCAGTCCGCGCAGTGACCGATGTTCGACGAACTGCAGGATCATGCCGGCGAGCCCCGGGCACCACATCACGGCAAGCACCCACAGTCCACCGTCGACGCGCATGCTCCCGGCTGACAGCATGACGCTGTATGGCACGGCGCTGAACACGAGCGTGAGAACCAGGAACATCGATGATTGTCGTCCCGGATGCTTCATCGAGCGAGCGGCGAGATCAACGCGTGTACGGAAATCAAGGTTGCCATTGCGTGGAGCCGACCGACGGATAAACTTGGGCAGGAAAGTGTGCGGAAGGACCGATCCGGAATCGCCGATGAACGGTCAGAAGAAACGCACCTGGCATTTTTTGCAGCGTTTGCCCGGCCAGGGAGAGATGCCCATGTATGACCCGCAGTTGGCGCATCTCCACATGACACGGTCGATGAGCACCATGCTCAGTACCATCAGGCCGATCAAACCGAAACTGATCGCGGGTCCGTTGATCTTATAGTTGGGGCCGAGTACGTATGCCGTCAAAGCTGTGGCGATGAAGAAGACAGAACGGAACAAGAAGTTGCCAAGCATGTTCTGCTTGGGCTTGGGGGCCGTTTTCTGGAGTTTCGGCGTGTAGCGGTTTCCGCCGAACTGACCTCCCGGCTTGACGGGCACTCCTGGGATGCGCCCCGGAGGCGCCGGCGTCGGACCCGTGGGACGACCTGTCGGTACTGAAGCAGGGGACCCCGGCGGACGGACAGCAGGACGAGGCGGAACGCCCGGCGGCCGAGGTGGGATCCCCGCGGGACGCGGCGGTACTCCTGCGGGACGCGGTGGCGTCATCCCTGGAGGACGGGGCGGTCCGGGAGGACGTTGTGGAGGAGGAAAGCCCATGAATGAACAAAGATTAGCAATCGCACGGCCAGAAGCAAGGAAAGGAAGAAGGGCTCCAGGTCCATTGAGGGGAAATGGATCGCGCGGCCCCGGAGAACGCGCCTTGCGACGTGTCCTCGTAGGAGCGAGCGGGGGTTACGAGTTCGTAATGGTCTTCCGGTGGAACGGAATGCAAATGATCAGAGAAGCTTTCCACCACACTTCGTACACGATCGACCTGGCCAAAGAGTGCGTTTAAGGTAGCCGCCGCAATGCGGACATCTCCACCAACGCCACTCACCCCATCCACCCACAGCCATGAAGACGAGGGTCACGGCCCAGAATAGCATCGGATTGTGGTCCATTTCAGGGCCCCAGAAGGCGAAGATCGCAACGAGCGCCGCGCCGAAGAGGAACCGCAGAACAAGGAGGCCACCGACCCTGCGTTCGGGATTGGCGACCGCGACCGGTGTGGCGGCGCCGTCTGCGCGGTCGTGCCCAAAGAGGTGCGTTCCGCACGACTCGCAAAAGTCGGGCATGACAGAGTTGCCCGGGTATCGGTTGCAGGTCGGGCATCGCCACCATGCAGCGGTCACGACGGCGTACAGGGTTGTTGCTGAAGCAAAGATGATGAGGCTGAGGTCGAGCTCCAGGCGGTTTGCCAGGAGGAGCAGGTTCGAGGTCAGGGCGATCGCGAGGAACGCGAGCCGGGCGGCAAAGATTCGGCGAAAGCGGGAAGGGAGCGGTGCGGCGGACATGGTGTCCGTCCTACTTCAGGTTCAGAATGGCCATCAGTTTGCGGTGAGCCTTTGGTGACAGGTGCGGCGTCGGCTCGACACGGTAGAGGTGTACGGTCTTCTTGACGCTGTCAAGGTAGGCGTAGCAGTTCGGGCAGTCGTGGATGTGCTTCCGGATCTCCCGGCATCGCGGCGAGTCGAGCTGACTGTCGAGGTTGTCGCAGATGTGCTTCGCGACTTCGTCACATTTGACCAGGCGTTTCTTCATGCTCTCATGTATCCGTGCAATTCTTCCCGGAGAAATGCCCGGGCCCGATGCAACCGTGATTTGACCGCCGGTACGCTGAGCCCCAGGATCTTCGAGGTCTCCGCCGCGGACCGTTCTTCAACATCGCGAAGGACGAACACCGAACGGTAGTCCGGCGGGAGCTTGGCGATGGCTTCGTCGAGATGCATCCTGGTCTCCCGCTTCAACACTCCATCGAGGGGCGTCTCGCGCCACGACGGGATCGTCTGGCGCACGTGTCCGTCTTCGTCGTGTGGAGGATTGTTCGTGAAGCCTTCGGGTGCATCGATGCTGACGGAGGCCCTGGCCAGTTTCGACCTCCGCATCTTCATGAGACAGTTGTTCGTCACCACCCGGTACAGCCACGTCGAGAATTTCGACCGGCGGTCGAACTGGTGCAGCTTTCGAAAGACGTTGACGAACGTGTCCTGGAAGACCTCTTCCGCCGCCTCCTGGTCGCGACAGAGCTTGAAGGCATACCGATACACGAGATCCTCGTACCGATTGACGAGCGTGGTAAATGCCCGCTGATCGCCCCGTTGTGCCGCGGCAAGAAGCTCAGATTCCTCGTTCGAGTCGTATGTCGCGGACGCCTTCATTCGTTTGATGTTGCCAGAATAAAGAAGGATTCGGGGAAATGCCAGATTGTCCGCGGAACTGCCTATCCGAGCCGATATCCGCATGGGCCGAGGCGAGCGAGGAGGCAGAGGCAGCCGAACGAATCGAAGACCAGGAGTGCGATAGGTGGCCCATGGAACCGTCACTGCAGCGGATCTTCGCGACCTTCGTGTCTGATGGACGAGAAAGTTCTTCAGCGACCTTTCTGCGCAATGATCCGGGACGGTGGGTCTGGCGGCGACAGCCAACATCAAGTTGGTGAACCGGTCAGCTGATCCGTCTCGCGCACCTTCCTGATTCTCGAAAACAGTTGCTTGCCTCTAGCAAACATGAGACGCGCGGTACGGACTTCGGCAAATTCCAGCCCTAATCGTCTTTTCGGCCTGGCATATAACTTGTCATTTATAGGTGTAGGTATTCGGAGTGATTCCTATGGAAACTGGCCAAGACCGCAAGAAACCTCTCTATTCCATAGGGACGGTTGCGCGCATCCTCAATGTGGCTGTCCAGACGTTGCGGATGTACGAACGCGAAGGACTGATCGTCCCCTCAAAGTCGCCCGGCAACCAGCGCCTCTACTCAGAGGCCGATGTCGAGCGTCTTCGCTGCATCCGTCGCGCCATTACGGAAGACAAGATCGGCATCGAGGGGCTTCGCCGCCTGCATTCGCTGATCCCGTGCTGGGACATCATCAAGTGTTCCCAGACAGACCGGCGCAATTGCTCCGCCTTCCGCGGTCACGAAGGGGGATGTTGGACACATCTGCATACCCGTAATGTCTGCGCTTCGCGCGACTGCCGCGTGTGCCCGGTGTACGAGCTTGCGGTCGACTGCGGTGATATCAAAGAGACCATCATCATGGCTTCGAAAGCATATGACGACCCTGTCACGGCGTAAGTTCCTGAAGATCTCCGGCGCCACTGTCGCAGCCGCCTCGGCGGTCGCTGCTGCCGGAACCTCCATCTCTTCGTCACTGCGCTCATCGGGCGCCGCCAAGGGCGACCGGTCTGTGGCGACGTTCTGCGACATCTGTTTCTGGAAGTGCGGGGCGATCGCCCACGTCCGGGATGGAACGCTCTGGAAAGTGGAAGGCAATCCGCTCGACCCGCTGAGTCAGGGCCGTCTGTGTCCGCGGGGTACGGGCGGCGTGGGCGCGTCCTTCGACACCGACCGGTTGCGCGCTCCGCTGATCCGGCGCCAGGACCGTGGAGAGGATGAATGGGTGGAGGTGACCTGGGATGAGGCCATGACGTACATCGCCGGGAAGATGCAGAAGATCAAGGCGTCGTACGGGCCAGAGTCGATCGCCCTGTTCAGCCATGGCATCGGCGGCAACTTCTTCAAGCACACCATCAAAGCATTCGGCTCGCCGAACATCACGGCGCCGTCGTTCGCCCAGTGCCGCGGACCGCGCGACGTCGGGTTCCGACTGACGTTCGGCGAAGATGTCTCCTCGCCTGAGCGCACCGATATTCGCAACGCACAGTGTCTCGTCCTCATCGGATCGCACCTGGGCGAGAACATGCACAACACGCAAGTACAGGAATTTGCCGATGCGGTGGGCGACGGCGCGAGCGTCATCGTCGTCGATCCCCGGTATTCGATCGCCGCGAGCAAGGCGAAGTACTACCTTCCGATCAAGCCCGGGACCGACCTGGCCCTGCTACTGGCGTGGATGCATGTCATCGTGAACGAGAAGTTGTACGACGCGGAGTACGTGAAGCAATATGGGTTCGGGTTCGAACCGTTCGCCGCATCGCTCGCATCGTACACGCCCGAGTGGGCCTATCCGGAGACCGGTATCGATCCGGAGCTCATTCGTGCAACGGCGCGCGAGATGGCCCGCTATCGGCCGGCCACGCTGATCCATCCGGGCCGGCACGCAACATGGTATGGCGACGACGCTCAACGCAGCCGCGCCATTGCGTTGCTGAACGCGCTCATGGGCTCGTGGGGTCGAAAGGGGGGCTTCTACACGCCGCAGTCCATGGATGTTCCGGCGTACCCCACGCCGGCATATCCCACCCCGTCGAAACCCAAGGTCGACAACCCCGGACACAAGTACCCGTTCGCGCACGAAACGATCACGACCGGGATCCGCGAAGCGACGATCACAGGCAAGCCGTATCCGATCAAAGGGTGGTTCGTGTACGCTACCAACCTGCTCCATGCCCTTCCGAACGAAGAGGAGACGATCCGGGCGATGCAGAACCTGGACCTCCTCGTCGTCGTCGACGTGATCCCGAGCGAGATCGCCGGATGGGCCGACGTGGTCCTTCCCGAGTCGATCTACCTGGAGCGGCATGACGACCTGAACGTCGAGTGGTTCCGCGATCCGTTCGTCGCCGTCCGGCAACCGGTCGTTGAATCGCCGAACGACCAAAAGCCGAACTGGTGGATGGCGAAGACGCTGGCGGAAAAGCTGGGCCTGGGCGCGTACTATCCGTGGAAGGACATCGAAGAATATCTCTCGCATCGCGTCACGGCCGCCGGCCTGTCGTGGGATGAACTGCAGCAGAAGGGGATCATCCGCGGTCCGAAACAGCCGATCTACTTTGACGAAGGCGTGCCTGCAGAATTCCCCACGCCATCGGGGAAGATCGAGTTCTTCTCGCTCCAACTGCAAACGGCGGGCTTCGATCCTGTGCCGGTCTACCAGAGACCGAAGTCGGGACCGCCGGGGAGCTTCCGCCTCCTGTACGGCCGATCGCCCGTGCATTCGTTCAGCAGAACGCAGAGCAATCCGGTCCTGATGGACATGATGGACGAGAATATGGTGTGGGTCAACGCCGACGTCGCATCGCGCAACGGCTGGAAGACGGGAGACTGGGTCGTGCTCCGTAATCAGGACAACGTCGTCAGCAATCGGATCAAAGTGCTCGCAACCGAGCGGATCCGGCCCGAGTGTGTCTACATGGTCCACGGCTTTGGCCATACATCCAAGCGACTGCGGAGAGCATTGGGCCGTGGCGCGAGCGATGCACAGCTGGTGACCCGATATACGGTGGACCCGTTGATGGGAGGGACGGGGATGAATGTGAATTTCGTGACCATCGAGACGGCGGAGGTGGACCGTGGCTAGGCTCGCGATGGTCATCGATACGGCGCGATGCGTCGGCTGTATGGACTGCGTCGTGGCGTGCAAGACGGAGAACAACGTCGCCGAGGGGTTCAACCGCGACTGGATCGTCTACGACACGCAAGGGAAATTCCCCACGCTCCACATGGAGATCCGGAGCGAGCGTTGCAATCAGTGTTCCGAGCCTCCGTGCGTCGATTGCTGCCCGACAGGTGCAAGCCATGTCCACGACTACGGGGGCGTCGTCCTCGTGGAAAAGACAATGTGCATCGGCTGCAAGGCATGTATTGCCAGCTGCCCGTATGATGCCCGTTTTGTGCATCCCGATGGGTACGTGGACAAATGCACGTTCTGCATCCATCGCGTGGAGAAGGGAATGGACCCGGCGTGCGTGTCGGTCTGTCCGACCCACTGCATGCACTTCGGCGACCTGGACGACCCGAACTCGAACGTCTCCAGACTCCTGGCGTCGAGGAAGAACCACGTGCTCATTCCGGCGGCAGGTACTGAGCCTCACGTGTACTACCTGACGTGAGATTCCGGTGAAGCACGAAATGCGAAATACGAAATCCGAAACGAGCACGACTGGTGGATGTCCGGGCGGCCATATGGACTCCGTCCTTCGTGGATCCCTGCCTGCGGCAGGCAGGCTCGAGTTCCGCTTCTTTCCGAGGGCTTGACCATGCATGAACTCTTTTCGACACGGAACAATCATCTGATCGATCCCGCCCTGGCGATCTGGGGCTGGGAGATCCCGGTCTACTTGTTCATCGGCGGACTGGTCGCCGGCTTCATGATCATCGCCGGCTATTTCACGCTGCGGGGTCATCACCGGCACAGCGATTTCTCGAACTTCTATCTGCCCCACCTGAGCCTCGTGCTCCTGTCGCTGGGCATGTTCGCGCTGTTCCTGGACCTCGAGCACAAGCTCTACGTGTGGCGGTTGTATCTGGCGTTCGAGTTCACGTCGCCTATGTCGTGGGGCGCATGGATCCTCGTGCTCGTCTATCCGACGCTGCTGTTGAACACGCTGGTCGCCATTCCAAAGCGTTTCCGGAATCGCATACCGATCTTCGACCGCATCTCGGCGATGATCGCAGAACGCCCCATGCTCGCCAAAAACATCGGCGTGCTCAATATGATCATGGGGGCCGTGCTCGGAATGTATACCGGGATCCTCCTTAGTTCCCTTGGCGCCCGGCCGCTGTGGAGCAGCTCGATGCTCTGGGTGCTGTTCCTGACCTCCGGATTGTCGTCGGCCGCTGCGCTGGTGCATCTCATTACGACCGACCGGACGGAGCGGGAACTTCTGGCGAAGGCCGACAACAGCTTCCTCATCTTCGAGCTCCTCATCTTTGTCCTGTTCTTCATCGGGCTCGTGTCGTCATCGCAGGCCCAGCATCATGCGGCCGACATGCTGCTCACGGGGCCCTACGCAGCCGCGTTCTGGGTGTTCGTCGTTCTGCTCGGGATCATCATCCCGCTGTTCCTTCAGCTCCTCGCCGTCAATCACAAGGTCCGGCACACGGCGATCGCACCGATCATGGTCATCGCCGGGGGCATCGCACTCCGGTTTGTGATCGTCTTCGCCGGTCAGGCAAGCCATTGGACGCGGATGGCAGGGAATTGATGTGAGACGTGATCTGCCCAGCAATCGAGATCTGTAGCACTGTCGATGTATCGTACCCTCTGACGGAGAATCTTCTATGACCACTCAAGCTGCAACCACCGCTGGGGTCCGCGAGCACGCCGTTGGCGTCTCCCGATCACCCCAGCCGTACATGAACCCCTATCTTGCCGGCATCGGTCTTGGGCTTGTGTTGCTCGCTGCGTTCGTCATTATGGGCCGGGGCCTGGGCGCTTCCGGTGCCTTCTCGACCCTGGTGAGCGTGAGCGTCGCGAAGGTCGCGCCGGCGCATGCTGCCGCAAACAACTTCTACGGCGAGTATCTCGGGACCGAAGGGAATCCGTTCAAAGACTGGCTGGTGTTCGAAGTGATCGGCTTGTTCGCCGGCGGCTTCCTGTCGGGTGTCCTGGCAGGGCGCATCAAGCGCACGACCGAAAAGGGACCCCGCATCGCGGTGCGGAGCCGGCTGATGTTCGCGTTCCTCGGCGGCGGCCTCATGGGATTTGGCGCCAAGCTTGCCCGGGGTTGCACGAGCGGGCAGGCGCTGTCGGGCGGAGCCCTGCTGAACGTCGGAAGTTGGGCCTTCATGATGTGCGTGTTCGCTGGCGCGTACGCGCTGGCCTATGTGATGAGGAGACAATGGCAATGAACGCCCCGCTCTTCAAATTCGGATTGTTCAACGACGAGGTAAGTCTCATCATCGCCGTCGTCATCGGGATCGGCTTCGGGTTCTTCCTCGAGCGGGCCGGCTTTGGCAGCGCGAAGAAGCTTGCGGCGCAGTTCTACTTCACGGACATGACCGTGCTCAAGGTGATGTTCACGGCGATCGTGACGGCCATGCTTGGCGTCTACTTTCTGTCGGTCCTCGGCTTCGTCGATCTGTCGCTCGTCTATCTCACTCCGACCAACCTGCTTCCGCAGGTCGTCGGTGGACTGCTGCTCGGATTCGGGTTCGTCATCGGGGGCTACTGTCCAGGCACCTCGTGCGTGTCGGCGGCGACCGGTCGTACGGATGGCTGGGTCTATTTGGGCGGGCTCCTCGTCGGAATCCTTGTCTTCGGTGAGGCGTTTCCCCTGCTGGAGACGTTCTACAACTCCACGCCAATGGGTCAGGTGACGCTCGCACAATTGACCGGCATTCCGTACGGGATCCTGGTCTTCGGCGTTGTGGTCATGGCGCTCGGAGCGTTCGCAGCAGCCGAATGGGGAGAGAAGGTGCTGGCTGCTAGGAAGGGAGGGCGGACGTCATGAAGCAGCTGCTCGTCACCAGCACACTGAATCAACGGCTGGCGGCCGTGGCGTTCATGTTCGGTGCCCTTGCGATCGTGGCAGGCGATCCATACCAGGGGCATACCGCGACCGTCGATGCAAAGGACCTGGCCATCATCGTCCAGAAGGAAGTGGACCACGTCGCTCCGCTCACGCTCGCCGATTGGATCATCCAGGGCCGCTCCGACTACCGGCTAATCGATCTGCGTTCGGAGAAGGAGTTCGCGACCTACGCCATTCCGGGTGCCGAGAATGTTCCCGTGGCATCGCTGACCGACGCCGGACTAGCGAAGAATGAAAAGCTCGTCCTGTACTCCGACGGCGGTATCCACTCCGCCCAAGCGTGGATGCTTCTTCGCTCGCTGGGGTATGAGGGCGTGTACATCCTCCGCGGAGGGTTGGAAGGCTGGAACGACGAGGTATTGTTCCCGACGATTGCCGAGAATGCCGATGCGGCTGCCAGGATCGAATTCGCCCGCACGGCGGAGGTGAGCAAGTACTTCGGCGGCTCGCCTCAGACCGGCGGGACGACCGCAACGGCGGCGCGGCCGGCCATCGTGGCCCCCAAGCTCGATCCTCCCGCCGCGGGAGCACCGGCCGGTGGCGCCAAGAAGAAAAAGAAAGAGGGTTGCTAGGCTGGTCAGGATTGCAGATGGATGAAGAGAGCGTGGATATCAGACGCCCAGGATGGCGCCTGATATCTTCTTTGGCCTATCTTCTCTCACCGATCATTCGGAGGTCAGCATGCCCGCACCCAAGAAACTGCCCAAACGATTCGTTCAGTTCACCAAACACCATCCCACGGTCGCTGCGGCCTACGACCAGCTCGGGAAGGCGGTCCAGAAGGACGGGCCGTTGTCGGCCCGTGAACGCGCGCTCGTGAAATTCGCCCTCTCGGTCGGAGCCAGGCTCGAAGGCGGCGCACATGCGCATGTGCGCAAGGCGTTCGAGATCGGCGTCGACGTACGCGACCTGCGGCATGTCGCCCTGCTGGCGATCCCGACCATCGGGTTCCCATCGTCGATGGCGGCGATGAGCTGGATCGACGACGTCGTCGAACGTCGCCCGAAGCGCTCCCGCCGTTCGTGATCTCGCCGGCAGACGTGCACGGATTCATTCTCGCAGGCGGACGCAGCAGCCGTCTCGGAACGCCGAAAGCTCTCGTCGAAGTTGATGGTGCGCCGATCGTTGCACGAGTCCTCGCCGCTCTCTCCGCGGTCGTCTCATCGGTCACTGTCGTGACAGACCGGCCGGAGGAGGTATCGTTCCTCCACCTGCCCATCATCCCCGACCGGCATCACGCGAGCGGTCCGCTTGGCGGCCTCCATGCCGCGCTCTCGGCAGCGGCCTCGAAAACCATCGCGTTGGTCTCGTGCGACCTGCCGTTTCTCACTCCCGACCTGCTTCGATCCCTCATCTCTCGTCATGGCGCTCGGCCGGTCACGGTCCCTCAGACCGATCGGCTCCATCCCGTGTGTGCGCTCTACGACCGACGACTCCTGGACCTGGCCGAATCACGATTGCTGGCAGGCCAGCGCTCCATGCACGGGTTCCTGGAGATGGCAGGATACGAGGCAGTCCCCCTGTGGTCGTTTCAACCTCCGATGGATCCGAGGGTATTGATGAACGTGAACACCCCCGAAGATCTTCGAGCCGTCCGCTCCAGAGAGCTCTGAATCCTTTTCCGTGCGCCTGCATCCAATCCCTACGATATGGAAACCGGACAACTCGTTCTCTACGGCATTTTGGCCTTGTGGCTTATCCTGCGGGTGCGACGATGGTACATCGCTCGGGACATCCCGCGGTACGGAGGCCAGGAGGTCGCTGAGCGGCTTCGGACAGGCAAGGCCGTTCTCGTCGACGTTCGAACCTCGCAGGAACGATCGCAGCAAAGCATCCCGGGTTCGGTCCATGTTCCCGTGGCCCAGCTGGGATCTGCGTTGGAAGGCCTTGAACGCTACCGTGACCGCGAGGTGATCTTCTACTGCGCCACCGGCAGCCGGAGCATGGTCGCAGCCATTCGGGCGAAGAAGGCCGGATTTGGGGTGGCGCACCTGGAAGGAGGCATCGGGTCATGGCAACACTGAGATCGATCATTTTGAATGTGTGGATCCAACGAGTGGCCTTGATGCTGGTCGGAGGCGGGGTGGGCTACTGGTACTATGCCGCCATCGGTTGCGAGCGCGGTTGTGCGATCACCAGCGATCCTTGGATCAGCACAGCTTACGGTGCACTCATCGGATTTCTGGTCCACCCGGCCCGATTCCGAAGCACCAAACCAGCGGACACGGACGGAGGGACATCATGAGCTACGGTATCGGAACGACGACCTCGTATACATTCGAGCAGGCGATCGAACGCGTTACGGAGGAGCTGAAGAAAGAAGGGTTCGGCGTCCTGATGTCCATTGACATGCAGGACACGTTGAAAAAGAAGATCAACGCGGACATCGAGCGGTACACGATCCTGGGGGCATGCAATCCGCCGTTCGCCCTTAAGGCCCTGGCGGCTGAAGAAGAGGTTGGTCTTTTGCTACCCTGCAATGTCATCGTGTACGAGAAGGATGGAAAGACGGCCGTAAGCGCTTTCGACCCGTTGGTGATGGAGCAGATCATACAGAATGAAGCGATGAAGCCGATCGCGGCTGAGGTGGAAGCCAGGTTGCGGCGGGTGATCGCATCCCTCTAAGAAAATCGAACCACGAAGGAATGCATCGTGGACAATATCTCTGTCAATCGGGAGCCCCTATGTCAACGCATCTGAATACTCAGGAATTCAAAGAGAAGGTCTTCAACTACGATACGAACTCGGAGTGGAAGTTCTCCGGGCCGCGTCCGGCGGTCATCGACTTCTGGGCGCCGTGGTGCGGTCCCTGCCGTGTGGTCGGCCCCGTTCTCGATGAGCTCTCGAAGGAATACGAGGGAAAGATCGACGTCTATAAAGTGAACGTCGACGATGAACAAGAGGTCGCGAGCGTCTTTGGCATCCGGAGCATCCCATCGATGCTCTTCGTGCCTGCATCCGGACAGCCCAAGATGGCGGTCGGTGCGCTTCCCAAGGAGGCGCTGAAGGAGGCCATCGAGAAGGAACTGCTGGCGCCGTCGGCTGAAGGGTAGAAGCGGAACACAGAGTTCCGCAGAGTCGTCACAGAGATCCACATACGGATCGTACGAGCCCGGGAGGACATCCCTGGGCTCGTTCGCTTTGTAGGAGGGGAACGTTCAGGCGAAGCGGCTGACAAATGTTCCTATCAGGATCTCTGGAACGCTCGGCGCTGACGCTGTGGGGTGTCTGTGATGCGTTTCATTCTTGGCGGCGATCACGTGTGTCGCGCTGTTTTGATAGACGTTGCAGTGTGTACGCTGTCTCCGCTGGCTCGAAACAGATGCGGGACACGAACCTGCCTGCCGGCAGGAGTACACAAGAAAATAAATACGTACCTTCGTGTACCTTCGCTCTGTTTCGTGAAACTTCGTGTGACGCCTTTTTGAGAGGTGCCCCGTGCGTCTTCTTTCGGTCCTGGTGCTTTTCTCCGTCCTTGTTGTACCGCTGTTCTCGCAATCCACTGCTTCCCTCGACTCGCTCTATCTCAAGAGCGCTCACTACCGCCACATGACCGACCTCTGGGCCCGCTACCGGCCCGCGAGGGCCGACGTCGTGATGCTCGGCAACTCTATCACGGCCGGGGTGGAATGGAGCGAGCTCCTAGGACGTCCGAACATCCTCAATCGCGGCATCGGTGGTGACAACCTCGTAGGGTTCTTGCACCGTCTCGAGTATGTCCTTCCGCTCCGGCCGAAGGTCTGCTTCGTCATGGGGGGCATCAACGACCTCTACGCGGGGTACACGGCCGACCAGGTGTTCCGCAACTATACCGCTCTGCTCGATTCTCTCCGCGGAGCATCGATCATTCCGATCGTCCAATCGACCCTTCACGTTTCGCCACGCTGGCGCCTGGCGGACGAGAGGAACCCGCAGGTCGCCCGGCTGAATGAACTCCTTTCCACGCATTGTCGTGAGCACGGGTTGACCTTCATTGACCTGAACGCCCGTCTGTCCGAAGGGGGACGTCTCCGGGACGAGTTCACGACGGACGGGGTTCATTTGACGGCGCGGGCATATGCTGTCTGGGGTGAGGTGCTCGAGCCCGAATTGCGACGCCATGGGCTGTAGGCCGCGTCCGCTTGAATTTCAACCGGATTTCCGGTAGGATACTTTCCCACATCGAGCGATCCATTCGTGTCTGCCGCCGCGCTCCATCCCAGAGAATCTGAACGCCTTGACGCATTGCGCCGGTACCGCATTCTCGACACGGCTCCGGAGCGGGCATTCGACGACCTGACGTATCTGGCGTCGTTCTTTTGCAAGACGCCGATGTCGCTCGTCACGTTCGTCGATCGTGACCGGCAATGGTTCAAGTCGCGGGTCGGAGTCCAACACCCGCAGACGTCGCGCAAGATCTCGTTCTGCGCTCACACGATCCTCCAGCCGACGGTCATGGTCGTTCCCGACATGCATGAGGACGACCGCTTCAGGGACAACCCGCTCGTGACGCACGAACCATCGGTCCGGTTCTATGCCGGGGCCCCGATCCTCAGCCCCGAAGGACTTCCGCTCGGCGCGCTCTGTGTGCTGGACCGAGTGCCGCGGACGCTCACGGTCGGACAGGAAGAGGCCTTGCGGGCGATGTCGCGCATCGCCGGCGCGGTCCTCGAGTCGAAGCGCTCGGTCGGTGAATTGGCTGTGGCAACGGAACGTCTCAACCTCCTGAGCCACATGATGCCGGTCTGTTCTTCGTGCGGACGCCTGCAGAGTGAATCGGGTGCATGGACGTCGCTCGAGCTCTTTGTCCGCGAACACGCGCATCAGGCGGGTGAGCTGCGGACCTGTCCCGATTGCGCCAAACGCCTCTACCCGAACTACATCCGCACCTGACGACCACCGTGCGCTCCATCGCCCCCACCGGCCAGTCGGCATTCCGTGCGCGCGCCTGGTCCTTCCTGACGGCCGTCTTCCTGATCGTTGCATCTGCCGACGCCCAGACGATCTTTTCGTCCAAGGGTGAACCTTACATCCTCGACCAGTGGACGGTGAACGAGGGTCTGCCGCAGAACACCGTGTCGGCCGTCGTTCAGACCTTCGACGGATTTCTGTGGCTTGCAACGAACGGCGGCCTTGTCCGCTTCGACGGCGTGCGCTTCCATACGTTTGAACGCATCTCTCCGACCGACGACCGCGCCTTCCGCATCACCAGTCTCGTCGAAGGACACGACAGCACGCTCTGGGTCGGAACGGAAGATGGCCAATTGTTCCGGTATCGTGCTGAGCATTTCGACCTCGTGTCGGCTCGGCAGGGAGCTGAGCCGACATTGTCGATCCTCGCTCTTGCACAGGATTCATCCGGGGTGATCTGGCTGGGAAGGATGAATGCAGGATTGGCGCGGGTCATGGGGTCGTCAGACGGCAAAGATTCGGTCACGCAATCAAGTTTACAGCCGACGTGGCAGATCCCGATCGTGAGTACGATCAAAGCCAGTTCCACCGGATCTCTCTGGATCGGCGGCGGGGGGATTGCCGAACTGAAGGGATCCGGCATTCAGACGCACGAATTGCCGGAGCTGGACGCTCACGACTTGGTCGTCTCGGTGACGGTGGATTCGGCCGGACACGTATGGGCTGGCACCTCGGCGGGCCGCCTGTTTGAGCTCCATCAACGCAAATTCGTCGAGACGCCGGCAACGCGCCTCCGGGATTCGTATGCGTTCGACGAAGTCCTTTTCGACGGACCGCCGGCCCTGATCAACGCCATGCGGTCGGGTGTGTTGCGGTATCTGGACGGCCGATTCTATCGGCAAGGGACCGAGCGATGGGGCCGGGCATTCATGGTCCGCAGCGTGTTGACCGACCGTGAAGAGAACACCTGGATTGGGACCGTGAGCCAGGGGTTATTCAGGATCCGTCGCGCCACGTTTGACCACTGGGACCTCGACGACCCGCAGCGCAATGTCACGGCCATGGTGCATGACGGTCGACACGGCACCTGGGTTGGATTGAATTGTGGGGGCGTGCTGTTGGTTCGCGACGGAAAGGTCATCCCACATCCAGTCTCGAGGTTGTTGAGTGGCCAGTGTGTGTGGTCACTGACCGTCGACCCGAGAGGGCGTCTCTGGGTTGGAACGTGGGGAGCTGGCCTCTGGAGAATGGACCCGGATCAGCCGGAGGCAACAGTACGACGGTGGGGTGCATCAAGTGGACTTCGAAGCGATGTGATCATGGCGCTCGAGCCCCGCCGCGCGGGAGGTCTGTGGGTGGGAACACAGAATGCCGGCTTGGCTCACCTGAATGGTGAGAACGTTGAGCGCTGGACCACCAAGGAAGGCCTTCCTTCGGATGACATTCGCTCGTTCGCCGAGGACAGCTTGGGCCGTCTCTGGATCGGCACACAGCTGGGACCGGCGGTCCTCGAAGCGGGGGATGTCCGTCGGCTCGCAGGGCCCTCCGGAAGCAACTACGCGCCCGTTCGGACCGTCATGCTCGATGGGGCCGGCTCTGTGTGGATGGGGACCTATGGCGGCGGACTCTTGCGGTGGAAGAACGGTAACCTGGTGCGGATCACGACGAGCGATGGCCTCTACGACAATATCATATCCCAATTTCTGATCGGCCCGAATGGGTACGCATGGATGGGATGCAATCGCGGTATCTGGAAGGTCGCGCTCCAGGAATTGAACGCCGTCGCCGATGGTCGCATCGAGCAAGTCACTTCGATCACGTACGGACGTGGTGATGGCTTGCGCACCATCGAAACGAACGGGGGCTTCCAGCCGGCAGGTCTGCGACATCCGAATGGAGAGCTGTGGTTCCCGACCGCAAGCGGGATCGCCCGTACGAACCCGACCACGCTTCGTCCCAATCGTGCCAGTCCCCCGGTGGTTGTGGAGCAGGTGTTCGTCGACCGTGTCGCGCAATCGGTGCTCCCCCAGATGCACTTTCCCGCGGGAGTTGAAGAGGTGCGCATCGAGTTCACGGCACTGAGCTTCACGGCCCCCCAGAAGGTGCGGTTCAAGTACCAAATGGTGGGCTACAACAAGTCGTGGGTGGATGTGGGCAACGAACGGAGCGCAACATTCACCAATGTCACCCCCGGCACATACCGATTCCGTGTCATCGCCGCGAACAACGACGGCGTCTGGAATGAGGATGGCGCTGAGATCACACTCACCTTCGAGTTCCCGTTCTGGGCGACCCTTTGGTTCCGTCTCCTCGCCGTGCTCGCGTTGGTCGGCATGGGTATGCTCGTCGTCGCGATCCGGCTTCGCCAGGTCCGTTTAGAGAAGGAACGACAGGAAGAGACGTCAAGAAGGCTCATCCAAAGTCAGGAGGAGGAGCGGCAGCGGATCGCGGGAGAGCTGCATGACGGTTTGGGCCAGGACCTCATCGTCTCCAAGAATCGCTTGCTGCTCGCGGCCCACTATCTTCAGGACGGCACCCCGGCCAAGGACGAATTGATGAATGTCGTAGACGCCGTGACCGCGGCACTGCGGAGCGTCCGATCGATCGCATACAATTTGCGGCCGTTCCAGCTCGACCGCCTCGGACTCACGGAGACGATCCGGTCGACGGTCCGTGCGATCCAGCAGGTCACGCCCGTCAAGATCGAAACAGAGATCGCGTCGGTCGATGGCCTCTTGAACCGAGAGGCCGAGATCGGCGTGTTCCGGATTGTCCAAGAGGCTCTGACGAATGTCGTCAAGCACTCGCAAGCGACCCGCGCGAGCGTCGTCGTCGCCTACGATGAAGGTCATATCGTGATCCGCGTCGAAGACAATGGCCGGGGCTTCGATACGCCCGTCGAGGACAACGCCCTGACGTTCGGGTTCGGGCTCTCGAGCATCGAGGAGCGCGTCAAGATGCTCGGCGGTGTGCACAAGTTCTCGTCGTCTCCCGAGAGCGGCACGACGATCGCGGCACGGGTACCGATCGAGGGGAACGAGCCGGAACCGGCGCCGGAGCCGTGATCTCCACGTCGAGCCCTCCACCGCATCTGCGCTGAGATGCCCAGGAAAGATGATGCGCCGTTGCGGTACACTCTTTGTCCCTGATGCCCAAACCACACACCATATTGATCGCCGATGACCATCCCGTGTTCCGACGCGGGATGGTGCAGATCATCGAGGAGAAGTTCTCCGGCTCGCGCATCGTCGAAGCCGGAAACGGCTCTGAGGCGCTCATCGCGATCCATGATCATCGACCGACCATCGCGATCCTCGACGTCGACATGCCGAAACGGAACGGCCTCGACGTCGCCACAGAGATCCGCCGGCGCGGACTGCAGGTGGCCGTCGTCATCCTCACGATGCACGACAACGAAGAGTTCTTCAATCGAGCGATGGATCTGGGTGTCATGGGATACGTGTTGAAGGATGGGGTCGTTGGAGAGATCGCCACCTGTCTCGAAGCGGTCGCGGCGGGGCGCCACTACTACTCTCCGCTACTGACCGATTACTGGGTGCGGCGCGACCAGGCGAAGTCCCAGATCAAAACACTCCTGGCTGGTCTTGCCGGCCTCACCCCCACCGAGCGGCACATCCTCAAGTTGATCGCGGAAAGCAAGACCACCCGTGAGATCGCTGAGGTCCTCTTCATCAGCCCTAAGACCGTCGACAACCACCGCTCGAATATTGCCGCCAAGCTGAATCTGAAGGGGAACAATGCGGTTCTTCGCTTTGCGCTGGAGAACAAGGCGAAGATGTGACCAGCGTCACGTCCAGAGGGGTCGCATAGGGGCTGGCCCCTGGTACGTTGAGGATTCCCACCTATTGAGCGCGCGGCAACCTCTGCCGTTATTGGTGTCGTACTAAGGACATCCAAAACCTCGCCCGTGAAGATTCTGCTGGTTGAACAGAACCCTACGCTTCGTGGTCTCCTGCGCTCGATCCTCGAATTGGGCCACGCCGAGATCGCGGAGGCAAGCGACGCCACCGCGGCCCTGCGGGCGTTCTCAGAGTACCGACCTGATTGGGTCCTCGTCGATCTGACGCTGCGAGAGATGGACGGTTTCGACGCGACCCGGCTCCTGAAGTCGTCGCATCCGGAGGCGAAGGTGATGCTCGTGGCCGACCAGGACAGTCTCGCGCTTCGCAAGAAGGCGCGCGCGGCTGGTGCGGGCGGCATCCTGGTCAAAGAGGACCTGTACCGTGATCTGCGGCGAACGCAGTTTCTCCCCATGGCGCCGCCACGGCCATTGCCGTGAAGCGAACCTGAATCATGGGACAGACGCTTCTATCGGCCGGACTTATTGTGATCGTGACGATCGCCGTCATCAATGCGAATCGGCTGGTCATCAACAGTCAGACTACCAAGCTCGAGGCGCAGGCTCGGCTCGAGGCGTCGGATATCGCCATGGAGATCATCACCGAGGCCAGGACGAAGAAGTTCGATGAAAAAGTCGACGGGACCGATTGGCAGGCTGTAGACGAGTTCACAGAGGCCTCGTCACTGGGCCCGGACGGGAGTGAGTCGTTCACGATGCCCGACGTCGTTACGTATCAATCCGCATCGCGATTCGACGACTTCGATGATTACAAGGGGTACAGGCGGACCGCTTCGTCATCGCAATTGAGCGGCTACTCGGTCTCGTGCGACGTTTTCTACGTCAAGCGGGAGGCTCCTGACACAAAGACGACCAACCGAACATACTTGAAAAAAATGATCGTCTACGTGACCCACTCCCTGTATCTGCGCGACACGCTGCGCATCAGCATGACGAAGACGCATTGACATGGGCGCGATCCTCGATATCATTGGGTCGTATATCTTCAAGGCGGCGATGGTTGGCATCATCCTGGCGACCTCGATGTCGCTCAACGAAGTGATGACGAAGAAGGCCCAACAGACGAACCTTGAGAAGACGATGAACATCGCATTATCGGTCGTCGACTGGGACCTTCGCAACATCGGCTACAACTACTCCGGATCATCGAAGATTGTGTATTTCAACTCGACCGGGTTCAAATACTATGGCGATGTGGACAACAACGGCACGGTCGATTCGGTCCAGTGGGTCGTCTCATCACCGAAAGTGACGGTCGGCGACAGTCTGGTAACGAGATATACCGTTTCGCGCAGATTGAACAACGGGTCGTACTATTCGGTCTTGTCGCGCTTGCGTCATCTCGATGTCGCCTTTCTGGATGCTTCAGGAAGCGCCACGAGTACGCCTGCCAGCGTTCGTGCGATCCGGATCAAGATCACCGCGGAATCTCCGTTTATCATTAATGGCGAGATCCTGACGGCAACTCGGCAGATTACCGTGTTCCCGCCGAACCTCGCATTCTAGTTCCCGCAAGATCATGAGACACTCTTCGCTCATTTTTGTCGGCGGCTTCACGCTCGTCTTCGGCTTCTTCGCGGCGGAATCGTACGACGCCGATGCCGACGCACTCCGGACTGCGGAGATACGCGCTTCGCAGATGCAGGCCGACCTCATCGCCGAGGCCGGCTGCTACATGGCCTCACATGCGGCAGCGATCAGTGCGTGGGGAACGACGACGACCGCCATGAATGGCGGCACGCTGACCTATACCGTCACGAAGCCGACTTCGACACCTGCACTCTCTTCACCGGATTGGGAGAACATCAGCGGAGTGTGGTATCCCCTGAAAGCAACAGCAGTGTGTACCGGGAAATACGGTGAGATCACCATCGTGAAACGTGCGGCGCTGGAGAAGCGCTCCGTGACGGCCGCCGGCTACCTGACGTGGCGCCAGTGGGTCATCAAGCGCCTCTATACGGACCCCTATTCACTCGCCGACCCCCGTACCGATTCGCTCATGGCGAATTCCGTTCGTCGGTGAGGGATCTTTTGATCGGGGCGAAACGCAGATACCGTCCCACGATAAACACCGGTAATCCCTTCAAAAACCGCAGTCGAGCCCTCCGGTTTTGTGGTTCTTTCCGAGTTTTTTCACTAGGTTCAAAATTGTCGCAGTCTATCACTTACGCTCGAACGCTCAAGCGAAGTCTTCCTCAGAATGTCTAATTGGGACCAAAAAAAGATCGGGTCCGTTGTTGAGGTCAACAGCACCGGCGTCGAAGTAAAGATCGATGCGGAAGGCGGCCTCACGCGCAAGATCGGCGAGAAGACCTATTATGTGGGTCAGATCGGGACGTACGTCCTCATCCCGATCGGGCAATCCTACGTCATCGGTATCGTGTCCGAAGCCCGCCGGACGGACAGCTCGAACGGCGAGACGCCGATGATGGTCGCCACGACCCTCATTGGGACGATCCGGAAGGGGAAGTTCGAACCCGGCGTATCGGTCCTACCGAGCATCGACATGCCCGTGTACCTTCTCGAGGACAAGGACATTCGTGGCGCTTTCCAGGCCTTCCAGCAATACAATTTCTCGATCGGCACCCTGTCTATGTTCGAGACAGAACGGGCCTATCTGAACCCGAACAAGTTCTTCGGGAAGCACATTGCCGTCCTCGGGAGCAGCGGGTCCGGAAAGTCGCACACGGTCGCCTCGGTCCTTCAAAAGGTCGTGTCGCTTCCCGAGACGCACGTCGTCATCCTCGACCTGCACAACGAATACCGTCAGGCCTTTCCCGACACGGGGCAGTACTGCGAGATCTCTTCCCTGGAGCTGCCGTACTGGCTGCTGAACTTCGACGAAATGCGGGAGATGTTCGTCGACCCGAACGACGAGAACGCGTCGATCCAAATGTCGCTGCTGCAGGACCTCGTCATCCTGTCGAAGAAGGACAAGAACCCGCGCTTGACCGACGTGATCACGCTCGATTCCCCTGTCTATTTCGACCTGGCCGCCATCCGCGGCCGTCTGCAATTCCTCGACGGGGAAAAGGTCACGAGCAGTGCCGGCATGCGGGAGGGTCCCTTCTCCGGAAAGCTGACGCGGCTCATCGCCCGGCTCGACACGAAGATGAACGACTCGCGGTACGCGTTCATGTTCAAGCCGAAGCTCATGGCCGATACCGAATCGGCCGTGTCGCTCCTCATGATGTTGTTCGGCCTGAGCGGCAAGTCGCGCGTGACGCTCATGGACCTCAGCGGCGTACCATCGGATATTTTGAAAACGATCGTTGCCCTCCTGGCCCGGCTGGCATTCGATTTCAATTTCTGGAATCCAAATCGTTCGGAGTTGCCGATCCTTCTCGTCTTTGAGGAGGCACACAACTATCTCTCGGTGCATGCCGAGGGTTCGACAGCGGCCCGCAAGACGGTCGAACGGATCGCCAAAGAAGGCCGAAAATACGGCGTCAGTTGTATGCTCGTCAGCCAACGGCCGGCCGAGATCTCCGAGACGATCCTGTCTCAGTGCAGCAATTTCATCCTGTTGCGTCTGCTGAACCCGACCGACCAGGCGTACATCCGCCGGCTCGTCCCGGAATCGTTCAGCGGGCTTGAGTCCTCTATTTCGCTGCTCCGGCAGGGCGAAGCGATCATCCTGGGTGATTCCATCCCGATGCCGCAGCGGGTGCAGATCGACCCGCCGTCGCCGCCGCCACTGAGCTCCGACGTGCTCTTCTTCGACAAATGGAAGAAAAGCGACGTGAAGACCGATCCGCACGAAGTGCTCGAGCGGTGGTGGAACCAACAGCGTAACTGACCATGGCCCGGATGCCGACCAAGGTTGAGTACCGTGTCTCCGCTCAGGATCGTGCCGGGCGGGCGCTGGTGAAGTACGTCATGGCCACGTCGTACATGGAGGCGCGGTCGAGGGGGCGGGAGTGGACGTCGCGCAACGGGGCCCAGCTGCTGAAGGTCGAAAAGAAGCGGACGTTCGTCTACAAGGCACGCCGCGGAGACAAGCTCATCACGGGTACGCAAAGCGCGTATTCGAGGGCGGAGGTAACGGCTGCGCTCAAGCGCATCGGCTACCAGGTCCAATCGGTCTACACGCCCTTCTCGATCAAGTTCGCGGCGCCGGCGACGGATATTGTCGGGTTCGTCTCGCAGAGCGCAAAACTGCTCGAGCAGAAGCTGCCGTTCAACGAGGTCCTTGTTCTGATGTCCGACAACATCAAGAACAAAGCCCTCAACCAGTGCATCCGCGACGTGATGAACGACCTTCGGAACGGTATGGATTCCCGGGAGGCGTTCCTCCGTCAATCGCAGGTGCTTGGCTACCACACGGCCTTGTTGCTCGGCATCGCAACGAAGAGCGGCGATGTGGCGGCGATCTTCCGGAGCGTGGCCCAGCTGGTCGAACGGCAGGCGGAGTTCTCCAAGGGCCTGAAGTCGGCGCTGCTCATGCCGGCCGTTACCGCGGTCACCCTCGTCGGGGCCATCATCTTCTATGCGATGTATCTCGTGCCGCAGATGATGGACATGCTCGGCCCGATGATGTCGGAGATCCCTCCGGTGACCGCCTTCACGCTGGAGGCGAGCGCGTTCATCCAGGAGAACTACCCCTGGCTCATTGGGCTCTTCCTCGCCATCGTTGGAGGATTCTACGGCTGGCTGACGACGAGCAACGGCCGTCTGCAGTTCGATCGGTACGTCGTCCGCATGCCTTACGTGGGGACGATCCTCAAGAACACTTCGGTCGAAATCTTTACAAGGGTACTCAGCATCATCTATACATCGTCGGGTGAGAATATCGAAGCGATGCAGGTGGCAGCAGACGCGAGCGGAAATCTGTGGTTCGCTCGTCAGATCCGGACCGTCGCTTCTCCGATGATGCTGACACAGGGCGTGGAGCTGGGCCGGGCCCTCGCCGCAACGGAGTTCCTGCCCGAAATGGCCCTGTCGCGATTTCGGACGGCAGCCGAGACAGGTTCGGTCAAGACGACGGCGCAGAATCTCGCCGATTATTACGAGACAGAGAATTCGTTCGCGATGAAGAACCTGGTCAGCATCATCGAGCTGGGCGTCACGGTCATCATCATGGGTTCGCTCGTCTTCCTGACGTTGTTGTCGTCGGAGACAGCAAGCATCGACACCAGCCGGATCGGCGTCGGATAAGACATGGAACAACAACCCGCACCTTCAAAGAACGTGAAGCGGGACCTGCCCGCCCTGCTCGTTGAGCACGGCGTGGTGACCCAGAGCGTCCTCGACGAAGCCTCGGCGGTGATGGCGACCGACCCGGCGCCGTCGCCGCGTCGGCTCGTGCGCATCCTGGCCGACCAGTTCAAGGTGGACGCCGACGCCCTCTACCGCGAGGTGGCTCAGTTCTACGCGTTCAGAACGCTCGACGTCGAACGCGAAGGGATTACGGACGACCGGATCGCGTTCATCCGGGCGATGTTGGAATACCTGCCGCCGCATCTTCAGGACCGGGCCGCCGATTCGCAGGTGCTGCCGTTTACGGTCGATGCGACGAATCCCAATCGACTCCTCCTGGTTTCTCCCGACCCGACGCGGCGCGAGGTCTACGAGGTCGCGAAGGGGACCGGATACAAGTCGTTCGAGATCTGCTTCACCCCGCCCAGCCAGTGGCAGGACCTGTGGCGCAAGGTGGTCGTCGCACGGCCTTCGCAAGCGCAGGGGCAATACTCGACCGGCGCGATCGAAGAAGTGGAGGAGGAAGAGGACGAAGGGTTCGAGCGCGAGATCGAGCAGGAGATCAGCCGGAGCGGGCTGATGACCCTGATCGACAATATCCTCGTCGACGGCGTACGCGTCGGGGCAAGCGATATTCATGTGATCCCGCGTGGCGAGAAGATCTCGGAGTTCCACTTCCGCATCGACGGTAAGTTGACGCTCTGGCTCCGTTACACGGAGGCCCGCACCGAAGCGGTCTCGGCAGTGCTCAAGGACCGCGCAAAAGGTCTGGACCGGTTCGAACGGAACATGGCGCAGGACGGGTTCGCGCAGATGCTCATCGACGGCAAGACGATCCGCTTCCGCGTCTCGGTCCTGCCGACGGTAGGGAAGGAGCTCAAGAGCAAGCACGAATCGATCGTCATTCGTATCCTGCAGGAACCGAACCTGTCCATCCGGATCGAGGACCTCGGGTTCAATCCGCAGGCCGAGCAATCGCTCCGGAAGGCCATCGCCAAGCCGCACGGGATCATCATCGTCACAGGCCCGACGGGATCCGGGAAAAGCACGACGCTCGTGGCCGCCCTGCGCGCCATCATGGACCCGGCGTACAACATTCTGACCGTCGAAGACCCTGTCGAGTATTTCATCGACGGTGCCAGGCAGATCAAGCTGAACCCGAAACTCGATTTCGAGGGGGCTCTGCGCGCCATCCTGCGTCACGATCCTGACATCGTCATGGTCGGTGAGATGCGCGACAGGATCACGGCGGAGATCGCCATCAAGCTCGCGAACACCGGTCACTTGACCTTCTCGACGCTCCATACGAACGATTCGGTCAGCGTCATTTCGCGACTCATGAAGATGGGCGTCGAACCGTTCCTCATCGCATACGCGATCAACCTCGTCGTCGCGCAACGGCTGATGCGGCGCCTCTGCCCGCGATGCAAGGCCCCGATGCCCGTGACGGAGTATGATGAGCTACGGGCGCTTGGACTGACGGAGGCGGAGATCAACAACGGGTCGTTCTTCTCGGCCGTGGGATGTTCGGATTGCATCGGCGGGTATCGTGGTCGTCGGGCGATCCATGAAGCATTGTATTTCACTAAAGACATCCGTAAGCTCATCATGCAATCCGACACGATGGTCGATGATGAGAAGATCCGCGAGGGAGCAGCCCGCGGCGGTATGCTCACGTTGCGACAAGCGGCCATCAATCTGCTGAAAGAAGGGGTGACCTCGGTCGACGAAGTGGTCTCTGTCACGTCAGAGGAAGACTGAGGCCGGTCCATCCCCTCCCCCATCCTGCATGGCCGTCCGTTCCGACATACAACAACAAGCTGGCGAGATCGCCCGGGCGAAAGCTGCGGCGAAGGAATGCCTCATTGCGGCCGACAAGTTCCTGAAGGACCGGCAGTTCGACAAGGCGCGTGCACAGGTCAACAAGGCGAAGGAGATCGACCCGTCGAACCCGTATATCTCGGCCTTCGAGGAACGGATCAAGATCTTCGAAGAGCAGTTGAAGTCGCAGCCCGCGCCTGCACCCAAGGCTCCGGAGCCTCCTCCGGCTGCGGCACCCAAGGTAGAACCGGTCGCGCCTCCAAAGCCGGTAGCCGAGCCTCCCAAGGCCAAGCCGACGCCTCCGCCGACCCCGGTGGTGGAGAAGCCGAAGCCGGCCCCGGCGCCTGTCGTCGAGAAGCCTTCTCCGCCCCCGGCACCCGTGGTCGAAAAGCCGAAGCCGGTTCCGCCTCCGGTCGTGGAGAAGCCCAAACCGGCGCCAGCCCCAGCTCCTGAGCCGGCGAAGCCGAAGCCTGTGCCTCCTCCTCCCGAACCAGAGCCCGAGCCTGTGCCGGAGCCACCTCCGGCCCGGCCAGCCCGTGCGGCGATGCCTCCGGACGAGACAGTGCTACCCAGGCATGTACCTGAGCCTGCGCCTGCAAAGACCGCAGCAGCTGGTCCGCCTCCATCGGACGAACTGAAGGTGAAGATGGAGGAGATGAGCCGGCAGATCATGGAATTGTCATCGGCGCTCCTGTCCGAACGGCGGACGCGCGAAGATATTCTCAAGAAGCAGCTCGAACAGTCCGTCAGCCGTTTTCGCGAAGGATTGCGGAAAGCGTGGTCACTCGGCGCTCCGAAAGAGAAGGCACAGGCGGAGGTGGACGCGCTGGCGCATTCGCTCGGCCTTGATGACGACGTCATCTCCTCGGTGACCCGCGAAGTGAAGTTGGAGATGTATGGGCGTGCCGTGAAAGAGATGTTGGCCAAGCGCAAGCTGATTCGGAGCTCATCGTCCACGATGGATTGGCTGCGAAAGGTCTATCAGATCTCGATGGCCGAGTATCTGGAGTATGAGTCGAAGTTCCTTCTCGACCTGGTGACCGACCAGTTCCGCGGCACGTTGCTGCTTGTGGCCGGGACCGACTCTGTCCGGCGTGACCTGGCGGTGCGGATGAAGTCGTCCGGGTTCGCCGTCGTCGCGGCGCTGACCCCGGAGGAGGCCCTCGAGAAGATCGAGCGCGTCAGTCCGACGATCGTGCTGACGGAGACGCAGTTCCCCGGACGTGTCGTCAGCGGCGTGATGTTCCTGCAGTTGCTGCGCGCCAACCCGAAGTTCTCGTTCGTACCTGTCGTTCTGCTGTGCGACGAGCAGGAGGCGGTGACGCTGCAATCGTCCGAGCTGAGGGACATCGAAGGCGTCATCCGAACGCCCGTCGATTACGATGAATTGAACGCAATGATCAACGAGAAGTTGGCGGCGTTGCGAAACGCCATCTCGAATATTTGAATCACCGGCGGTCCGCCCAGCGCGGGACGCGCCGCACCCCAGAGGCTGATATGGCGAAACAGATCTTGCTGGCCGAAGATGACGAGGACAACCGCGACCTCATGGTGTTCGTGGTCGAACGGGGAGGGCTGGATGCCGAGCTGCTCCTTGCGGAGAATGGGCAACAGGCCGTCGAGATCGCGCGCGCCAAGAAGCCGGTATTGATCTTGATGGACATGCAGATGCCGGTCATGGACGGGTTCACGGCAGTGAAGATTCTGAAAGCCGACCCGGAGACGCAGGAGATCCCGATTATCGCGTTCACGGCGCAGGCGCGTGCGGAGGACAAGGAGATCACCCGGTCGATCGGTTGCGTGGAGCACTACACGAAGCCGATGGACCCGGAAGAGCTCATCACGCTCATCCGCCGGTATATCGGCGAGTAACCCAGACCTTTCGAGATATCACGATCATGTTCCGTTCACGGGTCTATCTTCGGGTGCTGGGGAACTTCGGGTTCCTCCTCATCGTCCTTGTCGCGATGACCGTTCTCATCACCCGCGTCCTCAATCAGATGCAGTCGGGATATGCGTCGGCGTCGGCTGATATTGCATTTCTGAGTTCGCTCACGAACTTGCGCACGACGCTGGGTGAAACGCCGGACTATCTGGACCTGTATCTGTCGACGAAAGACCAGAATGCCCGTGACGCCTATGTCGCCGGGTCGAAGAGCGTCGATGAATCGTTCAACGACCTCAAGTCGTTGACGACGGACTCATTGACGGCCAGCTACCTGAATCAGGCGCGGGCGCTGTTCGTGGCCTGGCAGGAGTTCGTCGTCCAGCCACGCGTCCGGTTGGCCGAGGAGACCCTCAGGCCCGATTCTGTCGAGCTCCTCACCGCGAACATTCGCGACGCTGAAATGAACGGCCGCTATCTGTTCCAGATGCGGTCGATCCTGACGTCGCTCGTCCAGCGTCAGCTCTCCTCGCAGTCGATCCAGATGGAGAGTGCCAGGACCCTCGGGTCCGGACTTGGCCAGTTCATCGTGTTCGTCAACGTGTTGTTCGCGTTGTTCGCGGTTGCCCTTGGATTCTTCCTGACCCGGTCGATCACCCGTCCGCTCAATCAGCTGCGGGAGGGGACGCAGAACATCATGCAGTCGAAGTACGTGCCGCTCGACATCCAGCGGAGCGACGAATTCGGCGAGCTCGCCGCCGACTTCAACACGATGTCGACCATGCTCCGGGAGAACTACACGCGCATCCGGTCGTACTCCGACCTCATGACGGTCCTCAACGAGAACGAGTCGACAAGCGGCGTGTTGTCGAAGAGTCTCGACCTTCTTTGCCAGCAGGTCGGGGCCATCAACGGAGCCTTCTACTTGTACGATCGCGAGACGAACCGGCTCGACCTGCGCGGAAGCTTCGCCTTGCGGGCCGACCGGACGGCGATCACCTCCTTCGCCGTCGGCGAGGGGATCCCAGGGGAATGTGCGCGACTCCGGACGCCGCTCGAGGTGAACGATCTCCCGCAACTCGTGGCGTTCCCCGTCGACACCGGCTTGAACACGATCACGCCCAAGACGGCGTACGCGGTACCGGTCATGTTCCAGGAAAATCTCGTCGGCGTCCTCGTCCTCGGCTCGACGAAACCGCTGGATGAATTCACGAAGGCACTCGTTTCGAGCGCAGCGCCGCAGATCGGCGTGGCCATCACGAACGCCCTCAACTTTGAGGCGACCCAGGCCCTGACGCAGGAGCTGACGGCGAAACATGCGGAGCTGAACGGCAAGAATGCCGAGCTGGAGCGGGCATATCAGGTGAAGTCGGACTTCCTGTCGAACATGTCGCACGAGCTTCGGACGCCGCTCAATTCGATCATCGGGTTCACGTCGATCCTGCTGAGCGATCGAGGCGACCCGATGACCGCAGACCAACGGAAGGCGATGGAAAAGGTGCTCAAGAACGGCAAGCACCTTCTCCAACTGATCAACGACATTCTGGACTTCTCGAAGATCGAATCGGGCCGGATGCACGTGAGCGTAGAGACCGACTCCGTCGAAAGCGTGGTCAACGGCGCGATCCTCACGGCGGAACATCTTGTGAGACAAAAGGGGCTCGAGCTGAAGGACGAGATCCAGGCCGGCATGCCGATGCTGCAGACCGACACGCTGAAGATCAAGCAGATCATCGTCAACCTCCTCAGCAACGCGTCGAAGTTCACCGACCAGGGCGCGATCGAGGTGAAATCCTGGTTCGACAAGGGCCTCGTCCACGTGTCGGTGAAGGACTCCGGTATCGGCATCGAACAGAAGGACATCGACCGGATCTTTGAAGAGTTCCAGCAGATTGACAGCAGCCATTCGAGGAAGTACAAAGGCACAGGGCTGGGCCTACCGATCGCGCGGCGTTTGGCGCGACTCCTCGGTGGCGACCTCGTCGCCACGAGCACCTACGGACAGGGTTCGACCTTTACGTTGACTGTGCCGCCCGAGCTGCCGAAGAGTGCGTCGGAGCGGGCCGACGTGACGCAAAAGCCGATCGTCTTACCGGCCACCCCGGCCAAGCCGGCTGTGCCGCCATCGAAACCGGCGGTGTCGGCCCCGACGGTCGAGAAGCCTCCGGCGCCGACCCCTCCGCCCGTCATACCCAAAGCGGCAGAGGGCCAGACGAAGATCCTGTGCATCGATGATGAACCCGACGTCATCGATATCCTCCGCAACTATCTCGTTCCCGAGGGCTATGCGGTCTATGCCGCGTACGGCGGCGCCGACGGACTTCGCGTCGCGGAGGAGGTCAACCCGCACGTGATCACCCTCGATATCATGATGCCCGAGAAGGATGGATGGCAGGTGTTGCGGGAGTTGAAGGCCAACCCGAAGACACGCGACATCCCGGTACTCATCCATTCGATGATCGACAACAAGCCGCTCGCGTTCTCGCTCGGAGCGCTCGATTACCTCCCGAAACCGGCCGATTCGTCGATGGTCCTGAAGCTCGTCAGCAAAGCTGTCAAGACGAAGGACAAACATCTGCTGCTGATCGACGACGATCATGAGTATCGGGGCATCCTTCGGGGCGTGCTCGGTCAGGCCGGGTTCAGCGTCGAAGAGGCCGACTCCGGAAAGGAGGCGATGGAACGCCTCCGGAACGCGCGGCCGGCGCTGATCCTTCTGGACCTTCGTATGCCTGACATGGATGGATTTGAGCTGTTGCGTCATCTGCGCGAGGTCGACGAGTGGAAGGCCATTCCGGTCATCATTCTGACCGGGGCCGACCTGACACCGCAGCAGGTCCTTGAGATGAACCGTCAGATGATTGACTACGTCCGAAAATCGGATCTGACGGTGGAGAGCATCACCCAATCGATAAAGCGCGTCTTGTGAGCCCGTCATGACCGATCCCTTTCAACACAGTCGACCCGACGATCAACCGTTGCTGTTGGTCGTGGATGACACGGAAGACAATCTCGATCTGCTCGAGTTTGCGCTGAAGAAGAAGCCGATCCGGTTCCTCCGGGCCGGCAGCGGCCAGGAGTGCCTCCAGATCGCGGCACAGCAACATCCGGACATCATCGTTCTCGACATCCAGATGCCGGAGATGGACGGATTCGAGACGCTCAAGCGGCTGCGGAGCAATCCGGTGACGGAGAAGATCCCGGTGATCTTCTTGACGGCGGCCAAGAAGGACCCGAGGAGCATCGAAGAAGGCCTGTTGCTCGGAGCGAGCGAATACCTGACGAAGCCGATCGACATCGACGAGCTGCTCGTCCGCGTGCGGTCGATTTTCAAGCTCTACAAGATGGAACGCGAGCTGGAGGAAACGCGGGCCAAGTTCATGGCCATGCTGGTGCACGATCTGCGCAGTCCGCTCGGCGGCATCAAGAGCGTGTTTGAGCTGCTGATCGATCTGTCCAGAGACTCCAAAGCATATGGACCGGAGATCATTCAGATCGTCGAAAGCGCGCTCGCATCGAGCACCTCTCTGCTCGACCTCGTTAACGATCTCCTGGACCTTTCGAAATATCAGGCCGGCCAGGTCCAGCTTGACCGGGCGACGGTCGATATTGCATCCGTCATCGAGCTCAGCGTCAGCGGGTTTGCGGTGCCCTTCCAGAACAAGAACGTGACGCTGGCAAAAGAATACGGTCAGGGACTACCGCTCGTCAGTATGGACCCTCGAAAGGTCTCTCAGGTCATCACGAACCTTGTCAGCAACGCGTTAAAGTTCACACCAAAAGGCGGAGTTGTCACCGTCCGCTCATCCTCGGTCATCCTGCAGAAGAGCGGAGCATCGGAACCGGCCGTGGCGGTTGAGATCTCAGACAACGGCATTGGAATCCCTCAGGAGGAGATCCCGTTGTTGTTCACGCATTACCGGCAAGTGTCGTCAGCGAAGAAAGTTAAGGAGAAGGGGACTGGCCTTGGGTTGGCCATCTGCAAGCTGATCGTGGAGGCGCATGGCGGCACGATCGAGGCGTCGAGCGCTCAGGGTAAAGGCACAACATTCTTGTTCAAGCTGCCCGTGGGGCAGGCCGCGACGGCCCAAGCGTAGGGTCGTGTGGCTGGTGAATACGAAGTCATAAGGGGAACGCTATGGAAAGCAGCATCCTGGTAGTTGACGATGAACCGACCCTGCGCCTGACGACGAAGGCGCGCCTGCAGGCAAAGGGTTTTGACGTCGATGTGGCCGAGGACGGCGAGATCGCGCTTGAAAAGCTGCGGTCGAAGTCGTTCGATATCGTCCTGCTCGACATCAACATGCCGCGCTTGAACGGCCTGCAGACGCTCGAAGCGATCACGCGCGACTACCCGCGGTCGGACGTCGTCATGCTGACGAGCTTCGCCGATTTCTCGCTGGCGATCGAATGCCTGAAGAAGGGGGCGAAGGACTACCTCGTCAAGCCGATCGACGCGCAGGAACTGGTGACGCGCCTGACGTCGTTGCTGCGGGCCCAGATCTCTGAACGGTCGCTCGAGACCTACAAGGAGTTCTGGAGGTCCACCATCCTGTTCGACGTGTTCAGCCATCTCAACAGCATCAACACGATCCTCGAATACTCGAAAAAGGCATTCGGAGAGCTGAAGCGTCCGGACGACGAGAAGCTGGTGGGGAGCGCGCAAGAACTCATGGAGGGGGTCATCAACATCCTCAAAGGCTCCGTGCAGCTGGGTGAGCTGGCCGAGGGGACGCTGCTCACGCAGCAGAACGAGACGATGATGAATGTCGTCGTGACAGCCGGTGTGGAGCGCTTCCGTCCGGTCGCCGACCGACAGAACCTGAAGATCGTGGCCGTGAGTCCTCCGGACCTGCCGATGGTGAAGTGCGACGTCGAACGGATCCGCCAGGTGGTGCGGAGCATACTGGAAGTGTCGACGTGGCAGGCCTGGAAAGGCGAAACCGCCACCGTGAAGGTCGAGGACCGGTCAAAAGGACTGACGGGCCGGGACCAACGGTTCGTTTCCGTGTCCTTTGACTACCCGAGCGGCCGGATCATCTCTGACGAGGTGCAGAGGGTTGTGAATTCGAGCGAGATGGAGTGGAAGTCGTTGAAGGATTCGGTGTCGATCGGTGCGTTCAATTTGGCCATCGGCAAACGGGTCGTCGAAGCGCACGGCGGCGAGTTCGTCATCGAGACGTCCTCCGACCGGACGATTGTCCGGTTCACGCTGCCCGTCTGATCCGGACGAGGACTCTGACGTGGGGCTGAACGGAGATTCTACGACGGTCGAGTACCGGTACCGGTTCGACTTCGGCAACGGTTCCGTCAAGGAATTCCGGGTCGCCCTCGATGCCGGCAGCTATGCCTACCGCGAACCCGTCCCCGTCGATCCTCCCGAATGGACCCGTCTCGAGTTCTCGCAGTGTTCCAACTGTCCCCTCCAGGGGGTCGAGCGCTGCCCGGTGGCGGTGAACCTCAGTGTCATCACACGCGAGTTCGAAGAGACGAAGTCGTTCACGGACGCCTCCGTCACGGTCACCAGTCCTGAGCGGACCTACCAGAAGGCCACGACGGTCCAGCGGGGCCTCAGCGCGATCACTGGGATCGTCATGGTGACGAGCGGCTGTCCGATCATGGACCGTCTGCGGCCGAACGTCGCGTTCCATCTCCCGTTCGCGACCCCGCTCGAAACATCCTACCGCTCCGTCGCCATGTATCTCACGGCTCAGGCCATCCGCAAGATGAACGGCCAGGAACCCGACTGGGAGATGCAAGGACTTATGGCCATCTACGACGATGTGTCCAAGGTGAACAAAGGGATCGCCCAGCGTCTCCGCGATGCGTCCGGAACCGATTCCGGGGCCAATGCTGTGGTCATTCTCCATTCGTTCGGAGATTTCGTCAGTATCATGATCGAGACCCGGTTGCAGGAGTTCGAGAACATCTTTTCGGCTTTGACGAAACCCACGCCTCCCGGATCCTGATCGGACACTTGCTGGATACACGAACGCCCACGACGGTCATGCCGGCGTGGGCGTTGGTGTGTACGGCGGTAGAGAAAGCGTTACACAGAGTTCCACAAAGAATGCTCAGAGATCCAGAGAGCATCTGAGCCACCTCTCACTGAGGGAGAGAAGCGGTTTGGCTTTCTTCCGTGTCTCGTATCCTGCCGACTGCTCACTGTCTACTGTCTGCTGTTCACTGTTTACTGCTTACTGCTTAATCCTTACTGCAACGTATGATGCACGGCCTGCACGTCGTCGTCGGCCTCGAGCGATTCCACGAGGTCGAGCACCTCTTTGGCCTGATCTTCGGGCAATTCGGTGCGGGTTGTGGGAAGATAGTGGAGCTCGGCGCTCTTTGATTCCACCTTGCCGTCTTCCAAGGCCTTCTGCAGCTTACCGAAGTTCTCGAACGAAGTCGTCAGAATGAACTCATCATCGTGTCGTTCGAATTCTTCGAGGCCGTGGTCGATGAACTCGAGCTCGAATGCGTCCGGGTCCGGGATCTGGTCGGCGGCGATCTTGAACACGCCCTTGCGCTCGAACATGAACCCGACGGAACCCGAGTTCCCCAACGTGCCGTTGCCGTCGCGGAAGATGTGACGAATGTTCGCGACGGTCCGGTTGGGGTTGTCGGTGGCACATTCGACCATCAGGGCGATCCCGTGGGGACCGTATCCCTCGTAGACGACCTCCTCGAACGAGCCCGAGTCCTTCGAAACGGCCCGCTTGATGGCAGCTTCCACACGGTCCTTGGGCATGTTCACGCCCTTGGCATTCTGGATCGCCAGGCGGAGCCGGGGATTATAGGAAGGGTCAGGTCCGCTCGCTTTGACGGCAATGGCGATCTCACGGCCGATCTTTGTAAAGGCCTTCGCCATGCGGTCATACCGGGCGAACATCTTGTACTTCCGTTTCTCGAAAATGCGTCCCATGGGAGTTCCGATCCGTTCTTCGTTGAGAAAAACATAGCAAGAAATTGCCTTAAGAGAAACGAGCCTCCGATCCGCTGGATAGTGGCGCACAAATGTCGGAACTTCTCGACGGTCGTCTCGGTCCGCGGCGGGAGCAGAGGTCTTCGTCGGCCGTCGTCGGGGACCCCGTTCCGCGTGCCGACGGAACGCACGACTCCATGAACGCATTCAGATCACCCTGACCATCAATTCCTGATCGCTCATGCATCTTGCACCAGTCGACTGGGTCATTGTCATTGTCCTGCTCATCGTCTGCTTCTTCCCGGCGTTGTTCTTCGGCCGTCGAGCCGGCAGGAACACATCGGAGTTCTTCGCGTCGGGGCGCTCGGTGCCGTGGTGGCTGGCGGGCTTCTCGATGGTGGCGACGACCTTCAGCAGTGATACGCCGAACCTCGTGACGGACATCGTCCGGAGGAACGGGGTCGCCGGCAACTGGGTCTGGTGGGCGTTTGTCTTGACAGGCGTTATGACGGTCTTTTTCTACGCGCGGCTGTGGCGGCGTTCGGGCGTGCTGACGGACCTGGAGTTCTACGAGCTGCGATATTCGGGCAAAGCGGCGTCGTTCGTGCGCGGTTTTCGGTCGGTCTACCTCGGTCTGTTCTTCAACAGCATGATCATGGCCACGGTGAACCTTGCGGCCTGCAAGATCGCCGCGATCTTGTTCGGCCTCGACCGCTGGCAAACCCTGGCGGCCGTCGGGATCTTGAATGTCCTATTTGCGACCCACGCCGGTCTGTGGGGCGTCCTTGTGATCGACATGGTGCAGTTCTTCATCATGATGGCCGGTGTCGTTGCCGCCGCGTATTTCGCCGTCCAGCTTCCGCAAGTGGGCGGGCTCGACGGCTTGATCGACAAGGTGTCACAGTTGAGCGGTCCGGGCGGCATCAACTATCTGGACATGCTTCCGGATTTCAGCAACCAGTGGGAGATCGCGGTCGCCGTGTTCATCATGCCGATCGCGGTCCAATGGTGGGCAGTCTGGTATCCGGGCGCGGAGCCGGGCGGGGGCAGTTACATTGCACAACGTATGCTGGCGTCAAAGTCCGAGCGCGATTCGCTCGGGGCCGTCCTGTTCTTCAACGTCGCGCACTACGTCCTTCGCCCGTGGCCCTGGATCCTGGTGGCCCTCAGTTCGTTGATCGTGTTTCCCCAGCTGGGAGATATTCAAGCAGCGTTCCCCAACCTGGACCCCGGTCTTCTTGGACACGACATCGCGTATCCGGCAATGCTCACGTTCCTGCCTGTCGGGTTCGTCGGATTGATCGTCGGCGGGCTGATTGCTGCGAATTCGTCCACGATCCTGACACACCTGAACTGGGGCGCATCGTATCTCGTTCACGATCTGTATCGGCGATTCATCGCACGTTCAAAAGACGAGCGACACTATGTCATGGCAGGTCGTGTGGTGACGGTCGGTCTCTTCTTCGTATCGTCGTCGCTCGTTTTCGTGCTCGAGTCGGCGAAAGACGCGTTCGATATCATCCTCCAGGTGGGCGCAGGAACGGGGCTGTTGTACCTCGTGCGGTGGTTCTGGTGGCGCGTGAATGCGTGGTCCGAGGTGGTTGCGATGGCCAGCTCCTTCTTCGTGTCCGTTGCGATCCTCGTCGGCCGGCGATGGGGATACGACCTGAGCACGCACGAGGCCCTGCTGGTGACGATCGCGTTCACCACGGCATGCTGGGTCGCCACGGCGTGGTTCGGTCCTGCGACGGACGACGAAACGTTGCTGGCATTCTACCGAAAGGTCCGTCCGTTCGGACCGGGGTGGAAACGGTTCCGCATCATGGCCGGAGAAGCACCCTCTGCACGAACCGACGCCCGAGATAACATCCCACTTGCGCTCCTTGGCTGGTTCACCGGATGCACCGTCATCTGGTCGTCGCTCTTTACGGTGGGAAACATGCTATATGGTCGCTGGGACCTCGCGATGGTCCTTCTCGGCGTCTTCGTCGTGAGCGGCGGAGTATTGGTCGGCATCGTGCGAAGACTCTGGACCGCGGGGCCGGTCGGTTCCGATCAGCCGGTGGACGGACAATGAGCCTGACGGTCTCCGCGCCCGGACGGATCTGTTTGTTCGGCGAACATCAAGACTACCTTGGCTTGCCTGTCATCGCTGCGGCCATTTCTCTGCGCATCGGCGTCGAGGGTCGTTGGATCGATCCGCCTGTGGCGCGGGTCTCGTTGCCCGATCTCGGCACGTCGACGGAGATTCCGCTCGATGTACCGCTCTCGTACGGCGTGGCCCGCGACTACCTCCGCAGCACGGTCAACGTACTTCGCCGGAACGGACACACATGGTCGCGCGGTATGGAGGCAGAGTTCAAGGGAACGATCCCCATCAACGCCGGAACGTCCAGTTCGTCGGCGATGGTCGTGGCGTGGGCGACATTTCTTGCTGCCATGAGCGACCAGCGTACAATCCTGACACCGGAGCGCGCGGCCGATCTTGCTTGGCAGGCCGAGGTCGAGGAATTCCGCGAGCCCGGCGGGAAGATGGATCATTACAGCACGGCGCTCGGGGGCGTCGTGCATCTGGCGTTCGTACCCGGCGTTGTCCCGACCCGCCTGAGGCCGGCCCTGGGTGCGTTCGTGCTCGGCAACTCGAATGAACCGAAAGATACGACGCGCATCCTGGCCACCGTCAAGGAACGGGTACTGGACCTGAGCGCACGGCTTCGGCGCGAGCTCGGCGGATTCGACCTCGGGGGTTGTCAGCGGTCCGAGGTGTCGTCCCTCCACAGCATCCTCGACCGGCGCGAACTTGCGCTGATCGACGGCACGCTGCGGAATCGTGACATCACCATCGAGGCCCGCTCGTTGCTCGAATGGACTGCCCCCGATGGGGCGGCGCTCGGAACGCTGATGAACGAACACCAATCGGTCCTGCGGGACGTCCTCGGGATCTCGACGCCGAAGATCGACGACATGATCGAAGGTGCACTCGCTGCCGGCGCGCTCGGCGCCAAGATCAACGGGTCGGGGGGAGGGGGATGTATGTTTGCCTACGCTCCGGACCGACCAGAACGTGTGGCAGAGGCGATCCGCGAAGCGGGGGGGACGGCGACCGTGATCCGCGTCGACCGTGGTGTTCAGCAGGAAGGGTCCGCAGCATGACGGCAGCAGGGATCGTCATACTGGCCGGCGGCGTTTCGTCACGCATGCGGGAATCGCTCGCGTTGCAGGGCATGGACGAACGTTTGGTGAGAGAGGCCGGCGAGCGCCCGAAAGGCATGCTGAGCGTGGGGGAGGGTCAGCGGCCGTTCTTGGACTATCTGCTGTACAGCGTCCGAGCGGCCGGCTTCACTGACGTCGTGATCGTTGTCGGCGAGAACGACGGATCGCTGCGCGAACGCTACGGAAGCAAGGACCGTGACAATCCCTTCCACGGCCTGAACATTTCATACGCCCTCCAGCGTATTCCTTCAGGCCGGACCAAACCGCTTGGAACGGCCGATGCCGTGCTAACGGCGATGCGGGCAAAGCCGGAATGGCGTGATCGGTCGTTCGTCGTGTGCAACAGCGACAACCTGTATTCACGCGGTGCTCTCAATGCGATGCGAGAGTCTGATGCGCCGGGAGCATTGGTGGAGTATGACCGCGGCGGACTCGGGTTGGATCGCGCGCGCGTCGATTCCTACGCGACGATCGTGACGGGGGAAGATGGGTTTGTGAAGGATCTGATCGAAAAACCGACCGCTGAACAGCTCGCTGACGTGATCGGAGCACATCCGAATGCGGGCATCAGCATGAATATCTTCCGGCTGCCGTACAGTCCACTGGAACCGATCGTTGCCTCGATGCCGCTTCATCCCGAACGCGGGGAGAAGGAATTGCCGACCGCCGTCGGAATGCTGGTGCGACGGGATCCCCGATGTGTCCGGTCCGTGCCAATGTCAGAGCCGGTGCCGGACCTCACTCGAAGAAGCGACATCGCCTCCGTTCAGGAGTACTTGTCGCGCGCCTTTCCCGCGTTCTCTTGGGAACAGTGACGCTGGCCACTGGCTCCTGAACGGCCCCACAGGCCGCGCTTCGACCACATTCCTTCCGCTAGCGACTTCGCAGCGTGTGGGTCCCGCCCTTCTTCGAATCCACGCTGACCGTGAACGGTCCCTTTCCCTCCACGATCCATCGCACGGAGACGGTCCCCATTCCCGGGATGGTCTCGACATCGAGCCGCTCCGGGTTACGCTTCTGCTCCGTCCCGATGCCGAGCATCCGGTTCTCGAGGACCACGCCCGATACGACTGATCCGCCCGAGAGGCTGACCCGATCGGGCCGGGTGATGTGGTTCTTGACGTCCTGACTTATGCGCGTGGGTATGACCCTCCGGTTGGCCACGATCGCCGTCACTTCCGTCAACCCGTTCCCGAGACTGCGCGTCATGATCGAGTCGACCTCGGCCTTGGGTGTATGAAAGAGGTGGAAGAGGGTGAATGCCATGTTCCGGTGGCAGAGATCTTCGAGCATGAAGGACGGTGCCGTGCGTGTCCACGCCTTCTTGACGCCTCCGATCTCCACTTCGCCGTACTGCGGATGCTTCACCTTGGTCCACGGAACGATCCCTTCCTCGAACAACAGCAGCTTATCGAATCGGTAGACGGTGCTCCGGCCGCTCCGGAAATCGTCATCTCCAACCTGCTTCCGGAAGTAGTCGAAACTGGACCAGAGCTCGTTGCTGTACGTGATGATGCCTCGTGCCCCGTGGAACCAGTCGAGCTCGCCGCCATAGACACCGTAGAGGTCGCGCCAGAGGATGAAGTAACGGTATCCGGGGAGCATCTCTTCGCCGAGCTTGCCAAGAAAGTCGTACGTCTGGACGTCGGACCGGTCGTACGTCTTTTCGTCCTCCTTCGCGCCGGGTCCACGGAGGATCATGCCTCCGCTATTGTGGAAGGTCTGTGCGGCAGCGATGTTCTCATGAGCAAGCACGAACGTGGCGACATTCCGGTTCTCGGGGAACG
>CAYYOV010000014.1:73981-76503 GCA_964473365.1 uncultured Ignavibacteriaceae bacterium
GCGATGTTCTCATGAGCAAGCACGAACGTGGCGACATTCCGGTTCTCGGGGAACGTGAAGGGATATCGGTCGGCACCTCCCTGCGTATAGCGGGGCTGCCAGTTCCAGGCCCAGTCGCGGTTGGGGTCGTAGTAGCCAGGGTTGTCTTCGTTGACCCGGCCATCCCCATCGTTGTCGAATCCTTCATTGCCGAGCAGCGTGTACTGGCCCGGACGATCAGGCTCCGCCATGATCATCAGGCGGGGATCGGACGGGTCGGGGATCCAGCGGCCGTTCGGGTCCGTGATCCGCATCTGAACGATGTTGCCGTCTCCGTCGAGGTCGTCGGGTCCGTCCTCATCGACCAGCCCGTCGCCGTCGTCGTCCCGGGGGTCGAGACCGCTGCGGGGTGAGCTGGGCGTGTTGGGTTGATGGATGAACTGATCGCGGGCGTCGGGGTTGATCGTCGGCAGGATATACAGGGTCTTCTCGTCGAGAAGGTTCCGGATCCACTCGACCGAGCTGTACATCTCGCAGACGTACCACGCGGTGTAGAGGGCCACTTCAGACCCTTGCACCTCGTTGGAGTGAATGTTCCCGTCGATGTACATCGCCGGCCGTGCGTCCGGGTCGCCCGTCTTCCGGTTGCCGATCGTCATCATCAGCATCTCGCGGCCTTCGAACGACTTGCCAATGCTCTTCATGGAGGCAAGCGTCGGATAGGCTTTGACGATGCGTTGCATGATCTCTGTCAGCTCTTTCGTGTCGTAGTAGCGGTTCCAGGCCACTTCGACCTTGGGATTGTTGGGAGCTCCCATGGCTTTCAGGGCGCTCGAGGTGAACTCCTTTTCGACCTGTGCCTCTGCAGACCCGAGCAGGAGAAGGACGAGAGCAAGCAGAGCAAGGGGGGCAGCGAAATGTCGTTTCATGGTGGTCGTCATGATCGGGATCCTTCGTTAGCGCAGATCGATCCGTTGCGTGGCACTGCCGCTGGCCGGGCTTTCCGCCGTCAGGACGACGGATGAACCCGAAGGTGCGACGACCACCCAGCTCAGCGGGACCTTCGCCCCGCGGCCACCGATGGGTCCGAGCACCTGGCGCGCCTTCCCGCCGCTCACCGTCTGCCCTTTCGAGAGGGCCAACACGACGTTCACGTTGCGCACCCAGCGGACGCGATCTCCGATCACGCTCGCGGTGGGGAAGTAACCGCGGTTCGAGATGTCGGCCGTGATGCGGTAGACTCCCGATCGCAATGCTTCGACCTTGACGTTCTCGATCGAAACGGCAGGAAGCCTTGAGACGAGGTCGGTGAAGAACGCGTTAAATGACCTCGAAACAGGCGTCAGCGAATCGACCGGCGGATTGTCCATGGCGAAGGGCTTCATCCCCCCGATCTCGACCTCTTTGTCCGGGAAATCAGTGTGCTGGTACGCCTTCCACGGAACGAATACATCGGTCACGCCAGCGGCCTGATACCACCGAAGTGTGCGGATCTGCCGGATCGATGCCTCGTCCTTGTCATCGCCGCGTGACGGTCGGACTGCGCCGGCATTTCCGCCCGTTCCGCGGGTACCCTTCGAGGCCGCCGTGTCCTTGTTCGCGGGTAATTCCGGGGCCCACCAGGGATAGGTCGAGAACGACCAACGGCCGGCATGATAGTAGGCCCACTCGCTGAATGCCCCGGCCCCTTTCTCCGGTTCCGGCCCGTCTTTTAACCCCGTCAGGTCCTGAAAACGCTTGCCGATGTTCTGGTAGTAATCCTCATCCTCTTTTTGCACGGAGGTGATCATCCGGTTCTCGGATGCTCCACGAGCTTCCGACTTCCAGGGAGTCATCAGGTTGTCGTTCGGCGAGAACGAAAAGACGACGGAAATGGACGGATGGGCAAGAATGAAGTCAGCGACCGCCTTCGATTCGGTCTCGGAGACGGGGTACACGCCGGCCGATGCCCCGAAGTATTCGTAGTTGAAGGTAAAGTTCTTGTTCATGTCCACGCCGCCAACAGGGTCCTCATTCCAGCGCTCATCGGCGTCGTTGTCGATCCCTTCCGAATAGACCTGATACGTGCCGCGCTCGTCCGCAGCGGCATTCGCACGTCGCATCACGCGTGGATCGTCCGGATGAGTCATCCATGCTCCGAGCGGGTCCCGGACGCGCATCATCGTGATAAGCCCGTCATTGTTGAGGTCTTCGACGTCATCTTCATCGACCGTGCCGTCCCGGTCGCCGTCATACGGCGTGCCGTTGATCCTTCGCTCGGACCGCACCTTTGCGAAGAAGGCCTCGGTTGCGTCCGGATTAAGGCGAGGGATGACGTAGATCGTTGCAGCGTCGAGCAGCCGGGTGACCGAATCGACCTTGCCATAGGACGACGCGAAATAGTCGATCGCGTTGAGGGCGAGCTCGCTTCCCGACAGCTGGATCGCATCGACACCTCCGACGATCAACGCCGCGCGAGCCTGGTGAGGATCTCCCTTCCGAAGTCCGGCGACCCAGATCTCCCGCCCTCCAAGCGTCTTCCCGATGGATTCGAGATGGACGAT
>CAYYOV010000015.1:0-16579 GCA_964473365.1 uncultured Ignavibacteriaceae bacterium
GCGGCTCCCGAGAGGGGGCCGTTGGTGTTCTAAGAACCTCAAACTCCTTGATCCACTTTCTATCACAACTGAGAATCGAACAAGTGCAGTTTGCAGGGTGTTGCCTGCGGAGATAAGAACTGCTACCATTTTAGAGGAGGATTCATGTGCAGAGGATCGACACAGCAAAGACGAGAAGTGGATCGCTCTACACACTCCCGCCCACATTGATGTGCCCTCACCGCCGGAGGCGCCATGCAACGCTCCGCATTGTTCACCGGTTCTCTCGCGATCTCTGCTTTCCTCCTTGCCGCCGTTTCAACGACGCTCGACGACTTCACGCTGAGTGGTAGCCAGCCGAACCAGTCCGGCACGATTCCGATCCCCGGTTGCACATGCCATGGGAACGTGAGCAACGACTACGAACCCGAATTCAACTGGATGGGTGGCATGATGTCACATGCTGCTCGCGATCCGCTGTGGTCGGCCGCCATGGCCATCGCGGAGCAAGATGCAGCGTTCTCCGGCGACCTCTGTATCCGGTGTCATTCTCCGAAGGCCTGGCTCGAAGGGCGATCGGTACCGACCGACGGATCTGCCATGACCGTCGACGACCGCAGTAGCGTGAATTGTGAATTCTGCCATCGCATGGTCCGCCCGTTCCCCCAGGGCACGAATCCCTATGCGGGGAACGCAGACTACACCACTGGGACCTACCCTCGTGATACAACCTACCTTCGACGCCTGAGCCAACGTGTCATTCACACGGGCAATGGCATGTACGCCGTCGACAGCATCGACACCCGACGAGGCCCTCGACCGCTCAGCACGGTGAGCCCGGCCCATCCCGCTTACTATTCTCCATTTCACCGTGACGCGGCCCTATGCGGGACTTGCCACGACGTAAGTAATCCGGCATTCACGCGCGTGGTCGACGACGACAGCAATTCGACCTACATCCTCAACGATCTCGACACCCCTCCTGCTTCGATGTCGCCCCACGACCAGTTCCCGGTCGAGCGAACCTACAGTGAGTGGTCCAAGAGCGCTTACAACAGCACGACGGGTATCTATGCACCTCAGTTTGGGGGAACGAAGTCATACGTGGCCACGTGTCAGGACTGCCACATGCGTGACGTGAACGGCATGCTAACCAAGAGCAAACCCACGCGGACAGACCTTGCCCTGCATGACCAGACCGGCGGCAATACCTTCACACCTCGTCTGGTCAAGGCCAAGTACGGAACTGAGATCACTCCGGCAGCACTTGACTCGGGGATCGGTCGCGCCCGCTACATGCTCCGCAATGCCGCCACGCTGGAAGTCTTTGACGAGCTCCCCAACATCCGCGTGCGCGTGACCAACCAAACAGGCCACAAGCTCCCTTCTGGCTACCCCGAAGGGCGCCGGATCTGGCTCAACGTGAGGTTCTACAATTCGGGGGATGCGCTGATCGAAGAAAAGGGGACCTATGAGGCCTCCACGGGCATGCTCGACAAAGCCTCGACCAAGGTCTACGAGATCAAGCTCGGTATGACGCCAGACATCGCGTCCGCCACCGGGCGTGCGAACGAAAGCGACGGCTCCTCATTCCATTTCGTCCTGAACAATACGGTCGTCAAGGACAATCGCATACCGCCAAGGGGATTCACGAATCAAGCGTTTCGTCAGATCCAGTCGCCGCCGGTCAACGCCACGTATGCGGACGGACAGTATTGGGACGATACCGTCTTCCCCGTCCCCGCAGAGGCCCACCACTACGTTGTCCGCCTGTACTACCAAACCATCTCGAATGAGTATGTGACCTTCCTTCGTGACGCGAACACGACCAACGCCTTGGGTGACACGCTGTACGCGCTCTGGGAAGCTCACGGACGCTCGACGCCGGAGATGATGGCTGAAGCGACCTCCAGCACGCCTCTGGCAGTAAACGTGACCTCGTTCACCGGGTCGTGGACCGACGGGAGCGTGTGGTTGCGCTGGCGCACTGCGACCGAAGCGGACAATCGCGGATTCTCGATCGAGCGGCGGCGCGTCGGTTCCGGCCTGCCCTCCGCAACCTGGGAACAGATCGGATGGGTCGACGGAGCCGGGACACGGACATCACCCGCGCAGTACGAATTCCGCGATTCGCCGCCGGCCACAGGCCGCTATGCCTACCGACTGGCCGCCGTCGACGTGACCGGCGTCTCCACGGCCGCAGGAGAGCTGGAACTGGAGGCCGGAGTCGTGCCGCTCTCGTTCGGCCTGGACCAGAACTATCCCAATCCGTTCAACCCGTCCACAAGGATCAGCTACCGGCTTCCGGTGGCGGCCATGGTCACTGTCTCGATCTTCGACGTGCAAGGTCGCATGGTCAGCCGGCTCGCCGAGGGTATGACGCCGGCCGGCGTGCACCAGGTGCTCTGGAATGCCATTGGCTCGCCAAGCGGCGTCTATCTGTGCCGTCTGGAAGCCACGAGACCCGATGGAGTTCGACAAACGGCAACGCAGAAACTTCTTCTGGTGCAGTAGCCCGATCTGGAGGGCGGCAGCGGAAGTGTGCTACAACCCGGCGCGCCACCCGCTCCGGGGAACGACCTCCTCCGGAGGGGGGCCGTTTCTCCTTCCAGCAGACATTCGTCGCGAACGTGACGAAACCGTAGGATGCCACTGCACGTAGAAAGAAGATTGGCACGCATGGATTTCACATCGAGACACGTCCGTCCATCACGCTATCAAGGAGCAATCATGAGATCCCTGTTGTCGATTGTCCTCGCAATGTTCATCAGCGCCTCAGGCTTAGCTCAGGTACCCACGGAAGCCCGTCTAGTCCGATTCCCTGCGATCCACGGTGACCAGATCGTCTTTACATACGCGGGCGATCTGTACACGGTCCCTTCGTCCGGCGGTGTGGCCCGGAAGCTCACGAACGACGTCGGTACGGAGATCTTCGCACGCTTCTCTCCCGACGGCAAATGGATCGCCTTCACCGGGCAATACGACGGCAACACGGAGGTCTACCTGATGCAGTCAGAGGGGGGCGTCCCCAAGCGACTGACCGTGACAGCCACACTCGACCGGGACGATGTCTCGGACCGAATGGGCCCGAACAACATCGTGATGGGCTGGCGCGACGAACGGACGATCCTGTTCCGGTCCCGCATGATCGAGCCAAACTCCTTCAAGGGCCAACTGTTCACGGTGTCGATCGATGGAGGTCTCGCAGAACAACTGCCGCTTCCCCGCGGCGGGTTCGCATCCTACTCCCCCGATGGCCGGAAGCTCGCCTACAATCAGGTCTTTCGTGAGTTCCGTACCTGGAAGCGATACCGGGGCGGCCAGGCCGACGACATCTCGATCTACAACTTCGACACGAAGCAGACGACGAAGGTCGCCGTCGACCCGGCCCAGGACATCATTCCCATGTGGCACGGCAACACGATCTATTTCGTGTCGGACCGTAGCGAGCGACAACGCATGAACTTGTATGCCTACGACCTCGCCACGCAACAGACACGACAGCTGACCACCTTCACGGAGTTTGACGTGAAGTTCCCGTCGCTCGGAGACAACGCCATCGTGTTCGAGAACGGAGGCTCTCTCTATCGTTACGACATCGCCTCCGGATCGACCACGAAGGTGACCGTTTACATCAATGCCGACCAGGTCTCAGGTCGAGGTGGACTCGTCGACGTGAGTCGCAACGTCTCCAACTACGAGATCGCCCCCGACGGCAACCGGGCCTTGTTCGGCGCTCGCGGCGATGTCTTCACCGTCCCTGCCAAGTATGGCCCGACCAGGAATCTCACCAAGACACCCGGTGTACACGAGCGAGATTCGAAGTGGTCTCCTGACGGCAAGTGGATCTCGTACATTTCCGACGCTTCTGGCGAGGATGAGATCTACGTCCAGGCGCAAGATGGACTGAAGCCCGCTGTGCGACTGACCACCGGGGGCGACGTCTATAAGTATGGGCCAGTCTGGTCACCGGATAGCAAGAAGCTGGCCTGGTCGGACCGCAAGCAGCGGCTGCAGTTCATCGACGTCGATTCAAAAGCCGTCACTCTTGTCAACCAAGCAACGGCATTCGAGATCGCGTCGTTCGATTGGTCGCCGGACAGCCGGTGGATCGCCTTCTCGCGGCCAGAAGAGAAGCAGATGACGACCATCTATCTGTATTCACTCGAATCGAAGCAGACGACGGCCGTGACGGATGGATGGTTCAGTTCAACGTCGCCCGCATTCAGCAGCGACGGGAAGTACCTCTTCTTCGTGTCGAACCGGACGCTGAATCCAACGTACAGTCAGACCGAATGGAACCACTCCTATTCGGACATGGCGAAGATCTATCTGGTAACGCTGGCGCGCGACACAAAGTCCCCCTTTGCGCCAAAGAGCGACGAGGTCAAGCTTGCGGAAGCCGAGAAGAAGAAAGAAGAGAAGGATAAGAACACCAAGACGGCCGAGAAGGAGCCGCTGAAGGTCGACCTGGAGGGCATCCAGACCCGCATCGCAGTCCTCCCCATCACCTCGGCGGGCTACGGCAACATCCAATCCGTTGGCGAGAAGGTTTTCTACATCCGCCGCGGGAGCAAGGACGAGAAACCGGTCCTCCTGCTTTTCGACCTGGCGAAGGAGAAGGAGACCGACCTCGGCGCCGTCAACGGCTACGAGATCTCTGCCGACGGAAAGAAGATGCTCGTCGGTCTAGAGGGAAGCACGTATGCCATCATCGACCTTCCGTCCGCCAAGATCGACGCAAAAGAACGCCTGAACCTCTCCGACCTGAAGGTCCAGCTCGACCGTCAGGCCGAATGGAACCAGATCTTCCAGGAATCGTGGCGCCAGATGCGAGACTTCTTCTACGACCCTGGCATGCACGGCGTCGACTGGGCCGCCGTGCGGGACAAGTACCGGGCTCTCCTCCCCTCCGTCAACCATCGGATCGATCTGACCTACATCATCGGTGAGATGATCGGCGAGTTGAATGTCGGCCATGCCTATGTCGGGGGTGGCGACTATCCGAGGCCGGAGCGGATCAAACTCGGCCTTCTCGGCGCAAGAGTCGTACGCGACCCGGCCTCTGGATACTACCAGGTGGAGAAGATCCTCAAGGGTCAGAATTGGGACAGGGCGCTCCGGTCACCGCTCACGGACATCGGAGTCGACGTGCGGGAGGGAGATTACATTATCGCAGTCGACGGGGTCTCGACTCGTTCGATGACGAATATCTTCGAAGCCTTCATCGGTCGGGCAGGCAAACAGGTGACACTAGCCGTCAATGCCCAACCGAAAGAAGCGGGGAGCCGGACGACCGTCGTGCTCCCCACTGACGACGAGCAGCCCCTCTACTACTATGGATGGGTTGAGGGGAACATCACGAAGGTCTCGAAGGCCACGAATGGACGGGTCGGATACATCCACATCCCTGACATGGGGGTCTCAGGCCTGAACGAATTCGTCAAGTATTACTATCCGCAACTCGAGAAGGAAGCACTGATCATCGACGTGCGGGGCAACGGCGGTGGCAACGTCTCGCCGCAGATCATCGAACGCCTTCGTCGCGAGGCCGCCATGATCGGGATCGCAAGGAACGCGGCCCCTTCGTTCGATCCGGGCGGAACGCACGTCGGACCGAAGGTGATGCTGCTCGATGAGTTCTCCGCTTCGGATGGAGACATTGTCGCCTATCGGTTCAAGCAATACCAGATCGGACCTGTGGTCGGGAAACGTTCCTGGGGAGGCGTCGTTGGCATTCGCGGTTCACTGCCGCTCCTCGACGGCGGCTCGCTCAACCGGCCGGAGTTTTCGCGCTATGACCTCGAAGGGAAGAAGTGGATCATGGAAGGATATGGCGTCGACCCCGATATCATTGTTGAGAACGACCCCGCGAAGGAGTTTGCGGGCGAAGACCAACAGTTGAACAAGGGGATCGAGATCGCACTCGAGGCTCTCAAGAAGGCGCCTCCGAAATTGGCGCCGGCGCCCCCGTATCCGAAGCGATAGTCCACTCGCACACTAGAACTCAAGCCCGGAGCGACCCTCCGGGCTTTCTATTTTCCAGGTCTCCCCTTTGAGAACGGCCCCAATGACAACCATGACGTCGAAGTTGGCGTGACCACAATGGACCTTCTGTCAAGATTGCACGCCGACCAGCGCAATGGCAGTAGATCTGCCAGGTCGTTCATTCCTTTTCAGCAGACGATGACAACGCAGTAATCGTGTTGCGGCCTTCCATTATCAAGAGTGAAGTGTCGTGCATCAACAGCATCCCTCTCTACCTTGCTTCTTCTGACACGCTTCGGTACTCTGGGGGTAGCTGTGACGGCTTCATCCCTCCTTCTACTTCGTTCCGGGCCGCCACGGCCACTCCCTTTTGTTTCCCCGCCTCTGCTCGAACAGTCGATCTTCAGGAGATCCGCCATGAAGCACCTTTTCGCCACCGCCCTGCTCATCTTATGCGCCATCTCGCTGCAGGCGCAGACCAACGTCTCAGGTACAATCAACAAAGACAGTACGTGGACATTGGCGGCCAGCCCGTACCTCGTGACGGGCAATGTCAGTATCGCAGACGGCAAGGTCCTCACGGTCGATTCTGGAGTGGTCGTGCGCTTCGCCGACAACACGGGACTCACGGTGTACGGATCGATGCACGCGAGGCACGCACTCTTCACTTCTCAGCGCGACACGATAGGCGGTTCGCCGTCCAAGGGCAATTGGAACCACATCATCATCGGAGCGAGCAGCGGTCCATCCGTTGGGACGTTTGACACATGCGTCATTCGATACGGGGGCTCGGCCAGCTTCACGAGTGAGTCGGCAAACCTGTGGATCTACAGCGGCTCACTGTCGGTCCATGGATGCGATATTTCCTTCTCCAAGAACGCTGGCATCCAGATCGGCGGGGCATCGGGACCACCGACCGTGGACATCTCAGGCTGCGCCATCTTCTCGACCGATTGGCCCATCCGGTATCGCTACACGGCGTTCCTGACGCTGGCAGGGATCAACACGCTGACCGGGAACACGCACAATGCGATCAACGTGAATTTCGGTGACTTGTGGCATGACATGACCATGCCCAAAGCCGAGATCCCATATGTGTTCTCCGGAGATTTCACGGTTCACGACCCTGGGGCCCGGCTGTTGGTCGCCTCCGGCAATATGCTGAAGTTCCCGAGCGGTGCCGCGCTGAACGTCGAAGGGACACTCGTCGCCGAGGCCCTTCCTGCGGAAGCAATCCTCTTCACATCGACCACGGATGACAACGCAGGGGGCGATACCAACGCAGATGCGACGGCGACGACTCCGGCGTCCAGCTCATGGCGGGGCGTGATGTTCCAGAACACGAGCGTGGACTCCCTGTGCCGAATGAAGCGTGCCGAGGTCCGCTTCGCCGGACAGAACGGACTGGGCGGCGTTACCTTGTACACGGCCAGTCCGACGATCGACAGCTGTGATTTCAACAACAATTGGTTCGGAGCGATGTTCCAGGGGGTCTCGAACCCTGTGTTTTCGAACAATGTGATCGGGTCCAGCCAACTGACCCCGATCGCCATGTCATTCGCCGCCAATCCGGTCTTTACGAACAACGCCTTTTCGCTCTCCGACAACCGCTATGACGCGATTGGGCTGCTCGGCGGAGACCTCCCAGCAAACGCGGTATTGCCCGTGCGGTCAGTGGAGTCCATCCCAAACGTCACCTACCTCCTGCTCGAAAGCGTGACGGTTCCTGCGGGCCGGACGCTAACCATCCATGAACGTGTCGTGATCAAGGGACTCAACGATTGGGGATACATTTACGGTGCACCTCGCATCACGATACAGGGCAAGCTGGTGGCCGTCGCTTCCGCCGACAGCACCAAGATCGTGTTCACCTCGGCCCGCGACGACAACTACGGCAATCCGTTCGATACGAACAAGGATGGGACAAGCACTTCCCCCGAGCGGGACGATTGGGGCGGAATCGTCTTTGAGGCCAGTAGCGACACAACGTCAACGTTGCGGCATTGCCTCATCAAGTATGCCTCGATGCCGAGCACGTACTACAACACGCGCTGGATCAGCGGCGGGGCCGTCACGATGGTGAACGCAAGCCCGGTGATCGACAACTGCGAGATCAAAGACGTGTCGTATGGCCTCTACGCATTCCAGGTATCGAAGCCGAAGGTCTCCAATGTCGCATTCGTCAACACCCAGTACACCCCCATCGCCATGTCGGTCTCTGCCGACCCGACGTTGAGCGGCATCAGCTTCGTCAACGTGGCATGGCGGGCGATCGGGATCATCGGGGAGAACGTGGGCTTCAACGGTACGATCCGGGTGCGCAACCTCGCCGGGTTCTCGAACATCACCTATGTCCTGCTCGAAGATCTGACGATCAACTCCGGCACGCAGGTCACGGTCGAAGCGGGCGTTGTCGTCAAATCGAATGCCTCCGGCATTTTCGTCAACGGCGGATTCCGAGCGAAAGGAACGATGGCGGGAGGAAAGATCGTCTTCACGTCCATCAAAGACGACAACTTTGGCAATCCGAACGACACGAACGGTGACGGGTCGACCAGCACGCCACAGCGCGGCGATTGGAAGACCATCAGATTCCAGGGCACCAGCGACGACGCCTTCTGTCGGATCGACAGTTGCGAGCTCAAGTACGGAGGGTCCGACGGCGGAGCGTGGGGCGTCGTGAGCTATCTCGATGCGAGCTCGACCCTTTCCAATTCGAACATCTCCGACTCCTACCAGTACGGCGTTGCGTGCGACGGCGCGTCCATGGCAACGATCAGCAACGTCGACATCCGAAACTGCCGGCTCGATCCGCTCGCCATGTCGTTGACGGCCGATCCGGTGTTCAGCGGTATCACGTTCGCCGCCAACCGGAGCAACGGGATCCGGATCCTCGAGGGTACGCTTTCATCCAACGCACGGCTCCGCAAGCGAGACGTCGCGGGCTACAACAACATCGCATATATCGTCGAGTACCTGACGATCGGCCAGAACGCCGTTCTGACGATCGATCCTGGAGTCGTCATCAAATTGCCTGTGGGGTGGTACTACCGCTCCATCACCGTCGATGGGGCGCTCATCGCCAATGGCACGGCCCTGCAACGGATCACCTTCACGTCGCTCAACGACGACGGGGATGGCAACGACACGAACAACGACGGCAACTCAAGCACAGCGGTAAAGGGTGATTGGGGCTGGATCGATTTCACGAACAACAGCAACGACACGCTGAACAGCCTGCGGAATTGCGACTTCCGATATGGCGGAAATTCCAACTGGTGGGATCCGAGCTTGAAGAACTATGGGATGGTGCAGATCCATAGCGCGCGCGTCGTCGTTGACAGCTGCTACTTCCAGCAGTCCTCAACGAGCGCCCTCGGCATCTACGGTAGCGCGGATCCGGCCGTGACCAATTGCCAGATCAGCAACGTCGAGCTCTCTCCCATCATGATGAGCCTGTTTGCGACGCCGACATTCTCGGGCAACCTGGCGCTCAACGTCGGATACATGGCCCTCGGCATCGTGCCGGAGACGTACGCGGTCAACGCGACCATTCCGAAGCGGGATTTCGGCGGCTACACCAATATCAGCTATCTGTTCATGTCCGGAGACGGGAACAACATCCCCACGGTGAACTCCGGTACCGTCCTCACGATCCCCTCGGGCATCGTGATCAAGTATTGGCCGGAGAATTCGGGCCGCGCCGTGCTGAACGTGAACGGCGCCCTCGTCGTCAATGGAACAGCGGCCGAGCCGGTGATCATCACAGACCCGCGGGACGACACCGCCGGAAATCCCGGAGACACGAACGGCGACGGCTTTGCCACGAGCCCTGCCATCACGAACACCGTGATCCTTAGTTTCGCCGACGTCAGCCTCGACAGCCTGAGCATCATTCGCCACGCAGACCTTCGCTACCGCGATGTCGGGATCTATCTGCAACAGGCATCTCCCGCGATCGTCGGCGGTCGATTCTACCGGGACCGCTGGGGGATCATGCTGAACGGCATTTCGACACCGGCCGTCGACAGCTGCGCCTTCGACGACCTGGATCTCGCTCCGATCAATATTTCGCTCGTATCCTATCCCCGCTCAACGACGGCGAACACCGTGAGCGGAACGACCTATCGGGCGATCGGCGTCCTGAACGAAACGCTCGCACAGGATGTCACACTCCCCCGGCGGACGTTCGCCGGTATCCCGAATATCCCGTATCTCCTGCATCAGTATACTGTAGGGACAGGAGCGGTCCTGACGATCCAACCAGGCGTGACCCTCAAGTTCTCAAACGACGGTTGGCTGGCCGTCCGCAAAGGCCTTATCGCTGAAGGAGGCGCACATCCCGATAGCACGATCGTCTTCACCTACGTGCGGGACGATTTTTATGGCGGAGATACGAACGCGGACACGGCCAAGACCGTTCCGTATGACGAGTACTTCTGGGACAGCTGGCGCGGACTCCGATTCGAGGACGAGGCACTCGATCCGCTGTGCCGGTTGTCGCATGTCGTCGTACGGTACGCCGGTTCCTACTGGACGGATGACTGCGGCGGAATCATGATGACGAGCGCCAGCCCGTCCATCATGTATAGCACCATCTCATTCAACAAGCACGGGCTCCGGGTCCTCGGCGCCTCGAATCCTATCGTCAACTATTCCGACATCGCCAATAACCGGGTATCGGGCATCAGCTACCCGGCCCCGGCCTTCACGCTCGACGCACGCTGGAATTGGTGGGGCAGCAACTCGGGACCAACGCACGCCAGCAATCCGGGTGGCACGGGCGATGCCATCTCGAACAGCATTTCGTATTCCCCCTTCTTGTCGAGCGGGGCGGCCAATCCCGCCGCGGGTGATGTGTCCTTGAACGGCCACGTCCAGGCGTTCGACGCATCGTTGATCTTGAAGTACGTCGTGAACCCGCACGGGGTTGACTCGCTCAACGCCCTGCAACGTCGCATTGCCGATGTCAGCGGAAATGGCGGCCCCGACACTGTGTCCGTTACTGCCTTTGACGCATCCTTGATCCTGCAATATGTCGTCGGCATCGTCGGCGCATTCCCGATCGAGGTCGATCGGAAGGAACTTCCGGCCGCACCGGCCAAACGCTCTGTCTCCGTGACGCTGGCTGCCAAGACGGTCGGCCAGACGATCACCGTACCAGTCGCAATCGATCGAGCAGAAGGCTTGGCATCATGGCAAGCCGTGGTCGACGTCGATCCACTGGCGGTCCGGACGGTCGGTGTGACGGCTCGCGGTGCCACCATGGACATGCAATTGGTCTGGGCAGCGGAAGGCGGACGTTTGCGGATCGCGGCTGCCGCATCGGCGCCGACAGATGCGAGCGGAGACCTGGCAGAGATCACGCTCGAGATCCTGGATGCATCACGATTGCCCAGCGGAACGCCGGTCCGTGTTGCGAGTTTCTTGATCAACGAAGTGGAGATGACTTCGACCGCTACGGGCGTGACGACGGAGCTAGCAGACGTACCCACGGCGTTCGAACTGCTCCAGAACTATCCGAACCCGTTTAATCCGACCACCACGATCGAATTTCGCGTACCTGACGCCCGCGCAGAGATCCGGCTGACCATCTACAACATGCTCGGCCAGACCGTCCGAACCCTTGTCGACGGGCCGCGCGACGTGGGGACGCATCGGATTGTTTGGGACGGGCGCAATGACGCCGGCGTACCGGTGGGGACCGGCACCTACATCTACCAACTGCGGACGAAGGACGTCGTGCAGTCGAAGAAACTCACGCTCGTGAAGTGATCGCCCATTCCTGCGCACTTCCCCGGAGCATGAGCCATGAAACAGTTCTTGCGGTACTTGGTGCTGGCAGCAGGTCTCTGGCCCGCTGTGGCTACAGCGCAGGTGGTCGGGTTGAGCGTCCCCGATACCACGGTTTCCCTCGGCAGTGACCTTTGGCTGCCCGTTCGAGTCGATTCCAGTCTGACGGGACTGAACGTCACGTCGGTGCAGCTACAATTCACGTTCGACCAAAATGTCGTCGATCCGGATTCCGTCGTCCTGGCCGGTACGCTCTTGGAAGGACTCGGTTGGACGGTCACCATGCATCGACCCTTTGCCGACGTCGTCCGCATTGCAGCCGCCGGGACCATTCCGATGTCCGGGGACGGAGCGATCCTGCGGATCAGGGTGAAGCTCCTGACCACGGGGTGGTCCAACTTCCAGTTCGCCGGAATGCTGACCAACCTCTTGAATGAGGGCGTTCCGTCCATCACGCTCCGTAGTGGCTGGGTCCAGGTGGTCCAGCCTCCGTCCGTCGACGTGTGGCCTGACGATGGGGTCGTCGCGGTCGGCGAACAGAAGCAGTTCTCGACCGGGGGCGGAACGGAGCCGTACACGTGGTCGACGAGTGACCCAGCGATAGCCACCATCGATGCCAGCGGGCTCCTGACGGCTGTCGGACGCGGAAGCGTCTTTGTCTCCGTCGAAGATGCGGAGGGCAAACGGGGCCGAACCGACCGGACAGTCATCGTGCGGGCGATCGGTATTTCTGCTCCCGACACGTCCATCGCGGCATCGCGAACGATCGATGTGCCCGTTCGTGTGACCTCCCTGACGCCGTGGAACATCTCGGCCGCGTCGATCCGGATCAATTACAATTCCGGCGCGGTAACTCCCGTCGCGGTCATCACCGCCGGAACAATACTCGGGAGCATCACGCCCACCCTCAATTTCGCCACCGCGGGTACGCTCAGACTCTCTTTCGCCACCGACCAGCCGATCCTTGGTCAGGGCACCCTGTTCATCATACGATTTCAGACGAGCGACACTCCTGGCTGGTCAAACATTGATTTCACCGAATGTCTGTTCAATGAAGATCTTCCCGCCCGGGTCGACAACGGGTCGATCTCGGTCACGAGCCTTTCGACGATCAGTATCGGGGCGTCGGGAGACAAACTGCTCGCTGAAGATACGCTCGCATTCAGCGTCTGGGGCGGTGAAGCACCCTATTTGTGGACCAGTTCGGACCCGCTTGTCGCACATGTCACTTCCGACGGACACTTGATCGGCGTGCGGAGTGGGCGCGTGCGGGTGACGGTCCAGGATGCGCAAGGAGCCGTGGGAGTCTCGAGCGAAATCCAGGTCTTCGACGGAGCTGTGAAGGTCGACGACCAATTGGGGGCTTCACCCGGCTGGGTGGATGTTCCCATCCGACTCGCACGACTGGCGTTGGGTAGTCAGGTCTCATCGTATCAGCTCCGGTTGTCGTACAATGCAGACATCCTCGCGTTCGAGTCCGTCACGACGGCGGGTACGGCCACGGCAGCATGGTCCACGACACACCAAGCCACCGGCTCGACCGTGAACGTGGCCGGAGCGTCGGCCGGAGCGCTGACAGGGATCGGCACGTTGTGCGTCGTGCGATTTGCCCTCCTTCCCTCGATCCCGCTCCGTTCGGTCGCATTCGTGAATCTCGACCAGCTCATACTCAACGAAGGGCTGCCGTTGGCCGACCGTTGGAACGGAAGCGTCCGTGTGGCCGAACCGCCGGGTGCAGTTTCGCTCTGGTCGCCCGGAAACGGTTGGACGCAGCAACCGTTGGACCAACAACTGTCATGGGGCACCGTGGAATTCGCGGAGCGCTATGAACTGCAAGTGGCAACGGAAGGCACGTTCGCCGCGCCGATGGTCTGGGACTCGACGCTGTCGTCAAATACCTATGTCCCGGGCGTGCTAGCAAACGGCACAGAATACTTCTGGCGGGTGCGGGCACGCAATGTTTTGGGTGTTGGCGCGTGGAGCGATATCTGGACCTTCCGGACCGTTGTCTCCGTCCCGCCTGCACCGATCCTCGCAGGACCGTCCGATGACGCCGTGAACCAACCCGCGACACCGACCCTGGTCTGGCATCCTTCCAACCAGGCGGTTACGTACTATCTTCAGATCTCTGAGGATTCCACGTTCGTTGTGGACGTACGTTCGGTCGGATCGATCACCGACACGATGCATACCGCCAGCTTTCTCGGCCATTCGCTGACGTTCTTTTGGAGAGTTCGGGCTGTCAACGAGGCGGGCCCTGGTGCATGGTCCGACGTGTGGTCGTTCCGCACGATCGTCGCTCCCGCCGGAAGACCGATGCTCGCCGATCCGTCCTCTGGACTTACCGGCGTGGCCGTGGTGCCCACATTTCGATGGTGGTCGGCCACTGACGCAACGACATACGAGTGGCAGGTGTCGGACGACGTCAGCTTCACGACGGTCCTGTTCGATTCAACCGGAATCGCAGATACCGTCCTTATCTCTCCTCAACTCAGCCATGGCAAGACATATTATTGGCGGGTTCGAGCAGCAAATACTTCGGGTTCAGGAGAGTGGTCGGACGTCTGGTTCTTTGAGACGATCATGGGCGCGCCTGGTGTCCCTATCCTGGCGTTTCCGACACAAGGGGCCGTTGGAACATTGTTGATGCCATTGTTGCAGTGGCATCGTTCGCCTGCTGCCCAGGCATACGACATCCAGGTGTCCGACGATCCGGGATTTACGAGCCCGATTGTGAACGCCACGATGATCCCTGACACCTCCTATCCCATCGGTCCTCTGCAGCCGTTACGCCTGCACTATTGGCGAGTTCGCGCCATCAATGTCGCAGAGACGAGCGCATATTCCGCAGTATGGCAGTTCACGACAACCACGACGGACGGGGTGATCGGGGTCGATGGCACCGTGCCGGATCAGTTCGGTCTGGAACCAAATTATCCCAATCCCTTCAATCCGTCGACGCGGCTGACGTTCCACATCAAAGAACCTTCAGCCGTGACGCTGACGATCTACACGCTCACGGGGGCCGTCGTCGAGCACCTCATCGACGCGGCGTTGCCTGCCGGGACGTATGAAACATGGTGGAATGCGTCGCGGATGCCGAGCGGGATCTACCTGTGCAGGATGGTGGCAGGACGATTCTCAATGGTCCAGCGGCTCGTTCTACTGAAATAGCCGTCCGTCATTTGCTCATCAGTACAACACGGAGCCCTTCCGCGATCGCGTAAGGGCTCTGCTGCGTACAGGACGGAAGGTCAACGCCGGACGGCAGGCAGGATACGCTTCCCGATGATGTCGAGCAGAGCATTCTCCTGCGACGAGGCCGACAGCGCGTCGAACGGGGGCTCAGCGGTGGAGACGACGATCAGCTCGCGGGCGGGATCCACGAGCATGAATTGCCCCCCGTATCCGGCTGCCAGCATCGCCTCCGCACCCACGTCGCGGGGAAGCCACCAAAGATAGCCGTAGTTCACCGCCCCGACACCTGTCCAGGAGAAATCTGCCGTATTGCGTGGAACGCGTGAACTGTCGATCCATTCTGATGGTACGATCTGCCGGCCATCAATTCGACCATGATGCATGACGAGCTGACCGATCCTCGCGAAATCCCGCGGTGTAAGCCACAATCCGGTCCCGCCATTGGCATAACCTTTTGGATCGCGGTCCCAGGCGCGGGCCGTGATCTGGAGCGGTTCAAACAGCCGGGCGGCAGCGTATGCGAGGACGGAGCGGCCCGAACGGTTGGCGATGGCAACGGAGAGGAAGTGGGCCTGGGGTGATGCGTAGGCGAATGCGGTGCCCGGATCGAAGAGGAGCGGCAGTCGGAGCATGGCCGCGACCCAATCATCACTCCTTCCGACGACATCCGCATTCCTGCCGCCATCTTGGTAGTCGAACCCTGCGCGCATCGTCAACAGATGACGGAGCGTGATGGAGCTCATGCGCGGATCAAGATCCGACGCGCGATACGCCGGCACCTCGTCGAGCCAGCGGGCCTCGACGCTATCCAGAAAGCCATCGGCCAGCGAGCAACCGACGAGCAGTGAAACGACGCTCTTCGTCGCTGAACGCAGGTCATCTTCCCTCAGCCGCGTGCGTCCGGGTCCGTAGTATTCGAAGACGAGCGTGTCGCGGCGAACGACAAGGAATGCGTGGACCCAGGGTCGATCCTCCAAGGTCATCCTGACGCTGTCCAGAGTCGATCCGTCGATCGACAACTGCTCTGGCAACCCTTCAGCCCACGGATACGGCGGATGGACCTCGGCGACGGCTCCGTCCGGGGCTGCCGCCTGTGGTTCACAATTCCACCACAAACAAGCGCACGCTGCCAGGAGGATCAAGCGACTCGCCGTCGATATCACCGGAGCTCGATGCATGCCATTGAGGGTTCGGAAGACACGAAAGCCCGTCACAAGGACGGGCCTTCATGCATCCGGAACATTCACTCGGATCAGAAGTGCGAAACACCGATCCGCATACCGTAGAACGAACGGTGGACGAAGAAGACCGAGATCGCGAAGAACACGAGGGCCAAGCCGAGCGTAAGCCCGGAGCCTTGCTCACGGCTCAGCGAGACCGCGAGCTCAACGGCCAGCAGCCCAAAGAGGGTCGTGAACTTGATGACAGGGTTCATGGCAACGGACGACGTGTCCTTGAACGGATCGCCGACCGTGTCCCCGATGACCGTCGCCTCGTGGAGCGGAGAATGTTTGTCCTTTAAGACGACCTCGACGATCTTCTTGGCATTGTCCCACGCTCCCCCGGCATTCGCCATGAAGATGGCCTGATACAAGCCGAAGAGCGCGATCGACACCAGATA
>CAYYOV010000015.1:16679-64147 GCA_964473365.1 uncultured Ignavibacteriaceae bacterium
CATTCGCCATGAAGATGGCCTGATACAAGCCGAAGAGCGCGATCGACACCAGATAGCCGATGAAGAAGAACGGCTCGTAGAATGCGAACGCAAGCGTTCCGAAGAACACTGCCAGAAAGATGTTGAACATGCCCTTCTGCGCATACTGCGTGCAGATCTCGACCACCTGCTTGGAATCGTGCACGGAGGCCTTCGTCACGCCTTCCAGTTTCATCGTCCTCTTGATGAATTCGACCGCCTTGTAGGCGCCCGCCGTGACGGCCTGCGTTGAAGCTCCCGTGAACCAGTAGATCACGGCTCCTCCGGCGATGAGGCCGAGAAGGAATGGCGGATACAAGAGCGACAGATTCACAAGGTACTGCGGGCTCAAGCCGTCGGTGAGGGCCACAATGATCGAGAAGATCATTGTTGTAGCGCCGACGACGGCCGTACCGATGAGCACAGGCTTTGCCGTGGCCTTGAATGTATTCCCGGCCCCGTCATTCTCCTCAAGATTATGTTTCGCCCGCTCGAAATCGACATCCATCCCGAACTTCGCTTTGATCTCTTCCTTGATGTTGGGGATCGACTCGATGACCGACAATTCGTAGACCGACTGGGCGTTGTCTGTGACCGGTCCGTAGGAATCGACGGCGATGGTCACCGGTCCCATGCCGAGAAACCCGAACGCCACGAGGCCGAACGCAAAGACGGCGGGCGCGATCATCAGCCCCGACAGTCCCATCAGGCTGATATGGTAGGCCACGCCCATCAACAGCATGATGACCAGACCGAGCCAATAGGCGCTGAAATTGCCCGCCACGAACCCCGAGAGAATGTTGAGAGAGGGACCCCCTTCGCGGGATGATGTGACGACCTCCTCCACATGCTTGGAATGCGTCGAGGTGAAGATCTTCACGATCTCAGGAATGATGGCCCCGGCGAGCGTGCCGCACGAGATCACGGCCGAGAGCTTCCACCAGAGCGACGTATCACCACCCAGGTCGGGAATGAGGAAGTAGGAGGCGACGAACGTCAGGATGACCGACACGATCGACGTGAGCCAGACCAGCCTTGACAGCGGCGTTTCGAAGTTCATCGTCTTGGCGTCGCCGAGCACCGCCCGGTGCACCCACTCATTGACCTGATACGACAAACCGCTGGCGATGACCATCATGATGCGCATCGAGAACATCCAGACGAGCAACTGGACCTGGACGACGGGCTCAACGACGGCGAGGAGGATGAACGTGATGAGCGCGACGCCGGTCACGCCGTACGTCTCGAACCCGTCTGCGCTGGGCCCCACGGAATCACCCGCGTTGTCGCCCGTGCAATCTGCGATGACGCCCGGGTTCCGTGCATCGTCCTCCTTGATCCGGAAGACGATCTTCATGAGGTCGGCGCCGATGTCGGCGATCTTCGTGAAGATGCCTCCCGCGATCCTGAGCACCGCTGCTCCAAGAGATTCACCGATCGCAAACCCGAGGAAGCAAGGGCCGGCAAGGTCACCGGGAAGGAATAGCAGGATCACGAGCATAAGGAACAGCTCGACGGAGATAAGCATCATCCCGATGCTCATACCCGCCTGAAGCGGGATCGAAGAAACGGGATAGGGCTTGCCAGAGAGCGACGCGAAAGCGGTACGAGAATTCGCAAACGTGTTGATCCGAATACCGAACCAAGCGACGCCATACGAACCCGCCATACCGATGAGACTGAACAGCAGAATGATCGCCACTTTCGGTGCCGGGAATCCACGGATCACCTCACCGGTCACCTCGTCAATGCCGTTGGCCGCAAGCCACCCAAAATACACGAGGACAATGGCGCTGATGAAGGTCCAGAGGATCAAGAGGAATCGTCCCTGCTGGATCAGGTAGGTCTTACACGTCTCGTAGATCAACTCCGAGATCTCGAGCATCGCGGCGTGGACCGGCAGCCCCTTCAGACGGGAGTAGGTCACCATCCCAAACGTTCCGCCAAGCAGGCACACCAGCAATCCGAACATCAGTAAAGTGTGACCATCCGTGCCGCCAAGGAATGTTACGGTCCGCAGGTCGGGGAGCTTGAGGTTGGCCTCGCCGCCGGAATGATGTTGGCCGCTGGGTGCAGCCGTTCCATCCGCCGCCAGCACCGGCACCGCGATCAAACTCAGAACCGTTACGACCGCCATCGCCGTGGCCGCTCGTCGGGCCATTCGCAGAAAAGAGGACAGACGATCAGTCGTGCTGATGCCCATGATCAGCTGATCGAGCATGATGACTCCAGATTATTATCGGTAGGACGAAAAGACGAGAGAACCCGTCGGATGTGGGTCCTCGGTCAGCGTAAGTGGGCTAAATATAGTTAGTTAACGTGACGGAAGAAAGAGGATGCAGAAAAATCGGGCGTATCAGGGCCGTTCTGAGGCCGACTGGGCAAACGCCGGCTCCCCCTCGGCCAGGTCATACGTGGCCTCTTCGGGCGTCCCATACACGCGGGCTCGAGCGTCGTCGAACTTCCCTTCCCATCTCGAGACGGCGACCGTGGCAAGGCAATTCCCCAGTACATTGACGGATGTGCGGCCCATATCCATGAATTCGTCGACGGCGAAGATGACGGCCACACCCTCGGGGGGCAACCCAAACGAATGCAGGGCTGCCAGCAGGATCACGAGCGACGCCCGGGGCACGGCCGCCACGCCTTTCGAGGTGACCATGAGTGTCAGCATCAGCAAGACCTGCTGATCCCAGCCAAAATGGACGCCAGTCGTCATTTCGGCCGCCTGAGCAACGAACACCGAGGCGACGGCCAGATACAGCGTGCTGCCGTCCAGATTGAAGGAGTAACCTGTTGGCAGTACGAAGCCCACGATCCGTTTCGGCACCCCAAGGCGCTCCATCCGTTCCATGGCCAGCGGCAAGGCCGATTCGCTGCTCGTCGTCCAAAAAGCGAGCGTGAACGGCTCCCACACGGCCCGGACGAACTGCCGGACGGGCAGCTTGATCATCCATGCCACGACGCCAAGGACCAGCACGACGAAGAGGATCAGAGCTGCGTAGAGCGTGAGCACGAGCATGCCGAGATTCACCAGCACGCTCAAACCCATATGGCCGATCGTCACGGCCATCGCGGCTCCGATGCCGAACGGTGCGAATTTCATGACGTACGCGGTGAATTTGAACATGACCTGCGACAACGCATCGCACCATTCCAGGATCGGCTTGCCCTTTTCTCCGATCGCACCGACCGCCGCGCCAAAGAACACGGAGAAGACCACGATCTGGAGGACGTCGCCGCGCGCCATGGATTCGATGATGCTTGACGGGAACGCATGCACCAGGGTCTCGATGAACGTCTTCGGTCTGGCCCCTTCGATCGACCCCAACGCATTCAAGTCGCCCCCCTGCAAGATCACTCCGACACCCGGCTTCGTGATATTCACGACGACCAATCCGATGACCAGCGCCAGCGTCGTGACCACTTCAAAGTAGATCAGGGCCTTCAATCCCATCCGACCCACCTGCTTGAACTCTCCCCCTCCGGCGATGCCCGCCACGATGCTCGCGAAAATGAGGGGCGCGATGATGACCTTGATGAGATTGATGAAGATGGTCCGGATCCAGGCGCTCTCCGTGCCGATATCCGGCCACATCCATCCGACGAACACGCCGACGGCAAGCCCGAGGATGATCTGCTGCATCAGTGAAAGGTGCCACCAGCGGCGGGACGGCTTGGCGTCGAGGGTCATGTCGATCGAGGGACGAGTGAACGCTACCGTGTGCGAAGGTGTGTCAAGATTCGCAAGATTGGACTGAATTGCAAGGGTGTGCAGAGGCTTGCACGTGGCCGTTCCCTTCCGTAGCATTTACCCCATGCCCCGGGTCGCCATCATCGCTTGCACCGGAGGAGCGGGTCACCTCCGTGCCGCCGAAGCCCTCACCGTCACCGCACAGGAGGGACGACTCCCGCTGGAGGTCGTCTCCTGGGACGTCCTGACCTTCACTCCCCCGTGGTTTCGGAAGCTCTACGCCGGCTCGTACGTCGAAATGGTGAATCGGACGCCCGACCTCTGGGGCTACTTGTATGAACGTTCGGAACGCCATCCCCACAGGAACCCGGCGCTGATCCGCGCCTTCGACCGGGTCAACTATGATCGCTACTGGAAGGCCCTGACAGCATTCCAACCGGATGCCATTCTCTGTACACACTTCCTTCCCTATCTCTCGATCGCGCCACGACTCCTTCGGCGTAACAACCGTCCTCTCGTGTGCGCTGTGACTACGGACTTCGACGTCCATAGGCTCTGGATCTCCGACGTCGTCGACCAGTACTATGTGTTCCACGATGAATCGAAGTTCCTCCTGGCCTCCAAAGGCGTGTCCGAAGACCGGATCGCTGTCACGGGGATCCCGGTCATGCCACCGTTCGTCAGGCGCGGCGAGCGTACCGCTACCCGACGTCGGCTCCATATCTCACCCCGACGGACGACTATCCTGGCCGTTGCCGGAGGCTTTGGTATGGGTCGGGTCGTCGATATCGCCCAGACGATCCTAGCGACCCTCGGCACGGTGCGCTCTCAGCGTTTCACGCTGGTGGTCGTCTGTGGCCGAAATGAGGCTGCGCTCAATCGTGTTCGCCGGTTGAACGTACCCTCGAACGTCAATCTCGTTCCGCTCGGGTTCGTGACAAACATGCATGAGTGGATGGACGCCGCCGACCTCATCATCTCCAAATCCGGCGGACTCACATCGTCCGAGGCCCTTGCGAAAGGTTTGCCGATGCTCGTCGTCGACCCGATCCCGGGCCAGGAAAGCCGGAATGCCGACCTGATGGTCGAACACGGTGCTGCGTGGAAGGCCATCAACCTGGACCAACTGGCGTTCAAGTTGCTCCATGTCCTTCGAAGTCCGTCTGCGCTGGACCGCGCCTCAATGTCCGCCCGACGGCTAGGACGCCCCAAAGCCGCTGAGGTCATCTTGAACGACATCGTGCAGCGGTTGCAGGCGGCCCACCGATCCGCTCTCTTTCCATCACGCGGGTGATCTCACCGCTCAGTTCCGAATACTGAGAAGTCCGCCTCAATTCCCCGGTCAAGCCGGGAATGACCCTCCTATTTCGGTCGAAAATCACGCTTCATTCGGCTCACGCGTTGCGGTACGGCTCTTGTGCGTATCCGATCGGAGAAATCGGAGGAACGCATGGACCATACCAAGCATGAGTGTGACCACACCTGCCCGCGAGACTGTGCTCAGCTGAATCAGGCATTGGTGAGAGAGTTGGCGGTTGAGCGGATGTATGAGCAATTGCTGCAGGAATGCGATTTCCCCGACATCCAGCATTTCGTGACAGAGGCGCTGGCTGAGCATCGGGCGCGTGTCCGGCTGCTCGAGGATCGCATGAACAGGATGTACGCCACTTTCGATCCGGCCGGGTGCTGACGCCATGTCCTCCGCTCCTTCAGATACTATCGTCCTTCGCAGCGGCAATCAAATGGTTGCCGACGGCGCGCTTCGCGCCGGATGTCGGTTCTTCGCCGGCTATCCGATCACTCCGGCGACCGGGATCTTCAAGGCGATGATCGACGCGCTTCCATCGCGCCGCGGACTCGCGCTGAGCGCACCCGATGAGATCTCCGCCATCGCGTACTGCATCGGCGCCGCCATGCGGGGCTACAAGGCCATGACCGCCACCTCCGGCCCCGGATGGGCGCTCATGATCGAGTCAGTTCAGTATGCGTTGATGACAGAGACGCCGCTCGTCGTCGCCCTCGTCCAACGGCTTGGCCCGAGCACGGGCGGCGCCACGCAGGGCGCTCAGGGAGATATCCTTCTCGCAGAATATGCCACCTCCGGCGGCTACACGATCCCGATCCTGTGTCCCGAAACGGCGCAGGAATGCGCAACTCTGACGTTGAAGGCGTTCGAGTGGGCCGAACTGCTCCGTATGCCAGTGATCCTTCTGAGCGACAAAGAGACCGGTATGACGATCGAGAGTGTCGACCTCGGCGCCCTGCCAGCCGAGAGCGCGGTATCGACGTTCGCCGTTCCGGAAGGCGCCGACCTCACAAAAGGGACTTATTGGTTCGACCAGCCAGCTGACATTCCGGCGTTCGCTCCTGTTGGAGGAGGTGACCGCGTGATCGCCACCGGCTCGGCGCACGATAAGAAGGGAAAGCTGCAGAAGAATTCCTCCGAGACGATCGACGTCCTCCGGCACCTGGAGGAGAAGGTGCGGTGGCGGGCCCCGGATATGGAGATCGTGGACGCCGACCCGGATCCGAAGGCCGAAACGCTCGTCATCAGCTACGGCATCACTGCCCGCGCCGCTCGCACGGCGGTTGCACAGGCCCGAGCATTGGGACGTCGCGTGGCGTTCATGAGCGTTAAATCGCTCTTCCCTATTCCCGCCGACGCTCTCCAGACCGCTTTCTCCACCGCCGATCGCATCATCGTGGCGGAAGAGAACATGAATGGCCTCTACCGTTCGGTACTCGAACACTTGGTTGACGGACAGACCATTGAAGGCGTCAACACCATTGGTTCGATGATCACCCCGAGCGAGATCCTCGCCGCCATCCAACGCTGACCCCATGGACCCAGCATTGCTTCGCCGCACCAGCTATCTCGTCGATAACGTCCGCTTCCCGTTCTGTAAGGGTTGCAGCCACACGAACGTCCTCCGCAAGCTGAACGACGCTCTCGTCGAACTCCAGATCCCGGCAGAGCGCCTTGCGCTCGTGACCGACATCGGATGTATCGGCCTTGCGGACGGCCTGTTCCGGGACATTCATACGGTCCACACGACCCACGGCCGCTCGACAGCCTTTGCATGCGGCATTGCCCTGGCAGACGGCGTGCTGGCCTCTGGCGGCTTGCACGTGATCGTCCTGATCGGTGACGGCGGCGCAATGATCGGTCTTCAACACCTCGTACACGCGGCTATGCTGAACGTCCGCATGACCGTCATAGTCGCCAATAACTTCGTGTACGGCATGACAGGCGGGCAGGGCTCCGGCCTCACGCCCGATTGCTTCGTCACGGCCACGACTCCGCGTGGAAACCTCGTCCCTCCTGCTGACCTGGGAGGGATCCTGAAGCACAGCAACGCACCATTCGTCGTCCGAACCACTGTGACCGACCCCAGCCTGACGGCGACCCTCAAGGATGCCCTCTCGTATCCCGGGTTTTCGGCGGTGGAAGTGCTGGAATTGTGCACCGAATATGCCGTTCCCAAAAACGAGCTTACGGGGCGCCGCTTGGGTGAGATCGCGCAGGAGAACGGGTGGGAGCTGGGCACATTGGCCAAACGTGACAGTGTGCCTTTCGACAAGAAGGTCCTGGCGCACCAAGCAGACATCCACGACGCACCCGCCAAGCGTGTCGATGGCAAGGCCGAGACTTCGCCCCTGAAGCGGCCTGTCAACCTTGTCATCGCCGGGAGCGCGGGCGAGCGAGTGCAGTCGTCAGCGACCGCGCTCGGTCAAGCCGCGGCGGCGGGCGGATGTCGCGTGACGCAGAAGAACGACAATCCGGTCACACAAGGTTCGGGTTTTTCCTTGTCCGAGGTCTGGGTCTCACCAGGTCCGATCGGCTTCACGGGGATCGAAGTGCCTGACGTGGTCGTCGCGGCATCGGAGGACGGATGGATGGAACTCGTTCGCCGTGGAACGGTGTCAGCCATCGGTCCCGAGACCCTCGTCATCCTCGACGAATCGCTGACTCCACCGGACACCGGTATCGTCGAGCGGCTTCCGCTTCGGAAGACCGTAACGGGGGCCAATGCGGCGATGGCCGGCACACTTCTCGCATCGCTCCGCCTCAATATTCTGACCTTGACGGCCGCCCGGCAACTCGCCACCCAACGGTTGAAGGATCACGCCGCTGCATTTGAGAATCTCCTTCCGCATCCGGTCGACGCCGCAACGGCCTGACCTCACCACACCCTAACACGAACGAAGCCCGCCCCGGGATCTCGGGGGCGGGCTTCTCATGTACTGCTGACGAACGCTCACGCCTTCGGTGCGAGCAACGCCTCCTGCACGGTCCGGACCAGGTCTTCGGCCGTAAACGGCTTCCGGAGAACGCCGTCGACCTTCTGGAAGTCGTCGATCTGAATGTCATCGGGGATCTGCATGCCGGTCATGATCACGATGCGCGCGTGCGGCTCGAGCGCATGGATCTCGCGCACGAGTTCCGCGCCGCCGACACGGGGCATCATGATGTCAGTCACGACCAGCCGGATCTCGTCGCGCCGTTCTCGATAGATCTCGAGGGCCCGTGCTCCGTCCTCGGCGACGATGGTGCGGTACCGGTAGGTTTCGAGCGTGGAAGCGGCAACATCTCGCAGGGCCCGTTCGTCGTCGACGATCAGGATCAGTTCATCGTTCCCGTCCCGCAGCGCTTCGGTTGAGGATTCGATCGGCCGCGTTTCATCGGCCACGTCGGCAGGGAAGTAAATGTGAAACGTCGTGCCGCGCCCCGTCGCAGTGTCGAGCGTGAGAAAGCCACCATGACTTTTGACGATCCCGAGGGTCGTTGAAAGTCCCAGACCGGTCCCCTTTCCTACCTCCTTTGTCGTGAAGAACGGTTCGAAGATCTTTTCGCGGATCGTTTCCGGGATCCCCGACCCCGTGTCCGTGACTTGAAAATGAACGTATGGGCCTGGGGTCACGCCGAGATGACCACGCGCAAACTCCTCGCTGATGACAGCGTTCTGAGCCCGCAGGGTCAGTACGCCGCCGCTCTCCATTGCGTCTCGGGCATTGACGCAGAGATTCATGAACACCTGGTGAATCTGCGTCGCGTCACCGACGATCGGCCACAGTTTGCGGGGCACCTCGTTATGCACCTCGATGGACCTCGGGAAAGTCTCCTCGATCAGCCTCACGACCTCTGCGATCACATGTTCCATCCGCATCGTCACGCGCTCTCCCTGGATTCCGCGCGCGAAGGTCAACACCTGCTTCACCATATCGGCACCCCGTCGGGCGCTCGATTCGATGGCCGTCAGCGTCTTCTTGCCCAGGGTGTCAACGACCGTCCGCTTCAGGATATCGATCGACACCACGATCGGCGCGAGGATGTTGTTGAGGTCGTGCGCGATGCCGCCCGCCAGCGTCCCGATGCTCTCCATCCGTTGCGCACGAAGCATCTGGGTCTCGAGCTGCTTCCGTTCGGTGATGTCGCTATTCAGGCACAGGATCGCGCGGGGGTGCCCTTGGTCGTCACGTACAAGCGTGAACCGACATTCTGCGATGATGGCGTTCTTGTAGCGCGACGAGATCTCAAGCTCGCCCCGCCATTCCCCTCGCTCCCGGACGGCGGAAATCGCCTTCTGAAACTCGTTCGCCAGCGTAGAGGGAAAGAGATAATCGGTCACGTGACGCCGCATGACCTCATGGCTAGGCCACCCATACTGCTGTTCTGCGGCCTTGTTCCAGTATTGGACGTGGGCGGTGAGGTCAAGCACGAAGATCGCATCGGATGTTTTGTCGAGGAGTTCTGCTTGCTCGCGGATCTGTTCGGCGGCCGCGCGCTTCTCCGTAATATCGACCATCACGCCTTCGACGAGACCTTCGGCAGGGAACGTGGAAAGGGAAATGGACATCCAGACGGTCTGGCCATCGGCGGCACGGACCGGCAGTTCATAGTTCTCGATGCGGCCACGGGTGACGAGAAGGTCCCAGAGGCGGTCCCACTCGGCGTTGCGGTTCAGGCGGAGGGTGCGGGTGAACTGTTCTTTCGCCGGCGTGCGAAAGATCCGCATCATCGCTGTGTTGGCATCCAGGACATCCCCGGTGGCGAGGTCGAATCGCACCATGCCCGCCAACGAGTTCTCAAAGAGATTTCGGTACTTGCGGTCCTTCTCGGCGAGTTCTTGTGCTTGATCCAGTCTTTGCTGGAAAGATCTCCGCTGGCCGAGCACTATCGTAAAAATGATCCCGACAGTGACCCCGACTAGCACTATCGTCCCAAGACCTAGTGCCCACCAGAATTCGTTCGGGAAACTTTGCATAGGAATGACCACGAGTAGATGCAGTTGATAAGAATCGTGAGGGTCCAATATGCATTGAAGACCCTTACCACCTCGCTCACCTGCATTCTAGTGATAAGGCCTTGGAGGGCAAAGAACATTATTGCGGCGGCACCTGCTATCATCGTTGTTGAGACAATCCAGAATCTAGGCATTGAGAGAAGCGGTGAGTCTGAGTCCCTTGCGAGCACGTATAGCATGTGGAACGAAAATACCATTACAACGGCGCGGGCGATAGGGAAGGCGATAAGTGAAGGTGCGGGGAACTCTTCGATGAATCTCAGAAAACCCCAGCTAAGCCCGTAGGAGACGATCGCTGCAAGGAGTATCACTCTACTGGTTTCGGACTTCTGCCAAGATCTGTAGGCTAGCAACGTTAGAGTCACTTCAACGATTGCACTGATATGAGATATCCAAAGATTGTTGATGTTGAACCACGCCAAAGCAAGTTGTCCACCAGCCGACAAGGCGTTGAACACAAGAAGATAGAAGAACAGTCCAACTTCTCTTCTTGCATCGCTGTTCCATCTTACTGCCCCGACAAGGACAGGTAGAATTGTCGAAATCGTCGCGACTATTCCATAGAAGGGGATATACATCTCATCGACCGGTTGTCTTCTGACTGGCTTCGATAATATCTTGTATTTGACGCATTTTCAACTGGATGAAAAACACCAAGGGGCACCACTCTTGGTGCCCCTTGGCAAACGAGAACTGCGCAGGAACTACTTTGCGGAAGCAAGTGGCTTGCTCGTGCCACTCATGAAGGTATTGTCACCAGCACAGAATGGCGGGCAGGGAAGGATATTCTCACCCACGACTCCGCTGACGATGTCGTTTCCCTTGCCATCAACGCCAACGAGCACCAGCACTTCGTCGCCGTTGTCATGCTTGGCCTTGTAGATGCGGATACCGACCGCGTCTTCCTGCTTCAGGATCTTGTCGAAGATGTTCTTGCCAAAATAGCCGGCGACGAGCTGACCGTCGCCCATCGTCTTCTGGTACTCTGACGTCCAACGAGCGGCCTGGTCGGTCGTGACCTGGTGATGCTCATCGCCCGTGAACATGGTACGATTCGCCGTCGACACGGCGGACGTGACCGCGATAAAGATGGCCACCAGCACGATCGAAGCGACGGCAAGGGTGGCACGGAAGACGAGACGATTGCGCGTAGACATGACACTACTCCTTACATGGGGTGATGGGGTTGTGTGGATTGGGTGAGTGCTACTAAATACGAGATGAAGTGACGTAGGTCACAAGGTGTACCAATGCGACCGGGCCGACGCATTGCTGCGCTGTCGGCCTACGTCCCCCCTGGGAAGTAGTCGTCGGAAGGAACCGAAACATACGCGGATTACAACGCTGTAATATCATGACCCCGTTCATCAGATGCAAGGGGCATCGATGCTCTTCCGCACACACGCAAAAAGGCGGGCCAGCACGGCTTTTGCCGCGCCAACCCGCCTTCCGCGAAAACTCTCCTCCGAACCGTCAGCGCAAGCGCGCGTTGTTCGGCCCGGTGAACACCATCTGCACGACCGAGATGTTCCGCATCGCAAACCCGGCCTCGCAGTACGACAGGTAATAGTTCCACTTCCGCATGAATCGCACATCGAACCCGAGCGCTCGAACTTCGTCCGCTCGCGCGTTGAACTGCGCTCGCCACGCCGACAACGTCCGCGCGTAGTCCAATCCCAGGTCCTCAAGATCGAACAAGTGCATCGGTCCGCTCTTGCGCACGGCCGCCGTCATCGCCCCGATCGAGGGAAGGAGCGAACCCGGGAAGATGTGCTTCTGGATCCAATCAACTCCTTTCCGGAAAGCATCGTACCGGCTGTCGGGAGAGGTGATGACCTGGAAGGCCATCAGACCATCCTTCGTCAATACCTCCTGGCATTTCGCAAAGTAGGTCTCGAGGTACTCATGCCCGACCGCCTCCAGCATCTCGATCGATACGAGCTTGTCGTAGGTGCCCGTGATCGTCCTGTAGTCCTGAAGCCGAACGTCCACCCGATCCGAGAGACCTTCGCGTGCCACGCGTTCACGCGCGTAGGCATATTGCTCCTTGGAGATCGTCACCGTCGTCACCTGCACGCCATACGTCCGTGCAGCGTGCATGGCAAATCCACCCCATCCCGTCCCGATCTCCAGGACCCTGTCTCCGGGCTGAAGCCGGAGTTTCCGGCAGAGCCGATCGAATTTCTCGACCTGCGCTTCCTCGAGCGTCATCTCGGGGCGCGCGAACCGTGCGCTCGAGTACGCCATCGTCGGGTCCAACCAGAGCGCAAAGAAATCATTGTTCAGGTCATAATGCTCCGCGATGTTCGCCCGGCTTCCCCGGAGCGAGTTTGACCGCCATCGATGGGCGACACGATTGACGACCTTCAACAGGTTGACCTTCGAAAACCGGCGCTTGGTGCCTGACAGCGGAAGGTCTTCGACGTTCAGAAGCATGAGCTTGAGCAGGTTTGTCAAATGGTCGGTGTCCCAATCGCCGTCGACATATGCTTCGCCAAAACCAATGTCAGCATAGAGCATCACCTTTCGGTAGAAATCCTCGCGGACAACGTGAATGTTGGCCCGTACGGGCGACGCAGGATCTCCGAACGATCGCACGTACCCGTCGGGAAAGCGCACCTGCAAGTGGCCGTGACGAAGAGCACTCAGGGTCTGGACGAAGATCCGTTCGGAAAGGGAACTCCCGCGCGTCTGTTCGATCCGGTCACCGAGCGTCTGGGTCGTTACCTGGTCCATGTCACAATGTCCTGCTGAAGTTCGGGTTGATCCGCCTTGCGGCGGTACGGAAGCCGGCGCGCGACAAGTTTCAGCGCCTGCCAATGGATCAGCCAGATCACCTTGAGTGTCATGAACGGGATCCGGCAGAATTCATACAACAACGATCGGTCGGTCAAAGGTTTCCGAACGCCCGTCATGGCGCTCAGAAAGAACCGTTCGCCGTCCTGTAGATCATCGACCTGGACCTGCACCCGCTCGTCGGGCACTCGAAGGTGGAACTCGAAGGTCGTATCGAGATCGACGAACGGAGAGACATAGAAGAGCTTCGGGACCGTACGACGGAAGCCGGTATCGGTCCGGGTCCCGGGCCCCATATAGTAGGCCTTCTGTTCGCCGAACGTATTGCCTACCTCCGGCACAGCACACAAAGGCTTTCCTGCAGTGTCGAAGCAGAAATAGAACGACACCGGATTGAAGACATATCCAAGGACCCGCACGTTTGTCAATAGCATGATACGCCCGACCGCTTCCTCGACGCCGTTCCGCCGAAGGTATTCAAGCACGTTCGAGCGGACGTCTCCGGCCGTCAGTCGAAGATGGTCCGTGTCCCGGAATGAGAAGAGATTAAAACCATTGCGGCTGAAGAATCGAAGCGAACGGCCGAGCTCATCCAGCTCGTCCAGGTCGAGATAGAACATGTAGACCGAATAGACGAACCGGTTGCGCAGCGGCCGCAACCGGTGGTGCATCACAACGCCATCGTAGAGGCATGAATTCACGTCCAGATCGCCTCTCCCGTCAGCCGGCGCACGAGTTGGACAGCCGACAAAAGACCATCCTCATGGAACCCATTCCGAAACCACGCCCCGCAGAAGTAGACGGGGCCTGTAGCGTTCAACTGCTCGAGGGAACGCTGGGCGACGCCCGATTCGACCGTGAACACCGGATGCGTATACTCGATGCGCCGAAGCACCCTGGACGGATCGACCATGCCAGGGTCGTTGATCGAAAGGAAATAGTTGCGGCGTTTTGAGACCCCCTGGAGGCTGTTCATCCAGTAGACCGTTGATGGACGCTCGGAACCATCCGCGGCCGCATCGGTCCGGTAGTTCCACGAAGCCCACGCCAGTTTGGTGCGCGGCATGACTTTCTCGTCGGTGTGCAACGTGGCCGTGTTCGGCTGGAACGTGAACGCGGACAGGAGCCGTCGTTCCAGGTCTATCGGGTCCGCCAGTACGGCGAGCGACTCGTCGGCATGGCCCGCCATCACCACCTTGTCAAAGCGATCGACAGCACCATCCGTCGAGAGGACCTCGACCCCCTTCGGCGTGCGCGTCACGCGCACCGCCCCCACACCGACCCGGATACGCTCACGGAAGGGAGCAATGAGCCGTTCACGATACTCCCGCGAGCCTCCGTCCACGGTGTACCACTGGTGCTGCGTGTTCAATCCCAGGAACCCGTGATTCAAGAAGAACCGAACGAGGGTTACGGCCGGAAACCGCAACATCTTGTCCGGCGGGGTCGACCACACCGCCGACGACATCGGGATCAGATAGTGACGGACAAAATCGTCGCCGAACCCTGCCTGCTTCACGTAGTCGGCCAGCGATACATCCTGCATCGACGGATCGTCAAGGATCGACGGACTCTCCTTGTTGAACCGGTCGACCTGCGACAAGAACCGATAGAACGACGGTCGCAGAAGATTGCGTCGCTGGGCGAACAGATGATTCAAGCTGGAGCCTGACCATTCCAAGCCCGACGGTACGTGCTGAACGCTGAACGACATCGACGTCGGCTTGACCGGTACGCGAAGTTCCTCGAACAGACGGACGAGGAGCGGGTAGGTCACCTTGTTGAACACCATGAAGCCTGTGTCGATGGGGACCTTCTTCCCATCTTCCTCTGCCGTCACGGTGTTCGTGTGGCCGCCGACATATGATTGCTTCTCGTAGAGGACGACGTCGGCCCGGCGATGGAGGAAGTGCGCCACGCCCATGCCGGCGATCCCCGTACCGATGATGGCGATACGTTCAGGCATGTTCGTCACGGTCCGTAGGGATCGTACGAGATGCGGACACGGTAACTGTCGCCCGCGTCGTCAAGGATGTTGGAGATGCCTTCGTACGACACCAGACGTCGCGCCTCTGTGTCATAGGTCAGCACGATCGGGTCGAGGAAGAGGCGGATCACGAAATTGTCGATGTCGAGTTTCACGACCATGAATTTCCGGTCCCCCTCCTGGCGCTCGCCGTGCTTGTAGACCCGGAATCCGTAGTAGTCCATCGCGAACGGCGCACCGAAGTTGAAGTACAGCTTGCGCCCGGAGGCGAGGGCGTCCCAATTCTGCTGGACATAATTGTTGAACCCGGCGTCGACCACGGCGGTACCGGGGATGCGGACCGTCTTCTCGACGAGCGGAGCCGTGGCTCCATCCCGCTCGTAGAAGCGGACCACATCAGCTCCCTTCCATTCAGCACCCACCACGTAGCCTGTGCGCCGGTCTTCGAACGAAAAATCGGGCACGAATTGATTCTTCGAAAAATCCACGGTCCGCGTAGCCCACACCACACCATCCGTACCGACATAGGTCGACCGAAGCCCGGTTCGAAGGCCGTTCGTCACGTCCTCCTCATGGCGTTCCACGTAGACCTCGCGGAGGGACCGCAGGTCGACAGCGGAACCGTCATACGCGGTCCGCGGAACCCGATCTGTGGTCGCAGTCGCGGCCAGTGTCGCAGCAAGGACGATAATACCGTTGATGTACATGATCACTCGTTGTTCGTTGAATGTTGCCGATCGCAGGTCTGCGATCGACACACATGATGCAGCGCCGCCCTGGAGGGCTGCCGTCCCGCATCTCAGGACGGACCAAGCGCCGGTCTTCTCGACAAATCTCTACGCTATGACTTCCCTGCTGCCTTCTTTTTGCGAAAGACGTAGTGGCTCACCATCCACTCATTCCCGTTTCGATAGCCCCACAGCTCCTCGCATGCCATGAAGAAGACGCGCCAGTAGACCCACCATTTGGTGGCCTCGTGGGGGCCATACGTGCGGGCCAGAATGGGCATGATCTGCTCGCGATTGCGGTCCATATTGTCCAACCATGCCCTCGACGTCTTCTGGTAGTGCGTTCCGCTTACTCGCCAGTGTTGTTCGACGGTCAGGTCGTCCGCAAAATACAGGAGCAGGTCGTCGCTCGGCATCACGCCGCCGCTAAAGAAGTATTTGGCCATCCAATCGGTCGGACCCTGCACCTCGAACAGATAGGCAAGCTCCTTGTGCGTGAAGATATGTACGAACAATCGCCCGTCCGCCGTCAGCCACCGGGAGACCCTGTGAAGGAGCTGCGCATAGTTGCGCATGTGTTCGAACATCTCAACCGAGACGATGCGGTCGTAGCGCTCGGCCGTCGTGAAGGTGTTCATGTCGGCCGTCACAACCTTGACGTTCCTCAAACCCCGGCGCTTGGCTTCGGCGTCGATGTACTCCTTTTGGGTGCGCGAGTTTGATACAGCCGTGATCTTCGCCTTCGGATACCGGGACGCCATGAACAGCGTCAGCGAACCCCATCCACAGCCCAATTCCAGGATTTTGTGGCCGTTGAGCAGCCCGGCCCGAGCGCACGTCAGTTCGAGCATCGCATGTTCGGCCGTGCCCAGGTCCTGCACTCCGTCGCGATAGAGGGCAGAGCTGTACTTCATGTTCGGGCCGAGCACATACCGAAAGAATTCCGTCGGTACCTCGTAGTGCTGTTCGTTGGCCGCACGGGTCTGCTCGGCGATCGGTGCGTTCCGGAGCTGCGAGATCAGCGCCTGCAACCGCTCCAACTGCTCCGGCTCGCTCGCAGCCCGCTCGTCCCGCAAACGCTGGCGAAGCAGTCGACGAATGCCGAAGCGGATTGCCGCATCGGGAAGAATGTTCCGTTCCAACAACGCGTCGATCATGTCAGGCACCGGTGTCGGGTTTCGGGAACCAGGGAATGAACGCGCTGGTCGTGCGCTGATACTGCCGATAATCGTCTCCCCGCGTCCGGAGGGCCTGCTCTTCGGTCAGCGGGATCCCCGTCACGCGGGTCAGGATATACCACATTCCGAGCGGCGAAAGAAGTCCAAGCCATCCCCACGGTGACGCGAGGGCGAAGAGACCGTACGCCAGCCAGATCACCCACTCAAAGAAGTAGTTCGGATGTCTGGACAACCGCCAGAGCCCGTCGCGGCATGTCCGGCCTCTGTTCTCCGGCTTTGCCTTGAAGCGCTTGAGCTGTGCGTCGGCGACTGCCTCGCCGATGACGCCCACCAACCAGAGTCCCGCAGCGACAAGTTCGATCGCTCGGAAGGACGGCTCAGGGTCCTGCATTGCCAGGAAGATCGGCATCGACAGGATCACCACCAGGAGCGTTTGGAACTGGAAGAAGACAAAGAACTTCTTCGGGAGGTCTGTCTTCCATTTGGCCCGCATCTGTTGGTATCGGCCGTCCTCCGGCTTGCCGCCCAGGATCCGATCGAACAATAGATGCAGTGTGAGCCGTTCGCCCCAGAAGATCACGAGGGCTGCGATCAACAGCTTGCGTTCGAACCATCCGGGAGCAAGAGCGAACGAGACGGCGGCGGCGATCGCGAAGCCATTCCCCCACCCGACATCCACGACGGCTGCGTTATCGATCCGTCGGAACCATAGCCAGACGAAACACATGAGGATGAACAGGAGCGCGAACGACACGCCGGAGAGCTGAAGGATGGAAAGCCACATGTCGGATCCTCCCATCAGACCGGACGCCGAAGAAGCGCCTGCTCCCATCCCTCTCCTGGCTTCAGGCGATGGAGTTGGAGGAAGACGTATCCGGTCGCTGCCATGCTGCCGGTCGTGATCAAGAGCACCAGCCAGAGCAGTTTGGCTCCCAGGGTCCGTTCTTTGTATGCCACCCAGAGGAAGATGACGGCAATGTTGATGTAGAAGTCAATGAGCGTCGCTTGCATCCACGGGATGGCGATCAGCGACGGCCATTCGGCCACGAGGCTGCTTTCGATCGAAGTGTCGATCGTCGTGTACAGCATGAACAGGCCGAGTCCGGCCACGAGATACTTCAGGAAGGTCACCATAGGTCCTCGATCAGGTCGCCTCGTTCACGAGACGGATGATCCTCAGTTTTGCGAGTAATTTGATGAGTGGATAGGTCGGATCGAGTTCGAACCACCGCGTGGCGAAATTCGCCCGACTTGGATACTTGTGATGGTTGTTCTGGAATAGTTCTCCGAGCGTCACGAAGTCGAACGGCAGCGAATTCTTTGACAGGTCGTGGGTGTCGTGATGGTTCACGTAGCCGTATTTGTGGCCGAACCAATTCACGATGGCCCCATGGATCGGGCCCATCAGAAAGTGGACCGGAAGAAGCAGGAACATCCACCACTCCGTCGCGAACGCTACATAAAAGAGTGTGTACGCAATACCCCAGAGGATCCGTGGGGTCCAGTATTTCCCTACTTCGTCCAGGATGCGCCATTCCGGGATGTTCTTGTCGAAGCCCTTCTCCGGCTCGATCCGATCCATCAGGTAGTCGAGATAGATATCCTTCGTTCGGAGCATCATGTGGACCATGCTCGAGAAGTAGTGCGGAGAGTGCGGGTCCTTTTCCGTGTCGCTGTACGCGTGGTGCATCCGGTGCATGATCGCGTATGCGCGGGGATTCAGGAACGACGAACCTTGTGTCAGGAACGTGAAGACGTAGAAGAACCTCTCCCAGAATCTGGACATCGTGAACATCTTATGCGCCGCGTAGCGGTGCAGAAAAAACGTCTGGGAGAACAAGGAAAGGAACCAATGCCCCAGGAAGAAGATCGCGATGGCCATGCGAAGCCTCAAAACAAGGTGATCGAAGGTCGTCGGCCGAAGGGCGGTGGCCAACGAAGTCTGATTGCCCGTGCGTGGACCTCAACGCTCGTCGCCGAAGAGGATCATTCCAGAAACCTGTATCCCCCGTGAGCTCTCCGGACGCGGCCCACCGGCTTTCTCCGGCACGGGTTGTTAACGCATGAACGGCTTAGAAAATTCCCACCGGAATCGGGCTATTTGAGGGCGAAAGAGGCGATTGTGGACGATGAAATGTGTCAGGATTTGCGAGAAGATGCCATGTATCCTTTCAACGGGCCAGGAACGCCTCAGGAAGGCGAAGTCCTATTTGGCGCTTACCTACAACGACGACGACAGAATCGACCGCGGGACGCAGGATGAGCGCTCGATCCATCTCTGCGGCCGTGAACGGCTGTTCCGGAAAGAGGTCGATAATGACGCTATCACCGGCAAGGGTCAGGCGCGTCGGCACTGCGCCGGCCTCCGTTGTAACGGACTGATCCGTGGGCAGATCGCGCCATGGCATTTGTCTGAGCTGAACCGAACGCGAACCCGGCAACGCCTGAACGGCACCCTCTCGCTCCAGGGCGCGCTCTTCTCGTGTGGTCTTGGCAAAGGCCTCCAGGCCCTTCTTCGCCCGCGTGGAGCCCTCTGCTCCGAGTGTCGGCAACTCCGCCGCCTGAACCCAGGCAACCTGGGGCTTGGCGCCCGTCCCCTCCTGTTCCTCATCCAGTCGACCCGCTCCGGCAGCATCGGCAACAGCCTGTGTTCGTTCGCCGGAAATCGACACTCCGGCATCCGCAGATGGGTCGACAGAGCGCAGGCGCGGTGAACGTCGAGACGCGACGTCGCTCCGTCCCTCACGTCGTTGGCTTTGCGTTCGTTCGGGCTCGACCGAACGATCTGGAGGTTGAGCCTCTGAACCCGGTCCTGTGGAGGTCAGTTCCGTCGACCGGTCAACCTCCGTCGGAGGCATGATGTCGGTTGGAACGACTGGCGTGAGCAAGCGCCACACTCCGATTGCGGCAACGAACACGGCAGCTGCTGCCATCCACTGCCATATCCCTCCACGATCAGGCGCGACCCGCCGGTTGATCCGTTCAACGAGCTCCCGTCGAAGGTCCGTTCTACCTGCGGACCGGATACCTGCGGCCATCAGCCGTTCATTCGTTACTCGCTCGCGGCAGAGGTCGCACCCGGTCAGATGCGCTTCGAGCGATGTCCGTCGATCGGCGGGTAAACGACCCGCGACGAACTGCTCCAAGAGTTCTTCGTCGGAGGTCCAATGTGGTTTCGTGGGTTCAGGCACGGTCGTGTCCTGTCATCAGTCCCCGAAGCTGCTCCTTGCACTGATACTTCTTGGCTTTCGCCACGTCGGCATTGGCGAACCCCATATGGACCGCAACGTCAGCCATCGACAGCTGCTCCCAATAATAGAGCAAGAGCAGGGTCCGGCATGGCTCGCCGAGACGGTCGAACGCTTGCCGCATTGCCTCGACCCGTTCCCGATCATCCTCGGAAGTTTCAGGGGCGTCGGCGGCGATGCCGTCAGGATCGATCTCCAGGGAGGGCTCACGTCGTCTGCGGGCCAGTCGGCGCAGCCACAATCGGCTGGCGACCGCGAACGTGTAGGTTCCCAACTTCGCCGCCAGAGTGAATCCCGGCGAACGCACCTTTTCCCAAACGATCACCACCGATTCCTGAAGGATGTCCTCGGCCTCATCTGCTGAACCTCCATTCCGCGTGACATGGGTCACGATGGGCCTTCGGGTATCGTCATACAGGCGCTCGAGTCCGGCCCGATCACCGGCCCTGATGAGCTCCAGCAGGCGTTGTTCACGGTCGATCTGCAACACCGCGAGGGCCATTTACCTTTCTAGGGTTCATGTCATGAACAGTCAGGAAGTAAATCAACGTACCACTTCCACAACCCTTTATCAATTTCCCAGGAGGTCCGCCATGCGTTCCCTCGTGATAATCGCCCTTCTCGCCCTTGTCATTTCATCGGCCTGGGCGGATGATCCGACCGTATCTCTCTCGGCCCGGCTCAATACGCCCGTCATTACGGTCCACGGCGGGACCGTCTACGTACATCTCTCCCTCCGATCGCCGCACGTCGACGTGGGTCGTCGCCAGCCGATCAACCTTTCGGTCGTCCTCGACCGGAGTGGCTCGATGGGCGATGAGCGCAAGATCGACTACGCCCGACGTGCCCTCCACCGTCTGATCGATGGACTGGGCCCGGACGACCTTTTCTCCCTCGTCATCTACGATGATGCTGTCGAAGTGCTGACGCGACCTCATCGGGTCACCGACCGAAAGCGGCTTCATGCGATGGTCGATCGCATCTCACCAGGAGGCTCCACGAATCTGGGAGGCGGAATGATCGAAGGACTCCAGCTGGCCCGACGATCCTCGAACCGTGAACGCATCGACCGGGTCATCCTCCTCTCTGACGGACTCGCGAACCAGGGCATCACGTCACCCGCCGAGCTGAATCGAATTGCCGGAGAGTACCGGTCGGCCGGAGTGACGCTGACAACGATGGGTCTGGGTCTGGACTACAATGAGAATCTGATGGTCGGCTTGGCGGAGAGTGGTGGCGGCAGCTACTATTTCATCGAACATCCGAACCAGATGGCCCAGATCCTGGCGAAGGAATTCGACCGGATGTCATCGATCGTTTGCCGGAATGCGGTCCTGGAATTGCAGCTCCGTGGTGGCAGCAGCATGCGCGACGTGATCGGAGGGACATGGAACGAACACAACGGCCGAATCGAGGTCCCGATCGGCGACTTGTTGAATGACGATCTTCGGGAACTTGTGGTCGAACTCGCTGTGCCGCCGGGAACGGGCGAAGTGCCGTTGATCGACGGATCCCTGCGATTCGAAAGTGACCAGATCTCCGTGCGCCCGGCAACATTCGCCACGGCCGTACGCTATGCAAAGGACGCCCAGGCCGTCGAGCGGCATCGCGATCTGACAGCACAAGCAAAGGCCGACGTAGCCGTGTCCACCCGGCAGGTGGATCAGGCCCTTCAGGTGCTCGACAAAGGTGAAAATGACCAGGCAGAAGCAGCCTTGGTTCGGGCGGAAGAATCGTTGTCGGCTTCGCCAGCTGCTTCAGCCGCCGGGGCGGCAGGCGACGCGGTTCGCGCCCAGATCCAGCGCCTCAAGGCATACAAAGACACGGTGTCAACGGGAGACTCGCGAAAGGCCAAGAAGTCCATCCAGTACCAGAACTACCAAGTACAACGGAACAAGTAGGCGGCCATCGCGGACGACCACCACGCCAGGTTTCAGAACGACGAAGCCCCGATGTCCGGGGCTTCGTTGCGTCTGCAGGCTGACCAGCCACTATGTCGCTCTGCCGACCCTCCGTCGGGCCTCGATGATCTCTCCGAAGGACGACAGTCGGAGTTCGTCCGAATGGAGTCCGGCCCTCAACAAGACCTCCGGATCCAATGCCCCCACGGCGATCCCACGTCGGAAGAAATTCAGCAGGCCCTGCGCCGTGGCGGCGTCATCGAACTGCTGGCCTTTCAAGACTGCCCGCGCCGCCGAGTCGAGGAAGGACCGCAACCGAGCGACCGCTGCCGTCTCTTCACGGATGAACGTTCCGAACACGGCCGCGAGCCGAGGCGCGAACTGCGACGGATGGAGGTCCCATCCCTGATAGTATCCAAATTGGAGAGAGTGCTCCACGTGCTCATAGACCTCTCGCCATCCGCGATGAACCGCCGTCCGGTTCTCGGCCCGTTGTCGCGCCGACAACCGAGCGGAACGATGAGGACCGACCGGAATGCGATTCGTAGCTCCGTCCGAAAGCCAAAGGGCGTCAGGTGCGGCGGCAGCTTTCACCATGACACGGAGATGGTCGGCCATCGGATGCCGGTACACCTGAGCCGATGACACCACGTCCATCGATGAAAGGAAATCGTAGAGCCCGAGATGCAGCCCCCGACAGCGCCCACCGCTCGCCGCGATCACGGCCGGCAGCAAGCTCGATCCGCCAGGCCCTATGATCATCGGAGGGGTCTCGACCATCAGTTCCAGACGGATCGTCCGATCCGGAAGTCGAGAGGCCCGTTCTGCACGCTCCAGCTCACGCACCAGATCTTCTACTTCTCGGGGGGAGTGCACCTTCGGCAGCGTTACGACGAACTGTGCAGGCACCCGACCCCCAGACCGATCCATCAGACGTGACAGAAACAGCTCAAGCGTTCGCACCGCGCGTGTGCGGGACCTCCCAACAATTGGTTTGACGCGAATGCCGAATGATGGGGGAAGCGCGCCCGCGGACATTGCCTCCGCGGTCGCATCAGCCGCCTGAACGGCATGTCGATCCTCCTCGTCGTCACCACGGAACCCATATCCATCCTCAAAATCGATCCGATAATCGTCAACTGCCTGCTGTTTGAGCTTCTCGAGCACGCGCCGAAATACGAGCATGACGGTACTCACGGCCGGCTGCTCGGTGCGCGCCTTCTCGGCGGGCCTTCGGGGTCGGCGAAGCAGTGACGCCCGAACGCGCTTGGAAGAGGGCAGCTGTGACGCCTCCGGAGCGCCGACAGCTTCTGCGAATTCGAAGGGATCGGCGGCATGGTCGGTCAGGTGCTGTACGGCAAGCTGCCCGAGCTTCTGGACCGTCGAAACCTTGAACAGGTGGGCACCGCCGTAGACAACATGGAGTGGTTGTCGCTCGTCGATCATCGCATCAGGCCGGGGTCACGGGAGAGTTCCGGAGAACGACCGGCTTGCGCGCGCGCGACCGCATCCGGAGGTTCAGCATCTCAACAAACACGGAAAATGCCATCGCAAAGTAGATATACCCCTTCGAAATGTGCTGGTCAAATCCTTCTGCGATGAGCGTCACGCCGATCAGCAAGAGAAAGGCCAGCGCGAGCATTTTGACAGTCGGGTGGTCATGCACAAACCGGCTGATCGACCCCGCGAAGCCCATCATAAAGATCACTGCGATCACGACGGCTGTGACCATGATCCCCAGGTGGCTGGCCATGCCGACCGCCGTAATGACCGAGTCGAGCGAGAAGACAATGTCGAGGATCATGATCTGAACGATAACGCTCCAGAAAGCTCCCCGCGACCCGACCCGGCCGGGCTCTTCATCCCCTTCAAGCTTGTTGTGGATCTCGTGCGTGCTCTTTGCGATCAGGAACAGCCCACCGACGATGAGGATGAGGTCGCGACCCGAGATCTCCTGGGTGAGGAGAGTGAACCATGGCTGCGTCAACCGCATGATCCAGGTGATCGAGAAGAGCAATGCGATCCGCGTGAACATCGCCAGGCCGAGACCAACGGTACGGGCACGCGGCTGGTCGGCCGCCGGAAGCTTCCCGGCAAGAATAGAGATGAAAATGACGTTGTCGATGCCGAGGACGATCTCGAGCACCGTCAACGTGACGAGGGCGATCCAGCCCTGTGGGTCTGCGATCCATTCCACGACAGGTCTCCGGAGTGCGAAGTGCGTGTATCAATGTACGGACTCATCCCTCCGGCTCCAACTGCGCGCCTTGCGGGCCTTTGTGTCCCAACGGGGTTTTTCTTAAGATACCAGTGACCGTTCATCGACCATCATGACATCTCTGCTCGATCGATCCGAAGAATTCATGGCCGAGGCATTCTCCGAGGCCAAGCTGTCACTTGCCGAAGGGGGCATACCAATCGGCGCCGTTCTCGTACGAGACGGCACGATCATCGGACGAGGCCACAACCGGCGTGTCCAGAGCGGTGACCCGACCGCCCACGCCGAGATCGAATGCCTTCGAAATGCCGGTCGGCAGACCACCTATCGCGGGACGATCCTCTATTCTACGCTGATGCCCTGCCACCTTTGCGCAGGTGCGCTTGTTCAATTCGGGATCGAGTACGTCGTGGCGGGCGAGGCAACCAACTTCAAAGGCGCCCAGCATTTCATGAAGGACCATTGGGTGCAGGTTGAACGACTGGACGACGAGGCCTGCGAGGCGCTCCTGCGGGATTACATCGAGCGATACCCGGACGTGTGGAAGGAGGACATCGGTGCCTGAGGTGAACACCGGCTTTGTCATGCGGCAGGATGAAGTCCTGCATCTGCGGGAGGCGGTCCGACTGGCCGAGGACAATGTCCGCGCCGGGGGCGGACCATTCGGATGTGTGATCGTCAAGGATGGCCGTGTCATCGCCCACGGCGTCAATCGTGTGACCGTGACGAACGACCCGACTGCTCACGCCGAGATCGTCGCGATCCGAGAGGCATGCCGGACGCTGGGATCGTTTCAGCTGGATGGCTGCGAGGTGTACGCCTCGTGTGAACCCTGCCCGATGTGCCTCGGAGCACTCTACTGGGCCAGACCGGATCGGGTCGTCTTCGCCGCCACCCGCGAAGAGGCGGCCGCCGCTGGGTTCGACGACGATCGAATCTACCGCGAACTTGCGCGTCCGATCGACGAACGAACACTTCCAACCCTGCATATTCCCGTCGACGAGCGCCGTCGGCCGTTCGAAGCCTGGTCCCGTCAGCAGGATCGGGTCACGTACTGACGTTCACCATCAGCCGGACGATGTCCGGGCCTCAACTTCCGTACGCGTCCTTGATGCCACTCATCCTCCCGCGGTGCTAGTACGTCGGCTTTGACGGGTCGATCGAACGAGCCCACGCCAATATCCCGCCTCGCAGGTTCTTCACATTCGAAAATCCCTGCTGTTGAAGAAAGCGCACGGCATTCGCGCTTCGCATGCCGCTGCGGCAATAGACCACCCACTCCTTTGATGGATCGAGCTCCTTCCAACGGTCGGGCAGGTCTCGGAGCGGGATCAACGTTCCGCCGATGTTCACGAACGCATGCTCGTCTTCTTCACGGACGTCGAGGATCGATGGCGTCGTCCTTCGGTCCATCCGTTCCTTGAGTTCTTCCACAGTCATCTCCTGGACCATCGTTGCTCCTTCTCGTTGTCCTGAGGCGGCACAGAACGCTTCATAGTCGATCAATGTCGTGATGGACCGGCGGTCCCCGCAGACCGGGCACGCCGGGTCCTTTCGCAGTCGGACCTCACGAACGCGCATCGGAAGCGCCTCGAAATGCAGGAGTCGACCGATGAGCGGCTCGCCGATCTCCAGCAGCACTTTGAGCGTTTCGGTCGCCTGGAGGGTCCCGATGAGCCCGGGGAGTACGCCCAGCACGCCCGCATCACCACAGTCGGGCGATAGTTCGGGGGGCGGTGGCACCGGATACAGGCACCGGTAGCACGGCCCCCGACGGGCGTCAAAGACCGACACCTGCCCTTCGAACCGATAGACGCTCCCGTAGACGACCGGTCGACCGAGCAGCACGCCCGCATCGTTCACGAGATAGCGCGTCGGAAAATTATCAGATCCGTCGACGATCACGTCAAACGCGCGGAGCGTCGCGAGCGCATTCTGCGACGTCAACCGCTCGACGATCGTGCGGACTTCGACGCCTGGATTTAGCGCACGGATGAAGGAAGCCGCAGTCTCCGCCTTCGGCGCCCCGACCTGATCGGTACGATGGATGACCTGTCGTTGCAGATTGCTCTCTGCAACGACGTCATCGTCGACGATGCCGATCATCCCAACGCCTGCCGCCGCCAGGTATTGCAATACCGGCGAGCCGAGGCCACCCGCGCCAACGACCACGACCGATGATGTGCGCAAGCGTTCCTGGCCGCGCGAGCCGATCTCCGGAATAACGAGATGGCGCGCGAATCGGGTGAAGGTGTCCGTTGCGCTCATCGCTCAGTCGTTGGTGTTCTCCATGAACGTCAGTAGGCTGGCGTCACACCCATGGCGAACCAGGTGAACGCATAGATGTCTGCGGTCTCTTCGATGATCTTGGAGGTCGGCTTACCGCCCCCATGCCCCGCCTTCGTTTCGATGCGGATCAGGACCGGCGACGCTCCGCGCTGTTTCTCCTGGAGCGTTGCGATGTACTTGAAGGAATGGGCCGGTACCACCCGGTCATCGTGATCAGCGGTCGTCACGAGCGTCGCCGGGTACGCAGCCGGTCGCATGGCGTGGATGGGGGAATACGCCAGCAGCGCCTTGAACTGTTCCGGATCCTCGCTTGACCCATAATCGCGTGTCCATGCCCATCCGATCGTGAACGTGTGGAAGCGGAGCATGTCCATGACCCCCACAGCGGGCAAGGCGACGCGGAAGAGATCCGGGCGCTGATTGACAACGGCCCCTACCAGCAAGCCGCCGTTGGAACCACCTTGGATCGCGAGTCGCTCTGATGACGTGTACCGGTTCTTGATGAGATACTCCGCCGCCGCGATGAAATCGTCGAAGACGTTCTGCTTCTTCAGCTTCGTCCCGGCTTCATGCCACTCTTCCCCGTATTCTCCGCCGCCCCGAAGGTTGGCCATGGCATAGACACCACCGTTCTCGAGCCACACGAGTCGCGCCGCGCTGAACGTGGGCATCAGGCTGATATTGAATCCGCCGTAGGCATAGAGAAGCGTTGGGTTCGTTCCATCGAGCTTCAAGCCTTTCTTGTGCACGATGAACATTGGGATCTTCGTCCCGTCCTTGCTGGGATAGAACACCTGGCGTGTCTCATATCCGTCTAGCTTCGCGTCGATCTCGGTGGCACGATGCAGCGTTGACCACCCCGTGCGTAGATCATATCGGTAGATGTTCGTCGGCGATGTGAACGACGTGAACGTGTAGAAGGTCTCCGTGTCGGCCTGCTTTCCACCGGCGAACCCGACGGTGCCAAGGCCGGGTAGATCGATCTCCCGCTCGCGAGACCCATCGGTCCGATACACGTAGGCCCGGTGGCTGGCATCCTTGAGATACACGAGGATCAGCTTCCCCCCCACCGCAATGACACCGTCGAGCACCTCCGGTTGCTCAGGAACGATCGTCTTCCACGCCGAGGGGTCGGGCCGTTCAGGATCGATCTCGATGATCCGGTTCCGCGGTGCTCCCTGGTTCGTCACGATCAGCAGCTTTCCATCGACGTTCGTGATCGGATTGAACTCGTATTCGTAGCTCTCAACGATCGGTCGAAACGCTTTGTCACCGCGCTTGAGGTCCCGATAGGCGAGCGGGTTGCCTTTCGAGCCGCCCTCAAACCCCGTGAGAAATAGGTACCGCTCGTCCTCGGTCACAGAGACGCCGAAATTCCGCTTCGGATGGGCTGGGTCTTCATAGACCAGTTTGTCTTCCGACTGTGACGTACCGAGTCGGTGATAGTAGACCTTGTGGTACTCATTGCTCGCGACGAGGGCCTTTGTCCCTTCGACGGGCGCTTCATAACGACTATAAAAGAAGCCCTCCCCTTCCCACGAGATCCCCGTGAATTTTGCCCATTCGATCTTGTCAGGAAGGAGCTTCTTGGACTGCACATCCATGACATAGATGTCTCGCCAGTCAGAGCCGCTCCTGGAAACGGCGTAGGCGAAGCGACTCCCGTCCTTCGAGAATGCCCAGCCAGCCAGAGAGACCGTGCCGTCGGAGGAAAATGTGTTGGGGTCGAGGAAGACCTCTTCGGGGCCCCCCAACGTCGATTGTCGATAGAGCACACTCTGGTTCTGCAACCCGTCATTCTTCGTGAAGAACCAATAAGCTCCCTCTTTTGCGGGGGCCGATGTCCGGACATAGTTCCACAGGCGGGTCAGCCGATCTTTGACTTTGGCTCGGAAGGGGATGCGGTCGAGATAGCTGAAGGTCACCGCATTCTGGGCTTCGACCCAGGCCTTGACCGCCGACGAATCGTTGGCTTCGAGCCATCGGTACGGGTCGGCCACTGGTGTTCCGTGATACACGTCGACCTGTGATACCTTTGCGGTCGTGGGATAGGTCAACGGTTGGCTGTGTGCAAGGGCCGTGATCAGGACGAGCAGGACATACCACAAAACTCTTTGCATAACCATTCTCCGTGCGTGGTGTCAGAATCGGATCCCGACGCGGAATCGGGTCAGGAAGTGATTGTAATCGATGAGGCTTTCCCCATAGCCCCTCCAGAGCTGGAAGTAGAGCGAGGGATTCAGCCCGAATGGCTTGAATCCCAAAACGGTCTGGGGATGCATCAGCCAATCGGCGTTCCAACTGAATCGGTTCCAGTTCCATCCACGTCCCTTCCGGATCGTCAATTGCAGTCGGCTGTGGTCCGGGATGGACGCCGAGATGTATTCCACCATCAATTCACCGGGGCCAAGGAAATCCAGGATATCCGGGTTTTCATCTGCGATCGCAAACGGCGCCGCGAGGCGTGGCTGGATCTGCCACCGTCGCTCGACGATCACAAAGGCGGCTTCAAGAAAGACACGATTCCAGCTTCGCGATGCCTCGCCAGATTTTCCGTTCGACTCGTGATCGATGCCGGCGCGGACTGCCCGCAGGACCGTCCCGGACTCCGGTCGACGCTCCCAGAACACGGCTGGGTTGTAGTTGCTCTCCCGGAACGGTGTCGAGCGTTCCCACTCATAGAGGTCCCAGAACGACCGCTGCGTGTACGCCAGATACACGGGCGCTTCGTCGACAAGTCGATAACGAATGCTGAATTGAAACTTGACCTGATTCGAGCGGTTGAACCCCGCAATGACGTAGTTAGGCCTGAAGAATTGCACCTCCGTCGATGCCTGGAGCGAATCCTGAGCGCCTGCCACAAGCGGCACGAACGCCAGGAGACTGGCGAGCGCAGGAGGCCGTGTCATCGTGTCCTCCGCGTGGTCACAGGCTGCGGTCCTCTCGACGGCAATGCGCGGATGATGGACCAGATCACGCCGCCGACGATCCCAACTACGCCGATGATAATTCCGCCCACGTATGCCAGCATTGCCAGGTCTTCCGCGGCGTCCAGGGCCTGCCAGTGTATGAGCAGGTTGTGCCAGTCGTGTCCCTCTTTTCGGCCACCGAGCAGCTTGAGCGTGCGATACGGCGCATCGTAGATGTATGGGTTGAGCGCGATCAGGTGGATCCCGGCGAGAGCGACGTAGACCGACGTCCAGAACGACCGCTGACGCAGTGCGACCGCCGCAAGGATCAGCGGAATGGCGACCTGCCAGAAGGACCCTCCGATGATCATCATGATCCGACCGAACGGCATGAACAAGAGATGACCGGCTTCGTGCAGGGGCGTGATGATCCACACATACCACTGGCCGAAGAGAAACGGAAATCGTCCGGGTGGAAAACTCCAGGTGGACTCCCCCGCCTGAATGAGCATCAAGGCGCAGACCGCCAGGGGCAGCCCCCTGAGGACGAGGGGGACCCAGCGTTCGATCGGGTCAATCGGTGTGGACGAAGGGAGTGGCGAGGATGGGACAGGCATGCGGCGGCCGAGCGAACAATGGAGCTCAGCCGATGGTCTTGTTCACCAATTCGACGAGCTCAGGAAGTGAAAAACCCTTGTCGAGGTAGACGACGTCCTGTTCCGACTTCCAGGCGCCGGCCGCCTGCGCCGCACTCGTCATCATGATGATCTTGATATCCTTGAGCGCGGCGTCGGAACGCAGGGATTCAGCCAGCATGAAGCCGTTCATACCGGGCATGAATACGTCTGAGATGACGAGGGTGGGACGATGACGCTGGGCCATCTCAAATCCCATCATGCCGTCCTCGGCTTCGAGGACCTCGTATCCTTTGACCTGCAGGGTCAGCGCAACCGACTTCCGGAGGGATTCGTCGTCGTCGACGATCAGGACCTTCTTCTTCGCATCAGCCATGGATCGTGGTCAGGAGTTGGTGCGTTCGTTGGTGTCCGATGGCTGTCCGCTCTCCGTCGGATGCAGTTGCAGGCCTTCGATCTTCGACGTCACTAAGGCCGACAGGTCGGTCATCGACTTGATGCCCTTCCCGACGCCTTCGACACCTTGTTTGAGCTCGGCAAACAGCGCCTTCGCGTGATCCACCTTGGAGGGGTCGACCATCTTCAGCACATCCGCCTCTTTGTCGGCCAATGTCCGGCTGAGCGTCGCCAGGCCGGTCTCGACGAACTGGCCGAGTGAGTTCACGGTCTTCTGGAACATCTGGAGAGAGGCCAGCTCTGTCTCACGATCGTGCAGACGGCGCTGTTCTTCCTCGATGCGAAGTTTCTCCCGCGCGATCCGGTGTTTCTCGTGAACCGAGCGGATGACCGACGCGAGATGGCTGGTGTTGATCTGATCTTTGCGGAAGTATTCGTAAGCCCCGGCCTTCATGACCTCGACCGCCGTCGTCTCTGAGCCTGCGGCCGTAAGCATGATGATGGGCGTGTCGATACCGTGCTCCTTCAGCCACATCATGAACTCGATGCCGTTCATGCCTGGCATGTAGAAGTCGACGATCATCACGTCATACGACTCTTCCTTCAGCGCCTCGATAGCGATCTCGGGGGACGAGTACGATTTCGCGGCATACCCGTCCAGTTTGAGGGCCATTTCGACCGCCAGACGGAACGGGTCCTCGTCGTCAACGATCAGTACGCGGAGCATCTCTTCGGAACTCATGGAATCGCCATGCAAGGGGGTATGTCAGAGGGGATCGGGAACCGACGTCGCCGGACCCGTGGTCCCCAGAATGGCCTCAAGGTAGCCAACGACACCCCGAAAAACAAGAAGGGCAGCCCCAAAGACTCCGGGCTGCCCTGACCGACCTTGCCGATTACTCAGAAGTAATGGAGGTACTTGAGCTTGAGCACGGCTGCCCGGGCCGACACGTGCATTCGCTGAGGCAGCGGCGCCCCGAAGGTGTCGACCTCCGGGCTGCGATCTTGGGCCTCGTTGATGGCCAGATAGATCCAGCTCTTCGGCAAGAAGTTGTATGAGAACAGCAAACCGGCGGTGAGTCCTTCGAGACGGTTGGTGGACCGGACGTACACGTTGTCCACGTAAAGCCGAATGTTGAGGTTATTGACCGGCGTGAGGGAAACGAACGGCCTGGAATTGATCGTCACATCCTCCACACCACCAGCGGGATTCCCTTCGACGAATCCATTGAGCGTCCCCCCCAATCCGATCGTTGTCGTCACCTTCCACTCCGCCCACGCGCCGACCCAGGAGTAGAAAGCAAGATAGTTGCGGGAGAAATTGTATGTCCGCTCAATGCCACCCCACACGTTGCCGTTCCACGTTGGCGCCGAGGCCCACGTGGAGACATTGAAACTGTACGAATCGTACTCGCGCCCTTGGTCTTTGCTCCGTCCCCCGTTCACGTTGATCTCAAAACCCCAGTTGGAGCGGAACTGCATATTGTATCCGATCAACGCGAACCTGTCCGTATATCGATCGACGCGCTCGTGGTACGCGCCTCCGCCCACGTACAGGAGGATCGATCGGATCTCGCCCGCATCATAATACCAACGGGGTCCGGCCAATCCGACGAACTCCGTCGTTCCGAGCCACGGGACGAAGCCGACCTGGCTTATGTCAAACTCCTGGCCGACGTGCCGCAACCGGGACAAGACCATGTAGCCGTCCCCAAACTGCGTGAACCCCGCTGACATGGCCACATCTCCCCTGTCGCCGCGGAACGAGCGCGCAAGCTGGTATGCGAGCTGCCAGTTGGACGCACGGAAGGCGCCGTCTATGTCGATGACGCCGTTCCGCTCGTTGGCGGTGTTCTTCAGCACAGCCAGCATGCCAATGCTCGAGTTCTCCATGATCTGTCGCTTCAACCGAACGGCTCCGAACGAGGCGGCATCTTCGACCACGACGCCTCCGCCGTCATCATACGACGACCGATCGGTCAGCGCGAGGAAGCCTCCATATTCCCATTCCCCCAAGCGGCCGAAGGCCTTGGTGCCCACGAGAAGCGGAACTTCGGATCCATCGGGAAGCTTCTTGCCAATACGGCGCGTGTACAGAAGTTCCATGGGACGATAGAACCCTGTGTTGCGCTGGCGACCGGAGGCCGTGAAGATTTCGTTCCCTTGCGTGAAGAAGGGGCGACGTTCGTCAAAGTACGTCTCGTAGCGGGAGATGTTGAATTCGAATGGATCGGCCTCGATCTGAGCAAAATCAGGGTTGGCCGTTGCCTGAAGGGTCAGTTGTGGCGACGGGTTGTAAAAGATATCGATGCCCGCCGTCGGACGGTTTCGATAGACCCCGTCGCGAACCATCTCCGTCTTGTTCAAAACCACCGGATACAGCTCCAGATTGTTCCCCTTGACCGAGGGTCGCATGCCGTCAAAGGCGAGACGTCCAAACTTTGAGATCCGCTGGCCCTCGTTCTCTTCGTACGGACACCAATACAGGTCTTCGTTTCCGTTCGCGATCCAGCGATCGAAATCGAGCCCCCAGCCATCCTGCGTTTCATCGTATTGGATCGTCCGGTATGGGATCTCCATCTCGACCACGAATCCCCAATCATAGCGGCGTGTTTCGGAGAACCAGACCCCGTCCCATGAATAGTCGCGGTTGCGGGCATCATCGAGCATGCGGGCGTCGCTCTTGACCCCTGCCGCGGAGACGGCGAACTTGTAGGCCGATTGACGGTCGCCGAACGTATCGAGCATCAGCGAGACCATGTCTCCACCGCCGTTGTCCAGCGTTCCTGTATTCACCTGAACCTTTTCTGGTGGTGCATATGCAACGATCAGGCAATACAAGGCATCGGTCGTTGTCAGTACGCGTGCCACGGTACGGTACGTCGGGTCTTTCCCGCAGAATGGCGAGAACTGTATGAAGTCTGCGGCCGAATCGGCCTGCATCCATGCAGGCTCAACGATCCCGTCGAGGACGATGGGTCTGGGAGCGGGACGAAGACGGAGGGTCTTCTGCTCACCCGTTGCCGCAAGCGTCAGAATGATCGACAGGACAACGGTAGACCGTAGCAGCGTTCCCATAGGCGATCCATGATACGAGATTGGCGTGCCATGAGTCTACGGGACTTGCCGGGAGGAGGTTTCGGCAACAGCGGCTTTTGTGCAGGCAACAGGTGCAGGCAATGCGTACGTTGTGGGAGTCCATTTTAACCAGAAGCCGCTTCCGACGTAAGGTAAGAAGACAGCATCCTATGCAGGGATCCGATCATACCACCCCGGCGGACGACGTGCGCCTGGCGCAAGCCGGAGACCGGGCGGCGTTTGGGAGGGTCATGGACGCATTTTTGCCGATGACGTACCGCATTTCGGTCCGATGGCTTGGCTCCGTGGACGAAGCCAGGGATGCCTGCCAGGATGCATGGCTCCGCGTGTGGGAGCGATTCGAATCATTCGACTCGGACAGACCCTTTGCCGCATGGTTGACAACGGTCGTGACCCGCATCTGTATGGACCGGATCCGACGGCGCCAGCGGGCCCCGTGGCGATGGCCGGGGCACGATCGGACGGCTGATCCCAACCCCGCCTCGCCGGAGCCCAGTCCCGAGGAAGTGGCTACCTGGGGCGATCTGGGAGCGATCGTCCTGCGGCTGCTGAACCGCCTACCTCCCACGCAACGCATCGTATTTGCCTTGCGCGATCTGGAGGATCTCGATGTCGCTTCTGTGGCTCAGGTCACGGGTTTGTCGACGGCGAGCGTCAAGACCAATCTCTCGTATGCCCGACGCGCCATTCGGCAGATCCTGAACGACGACTATCGATTGAAGGATATCACGCTATGACCTGCACCGAATCACGCCGGTTGATGCACTTGAATCGTCCCGATGAGCGTTCGGAACATGAGACGCAAGCTTTGCTCGATCACGTCGCAGGCTGCGGAATGTGCGCCCGCGAAGCAAGGGATATCGAGGCTCTGCAGGGCCTGGAAGAACGGCTTCGCGAGGCTCGTACCCCCGTTCCGAACCTCTTCGACGTACGCTCAAACGTCCTGCGGAGCATCGCTCATCGTGAGGCATCACATGCGGGCTGGTCCTGGATCCCGCGGCTCGCCTATGTTACCGCCGTTGCTGGTGTATGCGGGTGGTTCATGTTCGGCCAGTGGTCCATCCGAAGGTCGAATATGGACCTGAATCAACGCATCCTGCCCGCTCCCTCCTCATCCGTCGGTCCACAGATCGTGTATCGGGTCGACGCGGCGGCAGTGCGGACGCTCGCAGAGAGCACCTCTTCGCTCACTGGATCCTTCGCTCCTGATGGAGGCGATATCGAAATACCGCAGTCGAGCGTGATTCGTCTTGCTGAACGATCAAGTTCGACGGCCGCTTCGCTGATCGTCCGGCGGCCGGCCGACCGAGCTGCGATCGGCGATCTGCTTCAGTTCCTCCGTTCCGGCATCGACGTGACGGTCCGCTACCGTTCGAAAGGAGTCTGACCATGGTCATGCAGCGCAGTCTCATCCTCCTCACGGTCATTTGGCTGACAGGGTGTCTCGAATACCACACGACCACCACGGTGCACACGGATGGAAGCATCGTCCGCACCGTCGCTATCCGCGGCGACTCAGCGAGCACACTTGGCTGGAACTTCGTCGTCCCCGTCGATTCCACATGGAGCTGGGATCGCGTGAAGACCGGCGACCGCGAATGGACCCTCACCCTGCAACGTACCTTCCCGTCGGGCGAAGCATTCAATGCATACCAATCGGGATTGAAGGGTTCACTCCTCCGCACTCTGGTTTCCGTGGAACGTTCGTTCCGGTGGTTTACGACGATCTACCGGTACCGCGAGCAGTTTCCGGCGATCAACCCGCTCAGGACCGTTCCGCTCTTGGACTATATTGGTCCAAACGAGATCGAAGCGTTCCTGAAGCATGAGGTGCAGAAGGGTGCCTACGCTTCTCCCGGAGACAGCCTTGCCCTCGAGGATGCTTCGGTCAGGTTCGAAGCGTGGGCCCGGAGAAATGAGTTCGAATCGCTCTATGGGGCCATCCGCACGGGCGTGACACGGCTCAACGACCCGACGTTTTCTACGGAGTCGTTGGAGGTCCGAAAGAACCTGCTCGCCCAGGCCTACGAAGCACTCAAGGACACCGGAACTGTCTTCGACGCGGACGACTTCACGCGGCGGAAGGACGAGTGGCTAAAGCGGTGGAAGGAGCCGGTCCTGCGGCTCGCCGCGGTGGAAGCACGCGACTCGATCGAAGCCATCCATTCCCAGTTGGACGAGATGCATCGACTGACGGAGTTTCCGCACAAGACGAGCGTGCTCATGCCGGGGTTGCTCACGTCGACCAATGCCCGTTCGATCGACGGATCACGCGCGCAATGGGAAGACTATCTGATCGTCCTCTATTTCCAGGACTACACGCTTGAAGCGGAGTCGGAGGTGACTAATTGGTGGGCCGTGGTTGTCACGGCGATTGCAGCAGTGGGGGTGCCGCTGGTCTGGATTGTCGCTCGCCGCAAGCGACGCTGATCAGGAACGCAGTTCTGCCAACGACGTTCGAGCCATCTCGAGCAATCGCCAGTACGGAGGCCGATAGCCTTTCGCGGTCCGGAAGGCGTCGGCCTTCGTGCTGAGAATACCGCGGGCCGCCGCATGCCGATCTGAATACCACTGGTTTCGCAACCCTGCCGTCGCCGACATCCCCTCGGGGATCGGTCCTTCCCTGCCGAACCAGTTCAACACAACACTGTAGGCCTTCGTCAGTCGGGCCAGTGGCAGGATCGATCGCTCATACGACAGCGGGTCGCCGCGTTCCGCCCCCTCCAGCATCGCCTCCGTCACCGCATTATCCAAATGGTCCTGATACAGCGTCTCCGGGTCACGCCATTCTGCGACGACCGAGATCTGCGGATCATACTCCAGGTCCGATGGTTCCTGCGTCTCAAAATACCGCACGCCAAAGGCCCCAAGCCACGTCCGTAACCCTGGCGTCGAGATCGTCGAGAGACCTTTCCACAAACGAACGCCCACTGCATGGTACGCCGCAGAAGCCACCTCTGAGCAGAAGAGCTTGGATGGGTCGTCGTAGCGCATCTCAAAGTCATACGGTATGTGTCTCGCATTCACGTCGTCCAGCGCATGCTGAGCCGCCCGGTGGGCGACCATGGGATCGGCGAGCACGGCAGGATGGTCATGCCGAAGCCGCATGACCATGACCCGCAATTTCTTGTCCCGTAGGTAGTCGTCGATCGACGAGATCACAACCCCCTTCTCGATGTGCGACTCGATGATGCGCACATCGCGTGTCAACGGGTCGACATGGACGAGGGCCACGTGTGAGAAGTTCCCGGGAAAATCATTTCCCCGGGCGATCAGTGCTGAGGTTGGCGCCCCACCACGTGAGACAAGAATGTCTCCGCTGTGGACCCTGACCCCGAGGATCTCTGCAAACGGAGTATCACTCGATTCCTCCCTTCCACGGATCAGGGCAGGGACGTCCTGCGGTGGGAGTTGCAACATCACTTCTTCCAGGGCGGCCCGCCCGCCGTAGAGCAGCCGGTACATCGTTCGGCGGGTCTCCGGATCATCCATCCGCCATGCGACCGAACGATCTTTGACCAGGTCGCGGAGGCGCGTTGACTCAGCGAGATACGCTCCAAACAGGTCAGGGCATCCTGCGACCAAGGGCGCGATCGCGAATAGTTCTTGCTCAATCGCCGCGAAGAGCGGATCGGTCGAAACCCGTTCTCCTATCGGCACGTTGGCGATCATCGACTGTACACGGTTCAACGAATGCTCGAGCGCCATACGGTGACCTGCACATCCCGACCGATGGGCATCCGCAAAGCGCTCTTCGAGGGCGTACCACGTCGAGTCCTGATCCCAAACGAACGGGACACGACGCGACGGCACAAGCGCGCTGCTGCTGACTGCAACGTCAGAATCCGGGATCAGCAGCGCGATCCAAACCAATACCAACACGCCGGCGGCGATCGCGGCTTTTCTCAGCCAACGTCTATTGGGATTCGCAAGGGAAGTGAACATCTTCGACCATTTGTGGACCTGTCAAGATACGGTTTGGGGAGATGCCATGCGAAAAGACCTGGTCTGAAAATACGAGGGCCTCTGCCCGACAACGGGAAGAGGCCCTGTGGATGATGGAAGTGACCCGCCTACTTGACGAGATTCATCTTTCGTGTCGCCATGAACTCGCCCGATTGCATGCGGACCATGTAGAGGCCCGACGGGAGACCCGAAGCGTCGAACGAGACCGTGTGACGTCCGGGAGTCACCTCCCCGTTCAGGAGTTCTGCAACGAGCTGGCCGAGGGTATTGTAGACCTCGATCCTGACGTTGGCCGTCGAAGGCACGTCAAACGAGATGCTCGTCGACGGATTGAACGGATTCGGATAGTTATGTCCAAGCGCGAACACGGATGGGACCACCCCCTCAGAACGGACTGCCGTCGTTCCGGTGCTGCTGACGGGCCGGCTCGGAGCGCTTTCATTCCCCGCAAAGTCAGTCGCAGTGATCCGGTAGTAGTACGTACCGGTTGCCGCGCCGACATCCGTAAAGGTCGCCTCCGTCGTTCGGCTCACCGGTAACAGTCCGGAAACGGAGAAGTTCTCGGTTGTTCCGCGGTAGATACTGTAGTACCGGAGGTCGTCATCCGGATTCCGGTCCCACAGGATCCGCACGTCGTTCCCCGCCACGGCTGAGCCGACCCCACCCGGGACATTGGGGGCCAGGTTGTCCAGCGAATAGCCGCTGTCGATCTGCGACGGGATCACATACATGTTGAACAGGAAATGCGCCTTTACAATAAAGCGCGACCAGCGCATTCCATCAGCAATGGACGAATCAACGATGGTCGGGACGATCCCAATGTAGACGCTGTCCAATGCTGCCGGTATCGTACCGGCATACACCAGCCCGCTCTTGTCGAGTCGCCAGATTGTGTACTTTTCGATCCCCATGGGACCGTTGCTGTAGTTCGGACCGAACACATTCTGCTCAACTCCTCTGAATTTTACGTAGGCCTGTTTACCGTTGTCGAATGGCACATCCCACACCCGAAGGATTTGGGGACCCTGGAAGGACGGGTGCAGGCCCACCGAGAGGTCGCCGTCGATATTGGTAATGGTTTCCGACCCTGTGATGGTGACCGGATCACCGGGGGACGACGATGTATGGTTCCAGTACTGAACCATCCCTCCCTTTTCGAACTTCACATAGTACGTCCCGGGATCGACCGCAAACGAATACGATCCGTCGCCGCCCGTCTGTCGGGAATCGATGACCATTTCCCCCGGCATCGTGAACAACGACACAGTCGCCTCCGTTGGCTGTCCATAATTGCGGACCGTTCCGCGGATCTCGCCGGCCTTCGTCACAGATCCATTCAGATTACCGATGGTATCCTGCGTGGTGACGGTGATGACATCCGCCGACATGGAACTCGTCTTGGCATTCCACCATTGGTCGTGGTAGCCATCCTTCGTGAAATGCAGGAGCCATGTGCCTGGTGGGACGGCAAAGGAGAAGCGACCGTTCAGATCCGTTTCGCCGCCAAGATTTCCCTCCCCCTGCGGATTCGCTGACGGATGCACGTGGGGATAGGCCCCCGGAAGCGGAGACATCGCCTGATCGACTACGAGACCAGTGAGAATGGTCCCGAATACCAACTGGAAATCCAGGACTGGTACGGGGTCGGTCGCACCGACATAGAGCGCTGAGTCAGGCCGGAGTGCAACGAGTCGGCCGAGTTGCTGCGTCTCGATGCGGACGCGCCACGGTCCCATCATTGCCGGCTCTCCCCCCATGTGAATCGCATAGGTGCCCGTGGAATCCGTGAGACCATGCCAAAATGGACTCATCGGCCCTCCGCCAGATACGGGTTCTGCTTGGATGAGGATGAATGAGCGATCCACGCCAACGGGGACCGTCACGTGGCCGGTGATCGTCGCCGTCGGCGACGATAGCGGCAACACTGTAAATGAAGCGGTATCCGCCGAAGGACCACTCGAAGCAACAAGCAACCATTTCGCGGGGGCCAGACCGGCGGTGAACTGCGTCGAGATGGTCCCATTCGCCATCCCGTCGTCGTCTGCGGGACCATTAGCCACCGACACTCCGTCTTGCTGCTGGAATTGGAAAAGCAGACGGTCCGTGCCTGCGTCGACTCGTCCGTTCTCGTTCACGTCCACCCAAAGCCCGTTGTTCGAGACGGCGCCTGCGGGTAGAGCGATGCTCCAGCTCAGCAGGCTTCCGGATACGAAGCTGGCACCGTTCGGAATACCATTGACTGTGACCGCGACGGGTTGGGCCACCATCGTCCCAACAAGTGTCAACGTCGCGATTCCCAACACCACTTGCCGAAGGCTCATACACCCTCCTGATGGTTGTGGATGCTCGTCGGTGCAACGTTGCAGAATTGGCCGACTAGAGTCAATGATAGGAATCAACGGGCGGCTCACACGGGCACCAACGATGCCAAAGAGCTCGCATTCTCAGCGGATCCATGCTTGTATCGCCCGCAGAATTACGATAGATTCATGAGGTTTCTTCTCACGGAACAAACTACAACCCTGTCAGGAGCATTCATGCGCACCACGATCATCTCCTGCGCCGTCGCGTTGTTCATCGCTTCTGCGGCGGCTCAACCATTCGGTGGACCACAGCCGAACTCATTTCCGACCGAAGACCCGATCATCAAGTCGATCTACGCCGAAGCGATGGATTCGTCGAAGCTCGAATTCCTCGCCCACGAGCTGCTGGACGTTATAGGACCGCGATTGACCGGTTCGCCGGCCCAGCTGAAGGCGCACGACTGGGCGGTGAGCACCCTCAAGCAGTGGGGCATCACTGCGCGAAACGAACAGTGGGGCGTGTGGCGCGGCTGGGAGCGCGGTATTACGCACATCGATCTCCTCGAGCCTCGCGTGCGCACCCTTGAAGGTACGATGCTAGCGTGGAGCCCCGGGACCAAAAAGGGGGGCGTCACCGCGACGACGGTGATCATGACCGACCCCGTCGATTCAGCCGATTTCCGGAAGTGGCTTCCGTCCGTGAAGGGTAAGTTCGTGCTCATTTCGGCACCGCAGCTCACCGGCCGGCCGGATGACAATTGGGAGAAGTTCGCCGTCAAGGAATCGTTCGATCGGCTGAAAGAGGAGCGCAAGAAGATCTCCGATAACTGGACGGCCCGCGTCCGCAAGACCGGTTTCAGGTCCGACACGCTTGCCAACCTCCTTGAGCAAGCGGGAGCCGCGGGCGTGATCACCAATCGATGGTCGATGGGATGGGGTGTCGACAAGATCTTCAGCACGAACGCCCGCAAGGTCCCAGTCGTGGATCTGAGCCTGGAAGACTACAACCTCGTGTTCCGGTTGACGGAGAGTGGGAAGAATCCGCTGGTACGCATCGAGGCGGAGTCGAAGTTCCTCGGCGAGCGCCCAGCACTCAACTCGATCGGCGAGATCAAAGGCACGGAAAAGCCCGACGAATACGTCGTGCTCTCAGCTCACCTGGATTCATGGGACGCCGGATCCGGCGCCACGGACAACGGCACCGGTTCGATCCTCATGATGGAAGTGATGCGGATCCTCAAGAAGTACTATCCGAACCCCAAGCGCACGATCCTGGTAGGATTGTGGGGCAGCGAGGAACAGGGGCTCAACGGCTCGGCAGGATTTGTGGCCGACCATCCGGAGATCGTCCCGAAGATCCAGGCCTCCTTCAACCAGGATAACGGAACCGGGCGTGTGCAATCGATGTCCGGAGCCGGCCTTCTCAGCGCGGGAGAATTCCTGGGCCGGTGGCTTTCGCGCGTACCGACGGGCGTGACGCAGCATATCAAGCTCAGCCTACCCGGCTCACCAGCCGGAGGCGGCAGCGACAATGCATCGTTCACGGCGGGTGGAGCCCCCGGGTTCAGCCTCGGCTCGCTGGACTGGGACTACTTTCTCTACACGTGGCACACGAATCGTGACACGTACGACAAACTCGTCTTTGACGACATCAAGAACAATGCGGTCCTGGCGGCGTGCCTCGTCTACCTGGCCTCCGAGGATCCGCAATTCATGCCTCGTGAACGTCGCATCCTTCCGCCCGATCAGCGCGGCAACGTGCGCGCCTGGCCCGAACAACGAACGCCGGAACGTGCCGGCGGTATCGACAAGAAGTGAGCGAGTGGCGGACGAAACGCACGAAGGCCCCGGGATCCGGGGCCTTCGCGTTTGTACGGGCCTGTGAAACGTTCGTCAGTCGGCGACCGGCGAGGGGCTCCAGTTCAATGCGACCGTCGGCACCACCTCGGGCGCTTCAAAGATCATGAAGGTCCCGGCCTTGACGATCGTATTGTAGTACCAGGCGCAGTGCGCACGGATCCGGGCACTCTCATCGAACGACACCGTCGTCTTCACGAGATACGTTCCGAATGGATTGCCGATGCGGCTCAGGGCCCAAGCCGAGGCGATGCGCACACATTCATCGTTGCTGGAACGCAGTTTGGCCATCAACGCGAGCACCGCCCGGTCCGACTTGATCTGGCCGAGCATCAACGCGCATGATCGCTGTAACCCGACGTTCTCGGACGCAAGCCCCACGAGCAGGTTCTGCTCTACCCGTGCCTTGTCGAACGCCTTGGCCTTCTCTACCGGCTCGCCCGCGACCGCCATGGCCGTCAGCGCCGCGAGAACCAGCACTACAACCAGAATCCTATTCATGACGACCTCCCTGCGTGGTGGTGGATGAGGAGAACTGGAACCTCCTTCTGAACATGCGTACGCAGGCCCCACGGTACAGTTGCCAAAATGTGACGAGCGGCGTGAAACCCGATGCCAGCGGACGTGCTCGCCGCATGTAACTCTGAGCGGGCCGGCTCGTAGACATGGTATTCGTCGCTGCCATGACACCCACAACGACCACCCCTCGGGCATCCCGCCGCCATTCAGACCGTTTGTTGGTCCGGGTGCATGGCCGGATCCTGGTCATGCCGGCCGACCGGGTGGACTGGATCGAGGCCGCCGGCATGTATGTCAGGCTGCATACGCCCGAAACGCAGCCGCTCATACGACGATCCATCCACGATCTCGAGCAGCGTCTCGATCCTGAGAAATTCATCCGCATTCATCGGTCGGCCATTATTAACGTCGACCGCCTCCACGACCTGCAACCGCTCTCCTCGGGCGACTTCGAAGTCACCCTGCTTGACGGCACACGCCTCACGCTCAGCCGACGATACAGACATCGTGTCGAAGCGCGGTTAGGCGAAGCCATCTGACGCGAGACAACCGATCAGCGATCGAAACTGATCGCCACTCACCCCTTCAGTCATCCTGCCGGGCCCTTGAAGGCCCACCGTTGAATCCGCATATTGGGTCATTGAAACATGAGGCCCACGATGAGCTCTTCCGATCACGCCCACCACATGACGCCCGACGAATTCGAACAGATCGGTCGCCAGGTCATGCGTTGGGTGGCCGACTACCACCGCAATGTTGAACAATATCCGGTCCTTGCAACGGTCAAGCCCGGCGAGGTGCGTTCACACCTTCCACCCCATCCCCCGCTCCGGGGAGAGTCGATGGACGCCGTCCTGAAAGACCTCGATGCGATCATCCTTCCGGGGATCACGCACTGGCAATCCCCCAACTTCTTCGCCTTCTTCCCGGCCAACACCTCCGGTCCTGCGATCCTCGGTGACCTGATCTCGTCGGGCCTCGGTGTTCAGGGGATGATGTGGGCCACGAGCCCGGCCTGCACGGAACTGGAAACGCACGTCTTGGATTGGTTGGTGGAGATGCTGGCGCTCCCGGAGCGTTTTTCATCGCATTCCACGGGCGGCGGGGTCATTCTGGATTCGGCGTCAAGCGCCTCCTTGGGTGCGATCCTGGCCGCCCGGGAGCGGGCAACCACATACCGTTCCAATGAGAACGGCGTGCGCGAACCCCTGGTGGGATACATCTCCGACCAGGCACATTCCTCGATCGAGAAGAGCATGACCGTTGCGGGGATCGGGCGCGCGAATCTGCGTATCGTCGGCACAGATGATCGATTCGCTATGAGGCCCGAGTTGCTGGAGGAGCAGATCCGGAAGGACAAGGCAGCGGGCCTGGTGCCGTTCTTCGTGGCGGCCACGGTTGGCACGACATCCTCGCACGCCATGGACCCGTTGCGGGCCATCGGTGAGATCTGTCGTCGCGAAGGGCTATGGTTCCATGTCGATGCTGCACATGCCGGCACGGCGGCGATCGTTCCGGAATTCCGCGGCATGCACGACGGGCTGGAACTGGCCGACAGCTACTGTTTCAATCCACATAAGTGGATGTTTACGACGTTCGACTGCGACTGCTTTTATGTCGCCGACCGTGCGTCCTTGATACGCACCCTCAGCATCCTGCCGGAGTACCTGAAGAACAAGGCGACCGAATCGGGCGCCGTGATCGACTATCGGGATTGGCAAATACCGCTCGGACGGCGGTTCCGGTCGCTCAAGCTCTGGCTGGTGATCCGATGGTATGGCGTGGAAGGACTTCAGGAGTTTGTCCGTCGGCACGTGGCCATCGCGCAGGAGTTCGCCCGCTGGGTCGGCGCCGACCCTCTGTTCGAGCTCGCCGCCCCCGCACCGCTGAATCTTGTGACATTCCGCCACAACAAAGGGGACGAGGCGACCCGGACAATTCAGGAACGGCTGAATGCCAGCGGCGACCTCTACCTCACTCATACGGTGTTGAACGGCAGGCACACGCTGCGGATGAGCATCGGCGGCACGCTCACCGAGCGACGCCACGTTGAACGGGCATGGGAGAGGATACGGGACGAGGGAATGCGGGTGTAGAAGACTCCAGACGCCAAATGGCCAGACTCCAAACAAATGTCGAAACCAACAGATGCCAAACTTCTGGAGAGGGCCGGCTACGGGGAGATCTTTCCTGAGAGGAGCAGCGCCCAGATCGTGGCGCCGGCAAGCAAGCGATAGATGATGAAGAGAGCGGTGGTACGAGTGCGGAGATAGCGGAGCAGGAATTCGATCGAAGCGTAGCCCACCACGGCCGACACGATCGTTGCCACGACGACGTTCATGATGCCGAGCTGGTCAATGAAGGACCGCATTTCGTACAGCTGAAGCAAGCCACTGGCGCCGATCGCGGGAACACTCAGCAGGAACGAGAACCTCGCGGCATCCTCCCGTTTCATCCCCAAGAACAACGCCGCAGTGATCGTGGTGCCGGAGCGGGACGATCCGGGGATCAACGCCACGGCCTGCGCCATGCCAACCCACAACGCGTCCTTCCATGTTGCCTGGTCGATCGATCGATTGCGCTTCCCCACCCACTCAGCCAGCCACAAGATCAACGCGAGCACGATCAAGCTCGTGCCGATCACCTCGAGGTTCTTCGTCAGACTCCCCTCGATCGCTTTCTTGAACGCGAGTCCGATCACGACGACCGGCACCGTTCCGACGATAACGAGCCATCCGAGACGAGCCTGTCCGAGTCCAGCCGACGGTGTCGCCAGGAACGTGCGACCGTCGACGATGAACCCGCGTACAATGGAGACGATGTCCTTCGCGAAATAGACGAGGATCGCGACAAGCGTCCCGAGCTGGATGACAGCAATGAACGCCGTCCATTGTTCGGGATGAGCCTGATCGACGAGATCGAGGAGGCGTCCACCCAACGTCAGGTGTGCCGTGCTGCTGATGGGCAGGAACTCTGTCAGCCCTTGGATGATGCCGAGAATAATTGCGTCGAGAATGGTCATGGCGATTCGTGGCGTCCAATATAGAGCTTTTTCAGGAACGACTGTCGTGTTTTCAGTTCCGCGAATGCGGGGGTCCGGTTTCCAAGAACCGCACTTCTTCTCGAGCACCCTGTACAACTGTCGGCGAGTTCTTGTGCGACAGGCCTCCGTTTCGTGGCATGAGAATTGACCCTCTCTCGAGGTTCATCACCATTATCCTCCGGAGGACTGCTCATGAATCCCCGTACGCTCCCGTGGCTGCTTGAAACCGGCGTCCAACTGCATGCCGACAGCGTGCTGATGTGGGAGAAACGCGATGGCCAGTACAGGCCGTTCTCCTACCGCCAGATACAGGAACGCGTCCACGCCGCCGCAGCCGGACTGATGAGCATGGGGATCCAGCCAGGGGACCGGGTCGGCCTTATCTCCGAGGGACGGAATGATTGGGTGGTGTCGGAGCTTGGCATTCTGTATGCCGGAGGGATCAACGTTCCTCTCTCGATCAAGATCGAGGAGCCGTCGGAGCTGAAATTCCGACTGGCCCATTCCGGATGCCGCATCGTCATCGTGTCGGGCAACCAGGCGCGCAAGCTCGACCCGATCAAGCGTGATCTCCCCGACCTGGAAGGAACGATCCTTCTCGACGCTCCCGAGCAGTTGCACACGGACGAGGTGACCATGGATGAGGTGGTCCATCGGGGAAAGGAATTCCTCGCGCGTCACCGCGGCGAATTTGAACGACGCTGGCAAGCCGTGGGAGAAGATGACATCGCCACGATCTGTTACACATCAGGGACCACAGCCGACCCGAAGGGGGTCATGCTGACGCATCGGAACTACACGGCCAACGTGAAGCAGTGTTCGGAGCACCTCCCCCAGCCCTCGTGGTACACGTCCCTCCTGATCCTGCCGTGGGACCATTCCTTCGCACACACGGCGGGGGTCTATCTTCTCATGAGCATTGGAGCCAGCATGTCGTCCGTGCAGATCGGCAAGAGCCCTCTGGAGACGCTCAGGAACATCCCGGTCAACATCCGCGAAACGAAGCCGACGTTCTTGCTCAGCGTTCCGGCACTGGCGAAGAACTTCCGAAAGAACATCGAGAAAGGGATCTCCGAGAAAGGCCCTGTGGTTGAAAAGCTCTTCCAACGAGCTCTTGCGGTCGCCTATGCCTATAACAGGGAAGGACACAATCGGGGCGTCGGTGCAACCGTCGCCGAGAAGATGGCGTACAAGTTCTACGACACGATCCTGTTCAAGAAGATACGGACCGTCTTCGGCGGACGACTGGACTACTTTATCGGCGGTGCCGCCGTGCTCGATATCGAGTTGCAGAGGTTCTTCTACGCCATCGGGATCCCGATGTACCAGGGATATGGGCTAACCGAAGCTGCCCCGGTCATCTCGGCAAATTCCCCGGCTGCGCACAAGCTCGGCTCATCCGGCCGTGTGCTCCCGCGTCTGGAGCTCCGGATCCTGGACGACGAGGGCCAACCCGTCGTTTCCGGTCAGAAGGGCCAGATCGTGGTGAAGGGAGAGAATGTGATGAAGGGCTACTGGAACAACGAACGTGCGACGAACGAGGTGTTGAGGGATGGATGGCTGTACACGGGAGACATCGGGTATGTGGACGAAGACGGATATCTGTTCGTGCTGGGCCGCGAGAAGAGCGTCATGATCAGTTCCGACGGAGAGAAATACAGTCCCGAAGGGATCGAGGAGACGATCGTTGCCCATTCACCCTACGTCGACCAGGTGATGCTCTACAACGATCACTCACTGTATACGGTCGCGCTCGTGGTCCCGAACAAAGAATCGATCGGTGGTTGGCTGAAGGCGAAGCATCTGGACCCGCAGACCGCGGCGGGACAGGATGCGGCGCTGCGGCTGCTGGAGGACCAGGTCAAGGCCTACAAGTCGGGGGGCGCGTATGCGGGTCAGTTCCCCGAGCGATGGCTGCCGTCGGCAATCGCCGTTCTCGGCGAGGGGTTCACCGAGCAGAACCGAATGCTCAATAGCACGTTGAAAATGGTCAGGGGACGGATCACGGAGTTCTACAAGAACCGCATGGATTACCTCTTCACGCCGGAGGGGAAAGACGTCTGCAACCATCAGAATCGGACGATCGTGCGGAGGCTGTTCGAAGGGAATACCTGAAAAGCACGAAATACGAAGTGCGAAATTCGAAACAGAGTCAAAAACTACAAGCACCAAATAGCAAGGGCGCGGGAGGTCATATGACCAACCACGCCCTTGGTGTTTCCGCGAGGCGGCCGCCTTGCGGCGTCCTTGGAGCTTGTTTCGAGCTCCGAATTTCGTGCTTGTGCCGTCTCTACTTCCTAAGTGGCTTCAGCAGAAGGTCCTGAAAATCGAAGCTGAAATCGGTCGCCGGTGATACGGCCTTCATTCGGGCTTCACGGA
>CAYYOV010000015.1:64247-74870 GCA_964473365.1 uncultured Ignavibacteriaceae bacterium
AAATCGAAGCTGAAATCGGTCGCCGGTGATACGGCCTTCATTCGGGCTTCACGGATGCTCCCGTCCGGCTCGAGCGAGAATGTCACGAACGCGTCGGCCCGCAACTCGCGGTCATGCCACTTGGCAACGAATGTATCATACTGCCAATGCTCGAGGTCTCCGACGAGGGACGGCGTGTGGGCGAACCGGATCGTCCCCTTCCCTTCTTTCACCTCGATGACGACGTCCCCGTACCACGCGTCGCGGTAGGTCCCGGCATACTTCTCCAGAGCCAGCGACGGACCTGCCTGTGCCCGGTCCGCCTCGGTCTTCTTCTCCGCTTCGGCGATCCGCTTGTTCTGCTCATCGCGCAGATCTTTGAATCCCTTCAGCCAGTCGGTGTCCTTCGCACCCAGGTAGTGGTCCAGGATGTAGTGCGTCAGGACCATGAACGCGTCGCCGCTTTCCTGATTGGTGAGAACGGCAACACCCAGGCGTTTCTCCGGAATGAGCGTGACTTTTGAGACGAAGCCCGGAAGTCCTCCAGTATGCATGACGAGCTTGAGCCCCCGGTAGTCGTTGAGGAACAGGCCGAGCCCGTATCCTCGAAAGTTCGTTCCGAGCGGGGCCAGTCCCTTTGGCGCCGAGTCGGCCCGCAGGGGCGTGACCACTGCTTGCAGTTCTCGCGTCAAGCTGGGCGTGTACAGCCGCCGGTCCTGCGAGATGCGCCCGGAATCGAGGTTCACCTGCATCCATCGTGCAATGTCGCGCGCGTTCGTTACGACGCCGCCGGCCGGGTTCGTGTTGTCACTCGTGAACGGGGCCACCGGCCGCACCTTCCCTTCCACTTCCGCGTGCGGCGTGGCTGCGTTCGCAACCTTTTCGATGTCCGAGTGGCCCGGTTTGCTGCCCGTCATGCCGACCGGCTCCAGGATCCGTTTGGTGATGAACTCCTCCCACGTCATGCCGCTCTGCGATTCGATGAGGAGGCCGGCGACAAGGTAGAGAACGTTGTCGTACGCGTACGCAGACCGGAAACTCGTTTCCAGCGGGATGTATTGGAGCTGACGCGCGATCTGGTCGCGGTTATAGGTCGACGGTGGCCACCACAAGAGGTCGCCGCCACCAAGCCCCAGTCCGCTGCGATGGACCAGGAGGTCACGTACGGTCAGCTCTTTCGTCACATACGGGTCTGACAGGCGAAACCACGGAAGATACCGAATGACCGGTGCGTCCCATTCCACCTTCCCTTCTTCCACCAACATCCCCAGCGCAATGGCCGTGAAGACCTTCGTGTTCGAAGCGATGGCAAAGAGTGTCTGGTCATCCACCTTGTCGGATGCTCCCAACTTCTTCACTCCGTAGCCTTTCGCCAGGACCACCTTGCCATCCTTGACGATCGTCAGGGCGATGCCAGGTACCTGGAAGGTCGACATGACCTTCTCCACGTAGGCATCCAGCCCCGGAGGTGGCTGCTGCGCCCCCAGCGGGAACGTGAACAACACAAGGGCAACGATCAGTCGTTTCATGTCTGTCCTTTCTGTGACCGGGTTCCGGTTGAAATGCGGCGAGGGACCCGTTGCCACCCCGGCATCGCGGTCCCTCGCGGTAGATGTTCCGGGTCTCAACCTTTCTTCTTGGTCTCGTCCTGCGTGGCACTGACGCTTTGGAATACCTTACCGACGGTAGCGACCATCGCGCCGACATCCGTCAGGTTCGACGGAAGGATCATCGTGTTGTTGATCTTCGCCAGCTTGCCGAACTCGCCGAGGTACTGTTCGGCAATGCGGAGGTTGACGGCATCCATCCCTCCGCGCTCACTGATGGCTGTCGCGATCTCCCGGATCCCTTTCGCCGTGGCCATGGCGACCCGTTCGATCTCCTGCGCCCGTCCTTCGGCCTCGTTGATGCGCTTCATCTTTTCGCCTTCGGACCTCAGGATGGCGTCCTGCTTGTCTCCATCTGCCCGATTGATCTTCGCCTGCCGGTCGCCTTCGGATTCGGCGATCAGCGCCCGCTTCTCGCGTTCGGCCCGCATCTGCTTCTCCATCGCATCCTTGATGCTGCCGGGCGGCACGATGTTCTTGATCTCGTAGCGCGTCACTTTCAAGCCCCAGGGGGCCGAGGCTTTGTCGATGGCCGTCACGATGGCATGATTGATCATGTCGCGCTCTTCGAACGTCCGATCGAGCTCGATCCGGCCGATCTCGCTACGCATTGTCGTTTGCGCAAGCTGGATCGAACCGTAGGCGTAGTCGTTGATACCGTACGAGGCCTTGGTGGGGTCGATGATCTGGAAATACAGCACGCCGTCGACCTCTACCTGAATGTTGTCCTTGGTGATGCAGTCCTGCGGCGGTACATCGATGGCCATTTCTTTCAGCGAATGCCGGTAGGCGATACGATCGACGAAGGGAATAAGGAAATGCAGGCCCGCTTCCAGGGTCGCGTGGTACTTGCCCAATCGTTCGACGATGAAGACCGTTCGCTGCGGCACCACGCGGAGGCTTCGCGCGAGGACGATGAAGAGGAAGAATACCAGACCTAGCAGAATGATGGTCTCGACGGGTTCCATGGTGGTCCTTGGATGGAGAATGATCCGCAAACAGGACGAACGCCCACATCCGAAGAAGAATGCTTCGCTCTCTTCGCGTCCTGTGTGTCAGTTCGTGGATGTTTGCTGAGATGCGAGGATGTGATCAGAGCGGTTTGACGAAGAGTGTGAGGTTCCGACGTTCGACGATCGTCACCGTCGCACCCGCCGCGATGGGAACCTCTGTTTCGGCATGCCAGTGAACGCCGTTGAATTCAACCTTTCCGCCGGCACCCGGTTCGATCGCACCCACCGCCACAGCCCTCTCGCCGACGACCGAATCGAGCGCTTCGTTCGCGCCATACCCGCCGGCTCGACGACCCTCGAAGAGGGCCTTTCCTTTCTGGCGAAAGAGGACGAGCGTCGCGACAGACGCCAGCATGAACGTCAGCAACTGTCCGTTGAATGTGGGGAGAATACCGAGCGCGACGAGCAGGGCCGTTATCCAGGCCCCGATGCCGAAGAAGATGACGACGAAGCCCGGCGTAACCAGTTCGGCGAGCAAGAGCAGCAGTCCGACAAGAAACCAAGCGAGTTCCGGATCGATCCAATGTTCCACGGTTCCCTCTTTCAGAATGACGCTGTCATAGTACCCATCGGTGGGAGGAAAATCAAATCTGCCTTTTCTCGCTTTTTGTGCCTATGTTTGTGCGACCGTTCGAGGAGAGACCGCATGCCAGATCGACGTATCGGTTGGATGGACTATTTCATGAAGATCGCCGAGCAGGTATCAACGCGCAGCACGTGCGACCGCCGCCATGTCGGAGCCGTCATCGTCCGCGACCGGACGATCCTCTCGACGGGCTACAACGGCAGTCTCCCGGGTACTCCGCATTGCGACGACTCCGGGCATGACATGGAGAACGGACATTGTGTCCGAACGGTCCACGCCGAAGCCAACGCCATCGCACAAGCGGCCCGGAATGGCGTCCGCATCGAGGGATCCGAGCTGTATGTCACGTCGTCACCCTGCCTGACCTGTTTCAAACTGGTCGCCAACAGCGGCATCCGTTCGATCTACTATAAAGAGTTCTATCGGGACGAGCGCATTACGGAATACGCCCGCCAGGCCGACATCTCTCTCATCTATATGGGTCCAAAGACCTGACCGAAAGACGAAGGACGCCATGGTCCTCGACTTTCAGCACGCCACATTGGGTCGCACCGGGCGGAATGTCAACCGGCTCGGGTTCTCGGCCAGCTACTGGCCCGGTCGCTCCGCTCTCACCCGTGCGCTCGACGCCGGAATCAACTACTTCTTCGGCTTCGGGCTTGACCGGCAACTCATCACGTTCTACCGGGACCTACCCTCCTCCGTCAAGCAGTCGCTCGTCCTGGGAACGGGCGCATACAATTACATTTGGACGAGGCAGAACCTGCAGGACACGCTCGAAAAGCGGTTGCGACAATTTCGCACCGACTGCATCGACGTCTTTCATTTTCTGGGCATCATGAAGCCGGCAGAGTTCCCACCGTCCGTCCTGGAGCAGATGGTACGGCTCAAGGAACAGGGGCACGTGAAGGCGATCGCCGTCTCCTGCCATGACCGAACGTTTGCCGGACACTTAGCGGCGACCGGGACACTGGACGTCCTCATGATCCGGTACAACGCGGCGCATCGGGGGGCCGAGCGTGATATCTTCCCGCATGTTGCTCAGCATGGCGTCGGAGTGGTGAGCTATACGGCGACCCGCTGGACCTACCTCCTCCGGCCACCGAAAGGTTGGCCGCGCGACGCCCGCATACCGACGGCCGGCGACGTCTACCGGTTCGTGCTGAGCGACCCGCACGTTGACGTTTGCCTGACGGCTCCGCGGAATCTTCGCCAATTCGAGGAGAACCTGAAAGCCGCACAGCTCGGTCCGCTCTCTCCCGATGACATGGCCTTCGTCCAGCATTTCGGCGATGCGGTCCACGCCCGCCAGAAGTGGTTCATGTAGGGAGTGGCCCGCGCGTTCACGAATTGATCATCCATTCTTTCACCCTCTCGACGGATCCTATGAACGACTCCACCCGCACCTTGCACGACGAGCGACAGGACGAACAGCTTCGCGGCCTGATGTCGGCCCAGGAGGATGTATGGAGGATCTTCCGCGTCATGGCGGAATTCGTCGACGGGTTCACCGTCATGGCCAAGCAGGAGCGGCTCGTCTCGATCTTCGGCTCCGCCCGGACCAAACCGGGGACGTCCGATTACGAAATGGGCGTCAAGGTGGCAGAGGAACTCGTTCGACGCGGGTTCAATATTCTCACGGGAGGCGGTCCCGGGATCATGGAGGCGGGCAACAAGGGGGCGCAGCAAGCGAAGGGGGCGTCAGCTGCTGTCACGATCGACCTGCCGCACGAGCAACGCACGAATGCTTTCGTCGACCGCGGACGGGCAGCGACGTTTCGGCACTTCTTCGTCCGAAAGGTGATGTTCGTTAAGTATGCACACGGGTTCGTCGTCCTTCCGGGAGGATTCGGCACGCTCGACGAGTTCTTCGAAGCCATCACGCTCATTCAGACAAGAAAGACAAAGGCCTTCCCCGTGGTGCTCATGGGAAAAGCCTATTGGAGCGGTCTGCTTGAGTGGATCAAAGGAACAATGCTTCCGGCGGGAATGATCTCGGCGCAGGACCTCGAGCTCTTCACGGTCACCGACGATCCAGCCGAGGCGGCTGCGTTGATCGCGGCGTTCTACGACAAGCACGCGATGGTGACGAACTTCTGACGCGGGCAAATCCTGGGAGGTCCCGGATGGGGCCGCCAAGGACGCCAAGTGCAATCGAGGCCGTTGAACCGCCAAGGACGCCAAGATCAGTGGATGCCGTTGAAACACGAAGAACGCCAAGGTGAGATCGGCGGTCGTTTCAGCCGAAACCCTTGGCGTTCTTGGCGAACTTGACAGCCTGTCACACCGTTACAACTTCTCAATCATAGCTTCTAGTCTCGCCTTCCTCGCCTCCAAGTCGGCCTTCTCTTTCATCAGCTTCTGCACCACGCTGTTCGTCTCTGCGCTCCCGCGGACGGTCGCGAATTCGGCGGCTCGCTCCTCCTCCGACATGCCTAATCCGTAGCTGATCCGGGCGAACGCATCGAACTCACGCTTGGAATCGTCCAGGATCATGCCCTGCAAGGACAGGGCCGCCTCGAAATACGCCTTCACGGCCGCCAACGCCTGCTCCTTTGTCATCTCTGCCGGCACCACCTGGTATTCCGCGGCGAATGCCGCAGTGATGTATTCCCATTCGTCCGACCTGTAGGAACCTGCCAGCGTATCCAACAGTCCTTCGAGGTCCGCTTCGGTCTTCACGCCGCCACCGGCCAGGCGTTTCTCGAGACCTTGGAGACGCTCGACCGGAACCAATAGGCCGGCGAGGTCGGTCCATGCTTTCGGATCTTTGAGCACTGATGTAGCCGCCAAGCTCTTCCGCACGTCGCTCCAGGAGGTCGAAGCACCGACAGCTTCGATGCGGGCCACGATCGCCCCGTTCAAGTACCGTGCGATCGCCTGGGCGTAGTATTTTGCGCATCGCCGCAACAGCAACCGTTTGACGACTACGCCGCCGATGGCGACGGAGTGCTTCTCCTTTGGCGTCGTTTCATTGAGCTTGAGGAGCGTGTCACGCCCCCGGCGCATCTTCTCCACCGTGAATGGTGAGAAGACGTCGAACACGATCCGGTCGCGCTTGACCGGCGCCTTGCGACCATCGCGCTTGGGCCATTTTTCTCCATCCCTCACCGTACCAACCGAGAACAGGTTCATGCCTGGTACGATCTGCGACTGGCCTTCGGATTCGTGGATGTACGAGAACGGCAGGTCGGGGGTGTTAATGTTCGTGTAATGCTTGCCGATCACGACGCTGAAGGCTCCGACGTGTGTTTCGTGGAGAACGTACGAGAACGACCCGGTCTTGCAACCACGTTCGAACAGTCCCTGGTGGACCGGACCGAGTTTGTACATATGATTGCTCTGGTTCGTCCCCGACCCCGCGTTGTAAAAGGAGAACTGTGCCGCGATGAGGAGTGTCGATTTGTGGTGGGTAACGGTGTACGGGCCGCCGAACATCGAGACGGCCTCGCCATGGAACCCTTCGCAATTGGCGAAGAAGAGGCTGTTCTCCGCGGAGAACTGCTTCCCGAGCTTCGCCGCCTGGCCGACAAACACCTTCTCGAGCAGGACGCCCGATCCGACGGCCGCTCCCTCGGCGATGATGAAATGCTTCGCGTTGACGCCGTCTCCCACGGTTGTCGGGTGCTCTGCACAGCTCAGGATCGTCCCATCTTCCAGTGCCGCGACGCCCCGCACCACTGCCGCAGGCCCGACGCGCACATTTCGGATCGTTCCGGAATGGAGCACCTGAGCGCCCGCACCAATCTCGACCCTCGCACTTTTCGCCGCCTCCACGGACCGATGGACGGCCGCGGAGATCGATGCCACAATTGCCGGATCGTGGAGCCTGAACGCCTGAAGATACGCCGACTGTGCTGACATGGTCGGAGTAAGGCGGACCACCCGCCCGCCACCCTCATTCACGGTTTCGAGCTCGGTCCCCACGCCACACGCCGCGCCAGCGTCGGCCGTCAGGGCGGCGACATCCTGCACGACCGCTCCCGGACCGATGATGACGTTCGAAATGACAGAACCGATCCGGTCGATCCGCGCTCCGTCCCCGACCTCGCAGTCGTCGAGAACGGTCTGATACACACCGCAAGGAAGCTCAACGCCGTCGACCTTCACGGCTCCGCGATTATCGCCAAGGCGCACGGTCCCCCGGAATTCGGCGTTGCGCACACGGTCGAGCGACAGGTCTGGATGCACGGTGACCTGTTCCCACGCCATTGCCCGACAACCCTGCTGTTCGAGCCGCCGGACCTCATCGTTTGTCAATGCGCGGAAAAGCATGGCGACCCCGCTACAGGACCGGCAATTTCAGGTTCTCGGCCTCGATATCCTTGAAGTACTTCACGGTGCCGACCTTCAATTCGTACGTCGATGCATCGTCGCACACGATCATGCCGTGACGGTGCAGCTGGAGCTGTGAGACGGTCCACATGTGGTTCACGCCGTCCTCCACCACCTTCTGGAGCGCGCGCGATTTGGAGTAGCCGGCCACAATAATGACGACCTCCTGCGCGTCCATCACGGTCCCGACGCCGACGGTCAGGGCCGTCTTCGGCACCTTGTTCGGGTCGCCGCCGAAGAATCGCGAATTGGCGATGCGCGTATCCATGGTGAGCGTCTTGATGCGTGTGCGGGAGGATAACGACGAGCCCGGTTCGTTGAAAGCGATGTGACCGTCGGGTCCGATGCCACCCAAAAAGAGATGGATACCGCCGATCTTTCGGATGCGCTCCTCATACTCCGTGCACTCTTTTTCCAGGTCCTTCGCGTTTCCGTTGAGGATGTTGACGTTCTCGTGCGGAATGTCGACATGACTGAACAGATGATGCCACATGAAATAGTGGTAGCTCTCGGTGTGATCCTCCGGGAGGCCGACGTATTCGTCCATGTTGAAGGTGACGACGTTCTTGAACGACACTTTCCCCTGTTGATGGAGGCTCACCAGGTTCTGGTACGTACCGATGGGCGACGAACCTGTTGGGAGTCCAAGGACGTACGGTCGCTCCTTCGTCGGTTTGAACGCGTTGATCTTCGCCGCAACGTAGTGGGCGGTCCACTTGCTGAGGGCGTCGTAGCTGTCGTGGATGAGGATACGCATGGAAGCAGGCCTCCGGAGGTTCAGAGAAGGATGCGGGCATCGGCCACGGCACACCCCTGGCCGACGTTCCCGACAATGAGCGGATTGATATCGAGTTCACGGATCAACGGACAATCGACGGCAAGCTGCGAGAGCCGCTGCAGGCTTTGGGCGACGGCGTCAACGTCGCGAACGGGGCGTCCGCGGGCCCCGGTGAGCAATTTGTAGGCACGGATCTCCTGCATCATGTCGCGGATGACGTCGGGAGGCAACGGGGCGATCCGGAAGCTGACGTCGCGGAAGACTTCCACGAAGATCCCCCCGAGCCCGAACATGACAACGGGGCCGAAGGCCGGGTCGCGCTTGACGCCCAGGATGACCTCTTCGCCGCTCCCCGACATCCGCTGCACGTACACCCCTTTGATGCGCGCGTGTGGCATTGCGGACGTGGCATTGGCCACGATCGCCTCGTATCCTTTGGCAGCCTCATCAGCCGACCCGACGCCAAGAAGCACCCCGCCGACGTCCCACTTGTGGATGATGTCGTCCGACTCAACTTTGAGCGCCACCGGAAAACCGACCTCGGTGGCGATCCGGCCGGCGAGGTCAGCCGATGTCGCGATCCGACCTGCCAGCGTAGGAAGCCTGTACGCTGAGAGCACCTCGAACGCTTCCGATTGCGGCAGGAAGGTCCGGCCGGAAGCACGGGCTCCCTCAAGAATGGCGTTCGCTTTCGCCGGATCGACGTCGTCGAAGCGCGGCACGGGTAGATGCGGATGGTCCCGTTCGTGCCTGAAATCGTCGGCACGTCCGAACGCGCGACACATTGATTCCGGCAGGATATAGTGTGGGATGTTGCGACTCTGCAGGATCGAAATACCTGATGCAACATCCGTCTCGCCCATGAACGATGCATACGTCGGTTTCTGCGAGGCTGCAGCCACGCTGCACACTTCCGTGGCGATCGTGTCGATATCGGTCATTGACTGTGGCGTGAGGATGACGAGGGCCCCGTCCACATTCCCGTCTTCCAGCGCCGCACCCAGGGCAACCCGGTAGCGGTCGGCCCGTGCATCACCAATGACGTCGACCGGGTTCTTCATGTTCGCGGTGACGGGCAGCGATTTTTTGAAGGTCTCCCGCGTCCGCTCGGAGAACTGGGCCAACTGCAAGCCTTCGTGGATCGCCGCATCGGTCGTCAGAACGCCTGGCCCGCCCGCATTCGTGATGATGGCCACTCGTCGGCCGGTTGGGAGCGGCTGGTACGCCAGCGCGATGGCGTTGTTGAACATCTCTTCGATCGTGCTGCACCGGATGACACCGGCCTGCTTGAGTGCAGCATCGACGATCTCGTCGCTGGCTGCGAGCGAGCCGGTGTGCGAGGCTGCGGCCGAGGCACCTTCCGTCGTGCGGCCCGATTTGAGGACGAGGACCGGTTTTCCGGATTCGTGGATGACGCGGCGAGCGGCTTCGACGAATTTCGCTCCGGCCGTCATCTCTTCCAAATACATCAGAATGACCTTGGTCGCCGGGTCGTCCTTGAGGTAGAGCATAAGGTCGATGTCGCTGATATCGGCCTTGTTCCCGAACGAAATGAATTTCGAGAAGCCAATGTTCTTGGCGTGCGCGTAGTCGAGCACGGCGGTGCAGAGCGCTCCGCTCTGCGACAGAAAACCGATCGACCCTTCACGCGGCATTCGCCGGGCGAACGATGCGTTGAGGTGAACGTGCGGATCGGTGTTGATCAAGCCGAGACAGTTCGGTCCGATGAACGACATGCCGTACTTCTCGGCGATCTGTTTGATCTCCTCCTCGCGTTTCGCCCCTGCGGGTCCGACCTCCCGGAAGCCCGCGCTGATGATGACGACGCCTTTCACCCCTTTCTGTCCGCACTGGTCCAGCGCCAGGTTCACGACGCTGCTCGGGAAGACGATCACGGCGAGGTCGACGGGGTCGGGGATGTCAAGGATGTACTTATAGGCTTTGACGCCTGCGATGGAGCGTTCTTTGGGGCTGACCGGGTACAGGGTCCCTTCGAACCGATCGCGCAGGATGTTCGCAAAGATATCGTACGGAACGGTCCCGGCGACGCGGGTCGTACCGACGACGGCGACCGAGCGCGGTGCAATGATGGGATCGAGACGTTCCAAGCCCCTGCCGATGGGATCGGGCATGGTGCCTCCGGGTGGCGTGAAAGTGCGGATCAGCGCAGATACTGCGAGATGAAGTCGACCGCCCCTTCGACGGTCTGCACTTCACGCGCCTTGTCCTCGTCCATTTCGATCTGGAATTCTTCCTCGAAGCCGGCGATCAGCTCGACGCTCTTCATCGAATCGGCGCCCAGGTCGAAGACAAAATTGGAGGCGG
>CAYYOV010000016.1:0-1114 GCA_964473365.1 uncultured Ignavibacteriaceae bacterium
GTCTGCCAATTTCACCACCTGGGCAAAACCTACATAAAAATATACGGAACGAAAGCGTGAAGTTCAACGCTGTCAGCGTTTCATCACGAAGGACCGGATCAACATGACAGCCGGATCGCCAGACTCTGCCATCCGTCGCAAGAGACTCATGTGCGTTCGGTTTTCCACCACTTCGATGTTCGATCGGACGCCATGGTCCGATAGGAGTCCCGTGAACAGGTCTGCATGCTCGAGCGCTGGAGTGCGCAGCGTTTCGTCTTCGCCGAAAATGATGAGGAACCGCGGTGCGTTGGAGGTCGCATGATTGCATGGATCGGCATCCCGATACGCGCTCGGTGTTGGAAAGATACTCTCATAGGTACCGGTGGCCTTGGCGTGTGCCCACAGCTTCTGCACGTCGATCTCTTCCATGTGGTCGATATCGAACGAGGGGTGGAGAGAGGAGCTCATGACGATGCAGCCCGCGAGATCGCGGGCCTGCATGCCCTGCGAGGCCAGGAGCGTTTCGTCGGTTGCGACAACCGACGCGAGATGACCTCCAGAGCTGTGGCCCGCAAGGTAGATCTTCGTAGAGTCCCCACCGTAGGAGGCGATCCGTTTCCTGGTCCAGCCTACGGCCGCCGCGACATCTTGTGCCATCGTTGGCCACTTGTTCTCCGGACCAAGTCGATAGCTCACAAGCACCATTCCTATCCCGTAGCCGGCGAAGTTGCGCCCGATCTCCGGGTAGGGCTCGATGCCTTGGAATCCCTTCCGATCTCCCGACATCAAGCTGCCCCCATGGACGAATATCACCGTCGGAAATTTCTGTGAGCCAGGCAGGTACAGATCCAATTGCTGTTTGTGGCCCGCATTGGGGAGATAGGGAATGTCTGCGACGACGTGGACCCCTTCAGGATCGTTGGAGAGGAGCCCAACCAAGAAAAGGAGGGCGGCAGGATTCATGACAACACGTCAGTGAGATGCAAACGTGAGAAAGCGCCCGGGGTACAATCGGGATCGACAGGCGCCATCCAAGAACGTCTGCCACAACGAAAAGTTGCGGAAGAAAAATGAGGGAGTGGAGAGGAGGTCAGCGGCTCAGGATCAGCTTCGACGAACGAAGATGTCCCGC
>CAYYOV010000016.1:1214-59995 GCA_964473365.1 uncultured Ignavibacteriaceae bacterium
AGTGGAGAGGAGGTCAGCGGCTCAGGATCAGCTTCGACGAACGAAGATGTCCCGCTTGCTCGAACCGGACAATATAGATCCCGGACGGGAGTTGTTTTGCGTCGAATGTTCGTCGCAAAGCCGCACCCGATGTCAGTTCGCCTTCAAAGAGGACATCAACCTGCTGGCCCAGGAGATTGAAGACGCGGATCGTTGCAAGTCCGTCGTTGGAGGAAACAAACTCGACGGTCGTGGATGGATTGAAGGGATTCGGATAGGTGCGCAGGGCCATCGGATCCGCAGGAACAATTGAATTCTCGACCTCTACTTCTCCCGAATACGCATACGCTCCCGTCCGGTCTATCTGGCGGAGACGATACGCTGCACGTCCAAGAAGGGGGGCAGGGTCCCTAAAGGTGTATTGCTGAACCGTGGACGTAGTGCCTGCGCCAGTTACAAATCCGATGGACCGCCATTCTGAGCGCGTTGCAGAAAGCGAAGAAACTGCGCGTCGCTCGATGTCAAATCCGTAGTTGTCAAGTTCAGTCGCCGTGGCCCATTCGAGCCGAATGCCGGTGGAAAGCGGCTGTGCGGAGAAGGTCAGCAGTTGGATCGGCAGTGCGCCCACGGAGTTGTAGCTCACGTCGTCGATATTCAGCGCCCACGTATTTCCCTGATCCGGTGCGGAGAAATAGATCGCATCGAGGGTGAATGTTGGGCCGTCGACCGACCCATCTCCATATGCAAAGGATGTCCATCCTGGACCGACAGTGTTGAATTCGTAGAGATGCCAGTTGCCATCGTTCGATACATTCAGGAGGGGGGACTTCTCGGTTCCACCTGCGCTGTCGTCGATGAGCATGCCCACCTGAGCTCCCGGCGGTGCGCTGGTCGTACGCATCCAGAAGCCGATATAGCCACCTTCGCTCAACGTCACATTGTTCGCGATCGCTCCACCGCCTGATACAAGTCGGACCGACCAATTGGTCGTCGCGGACGTGTTATCGATCAGGGTGACCGCGAGAGACCCTTGCCCATTGTTTGCCCGATCATTCGACCAGACAGCCGTCGACGAGGTCGAGATTCCGGAGGTCGATCCGCTGTAGGTCGGCGCGTATGAGAACCGGCCAACGCCCGTTTCAAAAGCGTCAAGCGATGTATGTGCGGCGTTCGGCGTCGATGCAAACGCGTTCTTGAGCGCGGTCCAGAGTTCAGGGTAGGCGCCGTCGTATCCCAGCGCCCACATGCCAGCGCCCGCCAGCCCGTAGGCCTTCACGCTATCGTACTTCCGTGCCAAGGAGATCTCATCATCGTACCAACCTTGACGCCACAACCCCGTCCCGGCGCTGTCGTAGCGGTACCACGGGACGTTATAGGTGGCATCCGAGAACTTGTCACCGGATGCGATTCCCGGCAACAACGACCGCAGTGCAGTATACGTGCGCGACGATCCCTTTCCACGCGCCGCCACAACGTCGGCCATACGTAGGCTGCTGACCACGGGCCACTCGTAGCCATAGTAGGGGAATCCGCCGATGAGTTTCCCGGCCGGGCAGCCGACCGAGAGATACGCGGAAAAGCTCCGCGTCACATGGCGGATCGACGAACCCGTAGTGACTGGTGCGACCGGTCCCGCAGTTGTGCTTCCTGACCAATAGTAGTCGTATGCCATCAGGAAGTAGTAATCTACGACAGGCCCCGTCGTCGAAAAGAACGTTGACGTGTAGACGCCGCTCCAGTCCACAGCAGGTAGCTCGACGACGAGTTCCTTCCCCTCGGCCTTCAGGGCAGTGCCGAGATCGAAGATGAAAGACCGGAATGTGGCCGCGTTCGCCGCTCCAACCGCCTCGAAATCCACATTGCATCCGTCGGCATTCCGGAGGTTGATCTGCGAAATGATGTTGGCAATGAGGTTTGAACGGTTCGTTGCGCTATTCAACAAGGTGGCGTGCCCGCTAAAGAGTGTGACGGTGAAATGGACCTTGACTCCGTACTGCTGAGCCGTCGAGATGACTGACGCTGTCGACCAGGAACGGGTTGTCGTAAATCCGCCGGTCGCCGGATCGATTTCTCCGGAGAAGTAGGCCAGATGTGTGAGGAGGCTGAAGTAGTAATTCGACTCGGATCCGTTCTGCCAGTAGGGATGGAAACCGTACACCACCGAGTTGAGCGCTTTGGCTCCCGCCAGATCGGCCCGGCGAATGCTCTTCTCCAGCGTGACAACCCCAACGGCTCCAGGGTTGTCGCGGTAGTACTCTGCCTCCGCCTGATGGATCGAAGGATGAACCTGGGCGTCCAACGAGAGTGCCGCCACTATGACCAGTAGGAGCAAGGTGCGCATGCGCATATCGTACGAACAAAGTTCTCGCGTTCAAACGGCAGGCGTCACGTACGAAGAGGCACCGCTGTCCAGTCAACAGCACACTCCGATTGGAGGTGCTTGGAAAACTGCCTATATTGATTAGAATTTCCAGAAATCTCGAGAGGTACGAAATTGGTAAGCTTTGAATCTTCTCGGCTGAAGGCGCTCTTCAAAGCCTTCGAAGGTAAGCGCATTGCCGTAGTCGGCGACCTGATGCTCGACCGCTACTACTGGGGATCGGTCAATCGCATCTCACCCGAGGCGCCTGTCCCTGTCGTCGAGGTGGACGAAGAATCCACCCGTCTCGGCGGCGCAGCCAACGTCGCCAACAACATCGCTGCTCTTGGCGGGACGCCGTTTCTTGTGGGAGTCGTCGGGGCGGATGATGGTGGGGCGCTCCTCCGCAAGGCGATGGAATCGCAGGCCTTCCCCTCCGATGGTCTTGTGACAGATCCGTCGAGGCCGACCACCGTCAAGACCCGGGTCATTGCGCATTCCCAGCACGTGGTGCGTATCGATCAGGAGGTCAAGGCCGAGATCGACGCGAACATCCACCGGCGCATCGTCGACGTGGTGACCGCGAACATGTCATCGCTCGACGCGGTCATTCTGGAAGACTACAACAAGGGGGTGATGACGCGCGACCTCATCCACACGATCATCACGCTCGCGAGAAAAAGCGGCCGCATCGTCACGGTCGACCCGAAGTTCAACAATTTCTTCGAATACCGACAAGCGACGGTCTTCAAACCCAACCGAAAGGAGACCGAAGAAGCGCTCGGCGTCCGGCTGGGGACTCAGGAAGCCGTCGAGGCCGCGGGGCGTACGTTACTTGAACGATTGGAGGCCGAGAGTGTCCTCATGACGCTGGGCGAGCGGGGCATGGCATTGTTCGAGCGCTCCGGGGACGTCAGCTTCGTCCCCACGCATGCGAGACATGTGGCCGACGTTTCTGGCGCCGGCGACACGGTCGTCTCGACGCTGACGATCGCCCTTGCTGCCGGCGCGCAGACGAAGGAAGCAGCGGCGCTTGCGAACCATGCCGGAGGCATTGTCTGCGGCGAGGTCGGCATCGTGCCGATCGCCAAGCAGGAACTTCTGGATGCCGTCCTGAACAACGCGGCGGGGGCCTGACATGGGATCGATCGTCACCCGCGATTCGCTCGTCGCCATCCGCAAACGCTTGGGGCAGGAGGGTCGGCGCGTCGTCTTCACGAACGGATGCTTCGACATCATCCACCGGGGCCACGTGGAGTATCTCACGAAGGCCAAGGCCCTGGGAGACGTCCTCGTGGTGGGGCTCAATACTGACGCGTCTGTCCGCCGCCTGAAGGGACCTTCACGCCCCGTGGTGATGGAGGACGACCGGGCGGTGGTGATGGCGGCGCTCTGTGTAGTCGACTATGTCTGCTTGTTTGAAGAAGATACACCGTTGGAGCTGATCACGGCCATCGTGCCCGACGTCCTCGTCAAAGGGGCCGACTGGCCTATCGAGAAGGTCGTTGGCCGAGAAGTCGTCGAATCGGCTGGCGGCAAAGTCCAAACGATCGAATTCGTCCCGGACCGCTCAACGACGTCGATCATCGAGCGTATCCGGACGTCGGCCGGCCCAGGCCGGACCGGCGGCTGAGATTTCAGACCCATCCTACACGCATCGTGCGCAAGGTCATCCGCGGCTTCTATTATACGGGCACCATCACGCTCTTCGTGCTGGCGACCCTGGCCGGATTCAGCCAAACGCTGGCCTTCAAGGCCTGGCTGCTGGACCGCGTCCATTCGGCAGCGGATGCTTCCCTCAACGGCCGGCTGCGGATCGAACGCCTGAGCGGGAATCTTGTCACAGGCCTGGAACTCCATCACATCAGGCTCGAGGAGTCCGGCCAGCCGGTATTTTCCGCCGAACGGGTCGAAGTACGGTACAAGGTATTCTCGTTCCTCTTTCGGAGCGCTGCCCTCAACTCCGTCCTCATGGTCCGACCCGAGGTCGTTCTCCGGAGATCACTCGACGGTCGGTGGAATCTTGATCGTCTTGTCCCGTCCACCGAGCCCGATTCGACTCCCTCGCCATGGTCCATCGTCATCGACCAGGCAGTACTCGAGGAGGCAAGCCTCGTGGTCGTCGATTCTGTTGCCCTGGCGGAGCGTTCCCGCGCTGGAAATGTCCTTCCCGATTCTGCCGTGGACTATGCCAACCTCCACGTACGCGGTATCAGTCTGACGGCCGGGGCGGAGATCGCTCCGGACCTTGTCTCAGCGCACGTCGATCGTCTGGAAGCGTTTCTGGAACACCCCCAGGTCCGTATCCGTCAATTGACTGCGCAGGCACGACTGACCAAGAATGTGGCGAGCGTTGATGGCCTACAGCTTGAGACAGACCGCTCGCGTCTCAGCGGTTCGGCATCGCTGGGGACCGACGTCCGGGAGCTTGCATCGCTGGCCGAGCTTGAGAAGGCGCCGGTGCGATTCGACCTCCGGGCCACCCCGCTCGATCTCCGCGAGCTTCGCCAATTCCTGTACCCTGCCATCGAGTTCCTGGACAAGGATGTCTCGTTGACAGTGTCCGGTCGGGGGACATTCTCGAACGTCGTAGTCGACCGCCTCACGTTCCAGACGCGCCGCTCCTTTCTGCAAATGCGTGGGTCCATCCTCAATTTGCATCGACCTGACGACCTCCGTCTGGAGGTCGAAGGCGGAGAGTCGATCGTGAATTCCGCGGACATTCACGCGATCCTACCGGGAGTTGCGATCCCCGATTGGTCGAGGTTCGGCGATGTCCGATTCTTCGCATCGTTCAACGGCCGACCGTCGTCGGAATTCGACGCGCATGTCTACGCGATCTCAGAGCGTGGCACTGTCGATGCCAAGGCCCACCTGAATGTCGGTTCGTTATTCACGTACCGGGGATCGGTGGGACTCCAACGCTTCGATCTTGGCGGGTTCGTGGGCGATGGCACTGAGTTTTCCGACATCAATGGCACGATCACCTTCGACGGATCTGAGACCGACCCTCGCCGTATCATTGGCGTGGTCCGTGCGGAGCTGGACTCGTCAACCGTGTCTGGGCTCCCAACCGGGAAAACGGTCGCCGTCGTGAACATGGCTGATGGAACGTTGGGGTTGAACCTCTCCATCGCCTCATCGATCGGACGCCTTCGAAGCTCTGGACGCCTCGTGCTCTCAACGCAGGACCAGCTCTCGTATCAGCTGCGTGCCGACCTGGAAGGATTCAATGCGGGGCGGACGCTCGATCATCCGGCCTATGAGAGTGATCTGAACATGACGATCGTCGCGGGAGGCGTACAGACCTCCGACGGCCGGCGTACAGATTCTCTCCGGGCGGCCATCGAACCGTCGATGTTTGGCGGCGACACGCTCTCCCGGTCTCAGGTCATCGCAAACTACCGCGTGATCGACGACCAGCAGCAGCTGTTCGACCTCGAGTCCGATCCGATCTCGCTCTCCATCGAAGGCCGGTTCACGCCGACATCGCTGGCCGGCGTGATCGCGCATGCCGGAGATGCGATCGGCCAGTACATGGTCGCGCGATTCGGTTCGCTGGATTCGCTGAGAGCTTTCGGTCCAGGCCTGCCGGCGGCACTTCGCGAGTTCGATCATGGTCACGGAGCCGATAGCGTCGACGTTCAGATCGCGCTGAATATCCGTGACCTGTTCCCACTGGGGAAGTGGGCCCGCGCCGATCTGCGCGGCGATGTGATGGGTCTCATCGAGGCGGTCGGTCCGGTCGCTGATCCAACGGTCCGCGTGGACCTTCTCGGTGGGCATGTTGCGTACGCCGACTCCGTCGTAACGATTGATGCCCGTGATGTCGACCTTCGGGCGGACGCCGGTCGGACGTCGGACGGCGTCGTGCGCGACTCACTCCATCTGTCGACGACGGTTGCCTCCAGGGCCATGATCATCAATGGACGCCGGTTTGATGATGCCCGTGTGGCAGTGACATTCGATGGCGATGCGGGCACTGTCTCTTCCAGTGCCATGATGGATTCAACGCTCCTCGTTTCTCTGGCGGGGCGTACGGCATACCGCGAGCGCCTTTGGGAGCTCGACTTGGACTCGGTGGTGATCGGTGTTGAGGGCTACACGCTCACAAACGTCGAACCGGCGGCGATCGCTGTCGGCCGGGATGGATTCCTCTTTCGTTCGATGCTCCTTGCCACGGAGGCCCAGGAACTCAGCGTCTCCGGAACGTTCAGTCCGTCGGGCGTCTCCGATATGTCGGCCTCATTCTCGAACTTCCTTGCCGGAGACCTTCGGTTCCTTCTGAGGCGTTCCTCGTATGCCGCGTTGGTCCAGGATATTGGCGGGATCGTCTCCGGTACGGCTCTGTTCCGTGGCACGCTCGATCACCCCAATCTTCGCCTCGACCTGGGCGCCGAAGGCGTCCGGCTCCAGGAAACGGTCTTTGGCCGGTTCGACGTACGGATGTCATATTTTGAAGAGTCCCTCGATCTCTTCGTCCGTCTCCAGAGCCGTACTGACGTCCTGCGGGCACGTCCTGACCTGCTCGTGTCGGGCCGAGTGCCATTGAGCATTACGATGAAAGGGCCTGCCCGCGAGATCCCCGGAGACGCCCCGTTGGACCTGGAGATCACGTCGCCAGGCGTGGACCTGCGATTTCTCGAGCCGTTCCTTGTCGACGTCACGCGCGCAATGCGCGGAACCTTCAGTTGTGACCTTCGCTTGAAGGGGACGGTGGCCGAACCGAAGTATGAAGGTTCGGCGTCGATCCGAAACGCACGGTTCTTCTTCGTGCCGACGCGGTTCGAGTATCTGCTGGACGGGGACCTGCGTCCGAACGGCAACGAGATCCGCCTCCAGGATGTCGTCATCCGCAATACGCCCGACGATTTCGCCGATGGCCGGATGCTGGCGTCCGGGGCACTGACGTTGCACGGCGTGTCGTTGCGCGGGTTCGACCTGAGGTTCGATGGACAGTTGCAGGTGATGCGCGAGGATTCGTCGCGCCTCATGGGTCAAGCGTTCTATGGCGACTTGACCGCCGAGACGGGCGATCAGGGGCTCGTCTGGCAGGGCAACATGGACCATTCGCTCCTCAAAGGTACAGTGCTGATACGGAATGCACAGATCACGTTGCCTCCGGAGCGAGAGGCACCGCGGTATTCCGTCAGGGTCATTGACGTGATACGCTCGCAAGACCCCGATAAGGCGACGGCCCGGCTCGAACTCACTGCCGAGGACCCGGTCACGTCGCCGGCTGTCGCACCGGCAGAGCAGAAACGTTCATTCGTCGATCGGATCGATTTCGACCTCGTCCTCCAAACCCTTGGGAACACGCAGGTCCGGTTCGTGTTCAATCGGCAGACCAACGATGTCCTGTTCGCCGACCTGCGAGGCCGACTCGGCTTCCAGCGCACTTCGGCTGCAACACGCTTGACGGGCGAAGTAGAGGTCACCAATCGCTCGTACTACAACTTTCTGAAGCGATTCAACGCCACCGGAAAGATCATGTTCACGGGCAATCCGCTCGACCCCGAGCTGGACATCGTTGCACGGTACGAGGGCATCCATCGCGCGACCACGACCCCGGGAGCGGCAGATCCGACGACGGCACAGTCGGCGCGCGACGAGCGGGTCGCCGTTATTCTCTACTTGAAAGGTCCGCGGTCGAAGCTCGAGACCCGCTTCGAAGTCGAAGTAGAAAAGCCGGATGGCACGAAGAAGCTGAAGAACGAAGGGGATATGGAGGCCGACGCCATCGCCTTCATCATGAGCAATCAATTCCGGGATGAGCTCACCGAACAGCAGCGGACCCAGATGCTCGGCCAGGGCCTTGGATACGGGCTTGCGTCAGGCCTGATCACGGGTCCTCTCAGCGAGACGCTTCGACGTTCCACGAAAGGGAGCATCCAATCACTGGACGTGATCTATTACGGTGGCGGTCAGCTGGGTGAAGGGACCGATATTCGGGTTACGGGCCAACTGGGTGACGCCATCTATCGAATCGGTGGTCGGGTGTTTGGAGAGGGCGGCTTCGATCGTTCGAACGTCGTCGTCGAGGTTCCGATGTCCTGGGTGCTGAATTCTCCCCGATTGCGCAATCTGATCCTGACGCTCGAACGTCGTGCCGACGATACGGGGAACCTTGGGAACCTGTACCGGACCTCGAACGGCGCGAAGATCTTGTACCGGTTTACGTTCTGACGTTCATGAGCCACGACGACATTCGCGCGCGCATCCTCGCCTTTTTGGCGCGCTATCCGTACGAGACCTTCAAGTCGCGCGAGATGGCGCGGCGGCTGGGGTTCCGCGATGACAAGGCGTATGCGGCGTTCAAACAGGCCCTTCGTGAGCTGCAGGATGAGCGCTTGGTCGAGCGGGTCCGGGGTAAGATGTACCAACATCTCTCCGTCCTGCAGAAGGCCGTAGGAGAATTGCGGCTCACGCGCCAGGGCTTCGGGTTCGTGCGTCTGGAGGCCGGAGATGAGGAGATCTACGTCGCCAGGGGGGACACAGGCGGCGCCACGCACGGAGACGTGGTCGAGGTGTCGTTGTACGTCCAAAGCGAGAAAGAACGCCGGCGGAACGAACGGCGCGAAGGAGAGATCGTCCGGATCGTTCGGCGTGGGCGGGATGAAGTTGTCGGGACGCTTGAGCATGAACGCAAGACCTTCTTCGTCATCCCCGACGACATACGGATCGCCCCCGCCATCACGATCGCCCGTGACGACCTGAATCAGGCGACTAAGGGCGACAAAGTGGTGGTCGCCGTAGAATCGTGGGGTGAGGGTCATTTCCATCCGGAAGGGCGGATCGTTGAAGTGTTGGGTCGGGCGGGAGAGGCCACGGCAGAGATCCTGTCCGTGCTGCGCGAGTTCAACCTGCCGCGCGAGTTTCCGAAGCCTGTGATCGATGAAGCGGAGGCGATCCCTCCCGAGATCCCGGCGCAGGAAGTGGCCAGTCGGCTCGATCTACGACGGGATCATTGCGTGACGATCGATCCGGCGGATGCAAAGGACTTCGACGATGCCGTGTCGCTGAAGCCAATGGAAAACGGCAACTGGCGGCTGGGCGTGCACATTGCTGACGTGTCGCACTATGTTCGTGAAGGCTCACAGCTCGATATGGAAGCGGCAAAGCGCGGGACCAGCGTCTACTTCCCACGTGGTGTCATCCCCATGCTGCCGGAACGCCTATCGGGCGGCCTTTGCAGCCTTCGGCCGAACGAAGACCGTCTGACCTTTTCGGTGTTCATGGAAGTGACGCCGCGGGGTGTCGTGAAGGCATACGAGATCGCAGAATCGGTCATTCACAGCGAGCGTCGGTACACGTACGAAGAAGTCCAGCGGATCTTCGACGGTGATCCGACCCTGCGGACTTCTGAACCGGCCGAGCGCGTGGCCATGCTCGAGCAGATGCAGCGTTTGGCGGCAGTCTTGACGGCTAAACGGTTGCGTGAAGGGGCGATCGACTTTGAATCTCCTGAGGCCGCTTTCGTGTTCGATGAGAAGGGACATCCGACGGAGATCCGCGTCAAGGCACGCCTCCAAAGCCACCGTCTCGTCGAGGAGTTCATGCTCTTGGCCAATCGGACCGTTGCCCGGCACATCGGACTCCCCCAGGGTGAACGACAACCACAGCCGTTTTTATACCGAATTCACGACGTCCCGGACCCGGCAAAGGTCGCGGAACTCGCAAGCTTCGTCGAGAAGTTTGGATATAAGCTTCATATCGACGGAAGCGTCCGGTCGAAAGACCTACAGAGGCTGCTGGAGCAGGTGCGCGGGTCGGAAGTGGAGAACCTGATCAACCAGGTGGCCCTTCGCTCGATGGCAAAGGCGGTCTATAGCGACAAGAATATTGGACACTACGGATTGGGCTTCGACTACTACAGCCATTTTACGTCGCCGATCCGTCGGTATCCTGACCTCGTCATCCATCGCCTGTTGAAGGCCTATGCGGCGGGAATGTCGTTGGAGCAGCGCGATGCCGTTCGTCGAAAGCTTCCGTTCACCGCGAAGCACTCCTCCGATATGGAACGGAACGCGATGGAAGCCGAGCGTGCGGCAACGAAGGTGATGCAGGTCGAATACATGCAACGTCATATCGGCGATGAGTTTGAGGCGGTGATCTCGGGAGTGCAACCGTTCGGCCTCTTCGTTGAGATCAACAACCTGCTGGTCGAGGGGATGGTCCACGTGCGGGACCTGGACGACTACTATGTGTATGACGAGAAGAAGTATGCTCTGACAGGACGACGATCCGCCCAAGTGTACCGTCTGGGCGATACGATCCGGGTGCAGGTCACGAGGGTGAATACGGAAGAACGGCGCATCGATTTCCGCGTAGCGGAGGAGAGCGTCTCACGGAAGCGGAGGCAGCGATGAAGAGAACGTGGAGCATAACCGGTGCACGCGTCGCGGCGCTGGTACTGGCTGGACTGGTTCTGGGACAGAACGCGCTGGCGCAGAGTTCCTCGTACGGCAAGAACAAGGTCCAATACAAGACGTTCGAGTGGGAGTACGTCCAGAGCGACCACTTCGACGTCTATTTTGCCCAAGAGGGCTACGAATTGGCCACCTTTGCTGCGGAAGCGGCCGAGGATGCATACCGTTCCATCCGGAAGCTGATGCGGTACGAAATAAAGGACCGGATCGCACTCGTCATCTACAACTCTCACAACGAGTTCCAGCAGACCAACGTCATCGGCGAATATCTCGAAGAAGGCGTCGGTGGCGTGACGGAATTGTTCAAGAACCGCGTCGTGGTGCCGTTCGAAGGCAACTACCAGCAGTTCCGCCATGTCATTCACCACGAGCTCGTCCACGCCGTCATCAACGACATGTTCTACGGCGGGAGCATACAGTCGCTCTTGTCGAGTCGCGCGCCCGTTACGCTGCCGTTGTGGATGAACGAAGGCCTGGCAGAGTATGCGGCACTGACGTGGGACACAAATTCGGACATGTTCATCCGCGACGCGTCGATCAACAACTACCTGCCGCCGATCGACTTCCTCGGCGGGTACTTTGCCTACCGCGGCGGCCAGGCGGTCTGGCACTATATCGCGACAAAGTATGGGGAGCAAAAGATCGCGGAGATCCTCAGCCGGATCAAAGGGACGCGGAGCGTCGACCAGGGTCTGAAGTCGACGATCGGCCTCACGATCAAGGACCTGTCGGAGCGCTGGCAGAAGGAAATGAAGGTGCAATATTGGCCGGACGTCGCGAAACGCGAGGAGCCGACCGACTTTGCCCACAAGCGGCTGACGGACCACCGTAAGGAATCGAATTTCTACAACACGAGCCCGGCGATCAGTCCGCAGGGAGACCGGTTCGCGTTCTTGTCCGATCGGAACGACTACTTCGACGTCTACGTCGCTTCGACCATCGACGGGGAGATCATCGACAAGGTCGTCGACGGCCAGCGATCCAATGATTTCGAAGAACTCAAGCTGCTGACCCCGGGCCTGGCCTGGTCGCCCGACGGGAAACGGCTTGCGCTCACGACCAAAGCCGGTGAACGGGACGCCATCATTCTCATCGACGTCGAATCAGGCAAGCGGGAAAAGATCGACCTGAACCTCGACGCGGTCTATTCGGTCGACTGGGCTTCGGACGGTCAGAAGCTGGTGTTCCAGGGGGTCAAAGCCCCCCAGTCGGACATCTATGTCTACGAGCTCGCGACGAAGACCCTGACGAATCTGACGGCAGACATCTTCAGCGACTACGACCCGGTGTTCTCGCACGATGGTTCGAAGGTCTTCTTCGTTTCCGATCGCCGCGACTGGCTGAATGGCGCCGAGCTTCCGCCATCGTTCCGGATGGTGCGGTTCGACTATCACCAGAACGATATCTATGAGATCGACGTGGCGACACGTTCGATCCGACGGCTGACGAACGATGAGCAGAGCGATGAGACATCGCCCGTCCCGTCGCCAGACGGGAAGCAGCTGCTCTACATTTCCGACCGCTCGGGCATCAACAATATCTACCTGAGGGACCTGGTCACGGGTGAGGACCGGCCGATCACAAATTCGATCAGCGGCATCTATCAACTGTCCGTTTCCGCTGACGGGACCAAACTCCTCTTCACGTCGCTGCACCAGGCCGGATTCGACGTCTTCCTGCTCCTCCGGCCCTTCGAGCGGCGATTGACTGTGACCGCTCTGGAACCGACCGAATATCGGAAGGTCCTGATGGGCCTGCCCAAGGCAGAACTCCCCAAACCGGTGTCGACCGCGGCGGCTCCGTCGGACACCGTGGCGATCCGCAACAACGTGGTCGTTATCGCCGACACGGCCGACGCCGAGATGCGGTACCGGACCAACACGCGTGTCGACCTTCGGAACTATGTGTTTTCGGAGGAAGGGATCCGCCGAGACACCACGAACGTGAATCCGTCTCCACGCGTGACGGACGTCGTCGACAATCAGGACGAACAGGGAAACTACATCCCGCGAAAGTACAAGCTGAATTTTACGCCCGACCTTGTGTACGGCAATGCAGGCTACAATACGTTCTTCGGTCTTCAGGGCTCGACGATCATGGCCTTCAGCGATATGCTCGGCGATCACCAGATCGTGTTCGAGACGAACCTCCTGCTCGACCTGAAGAACAGCGACTACGGGCTGACGTATCTCTACCTGCCGCACCGGATCGACTACGGGTTTAACGCATTCCACAGCGCCCGCTTCCTGTTCTTCGGTGACACCCTCTTCCGATTCCGGATGTGGGGGGCGGGCGGCATTGCGTCGTACCCCATCGACCGGTTCAACCGTGTCGACCTGAACCTGACATGGCTGAACCTCTCGCGCGACGACCTGGATAATCCGCTCAACGGCCCACAACGTCGTTCGTTCATCTTGCCGTCGATCATGTACGTGAACGACCATTCCCTATGGACGGGGGGGTGGTTCGGTCCGAACAACGGGTCGCGGTTCAATCTGACCGTGTACGGGTCGAGCAAAGCCATCACGCCAGCTCTGGACCTTCAGACAGCCATGGCTGACTATCGCTCCTATGTACGTCTCTACCGGGAGATGATCTTCGCCTACCGGCTGGCAGGTGGTCTCAGCAATGGCAGGGACCGGCAGCATTTCTTCATCGGCGGTACGGAGGGATGGATCAATCGGAGCTTTGCCGGCGGGTACATTCCGCTACGAAGTGCCGACGACTACCTCTTCCTGACGCCCGTTCTGCCGATGCGCGGCTTCAACTACAACGCGCAGAACGGGACGAGATTCGCCGTCATGAACTTCGAGATGCGCTTCCCGCTGGTGCGCTACTTGATCCTAGGGCCGTTGCCCATCGGGTTCCAGAACATTCTCGGAACCACCTTCCTGGATCTCGGGTCATCGTGGACGAACACCTCGACATGGAAGGCGTTCGCGAAGGACGACCGAGGGTTCACAGAAACGCGAGATCTGCTGATGGGCCTGGGATACGGCATGCGGTTGTTCTTCTTCGGGTTCCCGCTCCGCGTGGACGTGGCCTGGCGATGGAATTGGAAGGGCTTCAGTGAACCGATCTACTATTTTTCGATCGGACCGGACTTCTGAGAATTTCACCGCCAAGGCGCTAAGCCGCAAGGCGGTTTGGACGTAACGACAAAGCCGCCATCGGGGAACCGAATGGCGGCTTTGCATTTGCAGCGAATAACGTACCTCATTCAACACGAATTCACTCCTGTACCCGCAGCGAACTCCCTCACTCGCATTCTTTGTTCTCTGAAAAGAACTCCACCACTCCATCATTCAGTTCTTCGACGGGACTCCTTCACTCCTGTTCTCTTCGACTCCTCCGTTCTCCTATCGTCCGCCTCGTAATCTGATCGGCTGTGTGCCGGGCACGAAGCCGGCGTCGAGAAAGATCCGTTGTCCTTCCTTGTTCGCGACGAACGTACCGAAGCCCGAGGCCAGATCGCCCCGGAGCGACTTCGTATACATGGTGATCGGTCTTCGGAACGGATAGTAGTTGCGGTAGACGTGTGCCGGGTGGGGAGCGAAATACTTCCCAATCGATTCGGGCGAGAGTGCGAACGTGGTGTCGGCAGGTTGTTCTGTCGCCGCGATATCCAGTTGCTTGGCAGGCACTCGTGCTGAATCGATCCAGCTTTGGCCTACGATCCCGATCGCATTCTCGTCGGCCACGATCGCGCGGAGCAACGGGATGGCGTCGGTCCAGGATCGATGCGGACCAAAGGTGTCCGAAGGGCTGAGGAGGCGGACACGGAGATACGCCGCGACGTCGGCACTATCCTGCAAGTGCAGAGCGATTGAACCACGCTTTCCGTTCGCATGCGCCAGCTGTTCCCAACGTCTGATCTGTCCCGTGAGGACCGCCAGGACCTCAGCCGTGCTCATGCGGTCAGCAGGATTGCGATGGTGGACGACGACCGAGAGGGCATCGTAGGCGACCACGATCACCGACAGTGAACCAGCAAGCTGTCGGACGGTGGATTCTTCAGTGGGCGTCAGGGGGATCGGCGTCAGGATCAGCCGCGTGGTGTCCAGGATAAGCCGGCTGATCGCGAGTTCGGCCGGCACGACCTGGGCCGTCAACTCAGCTCCGTGAGATCCGTAGATGCTGTTAAATGCGACCACTTGACGGAGGACAGGGGGCGCGATCGATTCGGCCACAAGGATCTGGAGGTGACCCTTCGTGGGCGTTTCCGTCTTCTCAGGCGGACATCCAACGAAGATTGCGGCAAGTACGATGAGGAAGAGCGTTCGTCTGGTCATGGTCGTCGACGGGAGGGAAGCTTTGGCCCAACGTACGCCTTTTTTTCTCACGGGTCAGGTGCCACACGGTGGACGAAAAAGCACAAGGACCCCGGGAGCATCCCCGGGGTCCTTGCGGTGCTGATCGGAGCAGGAAGCGCTTACTTCAGCAGCAGCATCTTCCGTGATTCTGTGAATCCGCTCGCGTTGATCCGGTAGAAATAGACGCCCGTCGCGACGGCGTTGCCCGCCGAGTTGCGGCCGTCCCACGTGACGTTGTGCACGCCAGGGGCGAACTGATCGCCCCGGACGAGTGTCCGGACCTCACGACCCAGCAGGTCAAACACCTTGAGTTCGACGTTGGTGCGCATGGGGAGCGCAAACCGGATCGTCGTGCTGGGGTTGAACGGGTTCGGGTAGTTCTGGTCAAGAGCGAACTCCGTCGGGATCTCGTTCTCCTCCACGCCGGTCGTGCCGCTTGCCGGCGGCTCGAGTTCGCGGATGACTACGCCGTCGGCCACGAGGGCTAACGTATCCGTGCCGGAGAAGTTCGCCGCCGCCGTGTCGACCGAGACACGCACATGGCCGAAGATGCCGACACCGCCTCCGTTCGCGGTGTCAACGGCCCTGAATTGATCCTGACCGCCGCGTATGAACCAGAAATTACCGAGGAAGACCTCGGCGACGCCGCGTCGTACCGCCGTCAGACCGTTCTGATTCAGAATGGTGTCCTTACGTGCCGTACCGCCGGCGGGGAAGACCGAATACTTCGCTGCCGGAGCCGCGCCGGAGAGACCACCCGGAATGGCTGCATAGACACCAACATACATCGAATCGCTCTGGCCCGGATCGGCAGCCGGGAGCAACGGATACCATTCGAAGTATCCCTTGGTATTGAACTTCATCGGAAGCATACGACGGCTGTTGCCGATCGCGATGCTGTCCGCAACACCGACGGCCTGGATCTGCCACCGCGTCATGAAGTTCTTGTCCCAGCTGGACAAGTATACGCCGCCGGCCGTGGGATAGTAACCCCGCTCGGAAGTCGTACCGCCATCGTCGAAGGTGAACACGCCGCCGATGCCGTTCCCCACAACCCGAACGAGGAGCAATGTGTCACGCGTTGAGTTCGAGTTGATCTCGAGGGTATCGACAAACCCGGCAGCGATACGGTTTGGAGTGAACGCCACCGTCAGCTTGAGCTCACCGTTGATCGCACGCAGATACTGCGGGTATGCGAGGCTGTTGACGATGGAGAAGTTCGCTCCGTTGCGGAACCGCATGCTGCTGATGACAAGCTGCGATTCACCGCGACTCCCGATCATGATCTCCTTCTTGTTCAGCTGGCCAGTCGGGCCGGCCGGTGTCCGGAAATTCACATCGCCGAAATCGACCGAAGCACCCGTCGCGATGTTGACACCGATGAGCGCGCCGGTCGGGACCTTACGGACTCGGAGGAGGTCCAGCCGCAGCAGGTTCGACGCACCAGAGACGTCCGTCGGGCCCGGCCGTGCGGCCGTGACGGTGATCGGACCACCCGGCGAAAGCTTGAAGGTCTTCAGCGAGCCGCCGACCTGCTTCCAGCCCGTCGTTTGCAGCAACGTCGAGAAGGTCGCCGTGTCCTGCGGAATGCCGAAGGTGTGGTTCACGCGGATGATGCCCTGGTCATGACCGTTCGGCGAACCCACCGGACCGCTGTGCTCGAGGATGTAGTCCCCGAAGGTGCTGATGGAGTTGTAGACGAGGTCGGGGATCTCGAACTCAAAGTATGCTTCATGCGGCAACGTGGTCGTTCCGCCCGTGTTCACGCGGCTGCTCAGGTTCGCGCCGGTGATCGGGAACAGCGGAGATGCCGTCGAACTCAGCCACGAACCGCTCGGGAGTTCGAAGTACCGCGGGAGCGTCGTGACTGTCGGCGGAGCAGGGGCCCGGAAGTGCGGTTCCGTGCCACCGACCGACGCGTTGAGGATGAAGTTGTAGTTCAGACCCTCGCCCGACCAGATGATGTAGGCATTCGGTTCCTTCGGGTCATTGCTCGTGATGACGAGCGAGTCGCGCGCCGTTCCCTCCTGGAAGGGATTAAACGCGACCTGGAGGTCGAAGTAGCCGCCAGATTCCACCCCGGCGTTGCTCACCATCGGCGGGATCGCCAGCGTCGTACCGGCCGTGTAGTTCTTGAAGTAGAACCAGGGGACCGGCGTCGCCGTCGGATAGAACGCCATGTTGGTGATCTTCAGCGTGTCAAAGCCCAGGTTATACAGCCGGTAGGCGCGGACATTCTCGTCACCGACCGTCACCTGCGGCGCATCTTCCTGAACGCGGACCGGTCCGAAATTGAGGTCACGACGTCCGAATTCGATGTCAGCCGGGAGTCGGCTGCGCAGAAGCCGGATGGCGTCGAGGCGCATAAAGGTCGAGCTGCGCTCGTCCGCACCGATCGTGATCGACATCGCCTGCGGTCCCACGCCGGCGTAGTGATGGGCACCCAGCGGGAGCCACGTTCCGGCGCCGTAGAGGGCCGAGTTGTGGTCCAGCAGGTTCAACCGGAAGCTGTCGACGATACCGCCAAAGCCGAACTTCCGGAAGTGCACGTAGTAGTTCGCCCCGGCGTTCGGGCTGTTGACCATGAAGTGGTAGGCCAGGTACGGACCGGTCGAGTCGATGGTGAACGTCCATCGGGCTGCTGAGCCGTTCGCCGAACCTGACAAGTTCGGGGAGCGACGGTGCGTGCCGCCATAGCCGCTCGAGTTCTGCCAGAACGGACCGAATTCCTGGTAGCTGGAATCGGGGCTCTGGATTGAGTATCCCTCGATGCCCGACGCGTTGTCCACCGTCATGTAGTCCGCAACCTCGATGACCGCGTTCGTGTTGCCAGTGCCGAAGAGTGCGATCCTATACGGATTGGTCGCAAGCACTGTCGTCGGGATATCATTGCTGATGACCAACGTGTCTCGCTGCAATCCGCCCGTCGTCGGCGAGAAGCGGACCTGGATCGCGACGGAGTCGCCGGCGTTCAGTGCCTGGCTGGCGGTGTTCGACGTGATCACGAAGGCCTGGCCCCGCGTCAGCGCAAGGCCGCTGAGCGTGTAATTCGTCTTCGTCCGGTTGTAGATCTTGATCGTCGTATCCTTGACGCTCTGGACCGGAATGTCGCCGACGTTGATCGACGTTGCCGACGGCAGGAAGACGATGTTCGTGATAACCGTAGCGGAGACCGGTACGCGGAACGGAAGTGCCTGGTATCCACCGGCATAGACGAGGACGGTGTCGCGGACTACCTGGCCATTGGTATCGGTCGGCTGTGTCGCAAACTGAACGCTGAACTCGCGCGTCGCTCCAGCAGCTACGACCTCGTTCGTCGGCTTGGCGATCAGCGAATAGTTCGGTGACTGCTCGTCGAATGCCACGCTGTCAACCGTCAGCGTGATGTCCTGCAGGTTCAGGACCCGCAAGGAGAGCGTGGACGATGTGCCGAAGGAGACGTTGCCGAAGGCGAGCGACGCAGCATTCGCGGTGTTCACCACGTGGGCCCGGCGCACGCCTTGACCCTTGATAACCAACTTGATGGGGCTGCCGTTCGGGTCGTTGCTCCACAGGAACAGCGTGTCGGTATAGACTTGCGCCAATTTCGGCCGGAACTCGAACGTGAGGTTGCGGTCATAGGCGGCGCCAACCCGATGGAGATACGGGGTCGGAACAATGCTCTTCCACGCCGTTCCGGTGATCGTAATGCTATCGACGCGAACCGAGTCGCGCAGGTCGTTGAAGACTGCGATGCGGGTCAACTTGACCGAGTCGATACCGATGCCAGGAACGGTGCTACCATTCAACGGTGCAGTCCCGACGGAGTTGTTCGTCGAGAGGAAGTTGATCGTGGCGTTGGTGGCCCAGAAGCTCGATTCATCGACGGTCGCACGGCGCGTCGTATTGCCAGAATACTGAGCAAAACGCAGCGATGAGCTCGTCCGTGCGGTCAATACCAGTTTCAATGGGGACGTGCCCGCGACGGCGCTGTTGTGCGCGATCGCGAGGGTGTCGACATCGTAACCGGGCGCTGTGCCAACATACGAGGTATAGACCCACACCGAACTCGTCTCAGGCACGGCAAACGGCGGCGTCGGCGTGAAGGTGAACTCGCTGTTGGCGTTCGAGAAGCTCGTAACGTTGATCGACGTCAGGCCATTGTTCCGGATCCGGAAGCTGTCCAACTTGGCAATGCCAGGACGAAGGGTATCTGAGAGCCACGAAAGACTGGTGATCGTGGACCCTCCGGCATTCTGCGTCAGGATCGGACTTGTTCCCGTGCCGCTCAGCACCACGGTCAGCGTACCTGAGGCGTATGTGACCTTGACGGTATCAGCCACGGCACCGATGGCGTCGGGGGTGAAGGTCACATAGTACCAGGCTGAATCTCCGGCTGCCAAGGTCGGAGTCATGTTGCCGCTCTTGGCGGTGACGACATACTGCGACTTGTTGTTTGTGACGGCGGTGATCGTGGCCGACGTGGCCGATGTATCCTTCACGAAGAACGAGTCGACCTTCGCAACGGCCGCGAGCACGTTCCCGAAGGCAATGGACGACTTGCTCAGCAACAGCTGATGGGGCACATACTGCGTGACCTTGATATCATCCAGGTAGAAGCCGCCTGACACATAGGTCGAGGTCCGCCACCGGATGTAGTACGATCCAGTCAAGTTCAGCGTCACGGACTTCGACAGATAGGTCAGGCCAAAGTCACCGCCAGCTCCTTTACTGGAGAACGTGCCCTTTGATGTCCACAACGTACCGTCCGTCGAGACCTCGACGGTCACCACCACGTTTGTGGCATCATTGTAGCCGGCGATCCAGAAGGTCAGCGTACCCGGATCGGTCACGAGCGGACTGCGGATCGAGTGATCCGCGCCCGGCGCGATTTCGTTCCATCCGGCGTACTTGTCCGATGAATGTCCATAGCCTGCGAGATTCCACGTCTGGGCGTTCTGGAATACCCAGTTCGTGATGGGATCGCCGCTGGCAGCGATGGACTCAAAGTTCTGCTCGAGGACGTACGTCTGGCCGAACGCAGCGCTGGCCAGGAGCACAGCCATGCAGAATGTGGTAAGCAATCGCATGTCGGACCTCCTAGGAGATGAATGGAATGAACGATGATGCCGTTGACGTTGTGAAAAGAGCATGACACACGTTCCCGCGGCCTTTGGACGGCTTAGCGGGGAACGACAACATGGAGAATCGTGGACGGACGGCCAACGTAGTTACGAAGGTCGCCATTCGGGATCACCCGGTAGTACACATCCACGCTGTCTGTCTGAAGGCCCTGAAGCTGACTGGACGAATCAGTGAAGATCGGGAATCCAGCATCAGGTTTGCGAACGAATTCCAGAAAGCTCAGCGATGCCAGGGTTGTATCGTTGATGGACCGTTGAATGTCCCAGGTCCGGATATTGGTGTTGAGGGTGTCGTACCGCCACGTCAGGAGCACGCGGCGTTTGCCCATCGGCGTGGAACCGACCGCGGCCTGCAATTCCTGCACTTCGGGTACGAACGAGAGATGGATCGGGTCGACGATGTCGATGGGGTCCGTGCAACCCGCAATGACAAGATAGGAGATTAATCCGGCAAGGCAAGCCAGGATGGCGTGGTTCTGATAGAGGCGTTTCATGGGGATGTCAGAATCGATACGTCAATGTGGATACCATACCGCGTTGCGGGTCAACGGCCAGCCCCATCGTCGCTCCAGGGGCCGTGAAAGCGCTTCCAAAGGCCTGTTCTCCCAGGTCTTCGGAGAAAAAGACCGCATCAACGACGCTCGCCACCCAGAAAACGGCCGTAATCTTCAGGAAGAGATCGCGCCGTTTGACATCCTTTTGTTGAATGTCCTTTGTTTCCAGCATCTGATGCCAGTAGGCGTCCGCTTCCACCCAATTGACGGTCTGACTGTAGAGGGCAGAGAGTTCTGTCAGGCGCTCATTCCGGCCGATCGTGTTGTTTTCGGCCAGGACTGTGATCAATCCGCTCCCGAAGAACCCGAGCGTTAGCACCGCCCCCTTGGTAGTATGCCCCAGATAGGATTGGCCCGATCCGGGGATGATCGTCGACAACACCACAGCCCGAGTCTTGCGGGTCGACCATCCAAAGATCGTCGTGTCCCGCATCTGTGCGGTCAGGTCTCCGGAGAGAGAGCACAGCACGGCCAAGACGATGCCGGCGCGGGCAAATGTGTTTGATGCTGCTCTAGTGGTCACGTCCTCACCATGTGATCTGATACATACGGTCATGCTGTGGTCGCTCTCCGGCCGGTCATCGGCCTTACTTCGTGATGGCATATTGCACAATGTTCGCACCGATCGTGAACTGGTCGACGCTGCCGGCCTCACCGCGGTCCCAGATCATCGAATAGCCCTTCGTCGACATCAGTCCCACGAGCCGGTTCTTCCAGGTCAATCCGACAAGGTAGTCCCGCCTTCCCGGCATGTTCTCGCGGTCGTCCATCCCTTCCGGGACGGCAGACAATTTCTTCCATGATCGAAAGATCGCATGATCGATGGGGATCGGTCCAATACGGGCCTCGGGCCCCATCTTTGCACCGATGACCTCGAGGAGCTGCTCGCCGCGCTGTGGGTACTGATACTTTGTCGAGAATGCAGCGTTGTCGATCATCAGCACCGAACCGGACTTCAGCACATTGGCGATCCCGGTCACCTCGATGTCGGTCAATACAGGGTCGGAGGGGCCGGCAAACAGGAACAGGACCTGTGCATTCGGGAGGTCGCTCGATTCTCCACTGCTTGTCTTCAGCGTCGCCTTGATCTTCAGGCTGTCGCGCAGGAACCGACTGAGCGTTGGCAGTGCCTGCGGTTGGGAGTTCCATTCTTCTGTCCCTGCCGCGACCTCTTCCTCCGTGGGAGGCCGGTAGCGGATCTGATGGATCTCGACCGTGCGATACGTTTCAGGGCTTGTGGTGTCGGCCACTACTTCTCGCACTTCGATCGTCTCCTTTCGGAGTGGCACGCGTTTGAAGTAGAAGCTGATGGTCGTGAACTCGCTCGGCTCATTGTTCTCGTCGTAGCCAAGAATGAAATCCTGGAACACGAGCTTCGTCTGTTGCACGGTCTCGTCGAGCGGATCGTAGACGACGAATCCTTCACGGTTGTCGCCCGCGTACACGGGCCGTCCAAGGTAGAGCACGGTCGTTCGTATGATGCCCATCCGGCGCTCGAAGATCTCGTCCTCGACCCCGCTCGCTCCCTTGCGGCGCTTGAAATACGCTTCGATGCTGAAGTTCTTGCTCGTCTTTTCTTCGCGGCCGTAGCCGCTAAAGAGGTCGCCGCGGTCGGTCAGGAGGAAGGACCTTTCGGGATCGAAGTTCAACTTTGGAGCCGAATAGTTGTAGATGCTGACGCGGAACACGGAGAACCGGTTTGGCGTGATGCCGAGTTTGGGATCGACCCAATTGGCGTATGTGAAGGGATTGGCCGAGAACTCACCGTCCCGCGATTCCTCAGGAAACTCGACGTTGTTAAGCTGGTAATCTGGGACATATTTCACTTCCACCTTGAAACTACCACGATTATACACGATGGCCGTGCTGTCGCGGTTGACGCTGAGCGATGTGTCGTTCATCGACGCGATCATCTCGAGGTCGGGCACAAGCGTGTATTCCACGACCTCGGGAGGATAGAAGAGGTAGCGGTACGCATGGTCGCACCCGGCCGTCAGGGCGGCCAGCAGGACCATGAGGAAGAGCTGTCGACGTCGGGTCATGCGGTCACTTTCGCTGATATTCGGATGCCACCTTGGCCCGGATCTGATCCATCAGACCGCCCTTGGCGGTGCTCGCGTAGACGATGATGTTGATGCCGAAATGAAGCTGTCGCGTGTTGTCGAGCGGACCTCCGTTGGCGGACGAGACAAATCGCCATTCGCTCCACGCGTGGGTGTACCCTTTGCTCGAATAGAGAACAGCAAGCCGTCCGTTGAGGAAGATCCCTTCGAGATACGGATAGCGTTCATTGAAGCGCGTCGGGACGGTCGCTCCGCCGACGGATGTGAGCGGAACGTTCGCGTTGTCGAGACCCGGAGGGGGCCCGTCAAAATCCTCCCACGCATGATACAGTTGATGCTTCGACTGCAGTCGCTCGAACTCGGCGTCGTAGCCGAGCGCGTCCTTCAGGAGCGCACGCGTGCTCTTGTTGAACGCTCCCGTAAGTTGCGCGAAGCCGTCGTCGATGAAGAGGAATCCACCCTGGCGCAGCCATTTGCCGAGGTTCTTCGCCTCCTGCGGCGTGTACTGGATGGCTGCCGTCTGTCCCATCATGATGATGATCGGGATCGAGAACAACGCCTGATCGTCGAGACGTACGTTGCCTGCGAGCGTGATCTTGATATCGGTGCTGTCCATGGCGTACGCCATGAGGGCGGGTAATGCCCGCGGATAGACGTTCCAACCGTCCTCGCCGTTCGGTTCGGACTTCGTTGCCCGCCACCGGAGCTGGTAGAAGTTCAAGTGGCCGGAGATCTTCTTCTTGTTCGAGCGGTCCTGGACGACGAAACCTTCGAACCGGTCCGAGAAGTTCGTGTAGTCGACGAGGTCATCGCGCATCGTCTGAAGTCCCGTGCCGCCCCCCCGAAGATTGACGATGTCATCGGCGATCTCCGGCTGGAAGTCGACGCCGCCCGTCTGTCCCTCGCCCCAGCCAAGGCGTCCGCCTGCGCTGAGGCTGCGTCCGAACGCGACTGCGCCTCCGGGAATGCCCCACGACGCTTCGGCTGCACCGGCGCCTCCCGTCAGCGCGCCGTAGAAGATGCTCCCTTCCGTCCGGTTCCCGCGGGCCGAAGCCCGCGTCGTCGGCGTGGTCGTCGTCTGTTCGACGCGGGTCACCTCTGTAGGCGTGAACTTGATCTCTCGTGGCGTGAATGTCTGCGCGTATGATGGCGTCTTGGAGACAGAGAACGATTTGGCCAGTCGCGGCGCGCGGAGTTCGAATCGTACGGGCGGTTCGACCAGATCGTACCCTTCACCTCCGGCCTGCACCGTCGCTTCGTGCGCCCGTTCCGTGGTGGCCACGCGGAACGAGAACGTCGCGAGAAGATGCAGTCCTGCGGCGATCAAGAACCCCAGCGCGAACATGCGCTGATATGTCCGCTTCCACTGGCCGAGCTCGAGATGCGTGCTCGCGGGAGCGGTGGTCGATGCGCTCATGCGTACTCTGCGCCTACCCAGAACACCGGGTGCGCGGTGGCCACGCCCGAACGCCAAGGCGTTCTGACGTGAACATGATCGCCGGTCGGGAGCGGCCTCAGCGGCCGGCCTCGATCCAGCGTTTGTGTAGTTCGGCGAAGAAGACCGCAGGACGTGCGGCCTCGATCTCCTTCCACTGCCCGATGATCTCGTCGAACATTTGCAGCGCGCGACGTCGTTCGCCCAGCTGGGCGTACGACGACGCGATATTCGCCTTGCAGCCGTAGACCACGTCCGTATCGGGGAATTTCTCCATGACCTTGGTCAGCTCTTCGATCGCGACCTTCCAGCTTTTCGCGTCGAAGAAGGCCATCGCGGTCTCGTAGGCCTTGTAGGCCTCTACCTGCCCGAGCTCATGGATGAGCTGGCGTGCTTCGTCCACGCGTGCATGATTCGGGAATCGCTCGACGAACCGTTGGTATGCGACGAGCGCGGAATCATACGACTTGTTGTTGTAGAAGTAGTCGCCGACGGAAAATCCGGCGTCGGCTGCAAGGGGAGACTCGGGATACCGCAACGCCAGTCGGTCAAAGATCTCCAGCATCCGTTCGGGCTGCCCGGCTTGGAAGTAGCTCCATCCCTCATTCAGCATGGCGAGCGGAGCGTTGTCGTTCTTGGGGTAGCGCGCGTACACCCGAGCGTACGCCTCGGCCGATTCGGCGAAACGGTTCGTATTGAAGTATGCCTCGCCGATTTGCAGGAGCGCCTCGGGCACGCGATCGGACGTGTCATGCTGAGCGACGAACGCACGGAGTTGCTCGATAGCACGGTCGGCCTGCCCGGACGAGTAGAGCGACATGCCGTAGAGGAACTTGGCGTCCGCGATCGATCGGCCATTCGGATACGCCGTCATATACTGCAGATAGGCTTCGGCGGCATTGCCGTAGTCTCCCGCCGTGAAGTAGAGCCCGGCAAGCTGAAAGAAGACGTCGTCCAGGAATCCGTTGTCCGGAAGTCGTTTGGTCGCCTCCACCATTGTCCCGATCGCCTGGGAGGGCTGCTGCTGGTTGCCATGTCCGTTGGCGACGGCGGCAAAGGCACGGGCGAGGGCGATCGTGTCCGGCTCAGCAAGGACCGTGACGCGCCGGCCTGTTGTGACGGCCGTCGCGAACTCGCCCGCCTTCAACCGAAATTCCGCCAGCGTCGAGAGATACCGGCTTCGTTCCTGGTCAGACGATGCGTCGCGGATGAGCTGTTCAATGATCTTTTCGCCTTCAGCACGTTGACCGGAGTTCATGAGGGCGAACGACAACTTTTCCTGCGCCGTGGGGATGAGTGCGGGGAACACCTGAACAAAGACCGCCGATGACAGACATCGTCGGAGGTCGCTCGCCGCTTTTGCATGGGCTCCCTGCTCGGCGTGCAGCAAGCCGCGACCGTAGAGCGCCTGCATGCGAGTGTTCTCCGTCAACATCGAATCGGCAACCACGGCGTCAAATTCGGAGATGGCACCCGGAAGGTCCTGCAGGGCAGTGAGGAATTCTGCCCGCGCAAGCCGAATGAACGGCTTGATGGCTGCGGAGTCCTTGCCGCCAGTTGTCAACGCCCGGTCGAGGAACGCCCGCGCTCCATCGTAGTCACGGAGCGCGCCATACGCCCGCGTCGTTCGAGCGAGCGTGAACGGATAGTAGCTCGACGACGGTTGCACGCGTTCGAGGTGCATGATCGCGGAACGATATTCTCCCACCCCATAATAGGAGAGACCGAGGAAGTATTCGACCTCACTCGAGTCGATCCTCACCGTTTCTCGAGTGAGCAGGGTCTCGAACTGCGTGATGGCCTCGCGGTATCGGCGTTCGTCGAGGAAGGACTTTCCGAGCTGGACCCGCGCGATCACAGCCTCGTCCGCCTCGGGTGCTGCTTCGATCACGAGCGCGTAGTCGCGGCGGGCGTCGGCATAGCGCACCTGCGAGGACCGTGCGAGACCGCGATACAGCAGGACCTTTGGCCGGAGGTCGCTCGTGGGATACAGGACCATCATTGAATCTGCGATGCGGACCGTGTTGGCGTAGTCGCGGGCGTTGAAGAAACTGCTCGTGGCAAGGAACATGGCCTGCTCGACGGAGAACTTGATCTCCTCGGCCTGCTCGGCGTACGCCTCCCCGTAGAACAGATATGCGCCCGCCGCTTTGGCGTAGATCTTCTGCTCCTGATACGTCCGTGCGATCTTGTATTGCAGCTTCGCCTGGAGTGGCTTGTTGCTGAAGCTTTGGTCGATCGCCTCGTGGTAGACCTGGATACCGTTCTCAAGCCCCGAATGCTCGGTCGTGTATTCAGCCATTTTGATAATGGTCGCCTCGACCAACGACGGCATGAGCGAAAAGGTTGTCACGACCTTCCGGTAGTTGACCATGGCGCTGTCGTATTGACCGCGCTCTCGGTAGGCGTCAGCGATCCGCACCTGCGCCTTGGCGGTCAGCTCGAGCGTTGTCAGGTCGATGTCCTTGCTCGAAACAGCTTCGAAGAGCTTCCGGTCGCGGAGGGCCTTCAGTTCGACGTTCTCCCACTCGCTCTTGGCGAAGCTCTCCGGACGGTACTTTTGAATAAGCCCGTCGAATTCCTGGATCGCGTGGTCCCATTGGCCCTGCTCGAAGTAGTTCTCGCCCAATTGATAGCGGGCGCGCGGGTCGAGCTGATGGTCGGGATATTGGTCCACCAGCTGCTCGAACGCGACGTTCGAACTGTCGATTTGCTTCAGTTCCCGAAAGCACCATCCGATGTCGTACAATGCCTGTGGGGCCTTGTCGCTCGTCGCATGCCGCTCGATGAGCCCCCGGGCCTCGTCGATCGCCCTTGGAAAGTTCTTGTCGGCGTACGCGATCTCGTAGATCTGGTATTGTGCCAGCGCTGACAGACGGGGAGAGTCGTCGCGTCCCTCGACGATCCGGTAAAGGCTGACCGCGCTGTCCTTCTGGCCAAGGTTCCGGAGCGCGTTCCCTTTCTGATAGTACGCGGCCGTGCGCACGCCGACGTTGAGCTCGTTGTTCAACAACATCACCCGGATGCTGTCCTCTTTCAGGAGGTCGCTCTCCGAGCCGATGATCTCGTCGTATTGCCCGATCGCGCGTACGTAGTCCTTGGCGGCGTAGAAATCTTGGCCGCTTTTGAACCGCGCCTGCATCTCACCCGGCGTGGGGGTGAACCACGCCGCGACAGAGATGCCGATCACAATGAGAATGATGGTCTTGAAGTCCATGGTGCTGCTGAACGCTGCCTACATCGAACGACCGAAGATCTTCCCGCCGGCTGCAGCGACGCACGGCCGCAACAGAGGCGAGTGGAGACTGTTGAGATCCGACTGTGAGCCGGCTCCCGATGACGCCAGGGTACCCTTCTAGAATCCCGCAAAGACCGTGACGAACAACAACGATTCGTCCAGGTGCCGGTAGCGCGGGTCTGGCAGTCGAGGAAAATCGCGACTGGTGAACTTGTATCCCATATCGATGACGACGTTGTAGCCGCCGTATGACGATTTGTTCGTGAGTGTCACCGCCACGGTCCGGCGGTTCTCGTCGTATGCCGGCGATCGAATGTTCTTGATCTGATAGATGAACGCTTCACCGAGGCCCGTGATCCCCTGGAAGCCGACCCGCAAAAAGGTCCGGTCGGTCAGGTTGTAATCGAGCCGGAGGATCGGCATGATCTCCTGCACGTGGCCCGTTACCGTGCTCGTCCGGATCCCCGTCGGGAGCTCTTCGTTCTTGATCACTTTTGCGGTCCGCACTTTGAATTGCGGGATGATCAGGAACTTGCCATTCAGGAAGCTGAACGTATAGTCGATCTTGTTCACGACCCCGAGTTTCGTGATCCGTCCATCTTTCTGGTCGTTCGGGTCGATGAACGCGCCAAGGATGTCGCGCATGCCGCTACCGATCCGGTACTGTTCATTGTTCTCGTACCGCACATTGTTCTCGATCCGCATGTTGGGGATCTGCGTATACACGGTCCCGAGGTAGAGTTGTTCGACGCTGCTATTCCGGTACTCCAGTGGGTCGAAGACAAAGGTCGGCACGGCAGAGTTTATTGTGAGCGCGCCAACGAACTGGTAGCCGTTGTTCGGGATGTTGTCCTGCACGCGCTTGTGCACGTAGAAGAGGTTCATCGTCCCGAAGCGCGGGGTCCCCGCTTCATAGGTCCATTTCAGGTAGTCTGAGAGGTTCTTCCCCCCATGGGCGATCGCCCGCTCGCGGATCGTGCCGACGCGAAGATTCATCGACCGCATGAGCTCCAGACTTGAAAAGAGATGATGCCCGTTCAGGTCTGGATTGTAGGCCATGTCGGGCAGGATGTCATTCTCCTGCACATCGATGACGCCGTTGTTGTTCCAGTCGTCTCCGTAGACGAAGAAGGGCGGGTCGACGTAGAAGGTGAGGAAGTCCTGCTGATAGTCGGGGATGCCGTCGGAGTTCCTGTCGTCGTCAGGAATACCGTCCCGGTCGGCGTCGCGTCCGGGGAAGATGCCGGCATCAGGCTTCCGGATGATGTCGGAGAGGCCGATGAGCTCGTTCGAGTTCTGTCGGTAGCCGAGCAGGAAGGCGTCGCCGAACCCTGCGGTGCCGGTACGGTAGCTGTAGTTGACGACGTCGCCGTTCCGAATGTCGGGATACGGCCGGACGTTGTAGTGATAGAAGCCGTCTTCCCAGCGATCGTTGTCGTCGTTGTCGTCGATGAGCGAGTAGATGGCGCCACCGCCATTGCCCGGGGTATAGGATCCGGGTGTCGGTTCGACGCTCTGATCGACGTCAAACGTGATCTGGTCCGGGCGGATCGGTGTGTTCTGAGAGCCGTAGTAGGAATTATCGACGGTGTACATATCAAGCCGTCCGGTAAATCCGGGTGAGATGTTGTACCGCTCAGCCCCGAATGTGACCCGACCGATCCGCTTCGTCCCACGGAGGTAGAAGGCGTCGCTGGTCTTCTCGAACCTCGCTCCGGGCAGGATCGGATACTTGTTGAACTCGCCCATCCTGGCGAACTCACCCTCGATGTCGAATCCTTCCCAGCTGAACTTGAAATTCAAACCGTAGGTCGCCATGCCGGTCGTGAGGCCGTACGAGAATCGCACGACCCGTTTGTTCGAGGCGTCCTTGACGTTTCCGTCAGCCCGCAATGCCGTCTTGAACGGAGTGACGTACGGCGGGTATCCGGTCTGCACGACACTATCCGCGTGCGAACGGAAGCGCTGCGTTCCGGCGAGATTGTACTCGTCGAGGTAGTTCACCCAATCCTGGCTCAGGTCGATCTTGTAGTCGTTTGCCAGGACCACCGAGAAGTCGACGCTGTTCACGTCGGCCGGCATGACGTAGGCGTACGTCACGTTGTAGTCGATGTCCTTGCGGTCGCTCGGCAAGGTGTATGGATATCGGAGATTCACAGCGCCCGAGCGGACCTTGTAGAAGACGTGGTCAGTTTGGCTGACCGTGTCACGTGCCGGGAACGTGGCGACGTACAATGGAGAGTAGTCCCGGAAGACCCAGTACTGGATCGGATGTCGGATGGTCGTGCGATTCAGGTCGGGAACCTGGTTCTTGATGTCGCTCATCGGCATCGCCTGACCGTTGACGTAGATCTGCGGAGGGCCGAAGATCATCGGGCCGGAATTGTCGCCCGGAGAATCGTCCCTGATCGTCACGAAGATGACGCGCGGAATGGCGCTGGGGGGCACCCCGCGGAAATCCGTATTGCGACTGTCGGCCGTGGTCCGACGCTGGTGTTGGTTGACGTACGTGAGACCGACGGTGAGGACATCTCCCAGGTCCGTTTCGAAATGGCCGCCGAGGAGATAGGTCGTCCATTCCCGGATGCGCAGGATCTGCTGGCGGGAGGTGAGGACGTTGTCGGGGTCCATCCGGATCGGATCGGAGACTCGGGACGACAATACCGTTGCGCGGTACTTCGGCGTCGCCGCATCCCACCGAACGCCATTGAATCGGGCTTTGTCGAGCGTCAGCGAGGTGAATTTCGTCCTGATCCCGTCGCCGACCATCAGCCGGCTTGTCAGGCCGCTGTAGCTGTCGTTCATGATGACCAGGTTCGAGAAATACGAGCTGTAGAATCTCGTCTTGCTCATGCTGCTCACGGGCACATCCAGAACGCTCGTCGCGGGCCGTTGTTCCTCGTTCAGCGCATAGACCGTCACGCCGTCGACCAGGAAGTTTCCGAAACCGTCGTAGAACTTCCGGCGGAGCAGCCCGGTGCTGTAGTTCTCGTAGTTGCGGCCTGAGTAGTTCAGGTACGTGCCGCGGTCCTGATCATCGGAGATGAACTGGGCCCGCGCCTGGGGGGCGAGCGCGCCGCCGGCGAAGGCCATCACCGCCAGGACGGAGAGCGGATGTCGTAGGAAGGGTCGCATGGTCTTAGAGCGAAGTACGGAAGGTCACGTGATGAGTGCCGCCGACCTCTTGAAGACGCGTCGGTTGCCCATAGGCGTAGTCCAGCCGGAGTCCGGACACTTCGATGCCCACGCCGCCGAAGAGGTCCCCCTGCCGAACGGGTTCGAGTGCGGTGTTCCCGCCGAGTCGCACGGAGAACGACGCCTCTTGGCCGAGGAAGGTGCCTCGTGCGGCCACGATCTCCACGCCGATCGCGAATCGGCTCATGTCACCAGCCGTCAGGTACTGTGCTTGAACGATGTAGTCCAATGCCCGCGAAACGTATGCTGCGCCGAACGATGCGGCAAGGTCGAGCTTGCCGTCGGACGAACCGTTCGCAGCGATCGATGGTCGGGTGATGTCCTGAACGGAAGCGCCAAGGACGACATCATTTTCCGGCAGAATATCTGTGAACTTTGCCTGGAGGCCGGCGTCGAAGGACAAGGTCGTTTTCGACAGCCCATCCTCCGGGACCGCCAGCCGGCCAGCCGGTGCGCCGGACGACCAATAGAGCAGCTTCACGCTCCCGCCGACCGTGACGATGTCGAACAGGCTCTGGGCGTAGGTACCGACCAGCTCGCCTTCCTTCCAGGAATTCGAACGGAAGGCCTTGAGGCCCAGCCCGACGTTCCCGATCAGTCCGAGGTTCGCCACGGCCGAGCCGGACAGATAGCTCAGTTGGTCTCCTGAGATCCCGGGGAAAAGGTTCGTGTACGAGGTCGACAACGAGAACGAGGTCAGACTGCCGATCCCGGCAGGATTGAAGAAGAGCGCGTTCGGGTCGTCCTGGATGGCGATCAAGGATCCGCCAAGGGTCACGGCCCGGGCGCTGACAGGGAGTTTCCCGAATCCGCCGGCCCCTGCCGGTGATGCGAACACGGCCAGGATGAGAGCCAACGTGATCGATCGAATGGTCATGGCGAGACTCTTTTCCGTTGAGGCTTAGTAGGCGATCGTGACCGTGCGTGTGAGGACCGACGGATTGAGCCCGTCTGTCTCGACCCGGATCTGGAGCAGATACAGGCCCGGAGGCAAGAGCCGCCCCCCATCGTCACGACCGTCCCACACGAATGCGTCCTGCTCGACGAACGCGCGGGCAGAGGTCGTGAGGTTCGCGAGCGTTCGAACGAGTCGGCCGCTGATGTCGAACACTTCCACGTGCATGGGTCGGGCGACGACGAGGTTCGTCACGATGAATGAGATGCTGGTCTGATCGTTTCGACCGTCGCCGTTCGGCGTGAACGGGTTGGGATCGATCTCCGTCGTGGAAATGATCTGGTCCGGCACGCCCGTCGTCAGGAGGGTCCACGCCTCCTCGCCGCCCGCGAGTTGCACATCCACCCGTTGCGGATTGTCGGCTCGAACGCCGGAGATCACTTGCGAGGGGATCCGGTTGGTCAGCAGGACCGGCGTGAGCTTCAGTTGTGCGACCAACCGCGTGCCCGATGCGATACGGCTCCCCAGACCTATCGCGATCCGGCCGGGTGCGATATTCGTCGAGTAGGGAACAGGAGCATTGTCGAGCAAGACTCCGGTGACGACGATCGGGACGCTGGTTTGCAGGACGAGGGTGTCGATGCCAAGCGACCGTGCGTCGAGGGTGAGCGTCACCTCATAATTCACGATCGCTTCCTTCAGGATCTCGACCGTTTGAGGCGTTACGCGCGCTCGGGCTGTTGTCGCCACGAGGGACGTGTCGTAGACCATTCGGAAGGAATCGAGACGCGGAGTCTCGAGGGTCTTGGTGTAGAGGATGGCCCGGTATTGGACGTATCGTCGCGGTTCGAAGACCTCGAAAAGACTTCCCGTGTCAGCGATCTCCTGGCTCCACGGGCTCCACGTGTCGTTGACCGTGGACGTGCCCCCCGTCCGCACCTGAAAGGTCACGTCCGTCTCCGGCGGGAAGTCTCCCCACCAGCGGATCTTGCCCCAGTTCACGGTCCGGCCCATGTCGACGACCTTGGAGGTGAACCGGCCGCCCGAGAGATACCCCACCGAGTAGATCCGCACTTCGGTCACGACCGTGCTCAGGTTCGACGGTGGTCCGTCCATTCGGTCCACCTGGATGACGACGTACCGGGCTGTGTCGGGGTTGAACGTATCGTTCGTGACGGTCGTGTCGTTGATCGGGACTGATTTCACCCGCCGAAAACTGATACTGTCCTGTCCCAGCCAGAGGCTGTAGCCCCGTAAACGGAAGTCCTTCGACGGTGTGTACAAGTCGATTCGATTCACGAGACGGAATGCTCCCAGATCGATCATGAACCGGGTCTGTTCCTGGCCGGGAAGGAGTTCGAAGATGCTTGAGAAGCTGACGATGCCGTCGGTCATCTTCTGGGGGTTCGAGAACGACGCCGAGACCTTGGTCGGGTCCGGGTTGCCGTACTTGACCGTGACGATCCGGCCAAGGGCGATGTTCGTGTTCTGGCCCGTCTTGAGGATGGCCCGGTTGGGGATCGTCGCCAGGTCGGTCTCGGTGCTTTCGGCCTGTGCGATGGCAGGTGTAAACGCGTTGACGTTGAACGTCACTTGTCCCAGGGCATTGGACAAGGGGAGGCAGAGCATGAGGAGGGGGAGTACCGATCGTCGGCTCATATGCATAAGAAAGGAGGTGCTGGTTCCGTCTCAGCTTTCTTCCACGATCCCCAGGATCTTCTTGTCCTGGTCGAGTAGTGGTGCGAGGCTGAAACGGGTGATCTGGGCCAGGTACAACTCGTCGATGATGCGCACCGAATTCTCGTAGGGACTCTTCCGGTCCACTTTGACGAGCGTGATCAAATTGGGGTTCGCTTGTCCTCGTTCTCGGAGGAATCCGCGCAGCTCATTCCACGGGATCGGCCGAGGCGATTCGGTGCCGAGATTCCAGAACACGCGCCCGTCGGCGACGACGCGGAGTAGGAGGAGGGTCGACTCGGTGACCTCACTCTTCGACTCGCTCGGCGGCAGGTTGATCTCCATGACCTGCGGCAGGCTGAATGTTGTCGTGAGCATGAAAAAGGTCAGCAGGAGAAAAGCGACGTCGACCAGCGGCGTCATGTCCATGTGAACGCCCAGACGTCGGGTCTTCTTCCGCTTACCCTTCTTGTGGGAGCGTCCGCCCCCGCTATCCACGCCTCCGCCGGACATCCGTCACTCTGTCGAGGTCGTGGTCACGAGTTCGAAACGGGCGATGTTTGCCTTCTGGAGGGCGTTCATGACATCCTCTGCCGGACCGTAGGGCCCTGTACGGTCCCCTTTGATGATCGTGCGAAGTTTCGGGTTTGCGCTGCGTGCCTGTTGGGCGAGGTCCGTGAGCTCTTCCAGTGTCACGGGAATCGACGGCTTCAGCTTGTTCCGTTCGCCGAAGAGCTGGGCGCGGAGCTGTTGCGAATCGAGCCCGAAATAGTACTTGCCGTCGGGACTGAATGTGATCGTGATAACATCCGACTCGGGCATCTTCGCCTTCGCGTGCGACACCGGCAAGGTCACCTGGACCTCCTCCATCGGCTTGAATTTGGTCGTCAACATAAAGAACGTAAGAAGGAGGAATGCGACGTCGACCAGCGGCGTCATGTCGATGGCGATGCTCATCCGCTTCTTTTTGATGGCAGGCATCCCTATGCCTCCTCTTCCCCTTGCTGCAACTTCACCGTCTGAACGATGTTGTAGACTGCTTCGTCGAGCTGGTACGTGAAATTATCCACTTTGTTGATAAAGACGTTGTAGGCCACGATGCCTGTGATAGCGGCGATAAGACCGCCGGCCGTGTTCACGAGCGCTTCCGAGATGCCGAGCGAGAGCTGCACGGCATCGGGTGCGCCAGTCGTGGCGAGCGCCTGAAACGACCGGATCATGCCCAACGTCGTTCCCAGCAACCCGACCATCGTGGAGACGGATGCGATCGTTGCGATGGCGATCAGGTTCTTTTCCAATAGGGGCATTTCGAGCGAGGTGGCTTCCTCGAACGCTTTCTGTAGCTCCGAGACCGTCTTGTCCGGTCCCAGCGGCTTCTTCCGCTTTCGCAGCTCCAAGTAGCGGTTCATTCCTGCCTTGAGAATGGTTGCCAACGATCCCTGCTGGGCATCGCAGAGCGCCACGGCTTCTTCGTATTTCTCCTCTTCGATCGCTGCCTCGATCGCCTTCAGGAATTTCGGGAGCGAACCCTTCCCGTTGGCCTTTCTGAGGCTCAGGGTCCGTTCGACCGTGAACGTAAAGACCATGATCGACAGGGCGATGAGTGCGATCACCAAATATCCGCCGTCCTGGATGAACTTCGGCAGGGCGTAGAAATAGATGATGGCAGAGACGATGAATGCGGCGATGATGAGGCCGGTAATGAAGACCGATTGCTTCATGGAGGGGGTCCGGTCGAATGGAAAGGAAGAGATGAACCCTGGAATGAGGTTCGAAAAATATCAGCCCAATTTGGACGAATTGCAAGGAAAGCGCATTGCCGCGCCTCTGCAGCGGGAACGCGTCAGACGGCCGTTTCGTCCGTGACGGGGACGTGGACCCGCCGAAGGAGGACGAGGCCGGCGACGAGGAAGATGCCCACGGAAAGGATGGCGACGCGTTGGTTGAGCAGCGAGGACACGATGCCGAACAGAACGGGCCCGAGGATCGCAGAAGCCTTTCCGAAGAACGAATAGAATCCGAAGAACTCAGTTTTCTTGTCCTTGGGAATGATCTTGGACATCAGGCTGCGGCTGGTAGATTGCGATGAGCCAAGAGCGATACCGGCGAACCCGCCGATAACGGTGAAGGCGAGTTTTGATGTGACAAGGAACGCCGCGATCGTGATCAGGATCCAGAGCAGGAGTGTGACGATGAGCGTTCTCTTGTGTCCGAGATGGTCCGCCAGAACCCCAAACGCGATCGAGCCAAGCAGGGCTGTCGTCTGGATCATCGCGAAGAAGAGGACGATCTCGCTGATGTCAAACCCCAGCGTCTCGCGCGCGAAGATCGACGAGAAGACGATGATGGTGTTGATCCCGTCGACATAGAGAAAGTAGGCGGCCAGAAACCAGGCGATGTTGCGATACTGGGCGAGTGACCGGAATGTACCGGCCAGCCGTGTGAAGCCGGATTGCAGGACTTCAAGATCGATCCGATGAAGCCTCTGCCGGTCGGGCAGAAAGAGAAACAGCGGAAGGGAGAACAGAAGGAAGATGGCAGCCGCCATCAAAAAGCTCAGCCGAATATTGCCGAGGTTGGCCTCGCCGAATCCGCCGGCGTAGAGTGGGAACGCTGCTGCCAGGGTCAGGAGCGAACCGGCGTATCCGGCGGCGAAACCGTAGCCGGACACGCGTCCGTAACTCCGGGGTGTCGTGATTTCCGGGAGGAACGCGTCATAGAAGACGAGACCGGCCTCGAAGCCGATGTTGGCCAGAATCAGGAGGGCGATGCCGGCGGCCACCATTCCCGGGAGCACGCCAGCCAGCGACGCGGTGGCCACGATGCACAGTCCGGTGAACAACGCGAGAAAACCCTTCTTCCCGCCTCCGGCATCTGCGACCGCACCAAGCACGGGTGAGACGAGGGCCACGATCACCATCGAAACGCTGAAGGCGAGTCCCCACAGCGCATCAGCATACGGTCCGCCGCCCGCAACAATCTCGCGGAAGTACAGCGGATAGCCGACGGTCAGGATGGTGACATAGAAAGCGGTATTGGCAAAATCGAAGAGCGCCCACGATAGGATCGAACCGCGCGCACCGATGCCGGCAGCAGGTCGTATCATGCCTTGGTTCGGGTCCGTCGAGGTGCCGCGAGGTCGAGCAAGCCACGGCCGGCCTTCTTGAGCTGCCCGCCGCTTCTCAAATGGCCGAGGACAGAATCGAGAACGCCATTCACGAACTTATCGCTCTTCTCCGTGCTATAGGCGCGTGCGATCTCGATGGCCTCGTTGATCGAGACCTTGGGGGGGATGTCGGGGAAGTAGAGCAGCTCGCAGATCGCGATGCGAAGGATGATCTTGTCGAGAACTGCCAGACGCGTGAACTCCCAGTGCTCAACCTGTTCGCGGATGAGCGCATCAAGATCCTTGCTTGTTTCGTGAACCTTGAGAATGAGGGAGCGAGCGAACCGGAAGGCAACGTCGTCATCCTTCAGGCCTGCCAGAAGGTCATCGACGGCCGGATTTTCCGGATTCTTGGAGACCTCGCAGGCATAGAGGGCTTGCAGAACGCGTTCTCGGACGCGGCGACGTCGGGCTGTCATGCGATCGGTGGGGGATCAGCGGCTGTGTTGGCCCCGCGAGGCCGAATAGATCTGGTTGATGCGTCCCATCGATGCGATGCGGTCCTCTGCGATCTTGTTTGCCGCAACGGAGGTAGGGAGTTTTTCCCGATCGGCGATCTCGAAGATCTTCCGGATGATATCGTAAATCCCTTCGGCCTGGCGTAATGCACGTTTCTCGCTGTACCCCTCGAGCTCATTCGCGACGTTGATAAGTCCCCCTGCGTTGATGGCGTAATCGGGGGCGTAGGCGATCTTCCTGTCGATGAGCATCGTCATGTGCTTCTTTTCGTCGAGGAGTTGATTGTTGGCTCCGCCGGCGACGACGGCACATTTCAGCCGAGGGATCGTGTCGTCGTTGAGGATCCCGCCGAGCGCGCACGGTGCGAATACGTCCATCGGCACGTCGTAGATCTTGTCGGGCTTGACGAATGTTCCCTTGAGGCGGCGTGCGAGATTTCTGGCCCGCTCCTCCGCGATGTCGGTCACAACGATCTTTGCTCCCTCCTTCGCGAGGTGCTCCCCGAGGTATGAGGCAACCTTGCCGGCGCCCTGAATGGCGACGCGTTTCCCTTTCAGGGAGTCAGCGCCGAACACCCTGCGGACTGCCGCTTTCATGCCAACATAGACCCCGAGTCCCGTGACCGGCGAAGGATCGCCGCTGCCGCCGAGCGCCCGCGAGATCCCAGTCACGTGCTTTGTCTCCATCCGCACCCACTCCATGTCCTGCACGCTGGTGTTGACGTCCTCGGCCGTGATGTAACGGCCGCCGAGCGTGTCAACGAACCTGCCGTAGGTCCGAAAGAGTGTCTCGCTCTTGATCGTGGCCGCATCACCAATGATGACAGCCTTTCCGCCTCCGAGATTCAGACCGGCAACGGCAGCCTTGTATGTCATGCCACGCGAGAGCCGGAGAACGTCACGCATCGCCTCTTCTTCGGTTGCGTAGGACCAGAGACGCGTTCCGCCGAGTGCTGGCCCGAGCGTGGTGTTATGGACGGCGATGATCGCCCGAAGACCGACCTTCTTGTCCGAACAGAGGACGACTTGCTCATGATCACGCCGATCGATCTCGTCGAAGAGTTTCATGGGAGGTTCCTGATGCGGGGGGAGGGACGACAACAGAACGAACATAGATAAAAAACCCCGGCGCGGCAACTGCCGGCCGGGGGTGCGGATCAGTTCGAGGCCGACCCGTCGCTGAGTGAGCGGGCGAAGAGGGCCCGGAATTCCGGGTCGTCCTTGATAGAGCCAAAATCGGGATTGAGGGCTTCAGCCAGATCCAAACGCCGGTCCACCGCGAACTTCAGCGCTTTCAAGGCCTCGTCCTTTTTCTGGATCAGCGTATAGACGTTGGCGATGCGATACCATTGAGTCGGAGTCAGATCTTCGCCCTCCATCACGCGGGAAAGCGACGTGCCGGCCTCCCCGAACTTTCCGATGCGGGCATAGAGCAGTGCCTGATAGATGAGCGCTGAGGTGTTCTGCGGGTCGCGTTCGATCGCGGCGGCGGCCGCACTCAGACCGGCGTTGAAGTGGACCTCAGCTGAATCAAGCTGCTCTGCGAATGCGCGCCCCAGAAGATACTGCGCCCGGTAGGGCTCCGACGAGCCGTCCGCCCGTTGTCGATAGAACTCGACCAATGCTGGTGGACGTGTGCCCCGGAGCCACGCGCTGGCCAGATACTGTGCTGTGATGAACGTTTCCGGCCCGCCAGCCGCGATGGCTTTTTCGTAAAGGTCAGCGGCGCCGGGATTGTCTCCCTTCCAATGGAGCAGGAGGCCTTTCAGGAAGAGCGTACGCGGATGCTGAGGATCGATGACAGCTGCCCGGTCGAGGGCCGCCGTCGAGCCGGCGACGTCGCCGGTCGTGAGGAGTATCTCTGCGATTATCCGGTTGCACTCGGGTTGGAATGGATCAAGCTCGAGCGCTCTCTGGCTAGCCACGAGGGCAGTCCCGAATCGGCGCCCGGCCAGCGCGACAACAGAAGCTGCCCGTTGGACTTCGGGGCGAAGCGCATCATCCCGAAGAGCATCTTGGACCCAGTTCGTCGCTGAAATGAGCGCAGTTTCGGGGAGGAGCCCGAATCGAACAAGGCGGGCGGTGGCCTCTGCCCGCACGGCACGCGCGGCTGGGAAATCGGCGGAAGAATCAGCCAAGCCCGACATGCGACTGCGCGCCGAATCGAGCAGTTGGGCATCATCGCGATCCAAATACGAACGGGCTTCAAGATATGCCCCAAGTCCGGTCCCATCAACAAATGGCAGCGGAAGGTTGTCAGGCACGGCGTCGAGTCCAACGTCTTGGATCAAGGCTAGAATGGCCTGCGACCGGAATTGATCTATCCCGGCGATGGTCGTCCGGAACCGCCGATTCATCATCGGCTCCTGAGTCGCCGCATTGACAAGGCGGAGTGTGACCTCATACGTCTCGCCTGATCGGGCGACGGTGCCCGTGAGCACGTGTCGCACGTTCAAGGCTGAAGCGATGGATCCGATAGAGGACATTCCCGAATCTGCGGACGCCGACGGAGCCATGCAGCGCGCTTCCACATGTTCGAGTCTTGCGACATCCTTGAGAATGATCGAAGGGATCGCGCTCAGCAAGGGGTCTCCGGTTGCTTCGTCATTGGCCGGCGCAAATGCCAGGGCCGTGACCTCGAGAGTGACGGGGAAGAGAAGACGCCAGACAAGCGGTGCGACGATGGCGACGGTGCCCGCCACCAAGAGTCCGCCCACGACCTGCAGGACGCGTTTGGTCGGGAAGGGGCGCCTCTTGGGTTCTTCGACCACCGGCTTTGCCACACGTTGCTCTTCGGCCCGTCGCTGCATCACGATCTGTCGGGCCTCAGCGTTCCGTTGTGCTTGCTCTTCGGCAATCTGATGGTCTTCCTCCGTCCGATGTTCTTGCTTGAGCTTGATCTCCTGTTCTAGTTCCCGTGCCGTAAAATTGTTCGGGTCCAGCTTGTAGATGTCTCTGAGCGTGTAGACGGCCTGCGTATAGTTTCGCTGGTCCATCTGAAAGCGGACAGCCGTAATCAGGTCTTCGATCTTCTGCTGCTCTTGTTGACGAGCCTCCTCCTGACTCTTCCGGCTCTTTTCGACCTGTTTGGCGCGTGATTCTTGTTCGATGCGATACCGTTCTTCTTCGATGCGAAGGAGGACCTGCTGTGCACCCACGTGCAGCGGGAAGTACTCAAAGACCCTGTTCGTCTCACGTTCGGCGTCGGCGAGTTTGCCCTGGGCGATCAGTTCCCTCGCCGTCTGCAGGAACTTCTGAGCCTTGGATTCGTGCTCCTCCTCCGTTTTCCGCTTGGTCTCGCTGATGCCGAATGTCGGGTCGAGGTCATCGATCTTCTTGAGTTCAGCCTCTGCTTCGGCGATGTGACCAAGCTGATAGTACTTTTCGGCCCGGGCGTAGTATTCTTCGACGAGCCTCTTCCTCTCCTGTTCATTCATCTGCCCCGCGGCCGCACGCTGCTTGGCTTCCTCGACCTTCCGTGCCTCATGCTTTTCGTCCCGCTCCCGTTTGGCACCCACCTCGACAAGGGTGGACCGAGAGTGTTCAACGGCCGACGGTGACGGGTCAGCAAAGGCCGGGATCTCTTCAATCAAGATCTCATGGATCTCGACCGGTTCGGGGATATTCTTGAGCGTGATCTGACCTATCCGAAACGTCTTCAGCGACATCTTGTTCCGGACCTGGTTGAAGACGTCTCCCGAGATGCAGATACGTGTGGGTTCGGTGATCGATTCGACGCGCGAAGCGACATTCACGCCATCGCCGATGATATCGTCCCCACGGATGATGACGTCACCGAGATGGATGCCGATCCGGATCTCGATCCGATCGAACTCTGACTTGCCGCTGTTGTACGAATGGAACTTCTTCTGTGCTTCGATGCTGCACTTCACGGCGTTGACAACACTGCCAAAATCGATCATGAACGAGTCGCCGATCGACTTGATGACCCGCCCCCCATACTTCGTCGTAAGCACGCGCATGAGCGCGTCGTGCTTCTTCAGCAGGTCGAACGCACCGGCCTCGTTCTCGGCCATCTTCCGAGAGAAACCCTTGATGTCCGTGAACATCACGGCGGCCAGCTTTCGCGTGGCTTCTTCTTCAGGACTTAGGGCAGGATCGATCGGGGTCACGAGCGCTCAGGAAAATGAACCATTACAGACGTGTAATGCTTTTGTTCAAGCCAAGATATCGACGCCGGGCCGGAATGTCAACGAACGCATTGTGCTTCGTATCAAGCGCCGACACAGCCTAGGATAGGTAGAATTTCTCAACGTATTCCGCCACCATCCGGTCTGTACTATATTCAGGAACGAGCGATTCCATGGCATTCCTGACGCGTTTGATCCATCCGCGGGGAATTCCATGGTCGTCGCGGAGATAGAATTCGGGGATCACTTGGTCTCGCAGGACGGCAAGGAGATTCTCGGAATCGATCGCATCCTGCCGTTCCGTGTCCGGGTCGTTGGAATCTTCGCCAATGGCCCAGCCGTTCGTTCCGTCGAATCCTTCCCTCCACCAGCCGTCGAGAATGCTGACATTCAATCCGCCATGGATGCCGACCTTCTGACCACTTGTGCCGCTGGCTTCGAGCGGGCGTCGGGGATTGTTCAGCCATACGTCGCATCCGGCGATGAGATGACGCGCGACGCCGATATCGTAGTTCTCGAGAAAGATGACCTTGCCGAACAGCTGCGGGTGACGGCCGTATTCAATGATCCGCTGTATGAATCGTTTCCCGTCGTTGTCGCGCGGATGGGCCTTGCCGGCGAAGATGACCTGGACCGGACGTTCGGGATCCGTGAGCAAGGGAAGGATCCGGTCGAATTCCCGGAAGATGAGGGGGGCTCGCTTGTACGTCGCAAAACGTCGCGCAAACCCGATCGTCAGCGCATCGGGTGACAACACCTGCGCGAACGCTGCCGCCCCATCGCCGCCGATGCGCAGATGTTGCTCGCGCAGACGGCGCCGGGCATACTCCACCAGATCGCGGCGCAACGTGTACCGGAGCGCCCAAAGTTCCTCGTCGGTGGCGAGTTCCTGGTCCTGCATCTTCTTCCAGAAGCGACGGTCCATGAGTTTCGCCGTCCAATCGGACCCAAGTCGCTTGTTCCAGAAGTCGTGCGCATGCACCGACGCCCAACCGGGCGTGTGGATGCCGTTCGTCACATGCCCGATGGGGACCTTGTCAGCGGCCAGCCCCGGATACAACTCCTTCCACATCTCGCGCGACACCTGTCCGTGAAGTTCGCTGACGCCGTTCGCGTGTCGGGACATCCGCAACGCGAGTACGGTCATCGTGAACGGCTCGTTGTGATCGGCCGGATGCACGCGCCCGAACGACATGAGGTCGTCGAGTGACAGCCCGGTGGAGCTCCAGGTGGGTCCGAACGTATGCTCCATCAATTCGCGCGAGAATCGGTCGTGGCCCGCCGGAACCGGCGTGTGAGTCGTGAAGAGACAACGACGGCGCACGAGCGTCTCCGCGGCGGAGCGGTCGTGGCCATCTTTCATGGCGCGCTGAAGGAGCTCGATCGCGAGAAAAGCCGAGTGACCTTCGTTCATGTGATACACCGAAGGCTGGACGCCGAGAGAATCGAGCAGTCGCACGCCGCCAACACCGAGGACGATCTCCTGACCGATCCGGGTGTCGATATTCCCGCCGTACACGTGGCTGGTCAGCCCCTGGAAGTGGAAATCGTTCTCAGGCAGGTTCGTGTCGAGCAGGTAGAGCGTGGCGCGTCCGACCTGTGCCTTCCACGTCTGGAAGAAGACGGTGCTGTGACCGATCTGGACGGAGTTCAGGAGCCGTCCGCCTTCGGCGGTCATGACAAGCTCGATCGGAAGGTCTTCAACGTGGTTGGGTTCGTACACCTCCTGCTGCCACCCGTCGGCGCCGACACGTTGGTGGAAGTAGCCCTCCCGGTAGAACAGCGTGATGCCGATGAACGGGATCGCCAGATCGCTGGCCGACTTGATATGGTCGCCCGACAAGATGCCAAGGCCGCCAGAGTAGATCGGCAGTGATTCATGGATACCGAACTCGGCGCTGAAGTAGGTGACGGGATGCTTGAGCGATGCGGCGTGCTGTGTTGCCCACGTCGTGGTTGCGCTCATATATTCGTCAAAATCCGAGAGCACCGAACGAACCTTTCGCGAGAACTCCGGATCGTGCAATCGCGCGGTCAGTTCCTGCTGCGAAATCTCCCGCATGACCGCGACGGCGTTGTGATTCGAGTCTCGCCAACGCTGAGGGGCGAGGCGGTAGAAGACCCGTTGTGCCTCCGGGTTCCAGGTCCACCACAAATTGCGGGACATCTCCCGAAGGCGATCTCCCAGATGGTTGGGTCCGTTGTGTTTCTTTGTGTGCGCGTTCGACATGGACGACGAAATAGTGGTGGATGGTTCGTGGGCGGCCTACCAGCGTCGCGGGGCGTCCTTGACGCAACGGACGGTATCGCGTGCGATCAGGAGCTCTTCGTTCGTCGGGATCACGTGGATCTGCATCCGGCTGTCGGAGGCGTGGATCGTGCCCTCGGACCCGCGCGGGAGGTCTGCGTTCGCTTTCGGGTCGACCTTGATCCCGAACCACTCGAGGCCTGTACAGATCCGCTCTCGAATGGTGGCGGAATTTTCACCAATGCCGCCTGTGAAGACGAGCGCATCTGCGCCGTTCATCTCCGCCAGGTAGGAGCCGATGTATTTCTTCACTCGCTGGACGAAGATTGCGATGGCCAACGCCGCACGCCGGTCGTGATGCTCGCGTTCCTCCTCGAGTAGGTCGCGCATGTCGTTCGTCAGGCCCGAGAGGCCCAGGAGGCCCGACTGTTTGTTGAGCATGGCGTCGAGCTCGCTCATTGACATCCCCTCTTTGTGTACGAGGAATTCGAGCACTGCAGGGTCGAGGTCGCCGCCACGTGTGCCCATGACGAGCCCTTCGAGCGGCGAAAGTCCCATCGACGTGTCCATCGATTGGCCGCCCGACACGGCGCAAGCGGAACAGCCATTGCCCAGGTGGAGCGTGATGATCCGTATCTGTTCCCGTGCCTTTCCCGAAAGCTGACGATATCGGTACGAGACGTAGCGATGCGACGTGCCGTGAAATCCGTACCGACGGATCTTGTGGCGACGGTACAGCTGGTACGGGATCGCATACAGATACGACGTCTCGGGCATCGTGGAATGGAACGAGGTGTCGAACACGGCCACCTGCGGCACGCCCACGCCGAACAACTCGCGTGCGGCGTAGATGCCCTTCAGGTTGGCCGGGTTATGCAACGGGGCGAGATCGATGCAATCCTCGATGCCGTCGAGGACCTCGTCATTGATGATGACCGACTTCGTGAACTTTTCGGCGCCGTGCACGACACGATGGCCGACGGCATGGACGTCGCCCAAGGACCGAATGCCCGGGATCTGCGCTTCCGGCGATACCATCCATCGCACGATGTAGTCCAGGGCAGCTTTGTGGTCGCGCAATGGGACCGCCAGTTTGACCGGCGGACGTCCGTCCGCCTGGAGCGTAACGAGCGACTGGCTGCCGATGCGCTCGATGAGACCTTTGGCCTTCTGGACGTCACCGTCTTTTTCGATAAGGTCAAGGTCGGTGTGGATGATCTGGAATTTGAGCGAGGACGATCCGCAATTTAAGACGAGGATATTCATGGCTGGAGACTCCGGAACGGGGGAAACTTCGAGGAAGCGTGAAACACTTCAACGTATCGCTAAGTTGCCCGAAACTCAAGAAACGCGGTCGAAGGGAGTTCTCACGATTTTGTGTATCTTTCTGCCACTCCGTCATGAAGAAATTCACGCTGAAACCGGCTCCGGGTGAGCCGCTCAGACTGGTCGAGCCCTCCCGGCTCACGATCCCGTACCAGACCGACCTCAACGAGTCTCAGTATCATGCGGTGACGTCGCTCGATGGTCCGCACCTGATCATCGCGGGGGCGGGGACCGGCAAGACGAGGACGATCGTGTATCGTGTCGCATACCTCGTCGAACTCGGCGTGAAGCCCCAGCGCATCCTGCTGTTGACGTTCACTCGGAAGGCTGCGCAGGAGATGCTCCGGCGGGCAGCGATCCTCCTCGATAGCCGGTGCGAACAGGTCGCCGGCGGTACCTTCCACTCGTTCGCGAACGGCGTCCTCCGCAAGTATGGCCACCTGCTTGGCTTCGATCGGAGCTTCACGATCCTCGACCAGACCGACGCCGAGGATGTCATCAACCTCATCCGGACCAAGCTGAAGCTCGATACGCGCGAGAAGCGCTTCCCTCGCAAGGAGACCCTCGCCGACATCTGGAGCCGATCGCTGAACACGATCACGCCCGTCGGGGAGATCCTCGCGCACGATTATCCGCAGTTCCTCGAACTGGAGGCGGATATCACACAGCTCTTCCAGGCCTTCGTTGTGTACAAGAAGGAGAACAACCTGATGGACTATGATGACCTGCTCGTCCATCTGGCGCGGCTCCTGCAGGAGCGCCCTGAGGTTCGCAAGGCCTTGAATGACCAGTACGCCTACCTGATGGTCGACGAGTATCAGGACACGAACCGGGTCCAGGCCGAGGTCGTACGCGGCCTGGCCGGCGATCGCCGGAATGTCATGGTCGTTGGGGATGACGCACAGTGCATTTATTCGTTCCGGGGATCGACCATCCGGAACATTCTATCATTCCCCGAGGAGTATCCCGGCACGAAGGTGATCAAGATCGAGGAGAACTATCGCAGTACGCAGTCGATCCTTAATCTGGCCAATGAAGTGCTTGTCGGCGGTGAGCGGGCCCCGCAGGCGCCCTCGCTACCGTCGTCGCCGTCCTGAGCACTGCGGGATCAGTCCCGCCCGTGCCCCAACGCCCAGCCATGCTTCCAGACGTTTTGAACCATGTTCACCAAGTCCCTCTATACGAAACGATCGGGTGGTTCGTTGCCGCAGCTCGTGGCGACGGAGAATGAGAACATCCAATCCCGATTCGTCGTCCAAAAGATCCTCGAATTGCGCGAACAAGGGCTCCCGCTCGAGGAGATGGCCGTGCTCTTCCGTTCATCATTCCTTTCGTTCGACCTTGAGATCGAACTGGCGCGCGCCAACATCCCGTTCCGCAAGTACGGAGGATTCAAGTTCATCGAAACGGCCCACGTAAAGGACGTGGTGGCGTATCTTCGTGTGCTCGAGAACCCGCGCGATATCGTCTCATGGAACCGGATCTTGTTGCTGGTCGACGGCGTGGGGCCGCGAACTGCTGAGAAGGTGATCGACGACATCCAGAAGCGGCGTGTCGGGCTCTCGCCCGGTCTGGCCGAACCGGTCACAACGACGACAAAATTCTGGATGGACTACGGTCAATATCCTGACGGCGTTCGCGCGCTGTTCGACGCCCTCAAAGCCGCGTCACCGCCGTCGCTGAGTCCTGCGGAAAAAGTGGCCGGTCTGCTGGCATACTACGAACCGATCCTCCGGACGAAGTACGACGACCATCAGAAGCGGCGCAAAGATCTCGAGATGTTCCAGACCATCACGGAGCGGTACGAGGATGTCCCGACGCTCCTGACCGACCTGGCCCTCGAGCCGCCGACCGAGAGTGTGGTGGATGTGGAGGCGCCAGGACCGGAGCGAGAGTTCCTCACGCTGTCGACGATCCACAGCGCCAAAGGTCTGGAGTGGGGTGGTGTCTTCATTATCACTGCCCTCGACGGCCGATTCCCGGCGCTCCGTTCTGTCGGGTCCGAAGAAGAACTTGAGGAGGAACGGCGGTTGCTCTACGTGGCGATCACACGCGCCCGCGACCATCTTTTCATTACGTATCCGATGAACGTCTACGACCGGGAGACGGGCGTCATCCTGACCAAACCTTCACGCTTTCTGCAAGGGATCGGCGAGCATTTACTGGAACCCTGGGTGGTGGAATCGTGAGGGAGGCCCCGCTTGACGCACCGGCGATCAGTATCGTCCTCTGCACCTACAACCGGGCTGGGCTTCTCCCGCGTGCTATCCGCTCCGTTCTGGCCCAAACGTTCCGTGACTGGCAATTGGTGATCGTGGACGACGGCAGCGCAGATGCGACGCAGGCAGTCGTGGGATCGTATCACGAGCGGGATCCCCGCATCGTCCTGGTTCGTCAACGGAACCGCGGCCTTGCTGTCGCGCGGAATGTCGGGATCCGTCTGTCGGAGGCGCCGTTCGTCACGTTCCTCGATTCGGACGATGCGTATCGGCACGACCATCTCGCATCGCGTATGCGGTTCCTGCGCCGGCATCGTGACGTCGACATGATCTACGGTGGCGTGGAGCCGGTGGGTCCGAAGGCGAAACAGGTCGTGGTCGATCTCGAACGGCCGGGCCGAATGATCCACGTGTCGAAGTGCTACGTCGGAGGGACGTTCGTGATCCGGCGCTCTGTCCTTGTGAAGGTCGGAGGTTTTCGCCGGATGGAATTTGGAGAGGACCTCGATCTGGTGAAACGGATCGAGCGACGCTACCGCGTCCGGAAGGTGTTGAAGAAGAGCTACCGCTATTACTGCGACACGTCTGACCGTCTGTGCGATATCTACACGGACCGCCTGCTCAGCCCGGCTGGGCGTTGATCCGTGAACTGCATTATGGCTTCCGCTGCTTGAGCCGCTTGAACCGCTTTAACTTCCCCTTGATCGTGGCCACGAGCGTCTGCTCGGAGATCGGCTTCGTCAGGTAGTCGTCCACGCCCAGTTCTTTTCCCGTACGAATGAGTACTTCGTCTGTCAGGCCGGTGAGGAAGATGAAGGGTACGTCCTGCAGATGTTCCAGCCACTGGATCTTCTCGTAGAAGCTGAAGCCTCCCATCGTCGACGTCTCGAGGTTCACGTCGCATAGGATCAGGTCCGGTGAGTGCCCCGCACGAAGATACGCGTAGGCCTCATCCGTCGTCGTGAACGGCAACGTTGCGAATCCGGCGTCGCGGAGCAGGTCGCTGATCACCTCGAGCAGTTTGACGTCGTCGTCGATGATGGCTATACGGTCTTGCTGCCGCTCTGTTGCCTGGATCTCCGCCAGGAGACGGGCTTCCATCCGGTCGTGGTCCTCCGGAGAGATCTGGAATGTCGCCCGCATCTCAGAGAGGAGCGAGGCATTCTCAGGCTTGATGCGTCCGTGCGACCAGGCCTTCTTGAACGCGTTGTGGTAGCACTCAAGCTGTACTTCGTGCTCCAAACGGGCATGGTCGACATCGCTGATCGAGAGTGTCTCGCGCAGGATCGCCAACCACTGTTGTTCCTCGGACTGAGCCGCGCCGTCCTCCCAGACCTCCACGAGCGCGGCGCGGTAGGTGTTGAACCCATCCATCTGTTTGCGCAGCGTGTCAAGCAGCGATGTGCCCGTTGGGGGCATGGCCGGCCTAGGAGCCATGGGCGGAGGGCTCGTAGATTTCTGCGCCGCGGGCGGGGCAGGAGCCGGCTCGGTGTCCTGAGCGGCGACGCGGCGAGCCGCTTCGCGCCGCGCGATCTCACGAAGCTCTGCTGCCTTCCGTTCTTTTTCCAGCCGCTGCCGCTCTTCCTCTTCCTGACGCCGGATCGCCTCGGCCTCGGACTCCTGAACCTTCTGGGCCTGCGCTTTTTCCCGATGATCCAGGAGATTGAGGATCCGTTCCTCGAAGGCGAGCGCGTAGACGTTTCGCGGGTCGATCTCTTTGACGCGTCGGGACTCGAGTAGTGCGCTTTCGAGATCCCCCTGGCGCAAGAGCAGATCGACGCGCTTCAACACTTCGCTGGCGCGTTTCTTCGCATCGTCGCGGGGGGTCAGTCCGTCCTGTTCCTTGAGGAGTGCCATACCTGAAATATAGTCAACGGTCCATGTCCAACCAAGACAGACTAGCGCGCCGCGGTCGTCGGTCCTATGCGAATAGGAGCGCTCATCGGTCCCTCGGATCCGAGTCGATCCACGGCGGCGACCGCCACGAACTCACCCGGATGGATGCCGGAGAGAGAGGTCGTCGTCGCAGCGCGGCCGGTTACCGTGACGATCGAGAACACGTTCGAAGCATCGATGGCCGCGACGTTGGATCGATACAGGATGTACGAGATACCATTTCCCGGGACCGCCTTCCACGAGAGCTGCGCAACGCTGCCGTCAGTCGAGACGGTCAGGTTGGTTGGTGCGGTCGGTCGCGTCCCCGACTTCCAGGCCATCGGGGGCGTCAGGGCCCAGTAGGGGAAACTTCGTTGCCCGACCGTTTCCCACACACGGTCGAGTCCTGCGGCCGAATAGAAGACAACGCCCGGGAGTCCCGTGGCACGGACCGCCTCGACCTGCGCTTCGAGCTCACCCCATCCGAACCGGTCGATCAGGCGCGTTGCAAGACCAGGGAGTACCTGGCGGTCGTACGCGACGCGATCGTGCCATTCTGTGATAAGCGGAATGAACGGCTTCGTCGGATGCGAGCGCTCCCAATAGACCATCGGAACGATGAAGTCGATCTTACCCACCTCCATCCAGCGTCGCGGGTCTTGTAACACGGCCTCATACGCCGTCCAGCCGGTCCCGGTATATTCCCCAATGACCGAGGCCGACATCTTGACCCACGGCTTGGTCGCTTGAAGAAGATTGTACGCGTCGAATACGAACTGGTTCACTTGCTCGCGCTGCCAATGGTCCCATGACAACCGGCCAGGATTCGATGCCGGGTCGTTGAATCTCGCGACGCTGACCGCGTCGTGCGAGTAGCCCAGTTCGGCGGTCCCTTCCGGATACCGGATGTAGTCAAAATGGATCCCGTCGACGTCGTAGGTCCGGATGATCTCGTCGACGACTTTCAGGACGTGCTCACGCACTGCGGGATTGCCGGGACTTGCCCAGAGGTAGTTGTTGTTTGGGGGGTCCAACCGCATCGGACGGCCGTCGCGGTCGCACATGATCCAATCGGGATGGGCGTAGAGGGGGTTTGGCGGGACGGTTGCAGCGGGTGGAACGGAGTCGCGCCAGACGGGGAAGGTATTCACCCACGCGTGGAGCTCAAGCCCGAGTCGATGGGCTTCTCCGAGCGCAAATGCAAGCGGATCCCAACCCGGGTCCTTTCCCAGCGTGCCAGTGATGACGGTCGACCACGGTTCGACGGCGGATGGATAGAGGACGTCGCCATTCCCGCGGACCTGAAAAAAGACCATGTTCATTCTGGCAGCCCGCGCTTTCTCGAACGTCGAGCGAATGTATGCCTGGGCCGTCTGCGGATTATTCTGGCGAGGTCCTCCGGCGTATTCAAAGCGCGACATCCAGACGCCTCGCGCCTCGTACTTTCCCGTAAAGACCTGATCACCGCAACCGCCGATGAGGAGGATGAGAAGAAGAGGGAAGGAAGAGAGAAGAGACCAAACGCGCGATGATCTCATGGCGCACCTTAGATTGAGTGCGGCCAATGTAGGGAGGGGAAAGTCAGCGTGCAATCGACAGGAATCCCAGACAGAGGACGAACCCCGAAGGATACAAAGATGCTCGGGAGATCGGATACACGAATGTTCACGAAGGAAAGGATATTCGCCAGGCAGACTCTTCTCTTCGTGCCACTTCGAGTCGTTGACCTCCGGCGATCATTCGTGCTCTTCGTGAATCGCTCCCCTGCAGCGACCTTCTCAGACAGCCTTGATGACCTTCACCACCCGCCAGACGAAGGTTACATCCTTCTGCTTCACCACCCACGGTTCAAACTCCGGATTGAGCGGGATCAGGTGGAGGAACGCCCCCTCGAACTTTACCTTCTTCACGGTGTCTTCATCTTGGACGCGCACGACGCAGATATCCCCGCTCCGGGCCTCCTGCCGGGGGCTGACGACGATGATGTCGCCGTCCTCGATGCGGGGAGACATGCTGTTCCCTTTGACCTCCAGGGCGAACGCCTGGTCGTCGCGAACGTCGTCGACCGTCACGAATTTGTCGACGTAGTCAGGATGGAAGATCAAGCTCGGCGCTCCGCCGGGGACGGAGGACAGGAGCGGAAGCCGGACCGTGGGGACACGTCTGGTCCGGGGCTCGGTCAGGGGGATGACCGTGCTACCGATCCCAGCATGCCGATCCCCGTCGCCGGTCAGGAGCCATTGCGGCAGGACGCCCGTTGCCTTCGCGATGTGCATGATGACCGAACCGTCCGGCTCCTGTTCACTCTTTTCCCAGCGTTGCAGCGTGCGGGTGGCGATATCCAGTTTGGCGGCAAGTCTTGCCTGATCGAAGCCTTTTGCCAACCGGGCTTCGCGGATCCGTTGTCCCATGGTCGTGCGCATCGCAGTGTCCGTTCGATCGTGACAGATTTGTCCGCGGTAGAATAGTCGCAAGACATATTTGTCGTAACGTAGTTATTTTTCTATCTTGTGTCAAGTGAAGTTCTAGTGGGTCTGTCGGGCAGCGGGATTCGTCGCGGCCAACCGCTGCTCAACGAGGTCGAAGAATACCGGAAGTCTACGCGGATCCTCTGCCAGGGAGGTGAACTCACGCTGGTACGTTTCGACCGTATATCCCGCTGCAACAAGGATCGAATCGACACCCCGGCGGATCTCTGCAGAGTCCGGCCGGCTGACCGTGTCGCGAAACCGAAGCAGATCGACGTAGAGCGTGGCCAGTCGGTCGGGTGTCCCAGGCGTGGTGCAGCCAAGCACCGCAAGGAGGAGGGGAAACGAGCGACGGAGGAACATGGAACAATGTACGGTACGGGACGGCATAAAAAAACCGGCCCCGCTTTCGCAGGGCCGGTGAAGAGCGATACGACGGAACGACTTACTGGAAGTCGCCGGCGTAGGTCCAGCTGCCCAAACGGCCATCGCTGTCGACCACCGCGGTAACGGTGTTCGTGGTGTTGGCGTTCGAGGTCGCGACGATCGTGACCGAGTTCGCAGCCGGTGTGGCGGCGTACCCAGCGTTTTCGTTCGAGGCCATCTTGGACGGGATGGTGTAGCCGGAATAGCTGCCCTGGCCACCGCCCATCGAGGACGGACGGATGCGATACTGGTAGGCGTGGGCGGCGATGTTGTTCAGGTCGTTGATGATGGCATCCTTGTTAGCCTGGATGCTCTGAGCGGAGAAGAGGCTCAGACCGACCGCGATGGCGATACCGACGATGATAACGCCGAGGATGATGAGAAGAAGCTGTTGCTGACCCATGTGGGCTCCCAGTGATTATGGGTGATTGGTGCTGCAGCGTGATTTACGAGCGGAGTCCCTACTCCAACATGCGTGCCATGGGGTCGCGAATCTGAAAACCCCGATTCCCTCATGTATTGTCCAATCGCTCAATCATGGATGGGCAGGGCGGTCATAATAACCGGTGTAATTGTTGTATCGACAACGCCAATAGAACTGGCGAATATGCACAAAAAAACCGGCCCCGCTTTCGCAGGGCCGGTGAAGAGCGATACGACGGAACGACTTACTGGAAGTCGCCGGCGTAGGTCCAGCTGCCCAAACGGCCATCGCTGTCGACCACCGCGGTAACGGTGTTCGTGGTGTTGGCGTTCGAGGTCGCGACGATCGTGACCGAGTTCGCAGCCGGTGTGGCGGCGTACCCAGCGTTTTCGTTCGAGGCCATCTTGGACGGGATGGTGTAGCCGGAATAGCTGCCCTGGCCACCGCCCATCGAGGACGGACGGATGCGATACTGGTAGGCGTGGGCGGCGATGTTGTTCAGGTCGTTGATGATGGCATCCTTGTTAGCCTGGATGCTCTGAGCGGAGAAGAGGCTCAGACCGACCGCGATGGCGATACCGACGATGATAACGCCGAGGATGATGAGAAGAAGCTGTTGCTGACCCATGTGGGCTCCTTGAGGTTAGTTGGGGATGAAGAAACGCAGTTTGATCTACAGTCGCGAGCCTACTCCCAATCCTTGTGCCACACGATATTCAGTCCAAAAACCGCAAATCCGTGCAAAAAAATCAATCGGCTCCTTGGCTGATCCGGGGTTTCGGTAATTATTACCGTGAATTTTGTGCCTTCTTCCCGCCATGGATGTCGTTTGGAACTATTGAAAATCCCCGGTATAGGTCCAGTTCCCCAGGTGACCTTCCCTGTCCATGACCACCGTGATCGTGTTGGAGGAGTCATTCAGCGACTTGGCGACGATGGTGACCGACGATGGTGTTGAACTTGCCTGAAAGGAAGCGTTCTCGGTGTACGTCATCGTGATCGGGATCCTGAACCCGGCGTATGATCCCTGCCCGCCACCCATGCTGGTCGTGGATACGCGATAGTGGTTTGCGTAGGCAGCGATCTGGTTGATGTCGTTGAAGATGGCCGTCTTGTTTGCCTGGATCGCTTGGGCGCTGAACAGGGTGAGACCCACGGCGATGGCGAACGCGACCAACATGACGCCCAAGATGATCAAGAGCAGTTGTTGCTGACCCATCGTTCGTTTCGAGATGTAATCCGCCAATCTACAAGGGACCGGGCACCGAAGCAAGGGCCCGTGCCGCCCAGGGAATCTCCTTTGCACCCGGAGTCCGTATCCGGTACATTGCGCGAACTCTCATGCCCTATCAACTGATCACTGACCTCACGCCTGCCGGCGACCAGCCGGAAGCCATACGTCAACTCGTGGAAGGCCTCCGTCGGGGCGACCGCTATCAGACACTGCTTGGTGTGACCGGCAGCGGAAAGACGTTCACGGTCTCGAATGTCATCCGCGAATTTGATCGTCCGGTCCTGGTCCTTTCACATAACAAGACGCTGGCCGCCCAGCTCTATGCGGAGTTCAAGGGATTCTTTCCCAAAAATCGTGTCGAGTTCTTTATCTCATACTACGACTACTATCAGCCCGAAGCATACGTTCCGACGACCGACACGTACATCGCCAAAGATGCCTCGATCAACGACGAGATCGACCGCTTGCGTTTGCGTGCGACGAGTGCGTTGCTAAGCGGCGATCCGCGCGTGATCGTCGTAGCATCCGTCAGTTGTATCTACGGAATCGGCGCTCCCGAAGAATGGATCGGGCAGACAGTCGTGATCCGGAAGGGAGAAGGGGCGGGTCGGCAAGCGCTGCTCAAGAAGCTCGTTGACATGCTGTACACCCGGAACGACTATGAGTTCGTCCGGGGGACATTCCGTGTGCGGGGCGACGTGGTAGAGATCGTGCCGGGGTACGAGAACGAAGAAGCGCTCCGGGTGGAATTCTTCGGGGACGAGATCGAGCGCATCGCATACGTTAACCGCGTAGACGGGTCGGTGATCGGCGAGACGGACTTCGAGGTCGTCTACCCGGCCAAACAGTTCGTCACGAGCCGCGCCACGATCGAGCGGGCCCTTGGGTCGATTGGGGAGGAGCTGAAGCAGCGTTCGGCAGAATTGACATCGATGGGGAAGCTCGTCGAGGCGCAACGACTCAGCCAACGCACCAGGTTCGACATGGAAATGATGCGTGAGGTTGGATATTGCCAGGGGATCGAGAATTACTCGCGGCATCTTGCACAGCGGGAGCCGGGTTCTCGTCCATCGTGCCTGCTCGACTACTTCCCGAAGGACTTCATCACCGTCATCGACGAATCTCACGTCACGGTGTCTCAGATCGGGGCAATGTATGAAGGCGACCGATCACGCAAGTCGACGCTCGTCGAATACGGCTTCCGACTACCCTCAGCCATGGACAACCGGCCCCTCAAGTTCCCGGAATGGGAGGCCATGACGGGCCAGGTGATCTTCGTTAGTGCAACGCCCGGTAACTACGAACTTGAACACTCGCAGGGAGTGGTCGTTGAGCAGGTCATACGTCCGACCGGCCTCGTGGACCCGGAGGTGGAGGTGCGTCCGTCGAAGCACCAGATCGACGACCTCATCGCGGAGATCCGCGTCCGGACGGCACGCCGCGAACGGACGTTGGTCACGACCCTGACCAAGCGGATGGCCGAGGACCTGACGGAGTATCTGCAGAACATCGCCATCAAAGTGCGATACATTCATTCCGAGGTCGACGCACTCGAACGTGTGGAGACCCTGCGCGATCTGCGTCTGGGACATTTCGACGTCCTGGTTGGCGTGAACCTGCTCCGGGAGGGACTGGACCTTCCCGAGGTCTCGATGGTCGCCATCATCGATGCGGACAAGGAAGGGTTTCTCCGCTCGGACCGCTCGCTCATCCAGACCGCTGGCCGCACGGCGCGCAACGTGAACGGCAAGGTCATTCTGTATGCAGACACGGTCACCGGCTCGATGAAGCGGATGATGGACGAAACGAACCGTCGACGCGTGAAACAGCTGTCCTACAATCAGGAGCACGGCATCACGCCCGAGACGATCCTGAAATCGATCGACGAGATCCTGGCCGCGACGGCCGTCGCCGATGTTCGAATGAAGAAGGACCTGCACGCTCAGAAGCGTGTGCCGCAGGTTGCCGACACAGTGGCCAGGTATCTCAGCAAGGACCAACGTGAGGACCTCATCAACGAATTGACGGAAGAGATGCGGCGCGCATCAAAGGACCTCGAGTTCGAACGAGCCGCGCAGCTCCGGGATGAGATCGACCGATTGAAGAAGGGTTGACGTTTTCGCCGGCTGTCGTTGTGATCTGATGTAACACGATCCGCAGTACTCCAGACACCGGGGTCCGTTCGCGGCCGATGGGACGGCTGGGAAGCGGACGACGGTGCACCGCCTGAGGGGGCAATGATGGTGACCTTCCAAACGATCCTGACGTCGTTCCTCGACTTCGTGTATCCGCCTTCGTGCGTGGCATGTGGCCGACCGCTGGAGACAGGTGCGCGCCACATCTGTGCCTCGTGCTGGTCGGAGGTGGTGCTTGCGCGCGATCATCCCCACCTCGCCGCGGAAGCGCGTGCGAAGATCGGTCCGGACGTCGACGGCGTCGTCTCCGCGTTCGTCTTTCAGAAGACGGGCCCGCTGCAATCCCTCATCCACGGATTGAAATATCAGAACGCCGACCGTATCGGCGTATGGCTGGGGGAGAGAGTGGCGGAGGAGCTGAAGGGCATGATGCCGCCCGTCGATGTGATAGCGCCGGTCCCGTTGCATCGCGCGAAAGAGCGTGAGCGTGGATACAACCAGGCAGAAATGATCGCGCGCGGTCTTGCATCGCGGCTGGGCTCACGGATGGAGCCGCGTCTGTTGAAACGTATCCGTCACACCCCGTCGCAGACCAAGCTTTCGATCGAGCGACGGAAGGAGAATGTCTCCGAGGCCTTCCGTGTCGATCCGGCACTGAGTCGCGAGGTATGCGGTGCGACCGTGATCGTGGTAGACGACGTGATCACGACCGGCGCCACGATCGGGGCATGTGCCCGGACGCTCCGTGCCAGCGGCGCCGCGGTCGTTCTTGCGGGGTCAGTTGCACTCGCGGATCATCACGCGTAGGTATGAGGACACGGGCTCGGGTTCCGTGGGGCCATTCCCGTTCGTATTGCATCTCGGTTCATTTCTGGCTAGAATTCAATGTTTTGCGTCCCTTCAAGAATTCCCAAGCAGCACATTCCCTGACGTCTGGAGGCAGCTATGGCATTGAAGATCGGTATCAATGGATTTGGACGTATCGGCCGCAACGTGCTTCGTGCGGCGATCAACGATCCCAACCTGGAGATCGTGGCTGTCAACGATATCACCGACGCCGCGACCCTCGCACATCTTCTCAAGTTCGATTCGGTCATCGGCAACTTCCACGGAACGGTGGAAGTGAAGGATTCGACGATCGTCATCAACGGCAAGCCGGTGAAGGTCCACTCCGAGAAGGATCATAACGGCCTCAAGTGGGGCGAGATGGGCGTCAGCATCGTCGTCGAATCGACCGGCCTGAAGCATTTCACGGACGGCGAGGCCTCGGCCGACCACATCAAGAACGGGGCGAAGAAGGTCATCATCTCGGCTCCGGCGAAGAAGCCGGACGTGACGATCTGCCTCGGCGTGAACACGAACGCTTACGACCCCGCGAAGCATCACATCATCTCCAACGCCTCCTGCACGACGAACTGCCTGGCGCCGATGGTGAAGGTGCTGCACGAGTCCTTCAAGGTGAAGAAGGGCTTCATGAACACGATCCATTCCTACACCAACGACCAGCGGATCCTCGACCTTCCACACAAGGACCTGCGTCGCGCCCGGGCCGCCGCCATCAACATCATCCCCACGACCACCGGCGCCGCCAAGGCGGTCGGCAAGGTTATCCCCGAACTGAACGGCAAACTCGACGGTTGCTCTCTCCGGGTGCCGACGCCGAACGGCTCGATCACAGATTTCACGGCGGAACTGGAGCGCGAGGTCACGAAGGATGAGGTCAACGCGGCGATGAAGAAGGCCGCCGAGACCTCGCTGAAGGGGATCCTGGAGTACAGCGAGGACGAGTTGGTGCTGCGCGACGTCGTAGGGAATCCGCATTCGGTGGTGTTCGATTCGAAGCTCACCATGACCTTGGGCAGCACGGTCAAGGTGTTCGGTTGGTACGACAACGAGTGGGGTTATTCGAACCGCGTTGTCGAGCTGGCACGACTGGTCGGGTCCAAGCTGTAACACCCCGACGTAGGTCGGCAGCATTCTCCGCCGGTGGCGCTACGATCGCGAAGGTGATGAGCCGGATGGACGTCCAGCCCATTGTCTTGGCTCTCGCCGCATCCGTGAGCGTTCAGGCACGCCGACGGACCAGAGGTCTTGAGAGGGACTCAGACCACAGTGCACGACATGAACGGGCAGGCGGCGATCGCCCGCCCGTTCGTTCTTTCCTCCTATGCGACCATGAAGACACTGACCATTGACAACGTCGACCTGAAAGGCAAGCGCGTGCTTGTTCGCGTCGACTTCAACGTTCCGCTGGATGACCAGCAGCGCATCACCGATGATACGCGCATCGTCGAATCACTTCCCACGATCCTGAAGGTGCTGTCGTCGGGCGGCAAATGTATCCTCATGAGCCACCTCGGGCGCCCGAAGGGAAAGCCGAAGCCGGAATTCAGCCTGAAGCCTGTCGCGAACCACCTGGCGGGGCTTATCAATCGGCCGGTGAAGTTCGCCACCGATTGCGTGGGCGATGCCCCCAAGCGCGAGGTCGAGATCCTGCGTGACGGCGAAGTGCTGCTTCTCGAGAACCTCCGCTATCACAACGAAGAAGAGGCGAACGACCCCGAGTTTGCCAAGCAGCTGGCATCGTTCGGCGACGTCTACATCAATGATGCCTTTGGAACGGCGCACCGCGCCCACGCTTCGACGGAAGGGGTGACGAAGTATGTCCGTGTGGCCGCTGCCGGCTATCTGATGCAGAAGGAGATCGAGTACCTCGGACGCGCTGTCGGCGACCCCGTGCGGCCCTATGTCGCCATCCTCGGCGGCTCCAAGATCTCCGGCAAGATCGACGTCATCCAGAACCTGATGGCGAAGGTTGACGCGCTCCTCATCGGCGGCGGAATGATGTTCACGTTCTACAAGGCCCAAGGACTGGAGATCGGCACCTCCATTCTCGAGGCGGACAAGGTCGAGCTTGCCAAGACCATCCTGGCCGAAGCCTCCAAGCGGAACGTTCGGCTGCTGTTGCCGGTTGACACTCTCGTTGCGGACAAGGTTGCTGCAGACGCCAAGACGAAGATCGTTGACGTGAGCCAGATCCCGGCAGGGTGGGCGGGGGTGGATATTGGCCCAAAGACGATCGAGACGTTTGCTGCCGAGATCAAGAAGGCCAAAACGGTCGTCTGGAACGGGCCGATGGGGATCTTCGAAATGGAGCCGTTCGCAAAGGGGACTGTTGCCGTTGCCAAGGCCCTGGCCGATGCGACCAAGAGTGGGACGGTGACGATCGTCGGTGGAGGCGATTCAGCTGCAGCGATCGCACAGGCGGGGCTCGAAAAGGCGGTCTCGCACGTCTCGACCGGCGGCGGTGCCTCGCTCGAATTCCTGGAAGGCAAAGAACTCCCCGGCGTCGCAGCGCTCACGAAAGCTTGAGCGTAAATCGTAAATCGTA
>CAYYOV010000016.1:60095-72145 GCA_964473365.1 uncultured Ignavibacteriaceae bacterium
ATCGTAAATCGTAAATCGTAAATCGTAAATCGTAATTGGCCTACTACCGTCCATCCTTCTTCGGCGGCTTTTCATTTATCCCGCCCGTGATCCGCATGCTGCTGCTGACGAACGCCACCGTCTTTCTGGTGATGTCGTTCCTCGGCACGTTCCGCTTCGACGGCATGCCGCTCGAATACGTCCTCAACGTCTATCTGGGGCTCATGCCGCTCGGCCACGGATTCTGGCCTTGGCAGCTGATCACGTACCAGTTCGTGCACGCGGACTTCTGGCACCTGCTCTTCAATATGGTGTTCGGTCTATGGATGTTCGGGATGGAGGTGGAGCACATCTGGGGGCCGCGCAAATTCCTCACGTTCTATCTCATGTGCGGAACGGTAGCGGGCATCGCCCAGTTGATCCTGTCGCCGATCTTCGATCCGAGTCAGGCGATCGGTCCGACAGTGGGTGCCTCCGGAGCGGTCTACGGCGTGCTCGTTGCTTTTGCCACGATGTTCCCCGACCGGCAGGTGTTCATCTACTTCCTCATCCCGGTCCGTGTGAAGTATCTCGTGATGTTCATGATCGTGTTCGGTGTCATGTCGGTGGGCAAGCCGGGGAACGTCGCCAACCTCGCACATCTCGGAGGCGCCCTGGCCGGTTACCTCTACATCCTTTACGACAGGCGAAGGCTGTATTCGGGTCGGCGTGGAGTGTGGAGGGATGTTGCGGAGCTCTTCAAGATGCCGGGTCGCGAGACACCTCGGAAAGAAGAGCCGCGCGCCGCCAGCGTCCATGAGCTGCGTCCCGAGCCGAAAAAACCGCCGACGGTAGACGAATCGGAGCAGCAGAAGATCGACGAGATCCTCGACAAGATCAGCCAGAGCGGCTATCAGAGCCTGACGGAGGAGGAGAAGAAGATCCTCTTCGAGGCAAGTAAACGGATCAACTGACGGCGGAGGACGGGTGAGCGAGCGGCATCAGACATACCGTGTGGGAGTCTTCAAGGACGGCCAGCGGCGGAAGACGCGCCAGGTGACCGTCGGGGGCGTGAAGATCGGCGGCGACGCGCCGATCTCGGTGCAAACGATGACCAAGACGAAGACGGACGACGTCGTCGGCACCGTTGCTCAGATCCAGGCCGCGGCCGAGGCCGGCGTCGACATCGTGCGGGTGACGGTGAACGATAAGGAAGCGGCCGACGCGATGGCGGAGATCGTCCGGCGATCGCCCGTTCCGATCGTGGCGGACATCCATTTCAACCATGTTTTTGCGTTGCGGGCTATCGAGGCAGGCGTTGCGAAAGTGCGCCTGAATCCCGGCAACATCGGTTCGAAAGACCGGATCAGGCAGGTCCTTACGGCGGCGAAAGACCGCGGCATTCCCATTCGCATCGGCGTCAACTCCGGTTCGCTCGAAGAGGACATCCTCGAGAAGTACGGCTATCCGACAGCAGAGGCGCTGCATGAAAGCGCCATGCGGCACGTGGCGATCTGCGACGAGTTCAACTTCAAGGACGTCGTCATCTCGGTGAAGTCGACCGACACGAAGCTCATGATCGAGGCGTACCGCCATGTGGCGGCACAAACCGACATTCCGCTGCATCTGGGGGTGACGGAGGCCGGCACGACGCGCGTCGGGACGATCAAATCGTCGGTCGGCATCGGAACGTTGCTTGCAGAAGGGATCGGCGACACGATCCGCGTTTCGTTGACAGACGATCCAGTGAAGGAAGTGGAAGTTGGGAAGGAGATCCTCCGTTCGCTCAGTCTTGCCTCGCGCAATGTCGATCTCATCGCCTGTCCAACCTGCGGGCGGCTGGAGGTCGACCTGTTCGGCATCATGGCCCAGCTCGAGGAGAAGCTCGCGCACGTCAAGAAGCCAGTCTCGATCGCGGTCCTCGGTTGCGTCGTGAACGGCCCCGGAGAAGCGAGCGCGGCCGACATTGGCATCGCGGCCGGCAAAGGCGTTGGGATCCTGTATCGCAAGGGGGAGATGGTGAAGCGGGTAAAGGAAGAGGAAATCGTAGCGACGATCCTGGAGGAAGTGGAGAAGTTCCAGCCAAGCACTTGAGTGAGGTACGATCAGGCCTCGGTGTAGAATGGCAGTGATCGGCCGTTAAACTCGTTGGGTTTCCTCTCCTGGGCCAGTCAGCATGCTGGCCCATTTTTTCTGGTGGCTGGGGTGGTAGTTCGTTGGTTGGCAACGAGTTACCATACGTTGGCTTGCTCCGACATCCTTGCATCCCCCTCGTGTTTTCGGTAATTTTATTGATTCCTCTCACATCGTGGTACCCCCTTGACCTCCGCCCTGGCGTTGCTGATCGGATACCTCATTGGCAGTATTCCGTCGGCGTACCTTGTGGTTCGCAAGCGGACTGGCGTCGACATCCGCGCTGCCGGCAGCGGCAACGTCGGAGGCTACAACGCCGCCCAGGTCACCGGGTCGAGTTGGACTGGAGTCTTCGTAGGTCTCCTGGACGGTGCAAAAGGTGTCGTAGCCTCCTTCGGAGCGTGGTGGCTCTTTCCAGATCAGGTCATCGTTCAATATGCAGCAACGCTCGGCGCTGTCGTCGGCCATAATTATCCCGTCTGGCTGCGCTTCAAAGGGGGTCGCGGCCTTGCAACGGCCGCCGGATTGATGTTCGGCATCGGTCTCTTCTACACCTTTGCCTGGACCCTGAGCTGGGTGGTCTTCCACCGTCTTACGAAAGATATCATTCGGTCGAACGTCCTCGCGTCGCTCGTCGCACCGGTTCTGACGTGGCTGGCGCCTGCGACGGCAGTCTCCTTCCTGTTCGTTCGTCCGCAGTCTGTATCTGACTATGCATGGTTCGTCTCCATTCTTAGTGTGCTCTTCATTCTGAGTCATGCCGGTGCGTTGCAGGATCCCAAACCAGACGCTGAGGCCTCACCATCATGAGCAGTCCCTATCTTCGTATTGTGGTCATTCTCACGGTCCCGTTGCTTCTTGGCATCGGCATTGGCTACGCCCTGAGCTCAGGAGGTGACGCCAAGGCCACCGAGAATGCGCTGACCACCGCGGGACCTCTGGCTGACGTGACTACGCAGGCAGTTCCGTCGGCCTCGAGTGCGCAGGAGATCCAGGCGACGCGTCAGAATGCCATCACGCGCGCCGTGGCCCGCGTCAGTCCGGCCGTCGTCGGGATCAACGTCACCGAGATCCGGCAGTTCCGCGATCCGATGTTCCGGTTCTTCGGCGACGATCCGTTCTTCCGGCAGTTCTTCGGCGACCGGACCTACCAACAAGAAGTGAAGGGGCTCGGGTCGGGCTTCTTCGTGTCGAACGATGGCTACATCGTGACGAATGATCATGTCGCGGGGAATGCGGCCCAGATCAAGGTGACGATGACCGACGGACGCCAGCTCGACGCGGAACTGGTCGGAACCGATGCCCTCACGGACCTGAGCCTGCTGAAGGTCGAAGGGACGGGATTCCCGGCCGTCGAGTTGGGGAATTCCGATGACATCATCATCGGAGAATGGGCGATCGCGCTCGGCAACCCGTTCGGGATGTTTGAGATCAACGACAAGCCGACCGTTACCGTCGGCGTCATTTCCGCAACGGGAATGAATCTGGGGAGCATGAACAACCGGTTCTATCGCGATATGATCGAGACCGACGCAGCGATCAATGGCGGCAACAGCGGCGGACCGCTCGTGAATTCGGAAGGAAAGGTTGTCGGTGTGAATACGCTCATTTTTACCGGCGGTCAGTCAACGACCTTCGTGGGGTATGGATTCGCCATCCCGATCAACAAGGTGAAACGGGTCGTTGATGAGCTGAAACGCAAAGGGAAGGTCTCGCGGGATATCACGACGGGCCTCGACGTGCAACCCGTGGACGCTCGTATCGCCCGGTACTTCGGCCTGCGCGCGATCCAGGGTGTGATCGTCAGCGACTTGCGCGCCGGAGGTCCAGGAGAGAAGGCCGGGCTCAAGGTGGGGGATATCATCCTCACGGTGAACGGCGACAGAGTGAATTCGGAGCAGGATATCATCGCCATGCTGGTGGACGCCTCACCGGGCGACGTACTGAAGCTGCAGATATTCCGCGAACGCAAGACGTTGGATCTGAACCTCAAACTGGAGCGCAGCTGATATGATCGCCCGGTACACGCGTCCGGCCATGGGCCGGATCTGGGAGGACGAGAATAAGTACGCGATCTGGCTCGAGATCGAGGTGTTGGCGTGTGAGGCACAAGCCTCGCTTGGGGTCATACCGAAGGAGGCAGCCGTCAACATCCGGAAGAGCGCCAAGTTCAGCGTGGCGCGGATCCTGGAGATCGAGGATGAGGTGAAGCACGACGTGATCGCCTTCCTGACGAACGTGGGGGAATACGTCGGACCGGAGTCGAGGTATATTCACCTGGGAATGACGTCGTCCGATGTGCTCGACACATCCCTGGCGGTACAAATGAAGCAGTCGGGCGAGCTGCTGCTGAAAGGCCTCAGGAGCTTGCGCGACGTCCTCGGACGGCGGGCCAAGGAATTCAAGAACACCGTGATGATCGGCCGCACGCACGGCATCCATGCCGAGCCGGTCACCTTTGGACTGAAGCTGGCGCTCTGGTATGCCGAGACGGAGCGGAATATCGTCCGGCTTGAACAGGCCCTCAGGACCATATCGGTCGGTCAGATCTCGGGTGCTGTCGGCACCTTTCAGCACCTTGATCCGGCCGTCGAGACGTATGTGTGCGAGAAGCTGGGCTTGCAGGCGGCGCCGGTCTCGACCCAGGTCCTCCAGCGCGACCGGCATGCAGAGTACATGACGACCCTTGCGGTCGTTGCGAGCTCGCTCGAGAAGTTTGCCACTGAGATCCGGCACTTGCAGAAGACCGAGGTGCTCGAAGCCGAGGAGTATTTCTCGAAGGGGCAGAAGGGCTCATCGGCCATGCCGCACAAGCGGAACCCGATCACGTGCGAGCGCATTGCCGGATTGGCGCGTGTCGTGCGCGGCAACGCCCAAGCGGCCCTCGAGAACGTCGCATTGTGGCATGAGCGGGACATCACGCACTCGTCCGTCGAGCGGGTCATCATTCCCGACTCGTGCATTCTTGTCGATTACATGATCGCACAGTTCACGTCGGTGATGGACCAACTGCTGGTCTACCCGGAACGAATGCTGAGGAATCTGAATGCGACGAACGGCCTCGTGTTTTCGCAGGAAGTGCTTCTGGCCCTGACAAAGAAGGGAATGAAGCGGGAGGATGCGTACCGGGCTGTTCAAGAGCGCGCGATGGAGGTTTGGCGTTCGGGCAAGAACTTCCGGGAGATCATCGAGCAATCCGAGGATGTCAAGAAACACCTCACGCCGGCAGACCTGGATGAGTTGTTCGATCCAAAGCGCAGTCTAAAGCATGTGGATCTGATCTTTGAGCGGGTGGGGATCCGGTAGCGGGGAGCATGTCGCGGTGATAAGGGATCGGGTAGCAGGTATCGGGGAACGGGTATTAGTTCACAGAACATTTCGCAATTGACAATTCGCCATTCAAAACCTCTCATGACCTCTTACAAAAACCTCATAAATGGCCGTTGGGTCGACGCGCAATCGGGCGAGACCTTTGAGAGCCGGAATCCCGCCAACTGGAGCGAAGTTGTCTCGACGCTTCCCAAGTCCGGGGCTGCGGACGTCGACGCTGCCGTTAAGGCCGCCCGTGCGGCGTATGAAAAGTGGCGACTCGTGCCGGCGCCGGCGCGCGGAGACATCATGCGCAGGATCGGTGACCTGCTCGTGCAACAGAAGGAAGCGCTGGCCACGCTGATGACCCGTGAAATGGGAAAGGTGCTCGCAGAGACGCGGGGGGACGTGCAGGAAGGGATCGACACCGCGTACTATGCGGCCACCGAAGGACGAAGGCTCTTCGGCCACACCGTGCCGTCGGAACTCCCGAACAAGTTTGCCATGGCCATCCGCGTCCCCATCGGCGTGGCAGGCATCATCACACCATGGAATTTCCCTCTCGCCATCCCCACGTGGAAGATGTTCCCGGCGATCCTGTCCGGCAACACCGTCGTCTTCAAGCCGGCCTCCGATACACCAGCAACGGCGGCGGCGCTCGTGCAGCTGATGCATGAGGCCGGATTGCCTGACGGCGTCGTCAATATCATCCATGGCGGCGGCGGGGCCGTCGGAAACGCCATCACCCGGCATGCCGACATCGACCTCATTTCGTTCACCGGATCGACGCTCATCGGCAAGCAGATCACGAAGGACTCTGCCGATACGCTCAAACGCGTCTCGCTCGAACTGGGGGGCAAGAATGCCCAGATCGTGATGGACGATGCCGACCTCGACCTGGCCCTGGACGGCATTTTATGGGGCGCCTTTGGCACGACCGGCCAGCGATGCACCGCAACGAGCCGGCTCATTCTGCATGAGAAGATCTACGACAGATTCATGGATATGCTCGTGACCCGGACGAAGAAGCTGCGACTGGGAGACGGATTGAAGCCAGAGACGGAGGTCGGCCCGCTCGTGAATGAAGGCCAGCGAAAAACGGTCGAATCGTACGTCGAGATCGGTCAGCAGGAAGGGGCCAAACTGGTCGCCGGCGGCCGCGTAGCTAAAGGACCGGGGCTGGACGGCGGTTGGTTCCATGAGCCGACGATCTTCTCCGACGTGACGCCGAACATGCGTATCGCAAAGGAAGAGATCTTCGGACCTGTTCTCTCTGTGCTGCGTGTGAAGTCGCTCGAAGAGGGGATCAACGTCCTCAACGACACGATCTATGGCCTTTCTTCATCGGTCTACACGCGTGACGTCAACAAGGCCTTCGTCGCCGTTCGAGACATTAAGGCGGGCATCACCTATATCAACGTTCCGACGATCGGCGCCGAGGCCCATATGCCGTTCGGCGGCGTGAAGCAGACCGGCAACGGTCATCGTGAAGGGGGCTGGACGGTGTACGACTTCTACACCGAATGGAAGGCGGTCTACTTCGACTACAGCGGCAAGCTGCAGAGGGCGCAGATCGATAATTACTGAGGCCAGAGGCTAGAAGCTTGTCCCGAGCGAAGCGGCCGAAGGCCGCGGAGTCGAGGGCTCAGAGGCCAGTTGGCCGACGGCCTTTGTTGATTCGCAATTGACAATTCGAAATTCGCAATCCTCTATGTTTGGTCGTCCGTACATCACCTCACTTTACGAGCATCAGGAATTCTTCTGAAGGTCGCCAGCGCGCGCCGTCCAGAATTCCTGTCCGATCGTAGAACGATGTCCAACGGAGAACGACCATGCCTGTCACGACCACTGATCGTCCGACCACCACGAACCCGGTCCGGATCGACCCGAAAGAAGTCCACGCCTCCCTGAGCCGCCATATGCTGGTGGACGGGTTCGACCTTGTCGTCGACCTGAAGCGCAGCCAGGGCACGTATCTGTACGATTCCCGCTACAACAAGAAGTACCTCGACTTCTTCACATTCTTCGCGTCCGGCTCTGTTGGCATGAACCATCCGAAGATGCTGACGCCGGAATTCCTCGAGAAGCTCGCCTACGTCGCCGTCAACAAGCCGTCAAACTCCGACGCGTACAGCGTGGAGATGGCGGAGTTCGTCGAGACCTTCAACCGCATCGCCCGCCCCGAATATTTTCAATATGTCTTCTTCGTGGACGGCGGAGCGTTGGCCGTCGAGAATGCCATCAAGACCGCGTTCGATTGGAAGGTGCGGAAGAACTTCCAGAAGGGATTCACAGAAGAGCGCGGGCGAATGATCGTTCACTTCCGCCGGGCGTTCCATGGCCGCAGCGGATATACGCTCTCGCTGACGAACACCGACCCGACGAAGACGAACTACTTTCCAAAGTTCAAGTGGCCTCGCATCCACAACCCGGCGGTCCGGTTCCCGTTGGATGAAACGAACCTCGCGCAGGTCAAGAAGGAAGAGGCGATGGCGCTCCAGGAGATCAAAGAGGCCATCATCAACAATCCCGACGACATCGCCGCGCTGATCGTTGAGCCGATCCAGGCCGAAGGGGGAGACAATCACTTCCGGCCCGAGTTCCTCCAAGCCCTTCGGACGGTCTGCGATGAGAATGAGATCCTGCTCATCTTCGACGAGGTGCAGACTGGCGTCGGGATCACGGGAAAGATGTGGGCGCATGAGCACTTCGTGAAGCCCGACCTCATGACCTTCGGCAAGAAGACGCAAGTCTGCGGCTTCATGAGCTCGACGCGCATCGATGACGTGCTCGAGAACGTCTTCCACAAGCCGAGCCGCATCAACTCGACGTTCGGCGGCAACCTCGTGGACATGGTCCGCTTCACGCGCATCCTTGAGATCATCGAGGAAGAGCAGCTCGTGGCGAACGCGGCGACAGTCGGAGAGCATCTGTTGGACCAGCTGCGAAGCCTCGAAGCGGAATTCCCGGGGCTCGTGTCGAACACGCGCGGACGCGGTCTCTTCTGTGCCATGGACCTCGACACAGCACAAAACCGAGACCAACTGCGGACCAAAGCATACGAAGAGGGGCTCATCCTCATCGGCTGTGGCGATCACAGCATCCGTTTCCGTCCGCCCTTGACCATCTCCAAGGCAGAGGTGGACGAGGGATTCGTCATCATCCGCAGCGCGTTGCGCGAGATCAGCAAAGGCGAGTGATGGAAGCCCCGTCCAGCGGATCGTTCAGTCTGCCGCCGCTTCGCATGGAGGCGGTGGCCGATCTGCTCGTACGATTCATCCATGACGGCGTCACCAACTCCGGATTCGATCGTGCCGTTCTTGGCCTCTCCGGCGGGGTCGATTCCGCAGTCGTCGCAGCTCTCGCAGCGCGGGCGCTTGGTCCGTCGAACGTACTCGGCGTTCTGATGCCTCACCGGCAAAGTTCGTCCGCTGCGACCGATGATGCCCTGGCTGTCGTGGCGGCAACGGGCATCCGGCAGGAGAAGGTCGACATCACTCCTCTTGTCGACGGCTTCGTCGAGGCCGCTGGACCTCCCGACCGTGTTCGGCTTGGGAACGTCATGGCGCGGGCGCGAATGATCGTCGTGTACGACCGGTCGGCGCGTGACGGTGCCCTTGTCCTCGGGACGAGCAACAAGACGGAGCTGATGCTTGGCTACGGGACACTGCACGGCGACCTTGCGTCGGCCTTGAACCCAATCGGCGACCTCTACAAGACGTATCTGTGGGAATTGGCGTCGCATCTTGGGGTGCCCGAACGCATTGTGAAGAAGGCCCCAACTGCGGACCTCTGGGAAGGACAAACGGACGAGGCCGAACTCGGGTTCACGTATCGTGAGGCGGACCGGCTGCTCTACCTGATGGTCGATGAGCGTCGGACGGACGAAGAACTCGGCGGGGCTGGTTTCCCTCCGGACCTGATCGCGAAGGTGCGCGACCGCGTGCGACGATATCAGTTCAAACGTCGGCCGCCAGTGATCGCGAAGATCGGCCAGCGCACCGTGAACGTCGATTTCCGGTATCCACGCGACTGGGGGCTGTGATGTCACGAACGAACATCGCAAGCCGCAGAGATCACGCAGCGCCGCGGGGGTCCAACTCCTGATGGAAGCCGTCGCCCCCGGGACCCTCTACATCGTCGCCACGCCGATCGGCCATCTGCAGGACATCTCCCATCGGGCGATCGAGGTCCTGAAGGGCGTGTCGTTGATCGCCGCAGAGGACACACGCACGACCCGCGTCCTGCTCGATCACTACCAGATCATCACTCCCACCGTCTCGTACCACAGTCACAACGAAGTCCGTCGAGTCCCGCAATTGATCGACCGTCTGCGCGCAGGAGGCTCGGTCGCCGTGGTGTCGGATGCGGGGACGCCCGGGATCTCCGACCCGGCCAGCGTGGTGGTCCGTGCGGCGCTACAGCACGGATTCCCTGTCGTTCCTATCCCAGGTGCGACAGCCTTTGTTTCCGCGCTCGTCGTGAGCGGACTCCGAACGGATCGGTTCGTGTTTGAGGGATTCCTTCCGGTCAAGAAGGGGCGCAGGACACGATTGACAGAACTGGCGACGGAGGAGCGGACGATCGTGCTGTATGAATCGCCGCACCGGATCGAGCGAACGGTCCGGGAGCTCCTTGAACACCTTGGTGACCGACGGGTGGTCCTGGCGCGTGAGTTGACGAAGAAGTTCGAGGAGATCTATCGCGGAAGGCTCTCCGAGGCGGTTGTCCATCTCGAGAAGAAGTCGCCGCGGGGGGAATTTGTGGTGATCGTCGAGGGATTGGAAGCGGGCATGGAACCGGGCAGTCACGATGGCGTGTGACCCCGAATACGGCGATCGGCGGCGAGAACCATTATCATGATCCAATCACGGACACGGACGAACGTGCAACGTTACGAACTCAGACCTCTGACACCCGAAGAGCATCGTGCGATCCAGCAGGTGTTGGATGAGCAGCTCGAGCAGCAGCGCTGGTGCGTCATCGTGGTGCTCCAGGACCTCGTGACCGAGATCGCCATCGCGATCAACTGAGGTCGGGTGATTCACCCATCCTGGTCAGAACATACGACAGGATGGTCTTCGCGTCTTCCATCGGGGCCACAGACCTCGATCGGAAATCCTCCCCCAGTCGTGCTCCAAGCCTCTCCGCAGCTTCACGTACCCCTTCCGGTGTTCCAGGGTCGATACTGAGACTCCGCAGCTGACGGAGAAAGTCCCTCCCCAGTTCGAGCCGCGCGTCTCTCCGCTGCCATTCGGTGAGCACGATCCCGACCGCTCTCCGCAGGCACGTGCGCACCCTTCCGGCATTTCCCGATCGCTCTCCGTCGGCCGCTCGGGCCAATTCGAGCACCAGGTCCTCTCGCCAGCTCATGCCTCCTCCTGACCGAAGTCGCTGCCCCGTTCGTACCAGTGGCGCGTCATATCCAACCAATACATCAATCCGCAGAAGCGGCCGAAATCCCGGTAACGTCGTTCGATCGTCTTTCCGGTAACGCGTCGTCCGGCGTGATAGCGTTCAGCGTATACGCGGGTGATCCATGAATCGTGTGCGTACCGGTGGTAGACGCCATGCAGGCGGAGCAGATTGTCCGCTGCGTACGGTCCGATCCCTTTGATCTGACGAAGCATGCTCTCCTTTTCTTCGGGGGTGAGCGTGTTCGACCGAAGCGCTTCGATGTCCAGTGCGCCCGAAGCACAACGCCGGGCCAATTCCACAAGGTATGGAGATCGATATCCCGCCTTCATGACCGTACGATAGAACGATTCTGGTTTGGCAGCCATGGCAGCGGGCGTCGGGAACGTCCGCCGATCGCCCACGGGTACGCCGAGGCGGTCGACCAGCCGCTCCACCATCAGCTCGGTCAGCGACCAGGAACAGTTCGTCGTGCAGATCATCTTGACGGCGTCCTCGAACGCCGTCGGTGCACGCAGGATACGCCCCGCACCGAACCGTGGTACCCAGCGATATTCGGGATGCCGGCGCGCGACGCGATGCAACTCTGTCACGTCTTCATCCAGTCGCAGGACCGAAGTGATGACGCGTCTGATCGCGGCGCGGTGCGGCGTCAGGTTCGAGGTAGAAGAAGTAATGAGCGCCCGCACGCGGCGCTCAGATTGTGCCGCCGTGACAAGCACCGGGATGTCGTTCGGGAGCATCGCGGCGAATGACAGCTGTCGGCGGACCCGGTCGACGCTAAAGGGGGGAAGGACCGACCAGCCGTGGCTGACGACAAGGGACCAGAGCCGATAGTCCGCCGGCGCGGACAGTTCGATCCTCATGCGCTCACCGCCATCGGGCGTGGTTTCGTCCCGGTCGTTGCGGCCCTGAGGATCTCGCGCAGCCTCGCCTGCCGGGTCGCGGGACGTTTTGCAGTATGGAGCCACCAGAGGACGGCCCGCTTGGTGCTCAAGCTCCACGCGTCGAATCCCGACCCCGCGGCCTTGTTTGCGCGAAACGCTTTGGCGAGTTCAGCAGGAAGGACAAGCCGGTCGATCTTCGACAGCGCGTTCCAGGTCCCGTCTCGTTTGGCGGCTCGGACCTTCGCCATGCCGGCCTCGGTCATCCTGTCGCGCTTGATGAGGGAAGCGACGCGACGTTTGTTCGGGTCGGACCATGTGCTGCCCGGCTTGCGCGGCGTGAAGAGCTGT
>CAYYOV010000017.1:0-43226 GCA_964473365.1 uncultured Ignavibacteriaceae bacterium
ACAACCGTGAACGGGCCAACGCTGAGATGGGGAGCTACTTCGTGCTCCCGAGGTAGCGATCGAGCCACATTAGGGTCTCCTTCACATACTCCGTCCGTGGAGGAAGGTGGTCGGTTTCGTAGAGGATAAGACGTTTGTGCTCGTTCGGCGTCCCCAGCATATCGAACATCGGACGCACGCACATGTCGAGGTCGAATATGCTGTCGTATTTGCCGTTCAGCATCAGCGTAGGGATCGTTACGCGACGAGTGTAGTTGAACCTGTCGACCTCCGGGCGCACCGGCCCACTGAGCCCTCCTGCGACAAGCACGCAGACGGCGAGCCGTTCCTCAATCGCCGGTATCATTGCCCCAAGCTCGGCCCCCCAACTCATTCCGAAGTAGGCCAGCTTTTCGCCATCAATGTCCGCCCGAGACTTTAGGTAGTCAACGCTGCGCCGAAAATCCTTGACCTGCTGAATGAGCAGTTCCGTATGGGCATGGCTTTCGGAACGCCGGTGGAGCTGCCGCAACTGCGGATTTCCGCGTTCGAACGTTCCTTTGTAGACCGGAAAGAGGACCGCCCGTCCGCTCCGTACGAGAAAGGACAGAAAGAGCGGATACTCATAGTATTGTTGGATGTTCTGGCTCGATTCGGTACCGACAACTCCGCTTCCCGGGACGTAGATCACCGTCTGATACGGAGGGGTAGCATTCGATGGAATGAAGAGGTGCGCCAGTACGCGTTCTCCGCCATACGCAGCGTCATACGAGACGTCCTCGCGGATCCACCCGTCCGGACTCTCTTCGCGCGACTCCAGGCGCACGTTGAGTTCTTTCGCATCATAGGCAAACAGGTCCTGGTAGACACGGAGGATCGCATCGGAGACAGACGTTCGGTCCCGAAAGTCGACCGGGGCACCGAGTGGAATCGGGGCATATGCGGTCTTCGGTACCGAATCCTGGTCGGGATATAGTGCGCATCGGAACCCGTTCGTCGGGGAGCGGTCCATCGGAGGCAACTGGCGGCGGTTACTGAATTCGTACGTATTGTCGCTCCATCCGCCCCCCCGGATGATCCGTCCCTTTGGCGTCTCGTTCCAGCACCATTCTCTGACATTGCCAGCCATATCATATGCACCGTAGGCGGTGATCCCCGGCAGGCTACCCACGGCGACGGGCCCGGATCCGCCGATATTGCTGAAGGGCACGAGCGTGGCGATCCCCCCAAGCTGTGGAAGCCGGACCATCGGAGTGTATCCCCCGCGCGCGGCATTCCAGTGAACATCCGTCGGGAGGCTCTTCTTCACATACTCTGCAAATGCTGCCGCCTCATACCAGCTCACACCAGCCACCGGGTATTCGGCCTGCCCCGGGGGAAAGTCTCCTCCATGCCATGTGGAAGGTCCGTGCTGATCTGTTTGATCCACGAACAGTCGCATCGCCTCTTCCCAGCTGGCCTGCTTGCCGTCCTTGATGAAATCGTGCTTCCAGAACTCCTTCTTCCTGTACGCGCCCGCGTCAACGAAGGACTTGTATTGCCGATTTGTGACCTCGTATGTGTCAATGAAAAAATCTGCAAGGCGACCGACCGGCGTGTCCGTTTCGGGCACACGCACCATGGCCGTCGGGATCTCCTCCTCTTTGTCGAGCGTCCTGTGAATATCGTACGCGGGCATGGATTCCTCGTCCCAGCGGCGGGCGTTGCGCCACGTCGACGCAGCCGCATAGACCGTGCGATATCCCTCTTTCTCGATCTTCCATCGGAAGATCCCGATCGGCACGCGAACGCTGTCAAGCGGAGTGATGCCCACAAACTGCCAATCGCTCTCTGGCTCACTGTATGCTTTCATGAACACACGCCCGCCGGCCGGTTCCGTGTTGAGGCCGATGTGGAGTCCACACTTGGCGAAGACTTCGGAGAGTCTCGGATCATCTCCCAGGATCGCCTCTGCCTGCTCTGCCAGTCTGTACGCCGGGACGAGGTTCCGCCACACATCGTTCTCTTCTACCATGGCTTCAGCGTTGGGGAGCACGACTTCCCGTGCCCACCGCACGTTCGACTGATGTTCGAAGAACCACGAGATGCCCAGGATCACCATGAGCGCGCCGATTGCGGACGGGATCGCCACGATCGGTCTCTTCAGGTGGCCGATCGCCAGCCACGGCCAGCCCCGCGTGGCATGACCGGCCGAAGGTGTGGTGCCGCGCGCGGCCTTCAAGTCCGCCAACAGCTCTGCCGCCGAGGCGTGGCGGGATCCCGGGTCCTTCTCCAACGCACGATGCACGACCCGGGCAAGTTGGGGAGAAATGCCGGGAGCGAGTGAGGCCAGCGGCTCGGGCTCTGCATTGTTGATGAGATAGAGCACAGCCGGCTCGTGATCTCCCTTGAACGGTCTTCGGCCCGTCAGAAGCTCGTACAGGATCACACCCATCGACCAGACGTCGCTCCGTGCGTCGACCTCATTCCCGATCGACTGTTCGGGAGACATATACGCCACTGTCCCCAGCGTTGAGCTTGTCCGCGTCAGGACCGTTCGATCCGAGAGTTTGGCCAGCCCAAAGTCGACAATCTTCGCTCCGCCATCTGTCGTTACGATGATATTCGCCGGCTTGATGTCCCGATGGATGATACCGTGTTCGTGGGCCTTCGCAAGTCCCTGCAAGACCTGCACCGCGATATCAAGGGCCTCGTCCGTCTCGAGCCGACGCTTGTCGATTCTGTCTTTGAGGGTCTCACCATCGCAGAACGCCATGACGATGAAAAGACGACCATCGGTAGTTTCGTCGATGTCATGGATCGTGCAGATGTTCTCATGGTCAAGAGCCGAGGCGGCTCTCGCTTCGTAGTTGAAGCGTTTCCGGGCTTCCGGGTCGCTTCTGAGGCTGGGAGCGAGGAACTTCAGGGCCACGATGCGCCCGAGCTTCGTATCCTCGGCCTTGTAGACTTCCCCCATACCGCCCTCGCCGAGTTTGCCGATGATTCTGTAGTGGGATATGGTGGACCCGATCATGTCGGTGTCGTCGAGGTCTGCGTTGATCGATTGGAAGAAGATTATCGTTTTTGGAGCGAACCCCAATAGAATAAACTACCATTGGCAGCAGTAGCATGCAATGCACGCATTATCAGAAATGGGAATGGGAAAACGCCTCTCAAATCGACACGGATTTATCATGCAAGACGCGTTCACATCTTGCGCGCTCGCCAAAATCGGTGTTGATGAGTACGCATTGAGCTCAGGGTGTTTCTGGCAGGCGTCCTTCAGGTTTTCGCTGCCGAAATGCGGATATTCCTCTTGAAACGGACTTCACAACCCCGTCAGGCGACGATGCAACGGAATTGATACGCTTTGCAACGCCTGCGCTAGCAGGATGCCCAGAGAATATTGTATATATGGGCCGGTTTACCGAAAGGACTTCTCTGGGTTCGTACGCTTTCAAGGGGCCTTTTGGCGAACCAGGCCAGATTATGAGCACCGTAGACCAGGTTCAATGAACGGCATGAAGGATCTCAAGATACGCGTTGGCTTCATCTGCGTCTGTCTGATCGTGCAGGCGTGCAACGTGCCAAGTTGGAATTCTGTGGAGCGGTCGTCTCCACCCTATGAGTACGATTTTTCCGCTGTTCCGGGATCCTTCTCGGCCGCCGTTCTCCCGGTCATGATCGACGAACGGATCCAACAGCCGGCATATCGGACCGTGCTTCAACCACTGGTGGACTCTCTGAACGCACGGCTGAACGGTCTCGACTGGATCACTCGCGCGACGGCGAGCACAACACCCCCGCCGGCCGCGCCAATCCTCTTTTTTGGTACCCCAGAGAGCCGTGATCAATCCGACCCCCCGGCCCGGGAGGGGAAACGCTCGGCGAGTGCTGGCGTGATGGTCATGTCCGCTTCGTCCAGTACCCCGGAATGGCGAACGAACATAGGATCGAGGCTGGCTGAGGTCAACGCCGATCACGTGATCCTTATAACGCTTGGGATCTCAGACTACCACATGGAGCAGTCGTTCTTCCTCAAGAGCAAGGTCTACCTGGGCACGGACTATGCCAAGCCCGTCACCTGGGTCGCGGACCCGGAGGAGCCGATCCAGGTGCTCCACCTTGTCGGTGCGATGTTCGACCGAAATGGCGGGTTGGTGCGCATGGCAGTAGAGGGGCTCACCGCATCCTCGACAACAGGCTTCGCGCGAGCTCAACTCAATCGCTCTCTGGGCAGCCGGAGCATTCTCCGCCGGGAGGACGTCCAGGCCCTTGCGGGCGAGACTCGCCGCGATGACATCTCTGGAGCGCCGCTGGTGCTCCATGTTGCACTCGACAACCTTCTCGCGCGACTCACCGGCCAGCCCCGGCGTATCCGCCGGCCCGGCAATCAGTAGCACCGAAGGAACCAGCCCCCGAGGGGGTCCGGAAGAGGATGCTCAATGGTGCCAACCACGTATCAGAAGAAGGTCTGTCTGTTGACCATGGCGGCTGCACGACGCCTCCTCCTGGCACTTCTATTGCTTGCCGCAGCGGTCTCTTCATCAACTGCCCAGCTCCTCGACATTGCCGACGGCACGATGTATTTTCCGTCCCGCCTCCGTGTCGGCTCTCAAAAACATGCACTCGGCATCACACTTGCCCGACCACCCGATGACGTCGTCGAAGAATTTGCCGCTGTCGTGACGGTACCTTTGATCGAGTATCACTTCCAGTATGGGATCGCCGAGAATCTTCAGTTCGAGGCCCGGGCGACCACGATCTATACGGCGAACCAGGTCTGTGCCGGAGCGAAATGGGTCTTTGGCTGGAAGACCCTGATGTTCTCCCTCGGTTCGGACCTTGGATTCTGGTTCGGTAAGCTGGACAACGGCGACTTCAGCACATCGGTCACGGGCTGGTCGACATACCCGAACCTCTCCGCAGGCATGGATTTTGGGCGATTCGCCCTGACGCTGAAAGTCGAGCTCAACATCCTCCTCGCACAGAACAAGCAGACCGGCGACATCACCGTCCAAAAGTCGTTCAGTACCTTCAACGGCGGTGCGGTGACCGTGTACCTGGAACAACCCCTCTGGAAGAACTACTACGTCGCCTTCGGCATCAAGAGCAACTTCATCAAGTACTACTACGTCGCGTGGCCGGGCTTCCCGACGCTGAACCAGTACTCGTATGTTCCTGAGTTCTACATGGGATTGATCCTGTGAAGCGTGTGATCCTGCTGATCGGCTTCTCCGCGCTGTTGAGCACCGTCTCGTGCGTGCTCGAGCCCGCTGAGCCGCCGATCGAACCCCCGTCCTGCGGCTTTGTCTGCAGCAATACGTATCCGCTGACGACAGCTCAGAAGGCAGCCATGGAGGGCATCTATCTCGTCGAACAGGGGGTCGACCGGTTCGGTTCGACGGTCGTCGTGAAATGGACCACGCCCACGCATCTTACCATCTTCACCGGTCGGGACGTCAGCTATCTCGTCCTGCAGGCGGGGCACCTCGATTCGGTCTTTTTCTTCGAGGGATATTGGAGGTCGCAGAACAGCGAGCGGTCAGGGCGCGCTGAGTTCACGATCAGCAAACCCTCAGGCGGCAGACGCCTCATGGGAGACAGCCTTTCCCGCGTGCCGTACATCATCGAGGGGACCGTAGGCGAGGGACGAGGCGAGCCGTCGATCCCGGTGGTGTTCCGGTACCAGTGGGTGATACGGCCGGAGATCCTCCGCCAGCCCTTCTGGATCCTGGCACATCGGGGTGGCGGACGAATGTCGGAACGTCCACCGCACTCGGAGAATACGGTCGAATTGGTGCGCATCGCCCAGCAGTTTGGGGCCAATGGCGTTGAGATCGACGTCCGACTGAGCAAGGATGGAGTGCCGATCCTGTATCACGACAACACGCTCAATCCCCGCTTGGTCCAGAAGACCCCCATGCTCGGGCCTGTCGAAGACTACACCGTTCCGCAACTGCGGTCGTTCGTTCGGCTCATCCACGGAGAAACGATCCCAACGCTGGACGAAGCCCTTCGATGCGTCGTACAAGAGACGAACCTGTCGTTCGTGTGGCTCGACATGAAAACAGAAGGACGGGACCTCGTCGACCGGGTTGTTCCGATCCTTCGACAATACAGTGCCGAAGCCGCGGTCCTTGCGCAGCAAGGTCGCCGTGACTCGCTGGAGATCATGATCGGCGTGCCCTCGGACGGCGTCTACGATGAATTGGTCCGGCACCCGTCGTATACGACGGTCCCGACGATCGCGGAAAAATCTCTGGAGCGTGCGCGGTTGCTCCACTCGCCGGTCTGGGCCCCGCTGTGGTCGGCCGGAGTCGACCTGCCGCTCAACGCTCAGGCCCGGGCCGAGGGTCGAAGGATCTTTGTGTGGACGCTCGATGAACCGCAGTTCATCCACGAGTATGTCACGGGAAGCCAATACGACGGGATCCTGACCGACTATCCGATGATCGCCGCCTACCACTACTATGTCCGCTAAGAACCGTCGACACTCCTTTGCGGTGTGCATGCTCGTGTGGACCGTGTGTAGTTCCGCGGCAGCACAGGAGCAGGATTCTCTCTACCGCCTGACGGCCTTCGCCGGGTACGGCTACACACGGAACTTCTCGTCATTCCCACAGATCCCGGGAGTTCCACACACGCCACTGCGGGACGGCACAGGTGGATTCGTGCGTGTCATGTGGACTCCGGAGCATCTGCTCAGCGTAGGATTGGAAGCCGGCCTATCCCGCATCTACGTGCTGAAGGCCGACCACATCCAAACGCCCTATGGCATCACCAACATGTACTCGTCCCTCAATATGGTCCCGGTGTCTCTGAGCTTTTCGATGCACCTCACTCGTCGGCTGGAAGGCTACATTGCGTCGACCAGCTACATTCTGTTCTCGAATACGACTTCGTTTGGCAGCAGCACGTCCGGAACGATGATGAGCATCGGATTCTCGGCCGCCCTCTCGTACCTCTGGCCCCTCGACGATGACTGGAGCGCCGGTTGTGAAGTACGATGGTATCATATCGACAAGTCGGGGGACGATAACGCGAACGTTGCCGTCGTTGTGTCGTACCAGTTTCTCGAGTGGTAGACTTCGCCATCGGAGCGAACGGTCGTCGTCTGATCGACCGCAACGAGGGAGACACGCATGACTCAGCGGAACCCACTCTCGTACTCCACGAAAGGCCGGTCAGATGAAGCATTCATCACACATGCTGGGCGGGCTCCTGGCGGTTATCCTTGCAGGCTGCAGCAGCTCTGACGTCGTTCGACTCAGGCCGGATCCCTACGCTGCGTTCAATGAGAACGCCAAAGATCGGTCCGTCTATGTGGAGTACCAGGGCGGACATATGATCAACGCACAGCATGTGATGGTGCGCCGTGATTCGACGTCCTTTCAGGAGTCATCGTCGGGTCAGTGGAAGAATGTTCCGAATCAATGGATCAAGAGACTCGTGGTCAAACGCAGGGGACTGGGCCTCATCGAAGGGGCCGCTGTGGGAGGCCTGCTGGGGATCGGCGCCGGAGGCGTTTGGGCATCCACGCGGCCAGGCTCTCACGACGACTGGGGGGTGTTGCTCTATGCCGCACTGGGCTGGGGCGTCGGCACCGGCGTCGGGGGGATCTTTGGACTCATCGGTGGACATGTGGACGAGTACGTGTTCGAAAACCCGCCAGTCCGCGCTGTACCTGGCGGGATCTGATGAGAGCCGAACCGAATAATCGACCCAAACAGTGTGGATCAAATCTCCGGAGCCGACCATGATAGAAGGAAGAACGGGCAACCGTGGCACAACCGCGAGCAGCGCGGCGATCATCGTGATGGTGTGTTGCATATTGCCGGCCTGTAGTACGACCACGGTCCTGAGCGACTCGACCGATCCCTTTGCCACGTTCAATGATGACGCGCGTGGGAGGACCGTCCTCATCACGCTTCGCGACAGCCGAACGGTGACAGCTCAAAAACTGATCGTGGGCCTTGACAGCACGACCTTCATTGAGGAGGGCCACATTACGACCACGCCCTGCGTCGTACCTTCCGTTGATGTGCAGAAGGTCGTCATCAACCACCGGGGTCAGGGCTTTCTTGAAGGGGGCTGGATTGGGTCGCTGGTCGGAGGGGCCGCCACCGGGGTCCTTGCGCTCACCGTGAGCCCCTATTTCGTCTTAGCGGTGCCCTTGGCCGGTGCAGGGGGATTCCTGGTGGGCGGTGTGGTCGGATTGATCCGGGGTCACAACGTCGAGTACACGTTCACCGCCGATCCGCAGCGATCATCGGAGTCCGGGACGAATCCATGATCGGGTAACGAAAGACCTTCTTCGGGTCGACACGAGGCATGAGAATGCATCAGCATCGCGGCCGGGACCTCACTGCGAGCCTGATCGACGCATCTGTATTGATCGTCATAGCGTGCGTATCGGCGACATTCGGCTCGTGCACGACGTTCTCGGAGCTTAGTCACGACGAGATCGTCGCCGGTGCGGTTCCGATCGAATCGACGATTCGCGTGACCCGGCTTGACAGCACGATAGTCCTGAGCGGCCCCTACCGTCATCTGATGATGCGCGATTCGGCCGATCTCGTGCTCGGCACCGGCTCGGACCGGAAAACGGGCAAGCCGTTTTCGGGACGCCTTCAACGGTCTCAGATCGATTCAATGCGAGACGTGCTCGTTGCGGGCACGGATGGGGAAGCAACACCCTATCTGATCTGCTGGACTGCCGGTGGGCGATCGTTCGCATTCGCCACGTACGATCATCTGGTAATCGGACCGGGAGACCCTCCCGGATTGTGGTGCGCCGGAATGATCACGAACGATGGAAGGTCGTCGAAGTATCGGGGTCGGATCGATCTTGATTCGATACGGTCCGTCGAAGTCGAGGGATGGGCGTTGCTGCGCCCTTCTGTGCCGACGTCCGCGTCTCCCGCAGCGTCGCTGCGACAGCGCTTCAATATCGGCTTGGGATTCGCTACGACGAGCGTTGGCGGAGCTGCGGCGTTGTTCACCGACTATGCCGTCCGATCTCAGGCGAACCTGTATGAGGTCCGGTTCGTGACGACCTTTACACCACCGTTGCCCGAAGCGCAAGCCCGAGCGCGGATGACAGAGATCGGTGCGCTCTATGGGCTGGGGGCCTCGTGGCACTTCGTCTCGGTCGCGGCGGCGGCTGGGATCTCGTATGTTCGCGGATCCAAGCGGACTGAACAGCTCACCATCTCACGGGTCAGTGTTCCGGTGGAGATCGAGGTGGCGATCACCCCGTACGAATACTCCGGCATCTCTGCCAAATTCTTTTCGACTGTGAATTCCGGATTCTCATGGTCGGGATTTGTCGTGTGTTTCCACATCGGGGTCTGATCGGCATGCTCTAAACGAGGATGGACGCATGTATGGGGAAACGGGCAGGGCTCAACCGTTCGGATGAGCCCTGTTTCATGAGCATCTCACGCTCTGGTGATGGCCCGCGTCAGGTCGACCACGGAGGCATGTCCGCGACCTCAGGTACGTCGATCCATGAGTGTGAGATCTGCGGCAACCTGTTGCCGTCGGTCTCTCCGTGCAGATGCGGGAGTCGGGACACGCCGGGAGGACAAGTATGGCGTGACGACCCGCTGCGAAGCCGTTTCCCGCCGATCGTCATTCCTGTAGTGGGGATCGTTTCGGCAATGCGCACAGTCGAGGGGGTTCGCTCATTCACTCTTTTGGACGTCGATTCTTTCGATCAGCGCATAGTCAATGACCACGCGGCTTCCGTCCCACGCACGCACCACAACATATTTCTCCGCAACGAGCTCCTCCACAGATCCGATGATTCGTGAGCCGTCCCGCAGGTAGACAACCGTCGCACCACCGCCGTACGGATGTATCACGTATTCAACTTCATATCCCGCCACGATGCCGATCAGGCCGCCCGTGAGCACTCCCACGGTGCCAAAGGTGGCCGGCAGTGCGATTGCCGCAAGACCCTTCTCTGTTCTTCCACTCCAGTCGCCGGCAAGGAAGACGCCGTATCCGAGGCCTACTCCGCCGAGGCCGCCGTATAGCACGCCGGTCCATAGTCCCCGAAAACGGTCGACGAAGGTCACTTGTCTCAGCTTGGCAAGGGGAGCGTGGAGCCTTTCTCCGGTTTCGGCGTTGCGCCACACGCAGGAATCGGGAGTTGCATTGAAATCCTGCGCACTCCTTGTGTACATCGTGTTCGTCCGGACGTGCAGTTTTTCAAGCGCGACCTTCCGGTTGAATTCCACGTAGCTGACAGAGTCACCCCTTCCATCCAACGTAACATGAACGACCGTGCCGCACCCCTGCAGCCAGATGCCAGCTGCAACGAGCACGCCACTAGCCAGGGAGAGGAAGTACGCGTGAATATTCATCCTGCGCTCCGCTCAATGTGCGATGGACCTGGCGGGTCAGAGCAGAAAACCGATGGTCAGGCTCCATGTGCTGCAATTCCCGGTGTCGAGGTGTCTGTACGCATAGCCCGTCTGGAGCAACAAGCGCGTCTCGTCTGAAATGGCGATCCCGTAGCCTCCGCTCAGCTGGGCCCCCATTCCATGTCCATCGACGAGCTGACTGGATATTGACGCCAGACCGAGTTCTCCCCGCAGGAACGGCCCATCACCCGGGATCTCTCCGAAGAAGTGCATCGCACTCGCGCCAACAATAGACGTCGTGTACTGTACGCTCCTGGAACCGTCCTCATATGAATACCGGTCACCCGCCATGGCGATCACGAATCCGACAAGTGTCTGGTCATCTGCAAGCGGCCAATAGAAGCCCAGCATGTCGAGCGCCACGCCAACGTGTGTGGGACTGAAAGGCCGGATTTCTTGGTCAATGTATCGTTCTGCGGCCGTGGGATAGGTCGTGGAGGCATATCCGAATGCCAGATACGCGTAGTAGGACTCGAGACCGGGATGGTACCGTTTCTGAATGGTCGCCGGGGGGCGTTCTGCCTTCTCGATCCTGTCGATGCGGGTCCAGCTGAGGACATGCTTTGTCCCGTCTGCGGTGCGGATCGTCACGCTCTCGTTGGGCGTGATGGTTTCGATCGCTCCGACAAGACGGGTCCCATCCTTGAGGATGACGACGTCGCCTGTGTTCTGGCCGATGGCGATCGTGAACGCGGTGAGCAGAGGAATCAAACACCAGATGTGCGTTCGTTTCATGGTCTGCCTCGCCTTGACCTGGGGCCGAACAATCCGTTCACCTTGTCTCCAGATACATTAGCACTGCGTTCGGTATTCCACATCCGTCTTCGCACTATATCCATGGCTTCTGGCGTGGCCAGGCCGACAGATCCTAGACGTGAGAGTGCGTCGGAGTGTGCGGGACTCTGGAAGTGGACGGAACCGACTCGAAGCGGAGACATGGGTCACCGTGCGACCCAATCACTCGAAGACGAGAGACCCGAGTATGACTCCGGCGTCCGGGGTGCCAGCCACGACGATCGTGTCGCAGATTGCAATGGCGGAAATTTCGGTCCTCAGCAATCCCATGCCGCATGAGATCCACGTCATACCATCCTCCGCTGTTCGGAAGACCCCTCCTCCGTTGGTCGCGGCGAAGACATGCGGTCCGCAGAGGGCCAGTGCCGTGACATCGTTGTGAGCCAATCCCGTGTTGATCGGAGCCCACGTGCTGCCGGCATCCACCGACAAGAACGCGCCGTTTCCTGCAGTGCCGGCGTACACCTTCGCCCCTGAGGCGACGAGACTGATGACCGAGCTTCCATTCACGTTGCCGGTGAGAGAGGCGTTCCACGTCGATCCGCCGTCTTGACTGATGTAGATGTTCCCACTCTCCACTCCGGCGATCAGCGATGTACCTGTGACCGCGAGAGCGAAGACGGTCGTATACGTGAACCCCGAAAAGATCCGGGTCCAGCTCTCTCCGACGTCTATGGATCGGTAGATCCCGCTCGGCCCAGCCAGGAAGACTGTTGAACCCGACACGACCAGCCTATTCACGTATTGTTCGAACATCTCCCCGTTGACGTTCGTCCATGAAGTCCCCATGTCAGTCGACCGAAACACACCTGCGCCGGACGTTCCGACAAACAGCGTGAGGAGCGCGGAAGCCGGAGCAGGTTGCAGCACAGCGATCGACCTGACATCGAGGAGGCTCAATCCTGAGTTCCGTTGTGTCCAATGTGCACCCCGGTCCCACGAGACGAAGAAGCCGTTGGCGTATGTCCCCGCAAAGACAAGTGTGTCATGGACTGTCAATGCTCGAACGTCGCCCAGCTGAGGGCTGTTGGGCGTGCCCCAGATGACATCGACGAGGCGTTGTGAGTCTCCCTGCGTATTGTCCGGTCCTGGCTGAGTGGGTTGATCTTCTTTGCAGGATCCAAAGGCGAGAATGAGACAGAGGATCGTGAGGTGTCGTAGCATGGGTCACCTCCTTGTAAGGCGGCGGACGTCGCGGCACGCTTCAGGGAGAAAGCACGAAGGCCTCCGAGAAAACGCTGAAGCGCTCTCCGGAGGCCTTCGATGAAAAGTTCGCATCCCCAGTCTCTGGGGAGCGATATGACTGACAAAATCTACATACGGACGGAAGGACAGTCAACAAGAGATTGAGCCGTCTTAAAAATGGGAAGTGGACAGGGCGCAACGCGAAGAGATTGTCTGCATGATGTTTAGTGCTTCCTTGGAGTTGAGCGCGCCGAGTCCGCTCTTCCTTTGCTTCTTCGATGTGGATGAGAAGCGTGAAATCCTGACAAACTGACGTCTATCGGAGACCGCGAAGCCGTTCGATGACTTGGGCAGCATTCGTATTGTCGGGGTTCAGCTCTAAGGACCGGGTGTAATTGGCAATGGAACTGTCGATCTGTCCGTTGACCATCAAGGCCTCCCCATAGCTGTCATACACATTCCACGAGAGGGGATAGAGCTCGACATTAAGATAGAACACCTGCAATGCCGCTGACGTATCGCTGGCCCGTAGATACTGATACCCCAGCTGATTGAGCAGAGCTTCCAGCGAAGGATAGATCGATCTGTAGTGGTCCGGGTTGGACCTGAGCATCGTGCACGCGTCGGCGATCGCACCGGCGGTGAATCGTTCGAAGGGGATCTGGAACGATCCTTCCGCTCGCTCGAACCTGACCTCCTCTCCCATCCAATCCAATGTGGCACGAGAAGGCGCCCCGGTGCGGTTCGCCGCAAACTCTAATGAGACACCGGGTATCCGTGTGTCGTACGATCCATTCGCGTTCCCACGCAGCACGGATGTGAACAAGAGGGAAGTGTTCGGGAGGGCATCGGTTACGGTACACCGCGCGCCTTCCTCGGAGTCTTCCACATACAACAGCAGGGTCTCGTCCTTCTGATAGCGTCCCGCCGCTCTCCCCAAACGGTCGCTCGCGCTGCTTTCACGCACCGGTATCGGTTCTCGGTATGCGAGAGCCGCCTCGAGAACAGGATCCCGTCGGGCGAGAAAGTCGTCGAGCCCGTAAGGGACAGGGATATCTGGCCGTATCGCCTTTCTGTTGTCGAACGGGAGGCCGGCGACATTCCTGTAGGAGGAGATGGCGAATGGAAGTCCTGAATGTGGAAGCTTCGAGAGTCGGGGTCTCGAGTAGAAGATCGTCCCCTGTCCGGTCGGTTCACCGACGAACAGCGCCTGTGTCTGAAGCTGAAGCTCCGCGGAGAACATCACGGCCGCGGAAAAGGTGCGTCGCCCGATGAGGACGAAGAGGTTGCCCCGCCGGTCGATCGACGGATGTCCTCGAATGACCCGGATCAGGTCCGTATAGACCCGCTGGCCCCCATCGTTGTTCCGGAGATCGATAATACATCGCTCCACGGGATGCGCATCGAGGTACTCTCCCACCCGGTGAGCGAATTCCTGCGCAGTCTCTCTCCCGGGTTGGTTGATACATTGGTTGAACTGGATGTACAGCACCTTCCCACCATGCATCGTTCGGTAGGTGTACGCGTCCGCCCGCGGATTGGTGAAAACGGGCGGTTCATCATTTGGGATCGGGAATGTCCCCGTCCAAAGAAAATGTGGCCAGAAATTGACGGGCGAGAGCGATCGTTCAAGCGTGTCTCCCTGTGTCGTCACGAATGTGAACGACGCGTCTCCGACGTCGTCAATGAGTCCGTGGTATGCCAGCCATTCAGCCATGTTGACCATGTACGTGAAGTGTTCCCGCCGTGACTGTTCATTCTCCCAAGGGATCAGTTGAGGATATGTGTCGTAGATGTCCTGGACCGTGTGGCCTTCAACAGAGAGCAGCCGTGCACCGATGAGGTCTTCCAGCCCTCTTCCCGCCTTTACTACGTGCCATCCTTCCGGAAAGCCGAAAAGCACGAACGGATAGCTGTGGATCGCGAAACTCGGGAGCATGATGAAGGGGAAGGTGTGGCCGTCCTTCGGCAATCCGGCGATGCGGGTGAGCTCCATGATGATCTCTCCCTCGGAAAGCGAAGGGACCCGCGTCACGATGTCGGATGTGACCGAGTCCCACACCGTTCGGTCCAAGCGTGCGAACAGTCCGGGATGCTTGTGTTCCATTTCTTCGACGAGGAACCGTACGTCCTCTTGCCACTCCTGAGTCGAGGGGGAGGGGGGTATTCCCCTGAAATGGATTACCCGGGGGTCTGCCTGTACGGAGATCTGGAGGACGAGGATCGCAAGACTGCTCGCTCCGGGAATGATGCTGATCCATTGCGCCCAAGTGCGTCGTGAACGGTACAGGATGATGGCCAGGCCCGCCAGCGCGAGAGAAAGGAAGATAAAGGTGAGGGTGAAGGCGGTGCTGAAAGCCGGACCGAATGGGATGTCGGACAGCTGATAGGTCACGATGCCGACGAGAACAGAGAGGGCCAGGGAAACGGCCGAACCGAGCACTATTCGTCTCTTCATGATCCTTGACCTCCGGATTATCGTAGGGAGGTACAATCGGTCCTGAAGCAAACGGCCCAGGAAGGGGGTCAAAACACCCGATACATCTCCCCCTACGATCTTCAGAGACCAATGATTCAAATGGCCACGAAGATAGAAGTGTCTCTCGTTTTGTGGAAGAGGGTTGGGGACGGCGGTCTTTTGGGAGCTGAGGACAAACAAAACGGAAGCACGTTGGCAACGCGTGCGGAGATCATCTGCCAGGGGGTTTCACGCGCAAGCCTTCGCTTTCACCAAAACCTGCGCAGCTCGCCAGTTCAAAAATCGAATTGGATTCTCAGCAATGCGAAACGGAGAGTGCTACATTGACAGGGTTGCTGTCAGGACTGCTGACATGCTGGACACGGTGCTGTGAAGTGGGAAGGTGGGCTGAATCAGACCGCGTAACCAACTCTACTCACACCTGGAGATCGATCATGCACAGGCAATCGTCCCCAGCAGAGGGAGGGCAATCATGATCGGAACGACAGTCTCTCACTATTCGATCATCGAAAAGCTCGGCGAAGGTGGCATGGGCGTCGTGTACAAGGCCACCGATACGCAGCTTGATCGACCCGTCGCACTAAAGTTCCTTCCCTCCCAGCTCACCGCCACTGAAGACGACCGGACTCGATTCATCCGCGAGGCCAAGGCGGCGTCCTCTCTCGATCATCCCAACATTTGTACGGTCTATGAGGCCGGTCAGACCGACGACGGCCGGATGTTCATGGCCATGGCCTACTACGAGGGGTCATCGCTCAAGCGGGTGATCGAAAAAGGCAAGATGCCCGTCGACGAGGCGCTCAACATCGCCATTCAGATCGCCGAGGCATTGAAGGCGGCTGATAGCAAGGGGATCGTCCACCGCGACGTGAAGCCCGGGAATATCATCATCACGCCCGATGGTGTGGCGAAGCTTCTCGATTTCGGGTTGGCTTCTCAGGCGAGCTGGGCGACACTCACACGGTCGAATACGACCATCGGAACGGCAGCCTACATGGCGCCGGAACAGGCGACGGGTGAAGGGGCCGACCGTCGGAGCGATCTCTGGTCGCTCGGAGTGGTCCTCTACGAGATGGTCACGGGCAAGTTGCCGTTCCGGGGTGACCATGAAGCGGCCCTGATGTATGCGATCGTGAACGAAGAGCCGAAGGAGGTCCTCGAGGTCGAACCGAGTGTGCCCCCTGAACTGTCTCACGTGATCGCTCGTCTGCTCGAGAAGGACCCTGACGACCGGTATGCATCGTCAGCGGAGGTCCTGGGAGAGCTCTCTCGGCTCGCACGAAGATCGGGATCGAGCAAGACATTGGCGCGAACCCATGTGCGTACCTACGGTCTGCGCGCCGTGGGGCGAAGATGGGGATGGCTTGCAGCCTCGGCCGTCATCGTCAGTCTGGCTGTGATCATTCTGCTTTTGCTGCCCAGCAAGCGAGGACCGCAACTCGGATCGTACAAATACACCCCCTATGCGCCCGGTGATACGGTATTCGGCGCCAAGTGGTCTCCCGATGGCAAGTCGATCGCCTACATGAAGATCTCGCAGAAAGCTCAGGAACTGAGGGTCAGCACGCTCGGTAGTCTTCGTTCCACCCTCCTGACAGTGATCAAGACCGACTGGACCAACTCTGAGAACATCCAGCCGACCTGGTCGCCGGACGCCAGCAAGATCTACTACCGCGAAGATCCAGGCATCCTGAAAAGCATCAGCGTTGCCGGCGGAGATCCGGTTGTGGCATTCCCGAAACCCATTTATGCAGCAGGGATTGTGCCCGATAGCAAGACCCTTCTGGTGTTGACGCATGGAAGGTTCATCGATCCGTCGTTCAGCGACTCGGTTCAACTTTTCGTGGTCCCGCCCGACGGAGGGACTCCGAGACGATTGACCAACGATCCCGTTCGTGAGCGGAGTGTGGCGGCTGCCATTCCTCCGCTCATCAAGTTCTCCCCGGATGGATCGAAGCTGTGCCTCTTCTACTATAGCAGCCAAGGGAGCCACCATTGGATCCTTCCCTGGCCGGAGCGCTCCGATCATGCTCCACGGCGGATCTTCAGCAACGTGAAATTCATCTGGCCCCACAATTTCGAATGGCTGCCCGATTCGCGCACGATCCTGTTGTCGCACGAGAACGCCCTCTGGACCGGAGATACCGAGGATGAGACGCTGACCCGTATCACCGCATCGTCAGAGCACGAAGGTCTCGCATCAGTATCGCCCGACGGAGAGAGGATCCTGCTACAGCAATTCAACACTCGGCTCGACATTATTGAACTTCCCCTGGATGGCGGCACGGTCCGCACGGCATTTGGTGCGCAGGTCAATGAGTACTCTGCCTCGACCTCCGCCAATGGAAAGGTCGTAGCCTACGTCACCGAGCGGACGGGGAGACCCGAGATCTGGGTCGAAGAGGGGGCAGCGGAACCTCGTCCGGTGGTGGTCCCGAGCGACGTCGGAGCGCCGGATTCTCTGTTCACGTTCAATGTTGCGTCGATCTCGCCTGACGGTAGAAGGGTGGCGTACATCTGGTGCCCTGAGATTGGCACGAACGTGAGACATCTCTGGGTCTCGCATGTGGAAGGGGGGAATCATCTCACGCTCCTTCCCGACACCGTGAATCGTGTCAGCTATTTCTGCTGGTCACCCGACAGCAAACGGATCTTTGCGCGGGTCGGATCGGACCGAGGCCGATTGACGAACGTCATTATTCCTCTGGGAGGCGGAGAGCTCGCACAACTTCCCGATTCGTTGGTCTCCTATGTGATACCGTCCTGGTCTCCCAATGGCCAGTGGATCGCTGTCGCCCAACCGAGGTCTCGATCATCCAACAAACGGATCATCCTCTTCTCGCCTGACGGCCAGAGGGCGAAGGCGATCGAGGCTCCCGGCACGCCATACCCATGGTATTATTCCATGGCGTGGTCCCGCGACAGTAGGACAATCTACGTGGCCGACTCCAACATCGACGGTCCCCGGCTGTTTGGCGTGAATGTCACGTCTGGGTCGAATCGAGTGATCGCGTCGTACTCCCGCGGCATCATGCAATTCGGACCTCCGACGGGGAATGCCACGGCCAGTCTGTCTGCAGATGGGAAGGGTCTTCTCGTTACGTCGATGATCCCGGAGGGTTTGGTCTTCATTCTTGACGGTGCTCTCTAGACGGTGCGGGGGATCTGACGATCGACAATCACGAGACCCGGTCCATGACCGGGTTTCGTATAGTGTGGCGCACTACACAGGACGTCGAGAAATCCTCGCAACCCCCAGAGGGTTTTTGCGCAGAATTATCCGTTCTTTAAACCCTCGGAACGCACGCGCTCAGCGCTCCCGCCCAGTGGGGAAGCGGCCTTGAATCTTTCAAGGTTTCCCTGGCCGCTGCGACTCGATAGTATCCCAGGCTGAATTGGCCCCAAATCGATACACAGACAAGGATCTGCTCATGTTGAACTCTCGCGCACGAACCGTCATCACGCTCGTCCTCCTGCTCTCGTTCGAATTGATCGGGCAACGAGCGAATGTCAAGACCCCACGAACGCCGGAACCGGCGCAGACGATCGCGCAGATCCGACCGCTTCCGAAGGGGGTCTCTCTCCATCGGCTGAACAATGGCATGGACGTATTGCTGATCGAGAATGGCACATTGCCGATGATCGGCGTCAATGTCGCGGTGAAGATCGGCTCGGCCTACGAGACGTTCAAGACGAGCGGCATGAGCCATATGCTGGAGCACCTGCTGTTCAACGGAACGACGAGCCGAGACCAGAAACAGCTCTACGACGAGGTGGACCAGATCGGAGGTTACAACAACGCTACCACGGCGGAGTTCTACACGAACTACATGATGGTCACGCCAGCGTCCAATATCCGGAAGGGGATGGAGATCCAGGCCGATATGCTCTTCCATTCCACGTTGCCGGCGGACAAGTTCAAAAAGGAGCAGGGGATTGTGCTGGAGGAGATCTCGAAGAGTCTCGCGAATGCCCAGGAGCAGCTGGAGCGCAACACGCTCTCGATCCTGTATGCCGGACATGCGCTGTCGTTGCCCACGCTGGGAACGTATGCGACCATCGAGAAGATGAACCGAGACGATGTCCATGCGTTCTACCGGGACAACTACGTCCCCAACAACATGGTGATGAACGTCGTCGGGAACTTCAAGAGCGACGAGATGCTCGCGATGATCAACGAGATCTACGGCGGAGCCGCACCGGGAGAGGTCACGCGACCCAGCAACCCGGAATGGGCGACAGGATTCCAGGTCCCCGCACGCCCCGCCGCCCTCGTGCCGGCGGTCTCCCACCGCTTCTACGACGGGAAGGACATCGTCATCCAGGTGTTCCACGCACTCCCATCGACCGCCTCTGCCGAATACCTTCAGTTGCTCGCTCTGGTGATGGAGAAGAACAAGGACGCAATCCAGACGGCGCTGAAAGCGGAGTTCGCACCAGGACTGAAGTCGTTGAAGTTCTCGACCCGGCCGTCACATCTCGGAACATATCTGGAGACCGTCGTCCTGCTCGGCGGTGCCATCGACTATGACCGGTTCGTGCGATCGCTGACCCAGAAACTGGCGGCGATGAAGCTGCAGCTCCCGGAGGAGACTGTCCGGTCAGAAATGACCAAAGCGCGAACGGACTTCGTAAAGAACATCGAAAAACCTCACATGTTCGGCATCTACAATTCCGACGAGCTGGTGAAGAGCGGGATCGAAGCGGTCTTGGCCTCGTTCGACGGGACAGAATTCTCACGAGCGGCACGCGATCTCTCGTCGTTGACGTTCGACGCCCGGCCAACTGTCATCCTCACCTACCCGTCGGCAAAGGGCTCGGGTGAACGGCGCGACGTGTCGAACGGGGCGAAACTCTTCAAGGGCGGAACGACCGGGCCCACGGTGATCGCGGTGCAGAACGAAGCAAGCAACCTGCTCGCGATGCATTATCTCGTAAAACACAAAGCGGCGTACGAGTCGACCTTTGGGAAGGACGCAGCAAAGGTTCTGCACGAGTGCCTGAACGAACGATTGAAGTCAGACGCGAACCAGAAGCTGGCCAGTCGATTCGGTCTCACGTTCACGGTGAATGATAACCCCTATATCCCGATGGACGATATCTACCTCCATCCGGATTTCGGATACATTCGCGCGGAGGGGCTCGCCGACGATGTCGCGGGGGCCGTCAGCTACCTGAACGGCCAGCTGAACAATTTCAGGCCGACGGAGGAAGAGTTCCGGAAGGTGGTCGAGAAGCTCAAAGGGATCGACCAAATGCTGGCGATGGGTGGAGACAAGTCGAAGAAGGAATTCGACCAGGCATACCGAACGAACCTGTATGAGCCGAATCCATACCAGGATGTTCAGCCGGCTCTGACGTACGAGGGTCTTCTGGCCTTTGCGAGGTCCTATTTTGCTCCGGCCAACATGATCGTCTCAGTCGTCTCTCCCGTCACCCCGGACAGCGTCGATGCATTGCTGCGTCCGTTCCGTGGTCCGTTGGTCGGAGAAGAACCAGCCCCGTTCACGCCGACGTTCAAGCTGGCAAACCAGCCCGTGACGGTCGAAAAGGTCATCGGCGGGGAGCGTGCCTATCTGTCATGGGGATTCGTCCGTCAGATCGATCCGAAGGACGCGCCTGCGCTTCAGGCGCTTTCCCTCGTGCTCTCCGATGAGATCGTGTTCGACATCCGGGAAAAGCAGGGTCTGGCGTACAACATGAGCGCCGGCGTCGAAGTCATTCGCGATAAGGCATTCTTCTTCGTCACGCAGGGAACGCGCCCGCAAAATGTCGAAAAGTTGATCCCGCAATATCCGGGATTCTTCCAGCCGCGCGCGCTCGATTCCCTGACGGCCGCAGGACTCGCACGATCGATCAACATGTACCTCGGACGCATGATGTTCCGTCGTCTCTCGAGCATCAACCAGGCGTTCTACCTCGGAACGTCGCTCTACCTGTTCAATGATCCTCACTACGACAAGGATCAGCTGGATCAACTGCAGGCTGTCACGGTCTCCGACGTACGCAGTGTGGCGGCCAAGTACATGAAGATCGAAGATCCGGTGCTGATCGTCGTGAAGTAGCTTCAGGTCGGACGTGTCGACAGCCGACCATCACGGGACGATGCTCGGCCGCTGCTCCTCTTCCGCACAATCATCCCGGCACGTCCGCTTCTCTTGAATCTCCTCGCCGCTCTCGCGCCGGCTCCTCGCCTGTCGGCGCAATCGATCGGCCTCCCGCCCCTCCTTCTAAAGCCCGGACAGTGATGCCCGGGCTTCGTCGTCTCTTCCTCGAATGAACACCAAGCAGTCACTGCTTTTGGGCGGCGGCCGACCCCTTTGCGTCCCGGAGCCGAGCGTATCGGCCTGCGATCTCGGCCAGCCGCCGATCGATCTCGGCCCTGGAGATCCAGCGGTCCTGTACCACCACTCCGTTGATCTGCTTCGTCCGAGAAATATCCTCCAGCGGGTTTCCATCGAGCAGCAGCAGGTCGGCAACCTTTCCCCGCTCGATCGTGCCAGCGATCTCCGCTTCACCCAGGAAGATGAACGGGTTTGTCGTGCTCGCTCGCAGAGCTTCGTACGGACGAAGTCCTGCGCTCACCAGCTCCGCAAGCTCTTCGTGAAGCGAGAGGCCGGGGATCGTGGATGGGACCAGTGCATCCGTTCCGACGAGGAGCTTCCCGCCCTTTCGCGTGAACTCCCTCGCAAATGGCCGCTGAAAGCGCTCATACTGGTCAACCAAACCCTTCCGGGACCGAGCGGGGATCGGCTTATAGATATTCGTATAGACAAACGACCAGATCCCGGAGGCCATCGGATGGAGGTACTGCATGCCAGCTTTCGTGAACTGTCCGGCGGAATCCTTCAGGAGCTCGTTGAGGTTTCGGTTCAGGATCAACGACGAGGTGACCCAGGTGTCGCTCCGGGCGATGAGGTCCGCATACCTGTTGACCTCCTCCGGCGTGTAGTCCGTTGCGGATTTCGCGACCTCCTCGATATGCGCGATCATCCGCTGGCCCGACGACAGAACATGATCGACAGTCGTCGCAAAGGGAATGTGCCCATCCACCGGAATGCCGATCTCTTTCGAAACCGCCAGGATCGTGTCGTACGACGCCCGGTCGAGGAAGGAGTAGACCTTCACCCGGTCATATCCCTCGTCGTAGATGTCCTGGATCGCCTTTCGGGCCTCCGAGGAGTCCTTGATCCAGACGCCGAGCGGAGGCGGCCAGGCCTTTCCCGCCCCGTCGATCATGCGCGAGAGGACCAGGCGTGGTCCCAACATCTCATGCCGCGCGATCTTCCCACGAAGCGCACGATGCTCAGGAAAAGCGAACAGGACATCGATCGTTGTGATGCCGTTGGCGATGTACACGTAGAGGATGTCGCTGAAATCGATCTCTCCGCTCGTGAAGCGGGAACCTTCCGGGAACATCATGTTCCAAGCGTCCCCCTCCAAATGGACGTGCATGTCGGAAAGGGCGGGGAGCAGGTATTTGCCCGAACCGTCGATCACAATTGACCCGGCAGGGATACGGACGGTCGACGCCGGACCAACGTCGACGACCCTCCCCCCACTCACGATGACCGTTTGGTCCGCCAAGACCGTGTCCGAGGTCATCGGGATGACGTTCACGTGTGAGAAGACGAATACGCCGGATGTTTGAGCGACGGATGGCGACAGCGAGAGTGCCGTCGCTGTCGCCACCGCCTTCATCCATTGGTAGACCCTAAGGATGTTCATCTGAGTCTCCCGTTTCAGAGCTTCACGCCAACTGCCAGGGCGAAGGTGTTCACCACCGACACATTGTATTCCGCGGCGACGTTCAGGACCCAGATGGAACCCGTCACGCCGACGAAGGCCTGGGCGAGGGGGATCATTTCCCGTGACAAGTTCACTTTCGTGGTCGTCTCGCTACCGACGGCAAGGATCCCCCGGAGGCCGGCGTAGGGTGTGACGTACCCGACCGTCTTGCTCGCCGACGCCTCGAGGCCGTAGATGCTGGCGTCGAAGTCGCTCACCCCCGTCAGGATCGTGACGCTTCCCCGGGCCGCCACGGCGGGCATGGTTTCGCTTTCCGCGGAAAGGGCGTACCGGAATTCGGCCCCGACCATACCGTAGTTGGCCTCCGGAGATGACGTCCAAAAGGCACCGATGTCCATCCGGTCCGAAACCCCGATGCGTCCCCGAAACGTGGGGATGGCAATGACGTCCCCCAGCGGGCAGGTCTCGTCAGGATGCGTGAACGTGTTGATCCAGGCACGGTCGTGTTGATCGATGGGGGAATAGCCCATGTCGATCCCGACGACATATTCCATGAATCCGAGCGGCTTTGCCGACGCGAGCGTCTTGAAGGACGTTGCCGCTCCGACCTGCTTGACGAAGGTGTGCCACTCACCCTGCGTAAGGGAGGGATCGATCACCATCGAGCAATCCTTCACATTGTGGTCGGTGTGCCAGTAGATGTCGCTTCCGTTCATTTGCGCCGAAGAACTGGAAAAGGCAACGGCGGCGGCCAGGGTGGCCGAGAGGAAACTGCTGCGCGCGGATCTCATAATGACCTCCTGCTGTGTGGATGATGGATGATGGGTGCAGCGTCCGAACCCGTTGTGATCTGCGATCCGCTCCCCAGTTGGAGGGAACAAAGCGAGATCGTCTTGATGGGGATACGGAACGAGCAGGGGAGGTCGGTTCAGCTTGGAAGGTGGGCCGGGTGTTTCTGGTGCCACCTTGCCGGGTGGGACTAGGCAGGATTGGCGAAATCCTTCAAAAAAGAGGAAGCGTACTCAGAAGGGGTCTGGCCGGTGGCCTTTCTGAAACATCGGTTGAATGACGACTTCGAACTGAAGCCGCACTCATATGCGAGGGAGAGCAACGTGAATTGCCGGTTCTTGTGCATCGCGATCGAGCGTTTGAACTCCTCGATCCGGTAGCCGTTCACGAAATCGTAGAAGTTTTTCTGTTCCTTTTGATTGATGACCTGAGAGAGGTAGTTCGGATGGACCCCAAGCGTCTCAGCCAGGTCGTCGATCGATAGTTCGGGCCTTTTGTAGGGTGCGTCTTCCTTCATGACGCGGATCAGCGTCCGATGCAACTCGCTCGCCGTCTCTTCCGACAGCCCCGATTTTTGGTATTTCTCCTTCTTCTCAGGCTCCGGGGGCGTTACGCGGCCATGCGAAAAGACGGTCGTCTGGCGTACCCCAAAGAAGCCGATCAGGAAAACGAATATGACCACTCCCGTGTAGATGAGGGCATCCTGCATGAGAAAGAGCACCAGGATCCAGATGGCCCCGAGCCCGTAGGTGAGGACCTGGAGCCAGCGGAGGTTGACATTCTCGAGGGCGGAGAACTGGTCGCGGATGTTACGCTCATGTCTTCTCAACAGAATCGCCGACCACGAGATGTAGAAGACACCTGACAGGACGATCGCCGCGAGCAGGATGGTGTTCACGGTTTCGAACCCCGCCCCACGGGATCGAAAGACCTCCATCTTCTGCTCGGCGGACAGCAGAAGAAACTTGCCGAGGAGTGCATAGGCGAGCAGGATCGGAACGAGGTGAAGCCCGATCAGCCAGCGACGCGCGGGCAACTGGTTGGTGAGCGAGCCGACATAGAGGTAGAGGAACACGCCGTGGAAGAGGGGAAAGGGTCCTCCGATCCCTATCAATGTTGGGAAGGTGAGTGCCGCGCCACTATAGTAGAGGTAGAAGCTCGCCAGATGCAGGCCAATGAAGAACATCCAGCCGGTCAGGATCTTGTCCGACCAGCTCTTGTTGCGCTTGCTGAGGAGCAAGATCGCCAGGAAGATGGCAATGCCGATACCTGCAAGATAGATCATAGCGGCGTCCTGTGCTGTGGGACGAGCATGCCAGGCCTAGGATGGTCCAGACCTCGAAACGGGGTCAATGCGGACGCGCGGTGAGTCCTCCCGCGAAATGTCGCGAGGAGAGACGCCACCGTCCTCCCCGTTCACGAGCGCAGCGCTGTTTCGATGCGCTTGTCGGGGATAAGCCAAATGATCACGACGACGACGTAGAGCATTCCGGCAACGACGGAATTCACGAACGCCAGCCCGATGGCGAGCACATAGATTACGAGGGACACACGCCCCTTGAAGTCCCCGCCCAGCGCTACGGCAAGCGTGGAATCAGACTCGTGGACGGCCAGCAGGGTCCTCGACAAGAGGTAGTATCCGACGGCAGCGAACAACTGCACGACACCATACAGGGCGACAGGGCCCGGCGTGAAGTGGTTCTCTCCCATCCACGCCGTTGCAAACGGGATCAGCGAGAGCCAGAAGAGCAGATGCATGTTCGCCCACAACACCCGCCCGTCCACGCGCTTGACCGCCTGGAACAAATGGTGGTGGTTGTTCCAGTAGATACCGAGGAACACGAAGCTCAGCACGTAGCTCAGGATCTTGGGTATCAGCGGCTCCAGGACGGCGAGGCCATCCCCATGGGGCACTTTTAACTCAAGCACCATGATGGTAATGATGATGGCGATGACGCCATCGCTGAACGCTTCGATCCGGCCCTTGGTCATAGCTCGACGCACATGATGGAAGATCCGCAGATGCGCCGAAGAGGCTCCGATGTCCTCAGGGCGGTCCGCAAGGGAATGACTGCAAATATACGAAGTCTGATCGGTAATGCTACGATCCTCGGGATCCCACCACACGGGCCTGGATTTGTTCAAGGAAAACGGGCTCGGGGCCAGCGGATTGACGTGGAGGAGGTCAATCAGTATCTTGGCCGACGTATGACACTCAGCACTCCACCCGCACCAGGCCTGCTGAGTCGACACGGAAGGGAAGAAAGAGGCAGAGAACGGCGCTGCAACGGCCGAAGGGCACGACTGTATCCAAGTCCTCGTCGAACAAAAGAACACCCCTTGCCATGCGGAAACGTGCTGCAGATGCGCCCCGGAGGTCTGGTCCTTCGACGTCCAACCGACCGAATACTGCTTCAGGTGATTGGCGCGGAGAGACCCTTGCCCGCATGCGGGCGCTGATCCTGGAAGCCGATCCCGGGATGGTGGAGGAGCGGAAATGGAGGAAGCCGTCGAACCGGATGGCAGGAATACCGGTCTGGTCGCACGACGGGATCGTGTGTACTGGTGAGACCTATTCAAAGGTCGTGAAGCTCACGTTCGCCCGGGGGGCCGGTCTTGCCGACCCCGCACGCCTCTTCAATGCCAGCCTGGAAGGCAGTACGCGTCGGGCGATCGACATCCACGAAGGGGAGAAGGTCGATGCGCGCGCCTTTAAGGAGCTCATCAAGGAGGCAGTGGCGCTGAACAGCGCGCCTGGAACCGTTCGCACGAAGTCCCTGTCAAAGAAGGCGGGGGGCCGCGAGCCTGTTCACCTCTCTGGAGGCAATCCACAGATTGCAAAGGCGGATGGCGATGCCCCCGTGATGAAGTACATCGCTGCAATGCCAGGCTGGAAGCGTGACATTGGGCGCCGACTGGACGCCCTCATCGGACGCGCCGTTCCGGGCGTGCGAAAGGCCGTGAAGTGGAATTCGCCGTTCTACGGGATCGAAGGCCAGGGATGGTTCGTGTCATTTCACGTCTTTACCCGTTACGTCAAAGTGACATTCTTCCGCGGTACGTCGTTGCGCCCCGTGCCGCCGGGTGGGACGGGCAAGGACGCACGATGGATCGATATTCATGAAGATGATCTTGATGAAGGTCAATTGAAACATTGGGTGAAGCAGGCGGCCTCGATACCTGGCTGGACCCCCTAGGGATCAGCAGGACGATCTCGGGCCTGAGCCTGTCAGCTAGCGGTCGTCACATGGCGATCATTCACCACGCCGGCCCAAGGCCGGCGTCTCTTTTTCTCTTGACATACATAGAAGCGCTATGTATATTGGCGCTATGTATGAGGAGCTTGAACGCGAAGCTCACGTCGACATCAACGAACATGGACTTCAACAAAGATCTCATCGCCGCCTCCTCGACCCCGATCGTGCTGGCAATACTCTCGGAAGGGGACAGCTACGGCTACGCCATCATCAAACGGGTCCAGGAACTGTCGGGTGGCCGTTTGGAGTGGACGGACGGCATGCTGTATCCTGTCTTGCACCGGCTCGAACGACTGGGCTATATCAAAGCCCGATGGGAAGAGGCTGATTCCGGCCGTCGTCGTAAGTACTACCGTATCACGGCCCAAGGCAGGGCCCAACTCTCGGAGGAGCGCAAGCAATGGCAAGCCGTGGACGCGACCTTGCGTGGCGTCTGGAAGTCCCTTGCGCTTTCTGCATCCCCAAGCCAGTGGTCATCAATTGTGCCGTTGACGCAAGGAGCTTGAACCATGTCGAACGTCCCCCCCGGTATCTCTCTTGACGAACAGATCGACCAATGGCGGCAGTATCTGCTTCGCCGTCAGACGATCCATCCAGTCGATGTTGTGGAACTGGAGGACCACTTGCGCGAGCAGATCGGCGCGTTGGTCAAGGCAGGGCTCTCCCATGATGAAGCGTTCCTGGTGGCGGTCAAGCGCATGGGTGCGCTCGATGCGCTCACCCGGGAGTTCGCGCGAGAGCACTCCGAGCGGCTCTGGAAACAGCTGGTTGTCCTCCCGTCCGATTCGGGAGGACCGGGCGTTGGGATCCGATCGGACGCCTTCGTGGCGTTCGCCCTTGCAGTAACCGCCGGCATGCTGGTCAAGCTGCCTGAGCTGTTCGGACTGGGTCTCCAGGAGCACAGCATCTTCTACGCCCGTAATCTTGGCCTGTTCGTGCTGCCGCTCCTGACGGGATACTTCGTCTGGAAGCGTCATCTCGGGGCCGCAGTGTACGGCTGGCTGGTCCTCGCGTTTGCTGTGGCGGCATTCTTCGGCAATCTCTATCCCTTTGGACCGAACAGTGATACGCTGGTCCTGTCGATCATCCATCTTCCGATCGCCCTTTGGGTCGCGGTGGGGGTCGCGTACGCCGGTGACCGCTGGCGCGAAGTTGCAGGACGGATGGACTTCTTCCGTTTCTCCGGCGAGTTGTTCATCTACTACGTGCTGATCGCTCTGGGCGGAGGGGTCTTCACGGCATTCCTCGTCATGATGTTCCAGACCATCGGCATCGACCCGGAATGGTTCATCCAGTCGTGGCTGATCCCGTGCGGAGCTGCCGGCGCCGTTCTGATCGCATCCTGGCTTGTAGAGGCCAAACAGAACGTGATCGAGAACATGGCCCCGGTCCTGACACGCCTCTTCACGCCCTTCTTCACGGTCCTGCTTGTGACATTTCTCGCGACCCTCGTTGTGACCGGACGGGGCATTACCATGGAGCGCGAACTGCTCATCGCCTTCGATCTGCTCCTGGTGGTCGTGCTTGGCCTCCTGCTCTATTCGGTCTCTGCCCGCGACTCTGGTTTGCCCCCCGGTCCGTTCGATGCGATGCAAGTGGTGTTGGTGATCAGTGCGCTGATCGTCGACGCCGTGGCCCTCTGGGCCATCTCAGCGCGCATCACAGAGTTTGGTTTCACCCCCAACCGGGTGGCAGCACTCGGGGTCAACATCCTTCTCCTCGTCAATCTCGCCTGGTCCGCCGTCCTGTACGTCCGCTTTTTGCGTGAGCGAGGTTCATTCAATGCGATCGAGCGGTGGCAGACGAACTACCTGCTCGTCTACGCCGTCTGGGGAGCCATTGTCGTGATCGTCTTTCCGGTCGTGTTCGGCTACCTCTGAGCGCATCTGATCCCGGAGATCCTTCCCAGCGTGGATGGGCGCCCAGGCACGTTGCATCGGAACGTGCCCGGATCCCTGAGATCGCGCGGCTTGAATTTCCTCCCGCCAATAGGCACCTTTGAGCAGGCGCCGGTCCGCCGGGTGCCAGACGGCATCGTCGCCCTCTCTCTCCGCCACTGGTCATGTGGCCATCGTCCCGCGTCGTATCGTACAAGGCAAACGTCATGAGTACTACCCGGCGCACCTGCCTCTGGATCACCCTCGTTTCCCTGACCACCGCCATCGTTCAAGCCCAGAACGCGACGCTTCCCGTCACGATGTCGTTGCGAACTGTCGATGGACACACCGTTCCCTGGCAGAATGGGAACGCTGTCCCGACGTTTGAGAAGCAACGGCGTCCGACGATCGGGCTGGCTGGATCATGGAAGAAGCAACGCTTCACTGCCAATCACATTCTTTCGCTGGCGCGTCGCGATGTGCCCATTGTGAGAGCGCTCGAGACCGAGGCCGCCGGACGCCACACGATCGCCTATGCTGATACGGCATGGGCTGCAAAGACCCTTCCGGCCGTCGAAAACACGATCAATGCCTACGAGGTCGCGCCCGAACCGTATGAAGATGGCGTGTGGTACCGCCGGACCTTCTCGGTCCCGGACTCGTTGAAGGACAACGCCGCAACGCTGAAGTTCATTTCCGTCAACTACGTTGCCGATGTCTGGGTGAACGGCGTCTATCTTGGATATCACGAAGGGGGCTATACACCGTTCGCGTTCGACGTATCGCACATCCTTCGTACGGACACGGTGAACGTCATCGCGGTCCGCGTCGACAATCCACCCTGGAATCCGGGCCACACGCTCGATATCGCGACCAACAAGCGACTGGACATCGTCCCGTACTACCGGTGCGACTGGTTCAACTACACTGGGGTCATTCACGACGTCTACCTGGAATTCAGCGATCCCGTTTCCACGGTGAGAGCCGATATCGTACCTCTCGCTACCGATGGTTCGATCAAGGCCACGGTCGTCATGCGGAACACGAACGACGCCTTCGGCATCGTCACTGCAACCGTGACGGTCTATGAAGCCGTGGTCAACGAGACGACGATCCAGGCCGCATGCGCTGCCGAGCTCATCGGTACGCCCGTAGTGCTGGGTGGGATCTCGTCCACGACGGTGACGATCCCTGGTGACTCCGTTGCGACGTGGCAGACGACCGTCACAGTGCCCGCCCCGAAGCTCTGGTCGCCGCATGCTCCGAACCTGTACGTCATGAAGGTCAGTCTCGCCCGGAACGACACCCTCCTCGACGAGTACACGACCCAATTCGGCGTCCGCACCATCCAGGTCTCCGGATCGAGCGTCCTTCTGAACGGGCGTGAGATGTTCTACCCGGGTGCGGCGCGACACGAAGACCATGCAACGTATGGCCGCAGCATGCCGCCGGAGGTGATCTACGGCGACCTCGTTCTGGCAAAGTCGATGAACATCGCCCTCCTCCGGACGGCACATTATCCGAACGATCCGTACACCTATCTGATCGCCGACCGGCTGGGGATCGCCGTCATCGAGGAGGTCCCGGTCTGGTGGTTCGATGCCGAGCTTGCCTGGTATTTCCAGAACACGACTCGTCCCGTCCACCTCCAGATGTGGAGAGAGATGATCTTCAAAGATTACAACCGACCCTCGATCATGTACTGGAGCACATGCAACGAGTGCTTGTTGCAGGCGGGTCGGCAGGAATGGATCGTCATGGCCCGGAACGACCTCCGCGATCACTACTACGACGGACGCCTCGTGACGCAATCGGCCGCGGCGGACCGTCCCGGACCGAACGACTACACGCAGGGTTCGTGCGACGTTGCCGGATGGACCATGTACTTCGGCATCTTCCACGGCGGGACGTTCTTCGATGGGACGCTCCAATTCATGACCAACGCCCGGGCCTTCAACGTCAACAAGCCTATCCTGAACACGGAATTCGGTGTTTGGTCGGGGGAGAACATCGCCGGCGTCGAGTACCAGGTCAAAGTGCTCGACTCGACCTTTGCGGCACTTTCGCGCTTCGCGATCCGCGACGCGAACGGTTCCATACAGCCGGGCGGCTGTCTGGTCGGCACGACGTGGTGGTGCCTTTTCGATTGGCACTCGAGTCAGCACCTGGGCGGGTTTCAGTCGATGGGCGTCTATCGGATGGATCACCTGACGCCGAAACCGCTTATTGCCGAACGGCTTGCGCAGACGTACAAACCGTACTACGATTCAATGGAGCTTGTGACGGGAGTGGGTCGTGAGGATCCGGAGGTTCCAGGTTCGTTCGGGCTCGGAGAATGCTATCCCAATCCGTTCAACCCCTCCACGCACATCCAGTATGTTCTGCCGAGCGATGCGCCGGTCACACTGATGATCTATGACCTCCTCGGGAGGGAGATCGCACGGCTCGTCGACGGAGTGCAAACGGCGGGGAGGCATGAAGCGATGTGGAACGCGGTCGATGTCCCCAGCGGCATCTACTTTTGTCGCCTGGTCTCCCTGAGTCTCACCGAAACGAAACGACTCGTATTGATGAAGTAGTGATGGCCTTGGCTCGGGCGGCGATACAAGAGGTCTGACGACTAGGAACCCAGCTCACGATTGCGTATCTTATGGAGCAGAGAGCCCGGCTGTTACCGGGTTCTTTGTCTTGCAGGAGAGGGATGCAGCGGGCGTGCTGCCGCTGTCGTCGACGCATTGTGCACCTTGCCACGATCAGAAGGAGGGCTGGATGAAGCAATTGACGACCACCAAGGCGACGTATCGGGACATCGAGATCTCGGTCTCATCTGAACGATTCGAGAACAAGACGATGTTCTGCTGTTCAAGCAGCGTTCGCGGACCGCATGGAGAAGAGAAGTGGTTCGAGACGCAGGGAGAAGCCTTGGCGAACGAGCGGCGCGAGATCGACATGAAAATGGGATTCACGCCGCGGCCGGAGACGATCCGGAAGCGGTGGGCGAGGTAATGTTGGAGATTGGAAGATGTACGATGTAGGATAATGGATGCAACGTTGGATCATGTTTCGTTATGGACGATCAAGGCCTGGGTCGAGCAGATCCGGGCCTTTTCTCTTTCGTCTCGCCAGAGTTCCAATGTACCCTCAAACCCGGAACAACGTCACCCGTCACCATTGCCGGTCGGGAGGGCTAGAATAGCCCCTTCACGAAGGGGAATTGCCGTACTGTTGACCCTGAGGGGGGAATTCCCTAGAATGGAATCGCCATGGGCTACGCGGATACCGATCTAACAAAACTGCCATCCGCCCGATTGTACTTCAGAATCGGTGAGACGATTCTCGAGGAAGGAGACGTCACAAATGGTTGGTTCATCCTCCTCTCGGGGAAGGTTGGCGTCTTCAAGCGCGACCTCACGGTGTCGGAGATAACCATGCCCGGAAGCGTGATCGGAGAGCTGGGCTTTCTGCTGAACATCCCGCGGACAGCGACGCTCATCGCTCACGAACCGACGATGTTGCTCCATGTGAAGATCACCCTCGACGAGCTCATCGTCCAACACCCCGAGATCGCGAAGAGAATGATGTTGATGCTTGCCGAACGGCTTGTCAAGACCACCGAAGATTGGCGAGAGGCCGTCGTCCCGCTCGAAGCGCACTAGCCGTCCTTTTCGTGGAAGGCACGTGAAACGCGAACGCCCAGTCAAGCGATTGGGCGTTCGACATGTACGGGGTGTGGCAGGCTCATCACGGGGGCCCCCGACGGTCCGACGTCTCGGCCGTTATTGGTTCTCAACTGACGGACCGGGCGCCGTCGAGGATCTGGCGGATCGTCCGTGCGATCTCCATCGGACTGCGAGGCTTCTCTATGACCTCCCGCACGCCCTCGGCAAGGAGCCGAGCCTTCATGCGCGGTTCGACGAAACCGCTTGCGAGAATCACGGGAATCTTCGGCGCAAGAGCTTTGAGTTTCAAGAAGAGCACATCTCCGCCAAATCCTGGAAGCCCGATGTCCGAAAGCACGAGGGCGATGCGCCCGCGATGTTCCTCAAACAGTGCCAGCCCCTGCGTGCCGTCGGCGGCGGCCAGGACGGTGTATCCCTTCCGCTGAAGGGTCAGTGAATACAGCTCCCGCAATTCTGCCTCATCCTCGACCACGAGGATCGTCTCTGTTCCGCGCGCGGTCGACTCGTCCGTCTCGCCTTGTTGCATCCGGGGCACGGCTCCACCGGTCAGCGCTGGGAAACAGCACTGGAGCTCCGACCCGCGGTCGACCGTGCTTTCGACCAGCACGAAACCCTTGTGCGCTTCCATGATCCCGAAGACGAGTGACAGGCCGAGTCCCGTACCCTTGCCGTATTCCTTCGTGGAAAAGAACGGTTCGAAGATATGTGCCTGTGTCTCCGGGTTCATGCCAACGCCAGTGTCGGTGACACTGAGGACGACATACTCGCCTTCCGTGGCCCGCGGCTGACGTCGCCGCAACGACGCACCACCTTCGCGCCACGTGGCGATCGTGAGCGTGCCTCCCTCCGGCATCGCGTCGCGCGCGTTCACGCACAGGTTCAGCAGGACCTGATGGACCTGCGTGGCGTCGGCGAGAATCGGGGGGACCTGGGGATCGAGCGAAGTTCGTACGGTGACGATGCGCGGAAAGGTCTCGTGGATCAACCGAACGATCTCGGACGCGATGTCATTGACCAGGATCGGCTCCGGATGGGATTCCGCTTTGCGCGCGAACGTCAATAGTTGGCGTACCAGGGCCGATCCGCGCATGCCGGCCTTGACGACCGCTTCGGCATGCAGGACGCTCGAAGGCCGGTCGGTCGACAGACGGGCGAGTTCGGAGGCGTGTCCGATGATGATGCTCAGGATGTTGTTGAAATCATGCGCGATGCCGCTGGCCAGCGTTCCGAGGCTTTCCATCTTCTGGGACTGAATGAACTGCTGCTGCAAGCGTCGATTCTCAGAGACATCCCGGAAGCTCCATACGCGCCCGACGACGGTCGGGCCGATACGCTGCGGCAACGAGAAGCGTTCAAAGGTCCGGCCGTCCTTGAAATCGAGCACATCGTGGCTTTCGGCCTCAGGTTCTGCGTACAGGTCGCGTACTTTGCGGATGAACGAATCTGGGTCGACAAGCTGATCAAGGACGAACCCGAGCGCCCGTTCGTCGTCGCCCGAGGCGAGCACGTCATCGGGAATGCGCCACATCTGCGCAAACCGCCGGTTGTAGCGTACGATCGTGCCGGCGCTGTCGACGACGAGGAGCCCGTCAGCGGTCGACTCGAGTGAGGCGGCGAGCAGCGAGAGGGAATGCTGGACATTCTCCGCCGCCCGTTTCCGGTGGATGGCATGTGCGATCTCGGACGAGATGAATTCGAGGACCTGTTGTTCTCGTGGTCCGTATGCCTTTGGGTCCGAATAGTGTTGCACGGCAAGGACGCCGATCGTCTTTCCGTCGACGCTCAAGGGCACGCCCAGCCAGACGGGGGAGAGTGCCCCCACGATATCGGCCTCCCCGCGTTCTGCGAGCTTCTCGGCAAGGGCCGCATCGCACAACAACGACTGCCCTGTACGCAGGACGTATTCTGTCAGTCCCCGTCGGGGCTTTCCGGGCGGCGGGGGCGCGTCGAACTCGTCAACGAAGTAGGGGAAGGAGATCGTATCGGACCTGTCATCGTACAAGGCGATGTAGAAGTTCCTGACGTCGATCGCCTGAGACAGGATCCGGTGTATGGCCGCAAAGAGTTCGTCGAGCGTTGTGGATGCCGTCGACGCCCGCGCTACTTCATACACGGTTCGCTGGAGTCGTTCCGACTGCAATCGCTCGGTCACATCCTGTTTGATCGCGATGAAATGTGAGATCGCGCCCTTCGCGTCCAGCACGGGAGTGATCGACTGCTCTTCCGTATACAGCGCGCCATCGCGCCGTCGATTCGTGGTCTTTCCGCTCCACACACGGCCGGAAAGGATCACGTCCCACAGATTCTTGAAGAAGGCAGCGTCATGCTCGCCAGAGCGGATGAGGTCTCTCGGGTTCTTCCCGACGGCCTCATCTGCACGGAACCCCGTCAGGCGTGCGAATGCAGGATTGACCCATTCGATCGTCCCGTCGCGGTCGGTGATGACGATGGCATTGTCGGCCGCATTCAGTGCTGCGCTCTGCAGCCGGAGGAGCGACTCCGCCTGCTTCCGGTCGTTGATCTGAGCTTCGAGGTCCTTCGCGTATCGCAGCGTGTTGTCGTACAACCGTGCATTCTCGATGGCCAGCGAGGCCTGATTGGAGATGGTGCGGCAGATGTCGATGTCTGCGGGTCGGAATGTCCGGCGCCTGCCAATGCTCCCGAGGATCATGCTGCCCACAGCCTGATCCTCGATCCGTAACGGGACGTACAGGAGCGAACGAAGTCCTCGGGCGGCAATGATCTGTTGCTCCTCCGGCGAGAAGAGCTCTGACCGGACATCCTGCACGATCACGGGCGACCCCGTCGAGAGCGATCGACGGATATGCGGATGCGCGGCGAGCGCCGCGTGACGGAACGTGTCGGGAAAATCAGGAGGGAGCGGAGGCGTGGTTGCCCGGAGGTGAAGGTGCTCCCCTTCAGCGAGATAGATAGCACCCGTGCCCAGCCGTAGCAGCTTCGTCGTTTTCTCGACGATGGTTTGGAGGACCGTTTGCATGTCGAGCGAAGCCACCAGGGCCTGGCTTGCTTCAAGAAGCGCCGAAAGATCACGGCTCTTCGGCCGGGGAGAAGTGATGGGGGACCTCAGCGGCGGTGTCGTTGTGCGTCGTTTCATCGCACGATCGCAGTGGATATCTCACTGAGCGCCATGGCGGCTTCCATGCGTGATGATGCTACAAGGTGACCATGTCTCGCGCCAATTTCAAGCCCACCAAACGTAAGGTCGGCCTCACGGCAGACAACGCGTGATGCTACTCATGCGCCCGAACGACGCGCGTCAGAAATGCGACAACTGAATCACAGGTGGGCTCAAACCACGGGCGGAAGAACAGGAACGGATGGGGAGATGCCGGCATCGTCACCACTTCGCTGTACGTGCCGATGGACGTGAGGATCGATACGAACTCGTCTCGTCCCGCGTGGAACCGGTCGATCGAGCTGTTGACGAACAGCGTCGGCGGTGTGGATGGTCCAACGTGCTGAAGGGGCGATGCATCCTTCCAGAGCTCCGGAGCGTCGCGATAGGTCGCACCCAACCACTTCGCCGCTGCGGAGAGCTTGCCGGGGATCGTGTCCTTTCCGCTTTCGTGCGGCGTGGTCATGTCGAGCACTCCGTCGATATCGATGATAGCCTGCACACGGCTCGACGTCTCCGGAGTCCCTCCATTCCCGTCAAATCGCGCATCGCCGTTTGTCGCTCCGACCAGTGCGGCGATCTGTCCGCCCGCGGAGAAACCGAGGATCGCGATTCGTGACGTGTCAACGCCGTATCGGGTACCGTTTGCACGGAGCCATCGTATCGCGGCTTTGGCGTCGTGGACGGCGGCGGGGTACGTTGCCTCCGGTGAGAGGCGGTATTCAATGCTCGCCGCGACGTAGCCACTCTCTGCGAGCCGCTCGGCGATCGGTTCGTTTTGCGAGCGGTCGCCTGAGTTCCAACCCCCTCCAAACAGCATGATGACCGCTGGATGGGGTCCACCCGAAGCCGGAATGAACAGGTCGAGGAGGAGGGAACGCGGTCCGTAGGCCGCAAACCTGATGTCGCGAAGCGTTCGGACCGAAGCCGGACGGGAAGGCCAGACGATGGAAGCGTTCGGGTTGACCTTCCGTGCGGAAACAAGGGCCGAGTGGACGGTGAACGACGTGTCGTGCGAAATGACTCCGGACGGTTGTGCCGTCGCTACCGGTGCAAGCAGGAATGACAAAGAAACAGTTGCGGCCAGAGACCATGAACGGAGCATTATGCGGCCTCCATCCCCGAGGGAACGAATGAGGCCACACCGGCGTTGAAAATGACCACAACCAAGGCCACGATGATCATGCGCACTGCGATCTTCTCTCTCCTTTTGCTCTTGACTCCGCATCTTCAAGCGCAGAACTGGCACCTCAATACCGAGCCAGTCTATGTTCTGGCGAAAGCCCCAAATCTGGCACTCGATCGGAACCTGGGCTCATCGTGGGCCGTTGGCTTCCAATATTCTGCGCTCGATTGGGCGAAGAACGGGAGCAACCTCAGCGGCGTGCAAGCGTTCTACTCGCGTACCGCCTCGATCGCGTCGGATTCCGAGATCCTCAAACTGTATGTGGGGCGACTATCACCCCGAACGACCCTCCTGAAGATAGAGGCGAAGGAGTCTCCCCTCCCTCTGTTTGAGGTGCTCTACGGATACCGATGGGTCAAGGATGGACGCTGGACGATCGCCATTCTCGGCGGGACCTTCTTCACCACCTCGCGCATCTACCCGAGCGTGTCAGTACCGATCGGATGGATGTTCTGAACACCGGAAAAGGGTCACTGGTGCGTTGCCCGAGGTTCTGCCATTCGATGTTGCCGAACTATTTGCGAGGAGATGCAGCGTTCCATGGTGACATCCGGTCCGTCCCTTTCGCATAGAGCACGCGCTGTTCTCCGATCTCCAGGTCGACCAACCGGTCTCCCAATCCCCGCTGGCGTGCCAGGTCCCGGAGCGTGGTGATCGAGGCGTTTGGCGGACCGTCGGACGTGTAGGGAACGGTGCCATGATGCATCGGGAGCAGGAACCTCGCTTTCACCTCTTCGAAGATCTGTAACGCTCCTCCTGGCTCGACGTGGATGCGCCCCCCAACTCTCGGTGAATCGCCCGGCCCGATCGGAATGATCGCGAGGTCAATGATGAATCGCTCGCCCACGTCCTTGAAGTAGCGGTCGTGCCAACCGGTGTCGCCGGCGAAGTAGACCGTGATACCTTCATATTCCAGGACATAGCCCGTGTAGCCGATCCCATCGGTCCAGGCCCGATCGATCCCATACCGGCCGCTGAAATGCTGCACCGGCACCGCCGTGATCGTGATGCCATCCAACACCGTCGATTCCCAGGGACCGAGCTCGCGCAGGTCGCGGAACCCGAACTCTGGGATGAACTCCATCGCGCCCCTCGGAACGATCAACGCGCCGTTCGTCGGCAGCTGGGCCAGGCTTCCCAGGTTCAAATGGTCGAAGTGCGTGTGGGAAATGAGCGTCACGTCAAGGCTCGTGAGTGAATCCACATCCAGACCGGGTGCGACCCAGCGTTTCACGACGATCCCCACGGAATTGTTCAGCAGGGGATCGGTCATGATGAGCTTGTCCTTGATCTGTATCAGCGTCGTGGCGTGTCCCACCCAACCGACGGCCAGGTCGGCATTCGGCAACAGGGGCCTCGTGATGGTGTGCGGCGCCGGCTCGATCGGGTCCGTAGCCCGTTCGAGTGAGAGCATGAACATCCGTCCCGCCCACGAATTGCAGCCTGCAAAGGTTGCCAGTAGCAAAAGGAGAAGGACGCCACGCAGCCCAGCGGCGTCGGAGGCGATAGTACGACAACGATCGGCAGCGTGGCGCGGCCGGGTCGTCTCGTCTGGTCCCCGCTCGGTCAAGAGCCGTGCGTGGGGATCGGACCGCATGTGTCCCGCCATTTTCAATAGATTCGTATGTCTAGCGACGTGATCCACGTCGTCGGACGATCGGCGTGCTTCACGTTCAGATGAAGCATTCCGAACGCACTCGAGAATCCCACAACCTTGAAGAGACGAAGTCCATCCGGAGACGTGTATGTCCCCAGTCCCAGGTTCAACCCCATGAGTTCACCTTTGTCGGCCAGGGGAACGTAGGACATGACATGGGTGGACGCACTCAGATGAGAGCGCCCGACCTTTCCCGCATACGCCTGGACCGCAATATTCCATTCGACAGAACCCGAGAACCGCGCTGTAGGCACGACGATAAATGAGAACCAGGGTGAGATCTTCTTGTTCATGCCCCATGCGTACAAGAGCGGGGCGAATTCCCATTCAAGTCCGGCCGTAGCTTGAGCAGAAGTGTTATAGAACACCAGATTCGGGATGCCTTGGTAGGGGAGCCAGGTCGGGAAACGGGACCGATCCTCCATGCCTGATTGTGCGTGCAAAGACGTCGATCCGGCGACCAGGCAATTCAACGCCAGCAAGAGCAGAGAGACGGGCAATCTCATGCGTTTCGAGGGGGCAACGACGTGAGTGGAGAGGCCTCAACTAGAAAGAAAATCTACGAAGGAAGGTGGGCAAACTCCAGGGGAGGGCCCATTCGGCGCTATACAACTGTGACTGGGATCTGGCCGATCTTAGTCCTTGCGTGAGGGGGCCCTGACAGAGAAGAGTGAGATCCACACGTCGGGACGGATATGGTTCTGCACGATCTCCACATGTTCGACCCGGACCGTGAGTCGAAACGCGAGTTGCAGCACAGAGGGGAATTTCGTGACCTCGACCGAATCGACGAACGAGGGTTTCGAGGTCGCGAGGTCGCCGACATCCAGCAGGGAATCGGCCACCGTCACGACGAGCCAACGACCGCGCGTGATGAAGGCGGTGACTTCACCGATGGGGCGATCGGCGGAAAGCGCGATCAGGTATCCATTGTCAAGCGACTGAGAGCGGACCTCGACCATGTCTCGCGTGGAGGTGAGTCGAAGGACGGCGCACGATCCAACGCTGAGGCAAGCGGCCACCAGAAGGAGCAGCTTCACTCTGTCCCTCGCGCAGTGCGGGAAGGATGGTGACGCGCGATCTACATTCGCTCCGGATCTACTCTTAAAAGTCACAATCCAAGAACGTGAAAAGTCGAAATGTTAGAATTGACAATCATCACAGCTTGAGGGATCGAACGGTCGAACATTGAGCAAGCGGGGATCCGACAGGATCTTGCGCAGGCGGAGTCGGCAGGAATGATCATCGCGGATGTGGGCTTCACCTTGGGTGGTGAAGAAGGGATCGAGCAGGGCTGATGGAGTGATGGGAATCCCTTCAGCGCCCGCATCCGCGATCATTGTCTCGCATCGTGTGAAGCGCCTCGACGAGACACTCTTCTCAACTACGAGAAGGCCGACCTCGATTTCACGCGAAAATCGGTCGTATGGATACTTCAGCAAATTGCCGATTGATTCTCCGGTGCATTTGCGTTACCCTGACAGCGTTTTGTTCCTATCAAACGGAGTCAGCGATAGCGTTACACCGCAGGCGAACGATGCGATTCAGGCATGCTGCGTGGTACGTGCTGTAAGACCTGTTGTCCTCTGACCTACCCCTAACCGGTCCGGATCATCGGACCGTCGAAGTCGCCACCAGTCGTCCCCGTGTTCTGGGATGGCTTCGCAGCGCCGCAATCCTCGACGGCGACTGGGGCACCTCCATCGCATACGTTCTCGGGATCAGCTTCGCCCTGGCGGGCCGCAGCAGTTTGTGGCACCTCATGGCCATGCTGGCGCTGACCACGATCGTCGCGCTCAATTACATCACGATCTGCCGCCTTTCGCCCAACGGCGGAGGCGTCTACTCGTCGGTCTACCATCGCTCGCGGATGCTTGCGGTCGTGGGCGCACTCCTCCTCGGGGCCGACTACGTCATCACGATGTCGCTTTCCGTCCTCGACGCTTTCCACTATTTCGGCGTTCCGTACGAAAGCGTCTGGGCCATCGGCACGCTCGTGTTGCTGGGCGGGTTCAATTGGTTCGGGCCCAAACACAGCGGTGGCGGCGCGGCCGTCATTTCTGTGGTAACGCTCATGACGTTGGGGATCATCATCGCTGCCTCCGCCCCGACGGCGCTGACCGAGGCGGTCATCGAAGCGCCGCATGATTCCTTCGCCAGCAATTGGCACATCTTCGTCGGGCTCATTCTCAGCATCTCAGGCATCGAGGCGATCTCGAACATGACGGGTCTCATGAAGGACCCGACACGGGATTCGCGACGCGCGATCCTCTCGGTCCTGACGAAGGTTGTGATAGCGACGATCTTCCTGAGCCTCGCCATGTATGCCGTGCCGGGCCTGGAAGGGCGGACGGAAGATATGGTCCGCCTGCTGGGGGAACATTATGTCGGTCCATGGTTCGGCTGGATCGTGGCAGGCTCCCTCGGACTCCTGCTCATCTCGGCCGGCAATACGGCCATGAACGGCCTGATCTCAGTGCAGTTCCTGATGTCGCTCGACGGCGAGCTTCCGGCCCCTCTCCGGCGTCTCAATCGCCATGGCGTACCGGTGATCCCGCTTGTGATCTCCACAGCGGCCCCCATCGTGGTCCTGCTCTTCGTCAGCGATATCCTGACGCTCGCTTCGCTCTACGCCATCGGCGTCGTGGGGGCAGTGCTCATCAATATCGGGTCGACGGCCACCGACAAGACCCTTTCGATCGGAAAGGTCACGCGCGGGTTTATGATGGGGGCGGCGGTCGTTCTGTTCTTCATCGAGGCCTCCATCGCCATCGACAAGCCGTATGCGGCCCTGTTTGCCGGTGTGGTGCTTGTCGCGGGACTTGGTGCGCGGGCGGCGGCCCGTCGTGCGCGCGGTCCCATGGTCGCCGCTCCGGTGCCCGCGGCAGCACCGATCCGTCGTCGTCGCCGGAAGGCCATGCCGACCCTGCGGTATCTCGTGGCGACGAAGGATGCCAACGAGCGCCTGTTGCGCTTCGCGATCGAGGAGGCGAAGGACCGCAATGCATTCCTGTTCGTCCTCCGGGTCAAGGAGATCGCAGTCGGCTCGTTGCCCGAGCGTATCCAGATGGAATCGAACGGCGTCGAGGCGCGCATCCACGAGATCTGCGAGAAGGCTGGCGTCGACTATCAATACATCAACCTGCCCAGCTATGAGGTCGGCTACACCATCGCCGAACAGGTGGCGACCTTCGGCGTGGAGCGACTCATCATCGGTGCCGAAAAGCGTCATCGTCTGGAGAACATGCTGAAGGGGAGCGTGATGCGTTCACTTGGCACCATGCTTCCTGAAGATGTGCAGCTGGTCATCTTCGGCGGATAGCCGCACAGGCGCCGAACGATGGAAAGGAACAAGCCCATGATCCGTTTCGTGTCACTGCTCGCGCTTCTGATCTCCGTCGCTCCACTGCATGCCCAGATCACGCTGCCGTCGAAGAAAGTGCTCACACTCGAAGCCGCGCAGCGACTGACCGGCTCGGTGCGGGCATTGGCACAGAAGAACAACTGGAAGATGGTCACGGCAGTCGTCGATGCCGGAGGGAACATCGTGCTCCTCGAGCGGATGGACGACGCTCAGATCGGAAGCATCGAGGTCGCGATCCAGAAGGCGAAGACGGCCGTGGCGTTCAAACGCTCGACGAAGACGTTCGAGGACCGCACGCTGGCGGGGCGGACGGTGTTGCTCGGTCTGCCGGGAGTGGTCCCGATCGAAGGGGGTCTGCCGATCATCGTCGATGGGCAGTACGTCGGCGCTATCGGGGTGAGCGGCGGGTCGTCAGAGCAGGACGGTGTTGCGGCCAAGGAGGCGATCGAAGCCGTGAAGATCGAGTAGGACGGAAGCAGGGTCCGGACCGGATCACTACGTTGTGTGAAGAAATGACAAAGCCCCCGCCGGGGATCACCGGCAGGGGCTTTTGCTTGTCGTGTGAGCGGATGGCCTAGCTGCGGAACAGATACTGCATCTTTACAAAGAATTGTCGCTCCGTCGTCCTGAATCCGTCCGTCGAACCGTAGTCGAGAAAATTGTTGGTAAGACCGGCGTAGAACGTCGTCAAGGCGTTGAGCTTGTAGCTGAAGAGGGGGTAGACGTTGAACGATCGCTCGAACGAATTGTACTGGAAGATCCCGCGAATGAACATCTCCGGCGTGAATTGGTAGATGGCGACCGTTCGCGCGACATACCCGTCATAGAGCAAGGTCCCCGATGCGCGGCTGGACAATCGTGCCCGGTCATACGAAAGATCGATCTTGATCCGAGTCGTGGGCCGGAGCGTCATGGATGCGCCAAGATTGTGTCCCTCTCCGATCTCCGGAGATGAGGACCGGTAGATGAATCGTCCCACCTGACCGTACGCGGAGAACGAGAACGCGTCGAAGACCTGGGAGTTTAACTGGACGATCGAACGGCCGACCTCGCGAAATTGGACACCACGGAAGAGCTCATCGTTGACGACAAGATAGCTGAGATACAGCGACGTCTGTCCTTTCATACGAATGTTGGCGGACGGCTGGACCGTGCGTTCCTTCTCGACCCCTGCGGTGTTGTGCCGAACGTATCCGGATGCGGACAGCTGGACACGTTCGAAGAACGAATCCGTCAGATAGAACGTGTAGCGTGGAGCAACGACATACTCCCGGAACCCAGTGGAAGAGAACAGTCCGTTGTAGGTCTGATAGGTCGGAGAGAAATCGTTGTACACCATGTCGAAGCCGAACTCCCGGGCCGAGCGCGACAGTACAAGATGGATGCCTGCTCCTCCGTATGATTCGCCGTCAAACCGGGCCGTATGGCCGCTTGCGCCAAACACCCTCGAACTGGTCAGCAACGTCGAATCGGTTAGCTCTTTCGTCTGGCTGATGAACCCTTCGCCGTTGAAGTACCAATTGTCCCAGAACCGGTAGTTCCAGTCGAACCCCGCCAGGTAGTTGTGACCTCCGGAGAAGTCCCTCGTCAGGAGCATCGTCCCGACGTAGGCTTCGTCCGCAAAGTTGTACCGGAGTCGGCCAATGTTGGCGAAGGATCGGAGGGAGGTGGGGATCGTGTT
>CAYYOV010000017.1:43326-51463 GCA_964473365.1 uncultured Ignavibacteriaceae bacterium
TGTACCGGAGTCGGCCAATGTTGGCGAAGGATCGGAGGGAGGTGGGGATCGTGTTGCTGCTTTCTTCACCCGGCACCACCAGCACGGAATTCCGGTCCATCGCTCCCAGATACATGTACGACACTGCTCCCGACTTCCCGACCACTCGCCCCGCAAGCAGGGGATTGTTGATCGATCGGGAATAGTACATCGGGGTTTGGAGCAGTTCAGAAGACTCGAGGAAGAACGGCCGTCGCTCTTGGTATTGGAGCGCGAACGTGGTGTTGACGGCGATCTGATCGGCGTCCGACTCGACCTGGCTGAAGTCCGGGTTCACGACGAGGTCTGCCGCAAAGTCCGAGCTCGGCGAATACCGGAATCCGGCGCCGACTCGACCCTGCACATCACCATTCGTGAACGCGGAGCGTGGGTCTCCGATGTCCGCGCGCGCGCCGAGTTGTTGCCCGAGGACGTATGGAAGAAGTTCGACGGATCCGCCCGGCCGGATGTCCTGCAGGCCTTCGAGCGTCCCCAACTGGGTCAGGAAATTCGGGATGTTACGATCGACAGGTGTCCAACTGATCTGGACGCGGCTCGTTCGCGGGTATGTCCGCGAGACATTGAAGCCCCATGTTTGCGCGTCCACGTCCGGAAAGCGCAGGCTCTTGAATGGGATCGCCATCTCGGCCGTCCATCCGTCTGCCGTGATCGTGGCGGCCGACTCCCAGATCATGTCAAAGCTCATGTCCTCGCCGCCGCTGCTCATCATGAGGTCGCCTTGGATCCCGTACGGATTGACGACAAGCTCATAGCCGCGCTGAGCATCACCGTACGTGTCGATAATGACCACTACAAAGTCGTCGGTGTAGATCCTGTCACGATCGGACATGTTCGCGCGGATCTCGCGCGGCCTCGGGTCGAAGCATCGCAGGCCGATATAGAGATTGTCGGCATCGTACAACGACCGGACCTCAGTACGGACGGGGGCGGGCGTGTTCTCGCCAGGCTGAAATTCGTAGGCCAGCTCGATGGAAGGCGCCGTCTCCCACAGGGGATCGTCGAGATGTCCTGTGATCCGCACGGGGCGGTCGACACGAACCGTTGTGAAGGTTGGCTTGCTGCGGGGGGATGGAGTGGCCGTTTGAGCAGATGCTGGCACAATGCTGCAAAGTGCAAGACACCAGGCCACGAATGTTGTTTTCATGCAGCGCCGTCCTGCTGAGTGGGAGAATGGGGACACAAGGCATACGTCAGCCTGGTCCGGCATGTTTCGCGATTCTGCGAAAAAGGCGGCCCGGTGGCCACCGGATCTTTGTATGACTTCCCGGACGGCTGAATGGTTGTGGAGCAGGGAGACATCCGTACACGTCGAAGGGCTCCAGTTGGGAGCCCTTCTGCGGGGTTGAAGACGGCGTGGGGAAGGAGGGCCTACGGGGCCCCGGGGCCGACGTCCTTGCGTGTAAGTGGCCGCCATCGTGGCGTCTCGCCGGGGAGATGCCAGATGCCGCTCGTCTGTACAAGCTGAGGGTCTTTGACGATCACGCCCTCGATCGAGCGAGTCGAAGCGACCGCCTTGCCCACCGGCCAGACGATGTTGTCTCGCCAGGTCGTCTGTACGGGTGGGTTGAAGAACTTGATGAGCGTGTCTCGACTCCCGACGATAATGTTTCGCTCGATCACGAGTCCGATCGGAGCCATCGGCCACCAGTTTCCCTGAAAACCGCCGCCGTTGTAGCCGAGCTCGATGTTGCTGGCGTTGTTGACGAGCATATTTCCCGCAACGACGGCCTCACGGATCCGGAAGTGTTTCGTGAGCGATTGCCCGTCGCCGTACTCCGCGTCTCCTCCCGTGATCGCCATGGTCGCGTCCCATTCGGTCCCTGTCAGGCCTTCGATGTAGTTCGACAGTACCCGCATTCCGGTCCCGTAGAATCGCAGGCCTCCGGTTCCCAGGGTCCAGGTCTTGCCCGTGCTGTCGAGGAAGGAGCCGGTACGGCCGTTGCCCAGGATGACATTCCCTTCGACCGTGTTCCGGTTGCCGTGTCGAAGCGAGAGGGAACCGAGACATTCAAGGAACGTGTTCCCGCGGATGGTATTGTCGCTGGCCTTGATCGAGAGATACTCCGGATCGCCGTCGCATCGTTCGAACAGATTTTCTTCGATGACCGTGTGTCCGCTCGACAGCGAGTAGGTTGAAGACCCGACGCGAATGGCCTCCAGGACATTCTCAACCCGCGGTCCGATGTCGGCGAACAGATTGTGGTCGATACGGTCGTATTGGGAGATCTGCGGGTCTGCGCGCAGGGTCCCTTCGATCGTAACAAAATTGCCCAGGTGCGACTTGTGCGCGAAGGCGTTGTGGTCGATACGGTTGTGGCCGCTGATCGTCGTTGAGTCCCCGGCGATCCCGTCGACCAGGACCCACGAGCTTCGTCCGGACTCGTTCAGCTGGAAATGATTTCGCGTGATGCGTATGTTCGTGCATCCACGCAGCTCGATCGCAGGCCCGACCGTCCCTCGTAGGTCCAGCCCTTCGAACACAATGTGCTCTGAGGCCGTCAGAATGAAGCGCGTCGGTCCCGAAATGACGGCCTTGCCGCGGTTCTTGGCCACAATGACGATCGGTTTGTCGGGTCGCCCCTTCTTCGTGATCCGCATATCGCCTGCGAGATCGTAGGTTCCGTCCTTGAGCACAACCCGATCTCCGGATTGAGCGCTCGTGAGAGCGGCTCGAAGGTCAGCGGCCGAGCCCACTTCATGCGTTCTCTGGGCAAAGGAGGTGAATGACGCCAGTAACAGAAGAGAGGCGACCATTCCGAAATTGAATGAGCATGAGGATCGTTTTGTTTTCATGTTCGGTAGAAGTGTGCGCGGGAATGGAATATCTGGGTACTTCATCATACCCAGAAAATCTGATTCTGGAAAGGGGCCCTTCGAGTGCTCCCCGCTTTGGCATGGGCTCATTCCGGGCCTTGCGCCTCGGAGTGTCATCGGGTATTTTCCCAATGACCACTGTGGAGGAGCATATGATGCGCATTCTTCGAACCTGGGGCTTCGTCCCTGCCGGGATCATCCTCCTGATCTCAATTCTCGGTATCGCTTCCGCACAAAATGCCCCTCGTGCGACCCCAAAGCCGGCGGCTTTAAATGGGGCGTGGGAGGCCAACGATGGAGATGCGACCATCCGATTGGTCTTTCGATCGTCCTCCATTCTCGAATTCGACGGAGAAGCGTTCCCCTATGTTCTCACGCCCAAGGTGATCCGCGTGGATGAAGATGGAGAGACAGTGGAGTATCCGTACGTGCTCAAAGGGGACGTGTTGACGCTCACCTTCGAAGATGGCGAGAAGGTTGTGTTCCACAAAGCCGGCCGATCGGCTCCGGTGAAGCAAGCGGCGTCCGATGTCCCCGCTCCGACCGGCACGGAACACCTGCTGAGCGGCCGATTCATGAGCTATTCCAGCGCGAGTTCTTCGACCGGTTCGTCATCGTGGACGACGTATGTCTCGTTCGACGGCCGGGGAAGCTTCGAGTGGAGCTCCGAATCGGCGCACAGCGCGAGCAGCTATGACCAGACCGGAGCTCAGACGGGATCGGGGCTCGCGTATGGCTCGAACAATGGCAATCGCGGCACGTATCGCGTGGTGGGCGACCGCATCCTGGTACGATTCCCCGACGGCTCCGAGGGAGAGGCCTACGTCAAGGAACGGTTCGCCGATGGCAGCATCGGAGCATTCACGTACGACGGAAAGACGTATGCACGTTGACCGACCTGTGGATCAATCGAAGTGCGCGTTTGACAGGCGCGCGGTTGCGATCGAGCACAGCAATCCGTAGGTTGACTTGAACACCGGTCCGATCGCGGACCATGTCCCTGGATCCTTTCCTTCGTACTCTCAAATGAATACCTCCTCTCCCGCAACGATGCATGTTGTCGCTCCAGACGGCGAACCAACGATCACGCTTTCACGATGGTTCTCAGCTTCCCCTGAGGCACTCTGGAAGACCTGGACGGACCCGTCGTCGCTGGCACGCTGGTGGGGTCCGTTCGAGAATCCGGTGTGTCAGATCGATGCGCGGAAGGGTGGGGCATACCGCATCGTCATGCAATCGCCTGAGGGGGTACAATTCCCGCTCACGGGTGAGTTCGAAGAGCTTCATCCTCCCGACCGGGTCGTGTTGAGGATGAGCACGAAGGAACATCCTTCCGATTGGCACAATCTGTTCAACACATATCGCGGCGCCCCCCGAGACTCGAGGGCCGAAGACCTGCGCCTCGTGGCCACGTTTGCGTCCTCCGACGGAGGGACGATCCTGACGGTCGAAGCCCAGTTTGCGAACGTCGCCGACCGCGATGCGCACCTGACGATGAGCACGACCAAAGGATGGGGGACCAGCTTCGACCGGCTGCAGGCATTGCTCTCCTCCACGTGAATTTCCCAACGTAGGGTGCTGCCGATCACAAATACGAAGGCCCGTCGAGATATCGACGGGCCTTCGCCTGTTTGGGTCGCGACGAATGATCTCCCGCTCAGGATCGGCGTCGCTGTGTCTTGAACATATCCGTCAGCACCGTCCGCAGATTCGGCTCGCCGATCTCCTCCAGGTCGTAGGTGACGCGGTAGGCCGGCTTCTTGATCTTCACGATGCGCGCCAAGTCGATCGGCGTTCCGATGATGACCGCATCGGCCGGTACCCGATTGATCGTCGCTTCGAGGTCCTTTACCTGCTTCGGAGAATATCCCATGGCCGGCAAGAGCACGCCGATCTTCGGATATGTCTCGAAGGTTCGCTTCATCTCTCCCGTGACGTAGGGCCTCGGGTCGATGAGCTTTGCCGCGCCATACTTCCGGGCCGCTACCGTTCCGGCCCCGATCGCCATCTCCCCGTGTGTGAGCGTCGGCCCATCCTCGATGACGAGGACGGTCTTGCCGGAAATGTCCGCTCCTCGCTCGATCCTGATCGGCGAGGCTGCGTCGATCACCAGAGCCTTGGGGTTGACGGAATGGATGTTGCTCCGCAATCCGTCCACCTGCGACGGAGTTGCCGAGTCGATCTTGTTGATGATCACCACATCGGCGAGTCGGAGGTTGGCTTCGCTTGGATAGTAGGTCAGTTCGTTCCCGACTCGGAGCGGATCGGCGACGACGATATGGAGGTCCGGGGTGTAGAACGGCAGATCGTTGTTGCCCCCGTCCCAGATGATGATATCGGCGTCTTGCTCCGCCTGCTGGAGGATGGCTTCGTAGTCCACCCCGGCGTAGATGATGATCCCGTTGACGATGTGGGGCTCGTATTCTTCCATCTCCTCGATCGTGCAGCGATGCTTCTTCAGGTCTTCGAGCGATGCGTACCGCTGCACCTTCTGCTTTGCGAGGTCACCGTACGGCATCGGGTGCCGGATCGCCGCGACGCGGTATCCCATGTCCTGAAGGAGCTTCGCCGCCTTGCGCGAAGTCTGGCTCTTCCCGCTTCCGGTGCGTACAGCGCAGATCGACACGACCGGTTTCCGGCTCTTGATCATTGTCTGCGTGGCGCTCAACAACTTGAAATGGGCCCCGGCAGCAGTCGCGCGGGAGCCGAGGCTCATGACGTGCTGGTACGACACGTCGCTGTACGAGAACACGACCTCATGCACTTCGAGCTTCCGGACCAGATCTTCGAGGTCCTTCTCCTCGTGAATTGGGATCCCCTGTGGATAGTATTGTCCGGCCAGCTCTGCAGGGTATTTACGGCCGGCGATATCCGGGATCTGGGCGGCCGTGAATGCCACCACTCGATACCGCGGATCGTCGCGATAGACGACGTTAAAATTGTGGAAGTCGCGCCCCGCGGCGCCGACGATCAGCGTTCGGATCTGTTTCGCGCTCATGCCTTGGCTCCTTGTATCGCCTTCCCAATGAGGGCGGGCGTGGTCAGCACCCGCTGCAGGCGTTCGAGCGCCCAGTCGATCTCCTGCTTCGTGATCACGAGCGGAGGAGCGATGCGGATGACGGTTTCATGGGTCTCTTTGCATAAGATACCCTCCTTGAGCAACGCCTCGCAGAAGGGCCTCGCTTCACGGTCAAGCACGAGTCCGATCCACAGGCCGCGCCCCCGAACCTGTTTGACGACCGGAGACGGGACCGCGCGGAGCTGCTTCATGAAGTACTCGCCGAGCTCGGCCGAGCGTTCGATCAGCCGTTCGTCGATGAGAACCTTCAGCGAGGCTCGAGCTGTGGCGGCGGCCAGCGGATTTCCGCCGAACGTCGAGCCATGGTCGCCCGGTTTGAACACACCGAGCACCTCCCGCCTGGACAGAACGGCGGAGATCGGGTAGAAGCCGCCTCCCAGCGCCTTCCCGATGATGACGGCGTCAGGTTGCACCCCTTCATACTCATACGCGAAGAGCCGTCCTGAACGGCCGAGTCCGGATTGGATCTCATCGCAGATGAGCAGGACGTTCGACTGACGGCAGAGCCGTTCGGCCTTCTTCAGGTAGCCTTCTGGCGGAACAACAATGCCGGCTTCCCCTTGGATCGGCTCGACAAGAAATGCGACCGTATTCGGCGTAATCGCTTGCTCGAGTGCGCGTGCGTCTCCGTAGGGAACGACCACGAATCCCGGAGTGAACGGTCCGAATCCGGAACGGTATTGCTCGTCGGTCGAAAAGCTGACGATGGTCGTGGTGCGGCCGTGGAAGTTACCGGCGGCGACGATGATCTCGGCTTTGCCGTCGGGAACCCCTTTGACCGTGTAGCCCCACTTGCGCGCAGCTTTGACGGCGGTCTCGACCGCTTCGGCCCCCGAGTTCATCGGCAGGCTCACGTCGAAACCCGTCAGCTCGTGCAGTTGCTTTTCAAGGAGGGGAAGCTGGTCGTTTCGGAAGGCGCGGCTCGTGAGCGTGAGGCGTTGAGCCTGCTCCTGGAATGCGGCGAAGATGGCGGGGTGACAGTGCCCCTGGTTGACGGCGGAGTATGCCGCCAGGCAATCGAGGTACCGGTGTCCCTCTACATCGGTGATCCAGACGCCGTTCGCTTTGGCGGCGACGACGTCAAGGGGGTGATAGTTGTGCGCGCCGTACTGGTCTTCAAGCGCGATGTAATCTTGCGGACGCATAAATGGCCTCTGGTGGAAGATGGATGTTCGGTACGGACGGTCCTGATCCTCTCCGCGTCGGTCCGGAGGCCATGGCCGACTGGTAGAAGATGAGGAACGACCAACGTTCCGTACCGGTACGCTCGATCAGATCGAGCGTCATGAACGGTCCATCCATCATGGTTCGATCAGCATGGAAATGAGCGCCATCCGCACGAACAGTCCATTTCGTGCCTGACGAAAGTACGCCGCGCGCGGGTCTCCGTCGACCGCAGGGTCTATCTCGACGGATCGCGGAAGCGGGTGCAACAGGATGGCTGACCCCTTCAATCGATCGAGTGTCTCCACTTTCAGGTTGAAGGCCTCCGGGCGCACGTCGTGCGAGCGCAACCGGTCAGGATCGATCCGGGTCTGGTACACCACATCCGCATCAGGCAGGACCTTCTCCGGGTCGGATGTGAGAACATACTGCACGCCGTGGTCATCCAGGTAGCGCAAAATGTCCTTCCCGATCTGCAGCTCAGGCGGAGCCACGAACACGAGCTTGTTCCGTTCGACCTTGCCGAGCAGATAGGCGAGCGAGCGAACCGTACGGCCGACATCGAGCGCACCCATGAACACAACGGTCAGACCGTTGATCGTCCGGCATTCCTGTTGGATCGTATAGAGGTCGAGCAGGGCCTGTGTCGGGTGCTGCCCGCCTTCGCCGTCTCCCGCGTTGATGATCGGTACGGGCGAGATCGCCGCAGCGCGCTTTGCTCCATCATGCTCGCGCGAGCGGAGCACGATGATATCACACATTCCGGCGATGATGCGGATCGTGTCTTCGAGATGCTCTCCAGGGATTTCCGACGAGAATTCCTGTGCCGATTCGGTGCTCAACACTTTGCCGCCCAGACGCTGTATGGCCGACTCGAACGAAAACCGTGTCCGGGTCGAGGAGCCGTAAAAGAGCGTCGCCATGATCCGGCGCTCGTAGTCTCGCGTTCCCCCGTGCTGTACGGTCGCTTCCATCTGACGGGCGCGGGCGAACAGCTCGTGGATCAGCGGGACGGTGAACTGCTGGGACTCGATGACGTGG
>CAYYOV010000017.1:51563-56036 GCA_964473365.1 uncultured Ignavibacteriaceae bacterium
TCCATCAAGCACTCGTACGACGTGATGATCACTTCCTTTCCGCCATGCCGCAGGTACTGCACGGCCGCTTCGACCTTAGGCCCCATGCTACCGGGCGGGAACTGTCCTTGGCTGTTCCAGCGCTCCATTTCATCGCATGTGACCCGCTCCAGCTTCCGCTCCGCCGGCTTCTTGTACTCAAGATAGACAGCGTCGGCATCGGTGCTGATGACGAAGAGATCGGCGTTCAGGTCCGCAGCGAGCAGCGCGGAAGCCCGGTCCTTGTCGATGACCGCCTCGGCGCCAGTCACGCGATACCCATGCTCGATCACAGGAATACCGCCTCCGCCGACGGCGATAACGATCATGCCGAGGTCGAGGATCTGCCGAATGATGTGACGTTCGAAGACCTCGACCGGAGTCGGGGAGGGGACGACCCGACGGTAGCCGCGCGCTGAGTCTTCGATCATTGTCCAACCGAATCGTGCGGCCTTTTCGTCGGCGTCCGCCCGGTTGTAGAAGGGTCCGATTGGTTTCGTCGGCTTCGTGAAGGCCGGATCGTCGGGGTCGACGCGAACCTGTGTTAGCACGGTCATCACAGGCGTCTTGAGGCCGATCTCCCGGAGTTCGAACTCCATCGCACGTTGGATGAGGTAGCCGATCTCACTCTGCGTTGCGGCGACGCAGACGTCAAGGGGGAGCGTGTAGACCTCTGAAGCAGCCCGCTCGGAGCGGAGGAGCTGCGCACCGACCTGGGGGCCGTTGCCGTGGGTGATGACAATACGCCAGCCGTGCTTGACCATTCGCACGATCGAACGAGCGGTGGCGTGTGCGTTGGCCAGCTGTTCGCCTATGGTGCCGCGCTGGCCGGCGCGAATGAGGGAGTTGCCCCCGATGGCGATAAGAGCGGTCTGAGGCACAATGATCTTGGCATAAAGCGAACACTGATGACACGGATCAGAGATCAGTGACCATCTTTCTTGTCAGTGTCACCTGCCTGCCGGCGGGCAGGTTTGTGTTCACGCTTTCTTCATAAGTTGCACCAGCACGGCCTTCTGCGCGTGCAGACGATTCTCGGCTTCCTGGAACACGATCGAGGCCTTGCTGTCGATCACCTCGTCCGTCACTTCGTCACCTCTGTGCGCCGGGAGGCAGTGCATGAACACCGCATCCTTCTTCGCGCGCGCCATAAGGGCCGCATTCACCTGGTACGGCTTGAAGATGACCTTTCGTTTCTCTGTCTCTGCTTCTTGTCCCATGGAAGCCCAGACGTCTGTGTAGATCGCGTCGGCGCCGGCGACACCTCTCATGGGATCGCGGACCACTTCGATCTGGGCTCCCGTCGAGCGGGCATCTTCCTGGGCCAACTGGAGGGCGGCTGGATCAGGGTCATATCCCTCCGGGCAAGCGATGGTGACATGTACACCCAACAGCGCACCGGCGAACATCAGGGAATGGGCCACATTGTTGCCATCGCCGACGTACGTCAGTTTGAGGCCCTTTAGCTTCCCCTTCACTTCTTTCAGCGTGAGGAAGTCGGCCAGCGCTTGGCAAGGATGCGAGTAGTCAGTGAGAGCGTTGATGACCGGCACGCGAGCGTGTTTGGCCATGTCGATGACGATCTGATGCGCAAATGTCCGGATCATGATCCCCTGGACCATTCGCTCGAGATTCTTGGCGACGTCATGTACCGACTCTCGTATTCCGAGACTGATCTCGGAGGGCATCAGCGGCACCGAGAAACCGCCCAGCTGATGGATGCCGACGTCGAACGATACGCGAGTCCGGAGCGACGGCTTCTCGAATATCATCGCGAGAGCCTTGCCCTTGAGCGCAGTCGAATACTTCTTCGGATGCTTCTTGATGTCTGCCGCCAGGGCCAACGTGCGAGCCAGCTCTTTGGATGAGAGATCGCGGACGGTGAGGAAGTCTTTTTTCATGGGAGATCTGGAATGAGTCGGAATGTCATGTGTCGATGATCTCGAGCCCACAGAGTCGTATGACCTTTAGGTCGCCCGGAGGGCAGACCGGCTGCTCAAGTGTCGACCAAGCTAGCGAAAGGTTTACATTGACGGGAGCGATCGGCCAGATATCCGCTTCAAGCCACGTGCCACCGATTTCAGCATGAAATCGACATTTTGGCGGATTTCATTGCGGGATCCCGCTGATTCCGTGTCGGAATCTCGGGGGCGAAAATGAGGGATTCTATTCGCTCCTATCGGAAAGTACCACCGATCCGTTCCGACCGTCAGGAAGCCAAAACGGGCGTAACAGATTACAGCATCGTCACTTGCGTTCGCGAGAGGGATGAGTATATTTTAGTAGACCGGAGGCTGACATATGAACGCGGGTTCAAAAGCGCTGCTGGATGCCACCGTGAAAGAATGGAACACCTTCGCTGCGTTGCGGGACAAGATGACAGGTGTGGCCAATGAGGTGGCGATGATCACTCGCAAGATCATCCAGGAAAACCTGACGTATCTGAAATCTCAGAATATCGAGGTCGAGTGCGAGACGCCGGAGGCGATGAAGGTGCTCGGGGGCGTCATCCACGTCGAACCGGTCGTTGAGGCGGCATTCCCGAACGTAAAGGCGAGCGTTCTCCTGAAGTGCGGCGAGGCGAACCGGTCGATCCTGATCAATTCAAACGGTGCGATCTCTGCGGGCGGCGTCGTCATGACATACGACGCGCTGAAAAAGGGGATCCCCGATCCCTTCGCCAACAATGCGGCCGATTTCGTCCGCGACGCGTTCCTGTTCGTCGCCCGGACGGGCAAAGACGCCGCAAAATGACTGTTCTCCGGACCGCAGTTTTGGAACTCGGTCCGGCCCAAGTTTTTCTTATCAGATCGGTGAAGGAGGTTCACATGCGGGTCAACAGAACGTTTCTTGTGGCGGCCGTCGCGCTCCTGGCGTTGATGCTGGGTGGCCTCGGTTGCGAACAGGGGTCGCCGGTCGACGTAGAACGTCAACCCTCGTCGATCGAGACAGATCTCCCGTTCGAGGTCTTTGTGAACGGTCAATCGAGCCACGTCGTCGACCTGATTGCGGATCGCTCGCATGATGTCGGAGATGTTGCGTTTGACGATGTCGACCTGAATGGCGACGGCAAAGATGACGCCCTCCAGGTGGTCTATTCCACGACTGAAGGTTGGAATTTGATCTCCATCGACCTGTGGGTCGGGTCGTCGCTTTCAGATATGCCCGACACCCAGAAGGGCGACCCGAAGCCCCGGAAGTTCCCCTACAGGGCCCGGCGCATTTCTGACGTAACGTGGGCCGTCACGATTCCGTTCGAACAAATTGGGTATCAGTGCGGCAATGCCGATGTGTGGTATGCTGCGGCGCATGCGATCGTCAAGAAGCAGGAGGGTCGCTGGCGCCATCGGACGGAGAGCGCTTGGAGCGGCGATACGCGCTTTCGCGATAAGCGGGGACACTGGGCGACGTACACTACCATTGTGATCGACTGCGACGGCGAGGAGCCGCCTCCGCCCACGGCACATCCGGCGTTCGCTTTCGACCCGGCTAACTCGTGGTGCCTGGGAGACGTTGGTGGCGGTCTTGGATGGACGACGCCGGTCTTCGATGCCGGAACATACGTCCATGTGCTATACGCGGATCCGACTGGTTGCGGTACGGATGGACTGACGGTGGTTGGGACTGTGACGCTTGTCTACGACGGCTCATCGGCCGCGACGGTTACGATTGAAATGTCAGGGCCATACACGCTCGACCTTGCCGCGGTGTACTATGGAGGGAGCGAAACGCCCCCGGGCTCCGACCCGAACACGTATACGGTGGTCCACACGCTCTCAAACGCTACGACCGACACGTTTACGATCACGAACTTCGATCCTTTCTCGTACTTTGTCGCTCAGGCCTCCGTCAAAGGATTCTGAGATACGGCAACGGTTTCTTGTTGAAAAGGCGGCGGGGAAATCCCCGCCGCTTCTATTTTGGCCTGTGATATGCCGGGGCCTGGCGCATGTACCATCGGGAGACCGACCTTCCCGTACCAGGCGGACCATGCGATGGCCACCTTGTACGCCTATTCGGTGGCGATCACCGGCGGCATACCCCTGGTGGCTCACGCCGCGGTTGGGAGTACCACCTGGCAGTGATCGACTGATCCGAAGCTTCTCCTGGGACGGCGGCGGCCTCGGGGCTTGCTGCCGTTTCCTTTTTGACGAGGCTTGTTCGAGCGAACGGCAGAGCTCAGGCGTCGAAGGGGAGTTCGGAGAGGGTGATGGCGGGATTCTTCTCGATGAAGTAGTTCAAACCCCATTGGTCCTGGAACAAGATGGCGAGCTGGCCTTCGCCATTTTCCACGAGTGCGCAGCCGGCCGGAATGCCCGTCTGGGGCAGCGCCTGGAGATGCAACGATGGGTCCACCCACCGAAGGATCTTCCAATCGGTCTTCTCGAGTCGTGACGGTGCGCCATACTCGCTCTCGAGCCGGTATTGCACCACCTCGAACTGCAGGGGACCGAC
>CAYYOV010000017.1:56136-70901 GCA_964473365.1 uncultured Ignavibacteriaceae bacterium
CGCCATACTCGCTCTCGAGCCGGTATTGCACCACCTCGAACTGCAGGGGACCGACTGCCGCAAGGATCTGGATCCGCTGTCCCGACCCCTTCAACTCGAACCCCTGTACCACACCTTCCTGCAAAAGCTGGCTCACGCCGTCCCGAAATTTCTTGTAGTTCCCCGTGTGGGGGTTGTGCAGCATGACAAAATGCTCGGGTGGGAAGTGCGGGATCTCGTCGTAGACAACGGAGGGATCCTCGCTCAACGTGTCGCCGATCCCGAGGCTTGAATGGCCGACAAGGCCGATGATGTCGCCCGGATAGGCCTCTTCCACCGTCTCACGTTGTTGGCCGAACAATCGCGCCGCATTCGAGAGGCGCAGGGTCTTGCCGGTGCGAGAATGTGTCGCCTGCGTGTCACGTTGAAAGATCCCCGAGCACACGCGCAAGAAGGCGATTCGGTCCCGATGGCGCGGGTCCATGTTGGCCTGGATCTTGAAGACGAATCCCGAGAACGGCTCCGCCTCGAGTGGCACGACGACCCCCTTGCTTGTTCGGGGGCGCGGCCCGCCCGCCAATGCCAGGAACCCGTCGAGTAAGAGCTGCACGCCGAAGTTATTGCGGGCGCTGCCGTAGTACACGGGCGTCATTCGTCCCTGGAGCACCGCCTCCGCGTCGAACGCCACGCCCGCATGGTCGAGCATTTCGAGCTCTTCGAGCATCGTGGCGAATGCTGCTTGCGGAAGGCGTTCCCGCACGAGCCCGTCATGAAGGTCGGTGATGTTCACGGGAGCGCGATAGGCCCCGTTCGCGTTCATTTCGTACAGATGCACCTGTTTTTCCCGCCGGTCGTACAGTCCCCGAAATTCGAAGCCCGTCCCCAGAGGCCAGTTCATCGGTACGGCACCGATCTGGAGTACGCTCTCCAATTCGTCCAGGAGGGCCAGGGGGTCTTTCGTCGGCCGGTCCAGCTTGTTCATGAACGTGAAGATCGGTATGCCGCGGCGCCGGCAGATCGCGAAGAGCTTGCGTGTCTGCTGTTCGATGCCTTTGGCCGCGTCGATGACCATCACGACGCCGTCGACAGCCGTCAAGACACGGTAGGTGTCTTCGGAGAAATCCTGGTGACCGGGCGTGTCGAGAAGGTTGATGCGGTAGCCGTCGTAGTCGAACTGGAGCACAGTAGCGCTGATGGAGATGCCGCGTGCTCGCTCCAATTCCATCCAGTCGGATGTGGATTGCCGTTGGTTGCGGCGGGCCGTGACGGATCCCGCCAGCTGAACTGCGCCTCCATAGAGGAGCAGCTTCTCGGTAAGCGTGGTCTTTCCGGCGTCTGGATGCGAAATGATGGCGAACGTGCGTCGCCGACGGATCTCTTCATGAAGGCCCATGTCACAAGATACGGAAAATCGCGGACGCCAGGCAGTCTCATCTGCAGAGTGTGGTAAGCTCATGCCGGACCGCAGACCATCTGGTGAGGTGTGCTTGCGCATCGGCATCTCCATGCGCATCGATGAGGATCGATCGTCGAGCAGCGAGAGCGAGTTGGTGAGCCACGGCGATCGTGCTACGTTCTTGCGTGAGCACTCCTCGCTTCCGTACTACGACAATGATGGTAGGTAGAAGTCGCTCCTCCATATCCGTCCTCGTTGATGCAACAGCCTTGGACCATGTTTCGCACTTGGGCGAAGAAGGTTCGGTGGCTTCGCAAAAAGTGAACGAGTCGCTCCTGATCTGATATTCCCGTGACGGCAGGTGTCCCACCATTGTCCAATTCGGCCATCGGCGTATTGCTTCCGTCGTGTGATTCTCGTTCCTGACACATTGGGCGGGCATGAATGTTGCAATTCCCCCCGCGTGTTGGTGCTGTATCCCACCCCTGGGCCACGCGCATGCGGCGCCTCATTCCGAAACGGATTTCGACTCGCCTCATCTTCTCTCTGACCGTCCTCATCGTGGCCGCCGAAGGCATTTCCGGCTACCTCGATCTTCGGGTGCAAGAGCAGCAATTGCTCGACGCCATGATCAGCGGCGCCGATCAACTGTCGCGCGCGATCACAAGCGCGACGTGGCACGCCATGAACGCCGATCACCGCGAGGCGGCCTACCAGATCATGCAGACGATCGCGGGCAATCAGGGCATCGATCGGATCCGCATCTTCAATAAAGAGGGGCGCGTGATGTTCTCGACTGTGGCTGATGACGAACGCCAGGTCGACAAAAGGGCCGAAGCGTGCTATATGTGCCACGCGTCTGACCAGCCGCTCGTCCGTCTCGATACGCCGTTGCGGTCGCGCGTCTTCACCGGCCCGGGAGGACGTCGCAAGCTCGCGATGGTGACGCCGATCTACAATGAGCCGTCGTGCAGTGAGGCCGAGTGCCACGCCCATCCGCGATCGATCGCGGTGCTGGGCGTGCTGGATGTATCGCTCGGACTGGACCGGGTCGATGATGAGCTGGCGGCCGTCCGGCAGAACGTCATGCTCACGACTGTTGTGCATGTTCTGCTCGTCGGTCTCCTCATCGTGCTCTTCACCCGGCGCTTCGTCGACCGGCCGATCGAGGAACTGATCGTTGGGACGCAAGCGGTGAGCGAGATGAAGCTCGAAGAACCGCTGAAGCTCCCCACGAGCGGCGAGTTGGGGGCCTTGGCAAGGTCATTTGAAACGATGCGCGTACGCCTCAAGGCAGCCCTCGATGAGGTGAACAACATTACGCAAACGCTCGAGATCCGAGTACACGAACGGACGGAACAACTGGAAGTGGCCCACCAGCGACTCGTCCAGACGGACCGGCTCGCGTCGCTCGGTCAACTGTCAGCCAGCGTGGCCCACGAGATCAACAATCCGCTGTCGGGGGTGCTCAACCTGTCGGTCTTGCTCCAGCGGATCATCGGCGAAAAGGGCATACCGCCTGAACGGCTGCCCGAGGTCAAACATTATCTGGAACAGATCTCGCATGAAACGGCCCGCGTGGGCAAGATCGTCTCCGACCTGCTGGCCTTCTCGAGACGAAGCGTTCCCCACCGTGTCCCGGCCGATCTGCAGCGGATCGTCGCATCGCTCGTGACGATCATCGGCCACAAGTTCGACCTTATGAATGTCGTCCTCGATGTTCGGCTGCCGGAACTCCTGCCACCGGTGCCGTGCGATCCTTCGCAGCTCCAGCAGGTCCTCGTGAACCTGTTGATGAATGCGGCCGAGGCCAGCCAGGGCAAGCCATCAGCCCGCGTCATGCTGACGGCGCATACAGACGCGGCCACAGACCGGCTGGCGATCCGGGTGAGCGATAATGGTGAGGGTATGTCGCCCGAACTGGTCGCCCGGATCTTCGATCCCTTCTTCACGACGAAGGGTGAAGGGAAGGGTGTCGGCCTTGGCTTGGCAGTGGTTTACGGGATCGTCGAGGCTCATCATGGCACGATCGACGTTGAGAGCTCGGTCGGCAAGGGCACTACGGTGACTGTCTCATTGCCGCTCGTCGAAGTTCAACCGCGTCCCGAATCCTCGGACGCAGCTCGACAGCCCAGGTGAGCCGGCTCGGTATCGTCTGCTTCGGTCCGGTCCTCCCGGACCTGTTGACCGCCATCGTCGACCCGGTATGGCGATCGTTCGACCTGGAGGTCCACATATTGCAGGAACGACAGCTGCCCGCGGAGGCCTGGGATGCGCACCGCCAGCAATACAGCTCCGAGGTGCTCTTGCGCGCCCTGCTTTCCGGAGCGGATGATAGCCGCGAACGCGTGCTGGGCGTGACGTCGGTCGATCTTTGCATTCCGATGCTCAGCTTTGTGTTCGGGCAGGCTCAGTTGAAGGGTAGAGCTGCAGTCGTTTCGACCGCCCGGCTGGACCCGGAGTTTTACGGTCTTACACCGCACGCGGACCTCGTACGACGGAGATTCATCTCCGAGGTGGTCCACGAGGTCGGCCACACGGTGGGCCTCGTGCATTGCGCCGATCGGTCGTGTCCCATGTCGCTGGCCACGACCGTCGAGGCCATCGACCTGAAAAGCGACGAACTGTGTGACGGATGCGCCGCGTTGGCGCGCGACCTGATGCATGCTCCGGGAGGCCGTACCAACCGACCCGGACCTCAATGAAGGAACGACCCATGAACACGAAATGGGAGATCCTCGTCGTTGACGACGAGGAGATCATGCGCGATTCGATGGCGGCCTGGCTCCGCGAGGACGGCTACGCGGTCGACACGGTCAGCTCGGGACGAGAGGCGATCGCCCGGGCGCGCGAGAAGGACTATGCGTTGTACTTCATCGACCTCAAGATGCCCGGCGGGATCGACGGGATCGAGACGATGCTCGAAGTACGCAAGCTCCATCCCGACGCGTCGGTCATCATCATCACGGCCTATGCGACGGTCGATACTGCCATCGCGGCCATAAAGGAGGGGGCCCAGGAGTACGTCGTGAAACCGTGTCACCCGCAGGAGATCTCTCTTCTGGTCAGCCGCATCATCAAGGTGAAGAACCTCCAGCGAGAGAACACGATCCTTCGGCAAAAACTGGCCCGACAGTACCACGTGCACGATATCCTGAGCAAGAATCCACGCATGCGCCAGATCCTGGAACTGATCCGGGAGGTGTCCGGGCTTCGGAGCACGGTGCTCATCCAGGGTGAGAGCGGGACCGGCAAAGAATTGGTCGCCCGCGCCATCCACTTTTCGGGTGACCGCGCCGGAAAGCCGTTCATCGGGGTCTCCTGCGCCGCGCTGGCCGAGACCTTGCTCGAATCAGAGCTTTTTGGTCATGAGAAAGGATCCTTCACCGGTGCGACATCCCAGAAGCGGGGGAAGTTCGAGCTCGCCAACGGAGGGACGATCTTTCTGGACGAGATCGGCGACATCTCGCCCAAGCTGCAAATGGACCTGCTGCGGATCCTGCAGGAACGGCGATTCTATCGTGTGGGGGGGTCGGAGGAGATCGAAGTGGATGTGCGGGTGATCGCCGCGACGAACCGCGACCTGCCGAAGGCGGTTCACGCAGGGTCCTTCCGCGACGACCTGTATTACCGACTGAACGTCATTACGATCGATATCCCTCCGTTGCGGGAGCGCCGTGAGGACATTCCCCTCCTCGTACAGCATTTTGTCCAGCGGCTCTCGCACGAGCTCGACCGCCCGGTGACGCAGATCTCGGAGGAAGGACTGCGCGTCCTGCTTGAACGCGAATGGCCGGGCAATGTGCGCGAGTTGGAGAATGCGATCGAGCGTGCGCTCGTTACCTGTCGGGGCACGTCGTTGACCGCGGAGGATTTTCAATTCCTCCGACAGTCGGAGACCGAATCAGCGGCAACGTGGCGGCCTCCGACGAACCTTACGTTGGACGAGGTGGAACAGGGGGTCATCACGGCCATGCTCGGACGGACCGGAGGGAACGTGAAAGAAGCCGCTTCGCTCCTTGGCATCGACCGGTCGACGTTGTACGATAGAATCAAGAAATACGGGATTCCGAGATGAGGTCTCAGGAATGTCGAGGCGAGGAGTAGGAAGAATAGAGAAAGGGACCAGAGCGCCCCGTTCACGACGTCTACAATTGAAAACCGCCAAGAGAGGCCTTTCCCCTTGGCGGTTCGGCTTTGTTGGTTTGCGATCAGGCTCACTCTCAGAGAGGCGTCGTCTGAGACCTCCCTCCACCGATCACCTCCCACCTCTCTAGAGCTGCATCCCCCGCGCCGTGGGTCACGCTTCCAGAAACATCTCCCCCCATACCGCTTCCCAATCCTTCGTCGGAGCTGCGTCGGGGATTGATTCTACGGGGACGCCGCCGTCGGCCAGACTGAACCCGACACGCTGGTCCGAAAGGGTCATCTGCAATCGTTCGAGTTCGCGCGTGAGCCACGGTCCGATCTCTGGACCGCGCAGGAGATGCGCAACACTCGACGCCGGGTCCAGCTGGACCTTCATCTTCCAGTGGTCGCCTTCGATGCGGGTGTCGACCACATTGCCGTCGATCGGCGACCGGAGGAGTGCCACGCCGTGTTTCGTCCGGACGCGGATGGAAGGTGCATGGGTGGCGACGCGTGAGCCGACCGGTGGAAGTTCGACCGACTCGATCGGGCCCAGGAGCCGTCGACCAAGCTCGTCGATGCCGACGGTGAACGTGCCGTCGGGCTCGATATGCGCCCACGTGTGTCCGCGGTCGTAGTAGCGGTCCGTCGGGAGCTGAATGCCCGAGACCGTGACCGCCGGCAGGAACGGAAGCGGCCGTGCGGAACTAGGGGAGCCTCCCGAGGCGAGGTAGCGTTGATGTTCCGGGCAGTCGGCGCAGGCAAACTCGTTCTCACAGGTCCGCTGCCGCACCTCGCCGTTCATCTGATGGCGACACACGCGCGTCGAGGCGGGCAGCTCCTCGAAGGCTGAATGCCACGAGACGCGGGCATGTCCCTCACGCGCGAGTCGCCGGCCCGACCGGATGATCGCGCGAACGACCGTCGTTGCGACCACGACGGCGACCGTGAAGAAGATGAGGAGGAACGTGATGTGGAACGCGTTCCATTGAAACTCGTAGACCCAGGGTAGCATGACATGCCTCCGTTACGACTGCGCCAACTCACGCTCTTGCGGAAAGAGCGGGAGATAGCGGTACGAAAGTGAATAGAGCAGAACGCCGTATGCGACGACGGCGGTGAAGGTTGCCACTTCCTGCCAGCTCGGCAGATAGCTGAGGAACGGGTCGAACGTGAATGTCGGAAGCGCGAGCGTTTGGATCGTCAGAACGAAACGATTCAACGCGATGCCCGAGAGGACGAGCCCAGAGGCCACAAGGAGCCAGCCGCGATGCATGAGGGTGCGACGGCTGAGCAGCATGAGAGCCGGCAGGAGGCCGAAGACGCCGAGTTCGAGGAAGAGGATCCAGCTCCCGAAGGAAGCGCGCTCATAGTATTCGAAGGCGGGGAATCCGGCTCCCGGCGACGTCTGATTGATCCAGACGATGGTGTCGACGGCTTTCAGCGCGAGGTACCCTGCCAGCATGAAGCCCGAGATCCGGCCAAGGGTCATCAGCGCGCGGTTGTCGACGAGCCGCTTTCGTGTGATCCCTTCGACGAGCCGCGTGGTGACGATCAGGAAGCTCGGGCCCGCGGCCATGGCAGAAAGGATGAACAGGAAGAATGTCGTCGGCCAGAGACCGATCGCCTCCCGGAATGCGAACGGTCGTCCCTGCATGACGCCATAGAGTCCGCCCAGCGAGCCCTGGTGGAAGAACGACAGGAAGGCTCCGACGCCCGCCAGGATCGGCATCAGCTTGTGCAATTCGAATTCGAACACAAGCATCTTCGGGATGCGCCGGAACTGCCGGTTCTTGAGCAGCACCGGCACATACTCGATGAGCAGCACGGTCAGGTAGCAGGTCAGGCAGAACGTCACCTCCGTCAGCATCGAATGGGTGTTCGGGTGCCAGAACGTGAACCACGCCCTGAGCGGCTGGCCGACATCGACCATGAGTACGATGATCGCGCCACTGTAGCAGATGAGCCCGAGCACGACCGCGCTGTTGATGACCGGCCGAAGCGCCTCTCGCCGTAACAGGTACAACAGGAAGCCGGTAAAGAAAGCACCCGCGCCGAAGGCGATGATCGTCAGATCGAGGTAGATCCAGAGGCCGAACGCGAACCGGTTGTCCATGTTGGTCTGGTTCAATCCTTCGATAAGGCAGAGGGCTGCACCGAAGAGCCCCCACGCGAGCAGGCCGGCCCACGGGAGCATCCAGGCCATGAATCGGGGGAAGGACGTGCGCTGCAAACCGCGCGGGATCCACTGGCTATCCACGGGCTTCCTCCTTTCGGGTCCGCGCGAGCACGCGGTCTGCCAGCGACCGCACCCATGCACGAGACGAGCGGTATGACACGTTCGGCTCGGTTCCGAGACGAGACAAGAAACGGAATGCCCGCTCGTCACGACTGAGTCTTGCGACCTCAGAGGAAGGATCGTTCAGGTCTCCAAAGACGATGGCACCTGTCGGACAGGATTCGACGCACGCCGGCACATACTCGGCAGGATCGAACTCCATCCTCCCGGCCGCGGCGGCCTTTTCGCGCGCTGCATGGAGCCGTCCATGGCAGAAATTGCACTTTTCCACGACGCCTCGCATGCGCGGAGAGACGTCTGGATTCAACCCCTTCTCCATGCCGTCGGGCCACTTCGGGTCCCACCAGTTGAAGTAGCGCGCATGGTAGGGGCAGGCGGCCATGCAATACCGGCATCCGAGGCAGCGCTCGGGGATCTGTCCGACAATGCCCGTCACGGGGTCCACTTCGACAGCGTTCTGCGGGCAGACAGAGACGCACGGCGTGTGCGATTCGCACTGCATGCACATGACCGGCACGAACGCGGACTGCGTTTCGGGGAAATGTTCTCCGTTGTCGGCCTCATAGACGCGCATCCACGTGATCCCCGTGCGCTCGCTGACCCCCGGAGGTCCGGGGGGAATGTTGTTCTCGATCGCGCAGGCCACGGTGCAATTGCCGCATCCGGTGCAACGGTCGAGGTCGATCACCATTCCATAGCGTGAAGGCATATCAGCTCTTTCGGAGTTCGGCGGCGTGCCGGCCTGGAAAGGCGGTCGCGACGCAGGGTGGAGCAGAGGAACGTAATCCGACCGGGTCGGGTCCTGCCGACAATTGAACCGTCCCCGGGGCAAGACTATCGCTAATACGCACCTTGACGGTGCTGGACGCCTCGCCGGTGCGCAGTTCAGCGGACGATCCTTCGGCCAGGCCGAAAGCGTCGGCAGTCTGCTGTGCGAGGGCCGCCACTTCGGAGGTCGGGCGAAGTCCGGACTCCTGATACAGCTTCGTCATGAGGGGCGACAAGCGACTGCAACTGGTGACGAGCGCCCAGGTCGTTGCGATAACCGTGACACCTGATGACGACGCGGGATCCAACAATGTTGCGATATGTTTGGCGATCCCGTCGGAGGTGGCGGAATCTACGGTCTGCGCATGGACCGGGGGTGCCAGCGACGTGCCTTCGAGCGACCACGTTGCGCCTTCGGCAAGGGCGCTCCAGAGCGAGTTGGCGCTGTCGAAGGACCTCACGGTGTTGACAGAGCCGTCCGAAGTACGGACCTGTCCGCGTCGGGAGGCCCAGATCCCTGCAACCTTTGCGCGTAGCGCATCGTCGCGCGTCATGGGCTGCCCACTCAAATACGCGAGAACTGAGAGGGCATCCACGCTGTCCGTCCGGAGCGGATGGAGCGGGCGGCTGAGGGCGTATCGACGCGATGGTTCGGTCGGGTCGCCGGTCGCCTCGCCCATGAATTCGTACGGCGCGGGTGACGGAAGGATCATGTCTGCGTGCGATGCGAGAGCGGTCAGCACGGGTGAAAGGCTCACAACGAGCGATCCGCTGGGACGCAGCGTCCGGGCGATCGCCTCCCACGAAACGTGGCACATCCCTTCATCGCCGTCGAGGATGACCAGATCGACCGAACCGTCAGGAACGGACGAAAGCGGTGCTACAGGAGCCAGGTCGCGTTCCTGCAGTCCCTCGGAGATCGGCATCGCCGGACGGTTGAGCAACGTTCCGTTCGATGCCGCACCCAGCATCCGGTTCAGGAGGACCGCCAGGTGATGTGTCCCGGGGTCGACCGGACCACAGCCATCACTCCCGACGATCACGAGTGCGGGGCTCCGTTCCGTGAGCTTTGCAAACAGATGCTGGAGGTGGGCCGGCGTTTGACCGACGGCGGGAGCCACCGCTTCGGGCGTCGAGCGTTGGATGATCTCGCGGAGTTCTGGCGCCAGATCTGAGCGCCGATGGGCGTTTGCCAGGTTCAGCAGGCTCGCCAGCAAGGCCGCCTCGCTGCCCGGTCGGATGGGCAACCAACGGTCGGCCAGCATCGCCGTGCGTGAGCGCGCTGCCTCAGCCGCGATGATGCGCAAGCCGTCATTCTTCACCCGTCGATCCACAAGTCGGGCCGTTCGGGCGGGCGTTGTCCAGCCGTCTAGGACGGGGGAGCTGACGGCCAGGATCGTGCGTGCGCGCTCGAGGTCGTAACCGACCGGTCGGACCGAAGCGTCGTCGTCCGGGACAGCATAGTAGCCACCGCCTCGCTGATGGAGGAAGGCACGGTAACGGTCGGAGATCGCGCGCCCGGGTCGCTGATCGACGATCATGACCGTACGGCCGGGGGCGCTCCCGGCTCCTTGCCCAGGAAGGCGACCCAGGGCATCTTCGAGCGACGCCGGTATGGTCGTCACCCGGTCGCCATGTCGTTCCACGAGGCACGGTCCGGCGACCCGCAACGGATGATAGGCAAGGTGATGGCCGGTGAGGCCGATCGGGCAGAGAGGTTGACCGCTGCCGGCAGTGGCACGCAGGGCCGACGGAACGCCGGCGACACACCGAGCCGTCACGGGACATCCGGCGGGGCACACGGAGCAGACCGTCGGGACATGACTGATTGGACCGCGCGGAAGCTTCGCGATCCACGGGCCCGTCTGCGTCCAGATGGCCACGTCATCGAGTATCTTCCACGGCAGTGGTGAGAAAACAAGACCTGCCGTCGCAGCTCCTGCGAATCGGAGAATATCACGTCGGGTGAATGGCATTGGAGAAGCAAGATGTAAGATGAAAGATGAAAGATTTAAGATGAAAGATGTAAGATGTAAGATTGAAGAATGGAGATCGAAGGCCGAAACGTTGGTGCAGGTCGCGAGTGTCTCTCCCTACTTGTGGCAATCGAGGCAAGCGCGTGCTCGCTCGGTCTCGCGATGGCAGCTGATGCAATCGTCCATCTTCATGCCCTCCCACGGCTCCATTCCGACGCGTGCGATCGAGGAGCCCCAAATGGCGCGGCTGTAGCCGCTGATCCGATTCTCCTGATACGGCCGCAGAGTGGTCGTCGATCCATGAGGGCCATGGCACAGCTCGCAGGTGATGCTGCCCCGTACTACATGTGCCGCGTGCGGGAAGTACGCATTCTCCGGCTGGCGCGCGTAGACCCTCCAGGGCACTTCGCGATTCGGCTTTACATACTCCTCGACGAATCGCTTTTCATTCTCCGTCTCGCCCATGACGTCCGCGTGGCAGCTGGCGCACTGCGCCGTCCTCGGAATGCCGGCGAACCTGCCCGCTTCGTCGAAGGCGTGGCAGTCCGTACACGCCATGCCCCCCGTCTCCGTATGGACGGCATGACTGAACTGAAGAGGCTGTTCCTCGGTGCGATACAGCAGGGCAGGGAAGAGCACCCACCCGGCGGCCAACCCGGCAAGCAGTCCCGCCAGCGGGACCATGGCATGGGATCGATTCACTGCGAACTCCTCCAGGCGACGAACGGTGAGAAGAACTCGGCGTAGACAGAAAGGGCCGCTGGCCGATCGAGGTGGCGGATCACACCGGGGACGGCCATGCCGCCGTCATTCCACAGTCCCGTCGTCCGCGCCGCATGCTGCTGGACGACGGCGTTCAATCGGTTGAGCTCGTCTCGCATCCATCGTTTCACTTGATCGCCGGACCTGAGCACGGACAGATCCGTCGCGCTTGGACGAAGTGAGCCTTCGAACAGCCATCCACCCGTGTACGGTTCGGCGACGACCCGTTCGCATTGCGACCGCAATCGGTTGTTTGTGGCCGCTGCCTGGAGGGCGACGGGGAAGACGAGCTGGAGGTCGGTCTCGCCGACGGTCAGCACAACCGTCGGATGTTGTCCGGACGCTCCGTTGATGAACGAGATCGCCTCGATGCGGCCGGCAACATGCCCGAAGAAGGCGTCCGCTCCGATGTGCCAGTGCCCGTCAGGAGCGACGTCGAGCCACAGGTGGTTGGGGGCGAAGAATCGTCCGTCGGGTACCCAGGTCGCGGGGTCTCCGTTGGCGTGCGGTACGCGACCGCCTTCGAGCGAGAGCAGGACGTCGCAGTACGCGTGGCGGTCGTCGGAACAGCGGGCCGACTGGTCGTCGCTGTAGGGGACGAATTTTGACACCGGCGCCCCGGCACAGTACTGCACGAGCGATTCGTGCAGGAATGGGCAACGGTGCGTCGGGGCATGTTCCTGATGATGTTGCAGGGCTGCGGGGCAATTGGGCCACGACGCCGACGTGCAACGCTCGTGCTCGTCGCCACCGGACGAACGCATGATCATCTTGGACGAGACGGCGCCCCGGCAGAACTTGACCTGGGCCTCCCGGAGGAATGGGCAGCGCATGGCGGCCTCCGATCGAGCCCTAGTTGGTCGAGCGGATGATGTTCGGGGATTCGTCGTCCTCCGCGTCCGGGCGGCGAAGCAGTCGCTTCGATTCATCGAGCCGCTCGCCACCATCGGCCATGGTAATGCCAAGGCCTGAGATGTCGAAGGCATGTGAATCATCGGGCAGCATGGCAGCAGACGTCTCCGTCGCGCGCCACAGCCATTCCTGCAATGCGACACGCACAACGGCGGCGATGCAGACGACCGTCACCAGTCCCAACAGGGCATTGGTGAGGTTCAGCCACAGAGTCTCAGGATCCAGGAATGTCGACACGGTCGTTCTCCAAGTTGTCGGTGTGGGATTCTTCCTCACGAGAGGAAGAGTACAACATATAGACGCAAAGGACGTGCCGAGGTGGTAGAGGAGGAATCGGGAAGCGGGATCGGGGATTCGGGAGCGAAAAGGGGAGGAGGCAGAACGGAAGGCTGTGTTGGGGCACCTGTCGTGTGGCATTCGCCGACGACCGTGTCGGGAAGTCCGGCACAACGTCAAGCTCATGACGGCTGAGAGTCAGTCAGCACGTGTCGCAACCGACTCAAAGGATGAAACTGCTGACGTCGTGTCGCCCGTAACTTGGGCGGAGAAAAAGGAACAAGGCCGGGATGACCGGCCTTGTCGTTTGCTGCGAACAGCGCGTATCGGAATGCGGCTACTCGGTATACAGCACTTTGCATCCCGAAGCACTGGCGGCCGCTGATTTGGCGACGTATCCGATCGCGCCCGGTGTGCCGGCAACGGCCCGGATCAGTTCAGCGCTCGAAGCCAACCGTGTCGGAGTCGCTCCGCCGCCCGAGAAGGCATTCCGGAGCCACGTCTGATTGAACTTGTTGGCCGTCGTTCCCAGGACCTTGTCGAAGAAAACGCCGCTGACCTCATTCTCTGGGGAGAGGATGAACAACTTTACCGCCGACCCGCCGACGATCGTCATCTTGCCGAGAAAGACATCGGCGACCTCAGTCCTGCTCAACTGGTCTGCGCCGACGGAGGTGTTGGCGATGACCGCATACGATTGTTGGGCTGTGGCGGTGCTGCAGAGCAGCGCCAGGGCGCCAACCAGGATATAGAGTGATAGGTTTTTCATGGTTGTCTCCATCGTCTCGGGGTTAGAAGCCAAAGGAAATGCTGGTCTTCAACTCGGTGTAGTTCACACCTCTGAGTCGGGAATTCGCGGTCTCGGACAGGAAGCGGTTGGCTTCAGCCTTGAGGAACAGGTAGTCATTGACGCGCATGTTGACGCCCAGCACCAGCGTGTTGGCCATATCCTTATCGATAGACGTATTGGGATCGTGCGCTTCCCAGCGAGCATACGGGGTGTACCGATCGCCGATGAGATAACCCGCCTGCAGATAGTATCCGTTGCGCGTGATCGAAGTCGCACGGATCGGCGTGTACGAACCCGCCATGTATTCGAATTCGGCGGTCAACGCACCAGCCTCAACCTGTAGCTGAACGCCCCACGAGGACAATTCGAGCGAATCGCCATTATCGATGTAGTACGACGCCCCCGCGTTGATGTCAAGCGCATTGCTTTCATACGCCACGGCACGAATACGGCCGTTCAGGGCCTTGCTGACATCGTAGTCCTTCTCGTAAGGGTTGTCGTAGGGGTGTTCGCCGTTCGTGACCTGAACGATGTAGTCGAACGGAATGTTGCCAAGCGTGTAGTTGCCCGTGAAGGAGAGACCGGTTCCCCAGCGGGGATAGAACAACACTGGCGAGCCCACACGGTCGGTGCGAACGGTCGACGACGGCTCTTTCACGGCGAGGAACGCCGGCTTCGCGGTATGGATCTCGTTGTAGATACCGAAGCTGATGAACTGCTTGCCCGCCCGGATCTTGAGGTAGTCGGCGAGGGCATACTCCGCAAAGACATACTCGTAGCCGATGTTGCCGTAACCGTCTTCGATAGCCGTGCCATGCTCCCAGTTGAGATCGGCGGCGATCCGGAAGCGCTCCGCCGGCGTGAAGTTCAGCACAAGGTCGAAGCCGTCAGAGTCGAACGAGCCGTGCCTGTCCCCTCGTCCCTGGTCCGAAAGGTTATACTCATATTCCACACTCCCGTACCCGTTGATACGAAGGTGCTCGCTGACTTGGGCCTGAGCGAAACCGGCGGCCAGGCAGAGCAGCACGATGAGACTGAACGTGAATCGCATGATCCATCTCCCTAGAAAGGTTTTTTGTGGGTGAAGCGCAATGAGCATGAGGAACGCAGGCCATATCATCGATGGCGCACCTCATACATGCATGGCGTCAAACTACGGAGCCGGGTGGAAGAGGGGTATCAGGCGAACGGAGATTCAAGGGTAGGAATCATCCTATGGGCCACCAGCCAGCGTGGAGGGGGGGGGATAACTGCTGGACTGGCCCTTTTTTCACAGCCCATCAGACAACTGCGTCAACACGCCCACATCTGTATGGTCGCGTCCGGTGGTGATGTGCTGCCGAACTGAGCGAACTTCCTAAGTATTCTTGATAAACGTTCCTTCGTGGAGGTCTTTGAGGGCCTGCCGCAATTCCGCCTGGGTGTTCATCACGATCGGGCCGTACCACGCCACAGGCTCTTTGATCGGCGCTCCCGACA